>NZ_JBXASF010000001.1:0-661739 GCF_058809015.1 Caulobacter sp. GW821-FHT11A05 | reverse complement strand
GCACAAACTCGCGCCGCTGCTCCATGGCCGACACCTCCATCCAAGGCATGGACCGCCCTCCTCAAGAGCCAATCCAGAAAATGATGTGTCAGCTATGTCCCCGAACACCTGTCAGGCATGTCCCCGGGCTGAACAACAAGGCCTAGGATGACGGTAGCGAGGAGGTGGGCGGGGTTGGCGGGCCTTCCATCCACAATGTTAGGATAGCCCGTGAACCGCCTCCTCATCTTCGGCTTCGGCTACACCGGACGGGCCTTCGCCCACCGCATGCAGGCGGACGGCTGGGAGGTCTGGGCCGCCGTCCGGTCGGAGGACTCGGCCGAGGAGGCCCGCGCCGCCGGCGTCATCCCCGTCGACAGCGGCGACCAGACCGCCCTCGTCGCCGCCCCACCGATGACCGCCATCCTGGTCACGACGCCGCCCACCGACCACGGTTGCCCAGCCCTGGAGGCCCTGGTTCCGGCCATCGCCCGGGCCGGCGCCTTTCCCGACTGGATCGGCTATCTGTCGACCACCGGCGTCTACGGCGACCGAGAAGGCGGCTGGTGCTTCGAGGCCACGCCGCTGCACGCCCGCAGCATCGAGGCCGGCCGCCGCGTCGCCGCCGAGCGCGACTGGCTGGAGGTCGGGCGCGGCATGGGGCTGACAGTGCAGGTCTTCCGTCTGCCCGGCATCTATGGCCCCGGCCGCTCGCCGCTGGAGAAACTTCACGAGCGCACGGCCCGCAACATCGTCAAGCCGGGCCAGGTGTTCAGCCGCATCCACGTCGACGACATCGCGCGGGCCCTGGCCGCCTCCGTCGCCCGGCCGCGAGCCGGCGGAATCTACAATATCGTCGACGACGAACCGGCCCCGACCCATGAGGTCAACGCCTTCGCCGCCGCCCTGCTGGGCCAGTCGCCGCCGCCGCTCCTCCCCTACGACGAGGCCAGCATGCCGGCCCCGGCCCGGCGCTTCTGGGCTGAGAACAAGCGGGTCTCCAACGCCCGCGCCAAGGCCGAGCTCGGCTGGCGGCCGAGATACCCTTCCTATCGCGAAGGCCTGGCGGCTATCCTCGCCGCGAACGAGGGGAAACAGGCATGAGCAAGGCGTTGGTTCTGGGCGGCGGCGGTCCGGTGGGGATCGCCTGGGAGACGGGCCTGCTGGCCGGCCTGGCCGACGGCGGGGTCGATGTCTCGGACGCCGACTGGATTCTCGGCACGTCCGCCGGCTCCTTCGTCGGCGCCCATCTGGCCATCGGCCGCGACCCGGTCGCCATGCTGCGGGCCGAGTTCGCCGCCGCCGAGCAGATCAGGGAAGCCGCGCCAAGCGGCCGCCCCGCCCCCGACCTGACGCCGCTGATGAGCGTCATGATGAGCAAGCCGCCCGGCGAGCCGCTGGCCGTCGAGGGCCGGCTGAAACTGGCCAAAATGGCGCTGGAGGCCACGACCGTCTCGGAAGAGGCCTTCATCGCCGGCTTCGGCCCGCTGGCCGAAGGGACCCGCCCCTGGCCTGCCGGCTACGCCTGCACGGCCGTCGACACGGCCGATGGTGAGCTGGTCATCTGGGGCGAGGACAAGGCCGCCCCGCTGATCCGAGCCATCGCCTCCAGCTGTTCGGTGCCGACCATCTTCCCGCCGATCACCATCGACGGCCGGCGCTACATCGACGGCGGCATGCGGTCCGGCACGAACGCCGACCTCGCCAAGGCCCACGACAAGGTCCTGCTGGTCGCCGTCGCCCCGCCGGCCTTCCTGCCCTTCATGATGCCCGGTCTCGAAGCCGAACTGGCCCAGGTCCGCGCCGCCGGCAACAAGGCCGCCCTGATCGTCCCCGACGCCGGCAGCGGCGAGGCCTTCGGTCCCAACCTGATGGACGGTTCGCGTCGCGGAGACATCGCCCGCGCCGGCCATGCGCAGGGCTTGGCCGAGGCGGAACGGATCAAGGCGTTCTGGGCCTAAGGATTGTCATGCCCAGCCGCGACGCCCTGCTGATGAACCGCCCGGGTTGGTGGCGCCTCTACGGCGCCGCCGCGATCATCATCCTGATCGGTCTCGGCTGCCTGGCCGCCGGGGTCTGGATGCTGCTCTTCCAGGAGCAGGCCGAGCCAGTCGTTCGCACCTTCCTGGTTCGACCTCGACGCTGGGAGCGCTTCGGCGAGACCAGCTACGTCTTCTACCTCGCCCTGATACTCGGCCTGGGCCTGGTGCTGACGGCTTTGGCCGTCTGGATCGCCCGCGCCATTTCGGCCAGCGAACGGCGGCTTGATGAAAGGCTATCCCGTCAGATCGAGGCTGAGGCCGGCCGCAACACCCGCAGCCTCGACTAGCCGACCTCCTCCACCGCCGCGATCAGCCGCGCGATGTCCTGCGGCCGCGACAGTCGGTGGTCGCCGTCCTTGATCAGGGTGAAGACCACGTCCTCGCCCTTCAAAGCCTGGGCCAGAGCCAGCGCATGGCCCCACGGCACGTCCGGGTCCTCGGCGCCCTGGAGAATCCGCACCGGGACCTCGATCGGCACAGGGCCGGGCAGGATCGACCAGCGGGCGCCGTCTTCCAGCAGACTTCTGGTGATCGGATAGCCGCCCTCCTCGTAGAGGCTGGGCCGGGTCCATTCGCCGGTGGCGGCCAGGGCGGCGTGGGCCTCAGCCGGGAAGCCGGGCAGCATCAGCTTCTCGGTGAAGTCGGCGGCCGGGGCGATCAGCACCATGCCGGCCAGCCGTTCGGGGCGCACCGCCGCGACCAGGCAACTGATCCAGCCGCCCATGGAGGAGCCGACCAGCACCAGCGGTCCCTCCGTCAACTGATCGATCACCGCCAGGGAATCCTCGCGCCAGCGGCTGATGGTCCCGTCGCGGAACGCCCCGCTCGACTCGCCATGGCCCAGGTAGTCGAACCGCACATAGGCCCGTCCCCGCGCCAGCGCCCAGTCGGCCAGCGCCTTGGCCTTGGTCCCGGCCATGTCGGACATGAAGCCGCCCAGCCAGACCACCGTCGGGCCGGCGCCGGCGACGGCTTTCCAGGCCACGCGCTCGCCATCTTCACGCTCCAGGTATCCACTGGTCTCGGTCATGGCGCCGGGCTCCCGTTTGGCCTATCAACGCTCCCTATCCTCATTCGTCACCGCCAAGGAAGCGCTCACACCCTTGATCGCCCTGCCCCCGGATTTTGCGTTGCTGCAGGTGGTTCCCGAACTGGAGACCGGCGGCGCCGAGCAGACCGCCATCGACATCGCGCAAGCTGTCGTGAACGCGGGCGGCCGGGCCTATGTGGCGACGCGCGGCGGGCGGATGGCGGCGCGCCTTGAGGCCGACGGCGGCCGCCTGGTGCAGATGCCGGTGCATAGCAAGAACCCGCTGGTGATGATGGGCAACGCCGCCCGGCTGATCGACCTGATCCGCAAGGAGAAGATCAGCATCGTCCACGCCCGCAGCCGCGCCCCGGCCTTCAGCGCCCTGTGGGCGGCGCACGCCACCAAGGTCCCCTTCGTCGCCACCTACCACGGCATCTACAACGCCAAGTCCGGCCTCAAGCGCTGGTACAATGCGGTGATGACCCGCGGCGACCTGGTTATCGCCAACAGCGACTACACCCGCGACCACGTCATCGCCGCCCACGACGCCGCGCCCGACAAGGTCATCTCCATCCCGCGCGGCGTCGATCTCACCCGCTTCGATCCGCGCAAGGTCACCGCCGCCCGGGTCAAGGCCCTGCGCGACCTCTGGGGCCTGGGCAAGGCGGACGGCCGCACGGTCTTCGTACTCGGCGGCCGCATCACCCGGCTGAAGGGCCACAAGACCATCGTCGACGCCGCCGCCCGGCTGAAGAAGGAGGGCCAAGCCGACTTCCTGATCCTCTTCGTCGGCGACGACCAGGGCCGCACCGACTACCGCCAGGAGGTCGAGGACGCCATCCGCGCCAACGGCCTTGGCGATCAGGTCAAGCTGGTCGGCCACTGCGACGACATGCCGGCCGCCTACCGCCTGGCCGACTTCGCCCTGCTGCCCTCGACCCAGCCGGAAAGCTTCGGCCGCGCCGCGGTCGAGCCGCAGGCCATGGGGCGGCCGGTGCTGGTCAGCGACCACGGCGGGGCCCGCGAGACGGTGGTCGACGGCGAGACCGGCTGGCGGCTGGCCGTCGGCGACGCCGACGCCTGGGCCAAGGGGCTGGCTGAGGCCATGCAGACCGACGCCGCCCGCCGTCGCGCCATGGGCGAGGCCGGCCAGGCGCGGGCCAAAAAACTCTACTCGGTTGAAGCCATGTGCGAAGCCACGCTGGGCGTTTATGTTCGCATATTGGAGAGTCGGGCCTGATGGCGAGCTTCGAGAAGATCCTGGTCGTGCAGGCCGGGACCATCGGCGAATTCGTGCTGTCCCTGGCCGCCATGCGGCGGATCAGGGCCGCCCACCCGCGCGCCCGCATCACCCTGCTGACCATCCCCGCCTTCGAGGCCCTCGCCAAGACCAGCCCCTACTTCAACGAGGTCGACACCAATGGCGCGCCGGGCAATCCCGGCGAGTGGCTGGCCCTGCGCAAGGCGATCAAGGCGGCCAAATACGCCCGCGTCTACGACCTGCAGGGCAACTCCACCTCGGCCTCGCTGTTCAACATGCTGCGGCCCTTCCCGCCGCCCTGGTCGGGCCCGGTGGCCGGCGCCAAGTTCCGCCACCGCAACCCCAACCGCGAGAAGATGCACATCCTCGAGCGCCAGGCCGAGCAGCTGCAGGTGGCCGGCATCTGGCCGGACGCCCCGACCACGCCCGGCGACGCGCCGGCCCCCGACCTCTCCTGGATCGTTCGCCGCGCGCCGGAAGCTCGGCCAACCCCCGGCGCCCAGGCCCCGCGCCCCTTCGTGCTGCTGGTGCCGGGTGGCAATGAGAAGGCGCCGGAGAAGCGCTGGCCGATCGAGAAGTTCTCGGACCTGGCCGGGCGGCTGTTCAAGGCCGGCTACGACATCGTCATCATCGGCGGGCCGCAGGAAAGCGCCCTGGCCCGCACCATCCAGAAGACCGTCGGCCGGGCCCGCGACCTGACCGGCCGCACCGACTTCGCCCAGATCGCCCTGTTGGGCTCGCGCTCGGTGCTGGCGGTCGGCAACGACACCGGCCCGCTGCACCTGATCGCCGCCGCCGGCGCCCCGACGGTGGCCCTGTTCTCGGCCAGCTCCGACGCGGCCGTCACCGGCCCGCGCGGCCACGTCGCCGTGCTGCATGCCCCGACCCTGGCCGACATGGCCGTGGACACGGTGGCCAGCGCCAGCTTCTCACTGCTTCCGCGCTAAGAAGCGGCCGCGGGCCTGCCGGACCCGCGGCCTTCTTCACGTCAGCTCAGCGATGAAGACCCACGCGCCGTGGTTGGCGTCGCGGTCGTCCCGTCGCCCCGGCTCGCGCCGTCCCGGACCCGCAGATTGTTCTGCACATGCTTGGCGCCGGAGATGCGATCGGCGATGTCCTCGGCGTGGCGCTTGGCGAAGCGGCTGTCGACCGTGCCGCTCAGGGTCACCTCACCGTCCTTCACCGCCACCTGGATGCCCGAGGCGTCGATGTGGGCGTCGTCGGTCAGCCGGTCGTTGACGTCCTCGCGGATGCGGTCGTCCGAGCGCTTGTAGTCAGCCGGGCCGCGCCCCCGGTGGTGGCCCTGCGCCTCGCCGTCGGTCGCGGCCCGGACGTAGGGGTTGGGATCGCCGAAGCCGGTGTCACGGCCATAGGCGCCGCCACGGTAATCGGCCCGGTAGTCGGCGCGACGGGCGTCGTAGCTGTCGCGATCGCTCCACTCGGCGCCGTAGTAGCGGTTGGTCTGATCGTAGCTGTAGTCCGGCCCGCCCCGGCCCCGTTGGCTGTACCGGTCACGGCCGCCCTGGTCGAAGCGGCGGGCGTCGCCGAGGTAATCCTCGCTCGGATAGCCGGTCGGGCCGCCGTCGCCGTAGTTCCGGGCCCCGTAGTCGCCGTAGTAGCGGTCGGGGCGGTCGCCGGCGCTCCACGAGCGGTCTTCGCCCGCGTGATAGTTCTGGGCGGGTCCGGCCGGATTGTGCCCCTCCTCGAAGCGGCGCGCCTCGCGGCGCCCGCGGTAGTCGTCACGGTCGCGCCAGTCACTCGCGCCGCGCCAGTCCTGTTCGCGTTCGTTCCACCGTTGCATGGCCATTTTTGTTCTCCCGTACGCTTGAAACAACGAAGCCCCAGCCCGCCCCCGCGTTCAAAACCGGGGGCGACTCCGGTTGTTCCGGGAACTCCGATCACAACCGGCCTCGTCGCGTCTTTGTGAGCACAGGGGCGGCGCCCGGCCGCCGTGGGCCGCAACTTCACTTGCGGCGCACCCCGCCAAGGGTCATATATCGCCCACAGACGCGGAACGCCCCGGGCGAGCCGCGCCTTTCGTATAAACAGATACCGGAGCAGAAGCCTATTCGCCGCCCTAACAATACGCCGCCCGTGAAAGACGGGCCGCGCATGAATGAAGACATTCGCGTTCCCCGTGTTCTTCTGATCGATCAGAACGGCGAGAAGCAGGGTGAAATGCCCATCTCCGCCGCTTTGGAAGCGGCTGAAGAGGCCGGTCTGGACCTCGTCGAGATCGTCCCCAACGCCAATCCGCCGGTCTGCAAGATCCTGGACTATGGCAAGTTCAAGTTCCAGGAACAGAAGAAAAAGAACGAGGCCCGCAAGCGGCAGAAGATCGTCGAGCTCAAGGAAATCAAGCTGCGGCCCAACATCGACATTCACGACTACGACGTGAAGGCCAAGTCGATGCACCGGTTCTTCGAGGAGGGCGACAAGGTCAAGGTGACCCTGCGCTTCCGCGGCCGTGAAATGGCCCACCCGGAACTGGGCATGAAGCTGCTCAACAAGGTCAAGGCCGACTTCGACGAGGTCGCCAAGGTCGAGCACGAGCCCAAGATGGAAGGCCGCCAGATGATCATGATCCTGGCCCCGCGCTAGGCTTCCCTCATCGGTAAGAGATCAACGCCCCGGTTCGCGCCGGGGCGTTTTTCGTTGGCCCTTTCCGCCGGGGCCCCGCCTTTGCTAGCATTGCCCCGGGGCCGTCAGTCGGGCCTTGGGGGGCGTACTCATGAAATTCCTGTCGCGCGGCCTGGCCGCTCTGAGCCTGGGCGTTCTCGCCGTCTGCGCCCTGCCGCCGACGCCGTCGCTGGCCGCGCCGCTCGCCGCCTATGGCCGGCTGCCGACGATCGAGGACGCGCAGATCTCGCCCAACGGGGCGATGGTCGCCTATGCCGTCACCCGGGGCGACGCCCGGCTGGTGCTGATCAAGGCGGTCGCCGACGGCAAGGCGGTGGTCACGCTCAACGCCGGCGACCGGAAGGTGCGCGACCTGCAATGGGCGACGCCGGGCTACCTGCTGATCACCGTCTCCTCGACCAACTATGTCGCCGGCCTGGCCGGACCGGTGCGGGAGTATTTCCAGGTCCTCGCCTACGATGTCGCCACCGGCAAGACCCGGCTGTTGATGGACAAGGCCAAGGACTCCATGAACACCGTCATCGGTCCGCCGCAGGTGCGGATGATCGACGGCGCGCCCACGGTCATCGTCGAGGGCGTCCATTGGCCGAGCGGCGAGATGGGCCGCGACAGCCTGTTCGCCATCAAGCTGACGACCGGCGCCACCCGGCTCTACGAACAGGGCCGGCCCGACACCTCCGACTGGGTGCTGTCCCGCGACGGCACGCCCTTGGCCCAGACCGAATACGATCGGGTCAAGGGCGACTGGTCGCTGCGCCTGCAGCGCGACAACCGCTGGACTCTGGTCGAGAGCCTCAACACCCCTCTCAACCGCCCCTATCTGGCCGGCCTCGCCCAGGACGGAACCTCGGTGCTGCTGGTCAGCCATGACGACGAAACCGACGTCCGGGTGATCCGCGAATACCCCGCCGACGGCTCGGCCCCGCGCGAGATCAAGCTGCCGCCCTATGACGGCTTCGTCCGCGACCCGGCCAGCCACGCGCTGATCGGCATCTGGAACCTCGACGGCGACGACCTCTCCTACAGTTTCTTCGACAAGAAGGACCAGGCGGTCTGGCGCGGCATCAGCAAGGCGTTTCCGGGGCTGCAGGTCAGGCTGGTCTCCTGGACCGATGATCGCCGCAAGATCATCGTCCGGGTCGAGGATCCGCAGGCCGGCCCCTACTACGCCCTGGTCGATCTCGACACCAAGTCGGCGGGCGCCCTGGGCGACATCTACAGCGGCCTGAAGCCCGAGGACATCAGCGAGGTGCGGCCGGTGAAATACAAGGCCGCCGACGGCCTGGAGATCACCGGCTATCTGACCCTGCCGCGCGGCCGCGCAGCGGAGAAGCTGCCGCTGGTGGTCCTGCCTCACGGCGGCCCGGCCGCGCGCGACGAGCCGGGCTTCGACTGGGAAGCTCAGGCCCTGGCCTCGCGCGGCTATGCGGTGCTGCAGCCCAACTTCCGCGGCTCGGACGGTTTCGGGCGCCGGTTCCTCGAGGCGGGCTACGGCGAATGGGGACGCAAGATGCAGACCGACCTGTCGGACGGCGTCCGCGACCTGGCCGCCAAGGGGATCATCGACCCCAAGCGGGTCTGCATCGTCGGCTCCAGCTATGGCGGCTATGCGGCCCTGGCCGGGGCGACCCTGGATCGCGGCGTCTACCGCTGCGCCGTCGCCATCTCGGCGGTCTCCGACCCCAAGCGTTTCATGACCTCGGCGGCCGCGGCCGAAGGCGGCCGCAACACCGACACCCAGCGCTACTGGTCGCGGTTCATGGGCGTCGACAACCGCCGCGACCCGGCCCTCGCCGCCATCTCGCCGGTCGCCAACGCCGCCAAGGCGGACATCCCTGTCCTGCTGATCCACGGCAAGGACGACACGGTCGTGCGCTACGACCAGAGCCAGGTGATGGCCGACGCCCTGCGCAAGGCGGGCAAGCCGGTCGAACTGGTCACCCTCAAGGCCGAGGACCACTGGATGTCGCGCAGCGACACCCGGCTGCAGATGCTGGAGGCCACCGTGGCCTTCCTGGAGAAGCACAACCCGCCCAACTAGCCAGAAGAGGCCGTCAGGCGTAGAGGCTCAACCCCTCATGTCGGACCAACCCGCTCCTCAGCCAGAAGACAAGCGCGCCCTGGCCATCCTGCTGGGGGTGGTGTTCATCAACATCGCCGGCTTCGGGGTGGTGATCCCCCTGCTGCCCTTCTACGCCTCCAGCTTCGGGGCGCCGGCCTGGCAGGTCATCGTCCTGTTCTCGGCCTACAGCCTGGGCAACTTCTTCGCCGAGCCGATCTGGGGCAAGCTGTCGGACCGCATCGGCCGCCGGCCGGTGCTGATGCTGACCATCTTCGGCAACGCCGCCACCTACATCGCCCTGGCCTTCGCCGGCGACATCTGGATCGCCATGGGCATCCGCTTTGTCGGCGGCATCCTGACCGGCAACATCTCGACCATCCAGGGCTACCTGGCCGACGTCACCCCACACGAGAAACGGGCCGGCCGCATGGGCTTCATGGCGGCGGCCTTCAGCCTGGGCTTCGTCACCGGGCCGGTGCTGGGCGGGCTGCTGGCTGACCCCAGCCAGGGCACGGCGGGGTTCCGCCTGCCGCTGCTGATCGCCGCCGGCCTGGCCCTGACGGCGGGCCTGGGCGTCACGCTGTTCGTGCGGGAGACCCGCCACGTCCACAAGGACGCCCCGCGCCGCGGCCGCTTCGAGGGCCTGGGCGACGCCATCGCCCATCCGGTCATTCGCCGGGTGCTGGTCGTCAGCCTGATCGCCATGGCCGGGTTCGCCGGCATGGAGGCCACCTTCGGCCTGTGGGCCAAATATCAGTTCGCCTGGGGCCCGCGCGAGATCAGCCTCTGCTTCCTGGCCATCGGCATTACCGCCGCCATCGCCCAGAGCCTGCTGACCGGCTGGATGGCCCGGCGGATCGGCGAGGCGGCGACCCTGATGACCGGCCTGTGCCTGATCGCGCTCGGCTTCGCCTTCCAGCCCCTGGTCGGCCAGAACTGGCCGATCGCCATCCTGGGCATGATCATCGTGGCGCTGGGCCAATCCCTGGCCTTCCCCAACATCGTGGCCATCCTCTCCAAGGCCGCGCCGCATGACCGGCAGGGCGAGATGCTGGGCCTCAACACCGCCGCCGGCGCCCTGGCGCGCATCTGCGGCCCGCTGGTCGCCGCCCCGCTGTTCACCGGCATCGGGCCGAGCGCCCCGTTCGCGGTGGCCGCCGGCCTCTGCCTGCCGGCCGTGTTCATGGCCTGGCGGGTGTCGAAAGCCGTGCGGCGGAGCGCCTAACGTTCAGGCGGCGGGATCGGGCGACCTTCGCCCCGCGGCGGCGGCTCGCGCAGCTGGCCGGCCATGGCCTGGCGCAGGCCGGCCGCCAGCACCTTGCGCTCCTGCGGCGTCAGGGTGGCGGCGAAGTCCATGATCCTGGCCTCGACCTGACCCCTGGCCGCGGTGTCCAACTGGCGGGCGCGGTTCATCTCGCCGGCCACCGCCTTGGCGTCGAAGGTCTCCGCTTCCAAGGCGGCGATCGCTTCGCGACGGATGGCGCGCGATTGGCGGATGTCGTCGCGGGTCTCCAGCCCGGCCTGGCGGAACATCTGGCGGAAGGCCCGCCGCTTGGGGAAGGGCAGCTCATCGCCGGCCCGCCACAGCGGCGTGCGGTTCTGCGCCGCCAGCGCCGCCGGCCGCAGCTCGGCCGCCCGCCGCGCCACCACCACCCCGCCGACGATCAACCCGGCCAGGAACAGGTTCAGGGCCACCGAGACGACCAGGGCGACGATCAGACCACGGGGTTTCACGACTGGTTCTCCGTCTCGGGCAGCACGATCCAGTCGTCGTCGGCCGAGGCGGCCGTCACGGCGTCGTCCGAGACCTCGACGGGCGCCGGGCTGACCTGCGTCCCGACCATGACGCCGGCGACACTGGCCGCCGCCAGGGTCGCCCCGACGCCGGCCCCGGCCAACCAGCGACCAAGATTCCAGCGCGGCTTCTCCTGCGGCGCGGCGGCGAGGATGCGCGTCCGCAGCGCCGCGGAGGCTTGCGGTGGCCGCAGAACATCCAGCGCCTCGTCAAGGGCCAGGGCCTGCGTCAGCACCGCCTGCGCCGCCTCCGGAGCCTGCGCCAGCCAGGCATAGGCGGCGTCCTGCACGTCGGCCGGCCAGCGGGCGATCAGGCCGCCGTGGGCGTCGGCAAGAACCTCGAAGCGTTGCGCGTCCATCATCGTCTCATTCTCTCAGGTCGGCGAGGGCGGCGCGCAAGGCCCGGCGCCCCCGGGACAGCAGACTTTCCAGGGCCTCGACGCTGATCCCCATCAGCGAGGCGGCCTCGATGTTCCCCAGGTCCTGGTAGTGGCACAGCACGACCGCCTCCCGCTGCCGGTCCGGCAAGGCGGCCAGCGCGGCGGAAACCCGCACCCCGGTATCCTGGGCCAACAGCCCCCGGTCGGGGGCCGGGCCGGTGTCCACCTGCTCGGGCGGCTCGGCCATGACCTGCTCGCGCCGGCGGCGCAGGCGGTCGTAGCAGAGGTTCAGCGCCACCCGGTGCAGCCAGGTGTCGAACTTCGCGGCCCCAGGCGACCAGCTGGCCGCCTGTTTCCAGGCCCGCACGAACACCTCCTGGGCAATGTCCTCGGCCTCGGAGGCGTCGTTCAGCATCCGCTGGGCCAGCTGCAGCATGCGCGGCAACTTGCGGGCGACAAGGGACTGGACCGCGGCCTGATCGCCGCGGCCGATACGCGCGACAAGCGCTTCGTCCGGATCGCCCTTCAGCGTCAATACACACTCCCATCAGCGGCGCCCGTCCCGCCGCTTCAAGGACTATACCGTCAGCGGCCGCCACCCATCATGCCCTGTCCGGCCGACTGGCGCTCGGCGGCGGTCAGCACGCCATCGCCGTCGGCATCCATGCGGCCAAAGCGGCGCTCGGCCATCTTGCCCAGTTCGGCCTTGTCGAGCGCGCCGTCGCCATTGCCGTCCAGCATGCCGAACATGCGGCTGCCGTCACCCTTGCCCTTGCCTTCCATGCCCTTGCCCTCGGCCTTCGCCTTGCGGGCGGCCATGCCGGCCTGGAACTCGGCCTTGGAGACCTTGCCGTCATGGTCGGTGTCCATGCGCATCATCATCGTGGTGCGGCCGGCCTTGAACTCGGCCAGGGTGAGCTTGCCGTCGCCGTTGGCATCGGCGCGGCCGCCCTTGCCGGGGGCGGGCTGGGCGCAGGCGGCCCCGGCGGTCATGGCGAGCAGTACGCCGGCGATCAGATAGGCTTTCATGTACGGGAATCTCCTTGATCACTCCCCCGCAGCTTCAACGGCCGGGCCAAGGGGTTCCGTCGCCGGTCTCGCTATCGAAGCGGCGACCATTATACCGCCGTCCGCCGACCTACGAAAAAGGCGATGTCGCTCGAAAACCTCCGGGGAGGGGGCAAACCCCAGGAACCGTTGGCTTTTGCGTGGGCCATGGCCGCGCGATAGTAGCCTCGGGGGTTGGTCGGTCGGTTGGTCGATGTGCGGGGTTTGTTGGTCGAAAGCGCGCCGCCGTGACCAACGCCTCCCCTCGCCTTCTCCCGGGAGGCCAAAAACACTGATGAATATGTCTAGACATATTCATTTGGGCCCCGGCGTGGGGCGGTTTCTCAGCGCACCAGCTGGTCGTAGACAGCCCTTGCCGCGACGCGGGCCCTGGCCAGGGCGGTCTTCAGGGCCTTGAAGTCCTTGGCCCCGCCGGCCCGCGCCAGCAGGGCTTTCAGGGCGCGGGGCTCGCCGTCCGGATCGGCGGCGTCGTCGAGCGCCACCTTCAGCAGCTGGCTGAGGTTCTGCTGCATCCGCCAGGCGCCCTCCAGCACCCGCACCGCCTCCGGATCGGCCATTCTCGCGTCCGCCAGGGCGGTCAGGGCGTCGCCGGTGTTCTGGCGCAGCGGCCCGCCTTCGGCGGCATGGGCCAGCTGCAGGAACTGGGCGGCGAACTCGATGTCGACCAGGCCGCCGGGCGACAGCTTCAGGTCCCAGGGGCCGGACGGCGGCCGCTCGTCCTCCATCAGCTGGCGCATCTCGCGGACGTCGATGGCGGTGCGGGCCCGAATCCGCGGCCGGCGCAGGGCCGCCTCGATGGCCGCCTCGCAGACCTGGGCGAAGTCCGGGCTGCTGGACCAGGCGACGCGGGCGCGGGTCAGGGCCAGCATCTCCCAGGTCTCGGCCTCGCGGTCATAGTAGGCCTCGAAGGCCTTCATGCTGACCGCCACGGGTCCCTTGCTGCCGGTCGGTCGCAGCTGCATGTCGACCTCGTAGAGGCCGCCCTCGCCGGTCGGCGCCGACAGCGCCGCGATCAGCCGCTGGGTGAAGCGGCCGTAGAAGGTCTCCGCCCCCCAGCCGCGCCCCTCCGACATCGCCGCCGCGTCGGCCGGCGAATAGAGGGTCATCAGGTCGAGGTCGGAGCGGGCGGTCATCTCCCGCCCGCCGGCCTTGCCCAACGCGATGACCGCCACCTCGCCGGGGAAGGCCCCGCCCTGGCGCACCGTCTCGGCCAGGGCCGCGGGCGCGAGGCCGGCGATGCAAAGGTCGGCGAGGTCGGCGAAGGCGGCCCCGGCGTCGGCCGCCGTCGCCGTGCCGCCAATGACCTGCACGCCGATGCGGAAAGCCTGTTCGCGGTGCACGCGGCGGGCGGCGTCCATCGCCGCCTCGAAGCCGTCAGCGGCGGCCAGGGCCTGATCGAAGGCCGCCGCCCCCTGCCCGGTCTCGAACGGGGCGAAGAAGGCCGGGTCGAGCAGGGCGTCGAGCGCCGCCGGCCGCCGGGCCAGGGTGCGGGCCAGCTCCGGCGCGAAGGCCATGACCTGCACCACCAGCTCGAACAGCTTGGGCTGGGCCAGGAACAGCGACTGCACCTGCACGCCGGAGCCCAGCCGCTCGAAGAAGTCCCCGAACCGGCGGAAGGCGGCGTTGGGCGCGCCGGTGGCGTGGGCGGCGTCGAGCAGGCGCGGGGCCAGCCTCGTGAACAGCTCGCGGCCGCGCTCGGTGCGGGTGGCGGCGATGCGGCCATGGTGCCAGCCGCGGATGGACCCCGACACCGCCGACGGATCGTCGAAGCCCATGCGCTTGAGGGTGGCCAGCGTCTCCGGGTCGTCCTCGACGCCGGTGAAGATCAGGCTGCCGAACCGCGAGCTCAGCGCCTCCTCACCCTTGAACAGCTCGCCGTAGGTGGCGTTGACGCCTTTGAGGATTTTCCCGACCGCCGCGTCGAAGGCCTTCAGGCTGGCGTGCCCCCACAGCGCGGCCACCCGCTTGCGGTCGGCGTCGGCCTCCGGCAGCCGGTGGGTCTGTTCGTCGCCGATCATCTGCACCCGGTGCTCCAGCGCCCGCAGCTGGATGTAGGCCTCGCGCATCAGCGTGGCGGCTTCCGGGGTGACGTGGCCGGACTCCTGCAGGGCCGCCAGCGAGTCCAGAGTTCGGGGCGAGCGCAGGGCCGCCTGGCGGCCACCGAGGATCAGCTGCTGGGTCTGGACGTAGAACTCCACCTCGCGGATGCCGCCGCGGCCCAGCTTCAGGTCGGCGCCGGCCGCCGTCACCCGGTCGTCGACCTTGTGGGCGTGGATCTGGCGCTTGATCGAATGGATGTCGGCGATGGCCGCGAAGTCGAGGTTGCGCCGCCAGATGAAGGGCGACAGCTCGCCCAGGAAGTCCTTGCCGGCCCGCATGTCGCCGGCCGCGACCCGCGCCTTGATGAAGGCCGCCCGCTCCCAGTTCTGGCCGACGCTCTCATAGTAGGCGAAGGCGGCCGGAACCGGCATGGCCGGTGGCGTCGAGGAGGGATCGGGCCGCAGCCGCAGGTCGACGCGGAAGACATAGCCGTCGGCGGTGCGATCCTGCAGCATGCGGGCGACGCCATGGGTCAGCCGCACGGCCACGTCCTGCGGCTCGGCCCCGGCGGCGACCGGCATCAAGTCCGGCTCGTAGAAGACCGAGATGTCGATGTCGCTGGAGTAGTTGAGCTCGAACGCCCCGTGCTTGCCCATCGCCAGGCAGAACAGGCCGGGGACGGGTCCGCGGGTCTCGTCGGCCGGGGCCGTCAGCCGCCCGCGATCGATCTCCGTCCGCGCCGCCTGCACCAGCGCCGCCTCCAGGGCCGCGTCGGCGAACCGGGACAGGGCGCCGGTGACCTGGTCAAGGTCCCAGACCCCGCCAAGGTCGCTGAGGGCGCAGAGCAGGTGCAGGTCGGCCTTCTGTTCGCGCAGGCGTTTCGTGGCGACCGCGTTGTCCGGCTCCCGCGCCTGCTGGCGCGCCGCCGTCAGCAGGGCTTCCAGCCGCTCTTCGGGGTCGTCCTCAAGCGTCTCGATCAGCGACGACGGCCGCCGCCGGATCAGGCTCGACAGATAGGGCGAGGCGCCCAGCACCGGGGCCAGGGCCTCCCAGACGGCATCCAGCGCGCCCGCCCCGAGATCGCTCTCGACGATCTCCCGGGTACGCTCGGCATGTTTGGCGTCGATGACCGGCCCGCAGGGGGCGAGTCTCGGCCCCAGCGGGCTCACTCCGGCCTCGGCAGCACCAGGGCCACACGCAGCCCGGGGCCGAAGCCGTCGATGACGCCTGGCCCCTCCGACAGCTCCAGCCGCCCGCCGTGCGCCTCGGCGACGGCGGCGACCAGGGACAGGCCAAGGCCCGAGCCCGGCTCGCTGCGGCTGTTCTCCAGCCGCACGAAGCGCTGCACGACGCGGGCGCGGTCTTCCTCGGGCACCCCGGGTCCGGTGTCGGTGACCGAGAACTCCACCTCGCCCGACGAGCGGCGGCGCACCCGCAGCATCACGGCGCCGCCCTCGGGCGTGTATTTGATGGCGTTGTCGAGCAGGTTGGCCAGGGCCTGGGCGAGGATTTCCTTCGCCCCGTTGACGCTGAGGCGTGGGGTCAGTTCGGCCTTGAAGTCGAGGCCCTTGTCCTCGCAGACCGCCTCGTAGAGCTCGGCCATGTTGGAGGCCAGCTCGCCCGGATCGAAGGGCTTGGGATCGGGGATGCGGCCGGCCGCCTGCAGCCGGGCGATGGCCAGCACGGCGTTGAAGGTGGTCAGCACATTGTCGGCGTCGGCCAGGGCCTGTTCCATCGCCTGCAGCGGGTCGCCCTTGCCGTTCTCGATCTCGATCAGGCTGGCCTCCAGCCTTGCGCGAAGCCGGGTGAGCGGCGAGCGCAGGTCGTGGGCGATGGCGTCGCCGGCGTGGCGCAGGCCGCCCATCGACTGTTCCAGCCGGTCGAGCATGTCGTTCAGCCCCTCGGCCAGCTCGTCATACTCGTCGCGCACCCCGCGCACCCGCACCCGCGTGCGCAGATCGCCGCCGCGCACCGCCGCCACGGCGTCGGTCAGGCCCTGCATGTGGCGGGCGACGTTGCGGCTGACCAGCACCCCGCCGGCCAGGCCCAGGATGATGATCAGGGCGCCGGCCCCCCACAGGGCCCGGGCGATGCCGACCACGAAGGCTTCGCTCTCGCTGACGTCGGCTCCGACGAACAGGATTTCGCCGCCCTCCAGCCGCTCCTGCAGCCCCCGCGCCGGCCGGCGGATCTCGCCGCCGTCCATGTCGGTGTCGGTGAGGGTGAAACGGGCCCAGTTCTCTCCGTCCTCGGTTTCCTCGATCGGCGAGACGGGGATGGTGCCGCTGATCTTCTTCCCGGTGTGGTCCATCAACAGATAGAGGAACGGCTTCTCGCTGGCCGAGCGCTCGATGATGGCGGTGTTCAGCCCGTTGACCCCGCCCTGACGGTAGGTCGCCTCCAGCGAGTTCATCTCGCGGGTGATCTCATTGTCGGCTCGCCGGCTGACCTCGCCGGCCGTGGCCACATAGATGTAGCCGAGGAACGCCGCCGCGGCTCCGGCGAACAGCGCCAGGAACAGCAGGGTCAGCCGGAAGGTGGTGGTGCGGACGAAGCGGGGGAGTTTCATCATCGGTCGCGACCCAGCAGGGCCTGGATGTCGCGTCTGCCGTCGAGCACCCTCATCACCCGAATTCCTCTTTCCCCAATGAGGGGCTCATACACCAACAGCCAAGGATGTACGGAAAAGCTTCGCGGCGAATCGAGCAGGTCGGGCCGAAAGCGACCCATTTCGGGAAACGCCGCGAGATTGTTTAGAGCGCGGTCAATTCTGCTCAGAACCTGGCTGGCGGCGTTTGGGCCGGTATCGATCGCGATCCACAAGTCGAGTTCGTCCAACTCATCGCGAGCGGTCAGGGTGAACCGTATGATCGGCTCCGACTTCGTTGGCATCAGGACCGTTGCTTGGCCAGATATTCCTCATAGCGTCGGCGGCCGCGCTCGAGCGCCTCCTCGAGGTTCCATTCGACAACTCGCCCCTGCCGAACGTCCTCGTGGGCCTCTTCGAGGAGCTTGTTTATCGCCTCGCGGTTCCGCGCGATGAACGCATCCTCCCAGTCCTCAAACGCCTTGGCGTCCTCGGCCATGCCTTCCGGCGTTTCGGGATATTCGGGATCGGACGTCATCTCGCCATCCTACCACATCTCTAGGGGTCGAGCCGGTACCCGGCTCCGCGCACCGTCTGCAGCATTGCCCGATCGAAGCCCTTGTCGATCTTCGAGCGCAGGCGGGAGATGTGGACGTCGATGACGTTGGTCTGGGGATCGAAGTGGTATTCCCAGACCTTCTCCAACAGCATGGTGCGGGTCACCGACTGGCCGGCGTGGCGCATCAGGAACTCCAGCAGCTGGAACTCGCGCGGCTGCAGGTCGACCTCCTTGCCGGCGCGGTGGACCTCGCGGGTCAGCAGGTTCATCTCCAGGTCGCCGACCTTGAGCGTCGTGGAGACCGCGCCGGTCTCGCGGCGGCGCGACAGGGCCTCGACCCGGGCGATCAGCTCGGGGAAGGCATAGGGCTTGACCAGATAGTCGTCGGCGCCGGCCTTGAGGCCGACCACGCGGTCATCGATCTCGCCCATCGCCGACAGGAACAGGACCGGGGTGGCGTCGCCCTCGCGGCGCAGGGTCTCGACGACGCTGACGCCATCGCGGCGCGGCATCATCCGGTCGACGATGAGGACGTTGTAGTCACCGGCCCGGGCGGCCTCCAGGCCGAACTCCCCGTCCGAGGCGTGCTCGCATTCGTAGCCGGCCTCGGAAAGGCCGCGCCGCATGGCTTCGGCCGCTTCGATGTCGTCTTCGATGATCAGGATACGCATGCCGCCCAGCCCCAGAAATAAGTCACGGGCGGCCCCGACTCAGGGCCGCCCGGACTTAGACTAACCCGGGATCTTCACCGGGACGAACTGCGTCGAGCCGCCGACCGCGAAACCCATCAGCACGGTCGGGCGACCGGCCTTCTTGGCGGCGTCAACGGCGGCGGCGACTTCCGCCGCGCTGGCCACCTTGCGGGTGTTGACGCTGACGATCACCGCGCCGCGGCGCACGCCCTGTTCGGCGGCGTCGGAGTCGGCGCGGACGGTCTCGACCAGCACGCCGGTCTCGACGTTCAGCCGGCTCTTGGTGGCCGCGTCGATGGGGGCGAGCGCCATGCCCAGGACCACCGGCCGCTGGGCCGGGGCCGACTGCGGGGTGGCCTTCGGCGCGCCGCCGGGGGTGTCGGGGGTGTTCAGCTCGGCCAGTTCCTTGGCCGAGGGCCGCACGCCCGACTGGATCGACACGCTGCGCTTCTTGCCGTCGCGCAGCACGTCCAGCTTCAGGGCGCCGCCGGGAGGGGCCTTGGCCACTTCGCGGGTCAGGCTGGTCGAGGAGGTCACCGGGTTGCCGTTGACGGCGGTGACGATGTCATCGCGCATCAGCCCGCCCTTGGCGGCCGGGCCGCCTGGGGTCAGGTCGGCGACGATGGCCGCCTTGATGCCGCCCAGGCCCAGGGCCTCGCCCATGTCGGGGGTGAAGTTCTGGATGGTCGCGCCGATGTAGCCACGGGTAACCTTGCCGTTGTTGATCAGCTGCTGGGTGACGCTGTCGGCCAGTTCCGCCGGAATGGCGAAGCCGATGCCCACCGAGCCGCCGGTCGGCGAGAAGATGGCGCTGTTGACGCCGATCACCCGGCCATAGGTGTCGAAGGTCGGGCCGCCGCTGTTGCCGCGGTTGATGGGGGCATCGACCTGGATGTAGTCGACGAACGGGCCGTCGTTGATGTCGCGGCTGAGGGCCGAGACGATGCCGGCCGTGGCCGTGCCACCGAGGCCGAAGGGGTTGCCGACGGTGATCACCCAGTCGCCCACGCGAGGCTTGGCGTCATTCTCGAAATTGACGAAGGAGAAGCCCTTGCCCTCGACCTTGAGGACGGCGAGGTCGGTGCCGTCATCGCGGCCGACCAGCTTGGCCGGCAGCTCGCGGCCGTCCTTCAGGGTGACCATGATCTCGTCGGCGCCCTCGACCACGTGGTTGTTGGTCACCAGGTAGCCGTCGGCGGTGATGAAGAAGCCCGAGCCCGAGGACTGCTGCCGGGGCAGGCCGCCCGCGCCGCCTTCCTGGCCGCCTT
Organism: Caulobacter sp. GW821-FHT11A05; assembly: GCF_058809015.1. Taxonomy (NCBI): domain Bacteria; kingdom Pseudomonadati; phylum Pseudomonadota; class Alphaproteobacteria; order Caulobacterales; family Caulobacteraceae; genus Caulobacter; species Caulobacter sp. GW821-FHT11A05. The sequence continues at coordinate 642,337 of NZ_JBXASF010000001.1, read as the reverse complement.
CGTTCTCTTCACCCTCCTCGCCCTGGCCGGGCAGGTTGAAGGGCAGGCCGGGGATGCCGCGCAGGGTCGAGGGATCGACCTTCGACTTGACGTCGATGGAGACCACCGCCGGCGACACCTTCTCGAAGATGTCGGCGAAGGACAGCGGCGCGCCGGGCGGCGGCGCGAAATTCACGCGCGTGGGGGAAAGCTGGGCGGCCGCGGCGTAGTGGCCCTCGGCGGCGTCAGCCATCCGCATGCCCACGCCCGCCATAGCGGCGGCGGCGACGCCGACCCCCGCAACCGCGCCCACGACAAATCCGGTCTTTCTCGATGACATCGTCGTTTTGTTCCTGCGTCCGGCATAACGCCGGTGTTTCCACGTCCAAGTTAGTTGCGTTGCCGCGATGCGCAACGCCGCTCAAGTTATCTTTGCGTCATGAGCAAGGTGTTAGTTGCGGCAGGATCGCGGCGGCTTGGTGTCAATCTCGCTCTTCGCGCGTCAATTGCGCAAGCCGCGCCTCCTCATCGGGCGAAAGCGTCGCAGCCGCGGTGCGGTCCCGAAGACGCAGCGCCAGCAGGCCGCCGCCGACCAGCAGCACCAGGATAGGCGCCCCCCAGAGGGCGGCGTTGGGGACCGAGACGGCGGGCTTGAGCAGGGCGAACTCACCGTAGCGGGCGACCAGGAAGGCGCGGATCTCCGCATCGCTGCGGCCGGCGGCGATCTGTTCGCGGATCACCTGGCGCAGGTCGTGGGCGAGGTCGGCGGTGGAGTCGTCGATCGACTCGTTCTGGCAGACCAGGCAGCGGACCTCGCGGAACAGGGCGCGGGCGCGGGCCTCCTGGGCCGGATCGCTCAGGCGTTCGGAGGGGTCGGAGGCGGCCGCGATGCAGGCGAAGGCGGCCAGGGCGATGAGAAGGCGCTTCATGCAGCGGCGGCCTTGCTCTTTTGGCCGACGGCCAACCGCAGCCGGCGGTCCGACAGCGACACCGCACCGCCCAGCGCCATCAGCAGCGGCCCCAGGAAGATCAGCTGCACCCAGGGATTGAAGTAGCCGCGGATCAGCCAGGCTGGCTGACCCCGCACGGTCGCGCGGCGCTCGCCGAGCGTGATGTAGACCTGATCCAGGCCCCGGTAGCAGATCGCCACCTCCTGGGTGGTCTGGCCGCCGGCCGGATAGAAGCGGCGCTCCGGCTCGGCCGTGCAGACCACCTTGCCGCCCTTGCGCACGGTCAGCACCCCCTGTTCGGCCAGGTAGTTGGGCCCGTCGACGATGTCGACCCGGTCGAGGGTGACCTCATAGCCGCCCAGCGGCACGGTCCGGCCGGCATCCATGGCCTCGGCCAGCTCGATCTTCCAGGCGGTCTCGAAACAGGCGCCGAGGATGAACAGCCCCAGCCCGAAGTGGGCCAGGCTGGAGCCCCAGGCCCCGCGCGGCAGGCCGCTTAAGCGCCGGCGCACCTCCGGCCAGGGGGCGCGGAAGGCCTTCACCCGTTCGCCGATCTCGGACAGGGCGCCGAGCAGCAGCCAGACGCCCAGCGCCACCCCGGCGCTGGCGATCGCCTTGCGCGGGCTGATGACGGCCAGGGTCAGCAGGCCGGCCCCCACGGCCAGCGCGGCCGCCAGCCCCAGCCGCTGGGCGGCGCCGAGGGCGTCGCCGCGTTTCCAGGCCAGCATCGGCCCGAACGGCAGGATGACCAGGCCGATGACCATGATGGGCACGAAGATCAGGTTGAAATAGGGAGGCCCGACCGACACCGTCTGGCCGTCCAGCGCCTCGCGGATCAGCGGGAACAGGGTGCCGAACATCACCGCCGCGGCCGCCGCGGTGAGGACGATGTTGTTGACGACGATGGCGCTCTCGCGGCTGATCGGCTTGAAGCCGCCGCCGGGGGTCAGGGCCGGGGCGCGCCAGGCGAACAGGGCGAACGCCGCCCCGGACGCCAGGCCGAGGATGCCCAGCAGCAAGAGGCCGCGCTCGGGATCGACGGCGAAGGCGTGAACGCTGGTCAGCACGCCCGACCGCACCAGGAAGGCGCCCAGCATCGAGAAGGTGAAGGCGGCGATGGCCAGGAACAGGGTCCAGCCCGGCAACGCGCCGCGCTTTTCGGTGACCACCGCCGAATGCAACAGGGCCGCGCCCATCAGCCAGGGCATGAAGCTGGCGTTCTCGACCGGGTCCCAGAACCACCAGCCGCCCCAGCCCAGTTCGTAATAGGCCCAGAAGCTGCCCAGGGTGATGCCGACGGTGAGCAGGCTCCAGGCGGCCAGCGTCCAGGGCCGGACCCAGCGGGCCCAGGCGGCGTCGACGCGGCCGCCGATCAGGGCGGCGACCGCCAGGCTGAAGACCACCGAAAAGCCGACATAGCCGAGGTAGAGCATCGGCGGATGGATGGCCAAGGCCGGGTCCTGCAGCAGCGGATTGAGCGAGGCCCCCTCGACCGGCGGATTGGCCAGGCGGCTCATGGGATTGGAGGCGAACACCGTGTAGGCCAGGAAGGCCGCCCCCAGCGCCCCCTGCACGGCCATGGTCCGGGCCTTGAGGTCACGCGGCAGGTCGCGGCCGAACAAGGCGACGGCGGCCCCGAAACCGGTCAGGGCCAGGCACCACAGCACCATCGAACCCTCATGGCTGCCCCAGGCGCCGGCGACGCGATAGAGCAGCGGCTTGGCGGTGTGGCTGTGGTTGGCGACATTGGCGACCGAGAAGTCGCTGGTCACGAAGGCATGGATCAGCGCCCCGAAGGTGACGATCAGGGCGAGGAAGGCCCCGATCGCCGCCCCCTCCCCGGCCCCGGCCAGCAAGGGCCGGCGCGCCCCGGCCGCCGACAGGGCGGTCTGGGCGATGGAGAGCACGAAGGCGAGGATGAGGGCGAAGGCGCCCAGTTCGACGATCATGCCCCATCCTGCTTGGGGGCAGCCTGTCTTGGCGCGGGCGCGTCATGCGACGGCCGCTGGCCCTCGCCGCGCCATTCGCCCTGTTCCTTCAAGGCCTTGGTGACCTCGCGCGGCATGTACTTCTCGTCGTGTTTGGCCAGCACCCGCTTGGCGACGAAGACCCCGTCGGGACGCAGGGCGCCCTCGGCGACCACCCCCTGGCCTTCCTTGAACAGGCTGGTGACCTCGCCGTCGTAGACCACGGTCATGCCCGCCTGGTTGTCGACCACGCGGAAGGTCATGGCCTCGCCATGCTTCTTCAGGCTGCCGGCCTCGACCAGGCCGCCCAGCTGGAAGGCCTTGCCGGGCTTCAACGCCGCCGCCTCGACCTGCCCAGGGGTCAGGAACAGGGAGATGTTCTCGCGCAGGCCATACAGGGTCAGGCCGACGGCCAGGGCCAGCACCGGGGCGGCGGCCAGGACGATGGTCAGCCGACGGCGGGCCTTGTGCGATTTCGGCCAGAAGCTCATGGCGCATTCTCCGAAGCCGCTTTCAGCGCCTCAAGCACCTGCGGCTGGTCCTTGTAGAGGGATCGGGCGCGGGTCAGGGCGGCGTCGCGCTTGGGGATTTCGCCGAGCACGCCATAGGCGCGGACCAGCCGCACCCAGCCCTCGGGATCGTTGGGATCGGCTTCCAGCCGGGCGGCCAGGCCGTCGACCATGCCGCGAATGGCCTGGTCCATGTCGGCGCCGGGCTGCGCCGAGGGCGCGGCGGCCTGCTGTGGCGGCGCCGGCGGTTTGCCGGTGCGCTCGACCTCGGCGATCTCGGCCGCCAGCTGCCCGCGGCGCGGATCGTCCGCCGGCAGGTCGGCCATGAGGGCGCGCCAGCCGGTCAGGCCTTCCGCAGCCCTGCCGTCGGCGATGTCGGCCAATGCCAGGTGATAGCGCGGCGAGAGGGCCTTGGCGTCGTAGCGCAGGGCCTCGCCGAACGCCTTGCGGGCGTCGAGGCCGATCTCGCCATTGCCGGTCAGCACGAACAGCTCGCCCAGCTGGGTCCAGAGCTCGGGGTTGCGCGGCTCGACTGCCACCGCCTCGCGCAGCGCCTTGGCGGCCCCAAAGGGGTCGTTCGACTCCATCCGCGCCTTGGCCAGCAGCTGCAGCAGGCGGGCGTCGTTCGGCGTCTTCTTGGCCACCTGGGTCAGGGCGGCGGCGATCTGCGCCGCGGTCAGGGTGTCGGGATCGGCCTGGCTCCAGGCGGCGATGCGCGCCGCCATCGGGGCGTCGGCGCGGCCGGGCGAGCCGACCAGGACGTAGAGCCCAAAGGCGATCAGCGGCGTCAGCACCGCCGCCCCGGTGGCGATCTTGCGCCCGCCGGCCAGGGTCACGGTGCGCGCCACGTCGTCGGCCGCCAGCAGCCGCTTGCCGGCCTCGGCCCGCACCTCGGCCTGTTCGGCCGGGCTGAGCAGTCCCCGGGCCACCAGGTCGTCGATCTCGGCCAGCTGGCGGCGATGCACGGCCAGCCCGGGGTCGCCCTCAGCCGGGGCCAGCGAGCGCCGCTGGGCCAGGGTCAGCACCAACCAGCCCGCCAGCGCCGACAACAGGGCGGCGGCGGTCCAGAACAGGGCGGTGAACCAGAAGGACATGGGCGCGCTGTTAGCGGATATCCGGTGTGGAAGCGAGGTGGCAGAACGTCCGCTCGATCCGATCATCCCGACGAAAGTCGGGACCCAGTGTCCGCCAGCGGCGGCGAGCCGTGGCGCTGATCAGAGCTGATCCTTACGCTGCCTGCCAGCTGGGTCCCGACTTTCGTCGGGATGATCGGAATTTGAGGGACACGGGCCCTCGGAAAGCCCCTAAGCCGCCGCCAGACGCCGGCGGACGATCTGCGCCGCCTTCTCGTCCTTGGACAAAGTCAGGATATCGGCGGCGATGGCCAGGAAGGCGCGCACCCGTTCAGGCTCCTCGACCTCGCCGGAGCGCAGGTATTCCAGGGCGTCCTCGACATAGGGGTCGATGTGGTTTTCGACCGACTCCATGACGCGGGCCCGGGTCGCGCCGAAGCCGCCGGTGTCGGCGCTGGAGCGGACTTCCTCGGAGAAGGCCAGCAGGCTCATCGCATGACCGACCGCCTTGGGATCGGGGTCGGCCGACAGTTTCGGCGCCGCCTTGATCAGCCGGGCGCTGTAGCGGATAGCCTGCACCGGCAGGGCCTGGCCGACGGCGGGTTCGATCTCCTTCAGCCGCCCCTCGACCGACAGCGCCAGCCCGCGCTTCTGGCCGGCCAGCCGCTTGCCCCACTCGCCGTCCTTGCTGAGCTGCACCGCCTCCTCGAACTCGGCGATGGCGAGGGTGGCCTGATGCACGGCCTGGCCGGCGGCCCGGCCGGCCGCCTCGCCGCCGGCGGTGTCGAAGCCGCGCACCTCGGCCAGCTTCCGGTCGATGCTGTCCAGCACCTGGGTTCCGAACGGCCCCAGTTCCGAGTCCGAGAGATAGCGTTCGCTGGGCCGGTCCATGACCGCCGAGATGACCCGCAGGATCTGGCCGGGCTCGGCCAGCCGCGAGGCCAGCATCTGGAAGAACAGGGGCCCGGCGTCGGGCGCCATCGCGACGCTGTCGCGATAGGCCAACCGGGCGGCGGCGCGGCGTTCCTGGTCCATCCGGGCCAGCCAGTCGCCCAGATGCGGCAGGCAGCGGCGGACGATGGGGGCCAGGGCCAGGACCGGGGCCAGGCGGTCGGCGTCGAAACCAGCCAGGGCGGGCGGCCGCGCCTCGGCCCGCAGGTCTTCCGCCGCCAGGACACAGAGGTTGTCGAAGGCGGCCGGATCGATGTCCGCCGGATCATAGACGCGGGCGGAGGCCTCGGCCTGGCGGATCGCGCCGGGATGGGCGGCCTTCAGGTGGTTCCACAGCCGGCCCAGCTGGCCGGGCGGAAACTGCGCCATCGGGCCGCTGAACAGGCCGATGAGCGGGGCCAGGGCCAGGTTGCGAAAGGCCCGGTCGTGGGTCTCGCGGTCGATCAGGGTCCAGACAGATCCCAGGGGGCCGTCGCGGACGGCGTCGTCGGAGAGGGCAAGCTCAAGCCGGCGCAAGACGCCATCGGGGGCGCTGTCGATCAGCATCCGGAGCATTCCGGCCTTGGCCGGTGAAAGCTCGCTCATGGTGTGCGCCCAAGGTCGCCCCAACGGCGACACCAAACAAAATGGCGTACGGGTGGTTAATGAAGGCCGAAATGCCGGCTTCAGCCCTCGGCGCGCGGCAATTTGACCATCACCTTCAACCCGCCCATGGCGCTGTCGTCCAGCACCAGGTCGCCGCCGTAGGCGCGGGCCAGTTCGTCGACGATGGCCAGGCCCAGGCCCGAGCCCGGCGCGCTCTCGTCCAGCCGGGCCCCGCGCTTGATCACTTCCTCGCGCCGTTCGGCCGGCAGGCCCGGGCCGTCGTCCTCGATGCTGACCGTCAGCCAGTCGGCCCCGGCCGGGGCGGCGGTGGCCCGGATGTTGCGCCGGCACCAGATGCCAGCGTTTTCGAGGATGTTGCCGACCAGCTCCTGCAGATCCTGCCGCTCACCCCGGAAGCACAGGCCATCCGGCGATCGCCAGTCGATGGTGACGCCCTTCTCCTGGAAGATTCGCTCCATGGTCACGGCCAGTTCGTCCAGCACCTCGGCGACATCGGTGCGTTCGCCGGTGCTCTGCGAGCGGGCGGCGGCGCGGGCCCGGCGCAGGTGATGCTCCACATGGGCCCGCATGGCCTCGGCCTGGCGCTCGACGATGTCGGCCAGATCCCCCGGCGTCTGGCGGGCCTCGGTCAGCATCACCGCCAGCGGGGTTTTAAGGGCATGGGCCAGGTTGCCGACGTGGGTGCGCTGGCGCTCGACGACATCCTGGTTGTGGGCGACCAGGGCGTTCAGCTCGCCGGCCAGCGGCGACAGCTCGGCCGGATAGTCGCCGACCAGCCGCTCGGCCTTGCCCCGGCGCACCAAAGCAACTTCACGCCGCAGGCCGAACAGCGGCGCCAGGCCGACCCGCACCTGCAGATAGACGGCCAGGATCAGCCCGGCGCCGAGAATGACCAGCGCCCCGACGATCACGGCGATGAAGCGGTTGGCGGCCTCGTCGATCGACTCGCGGTTCTCGGCGGCCATGAACAGCACCGGCCTGTCACGGCCGGGAATGGAGCCGACCTGGGCGGCGGCGTGCAGCCGCTTGCCGAGCGGGTCGGTGGTGTCGAAATACAGGCTGATTCCCGGCGTCTTCATCGCCGCCGCGCCGATGCCGGCCGGAATGCTGAGGTTGCTGTCCCAGATGGAGCGCGACTCGACCAGCGGCGTCACCACCCCCTTGGCGTCGACATTGGCGATCTGCCAGTAGAAGCCGCTGTAGGGGCGATAGGCCCGCACGTCGGTCATCGGCGGCGCATAGACCTGACCATTGTCGACGGTGGTCTCGGCCTGCAGCCCGCGGATCGATTCCTCGAGGCCGGCCTCGAAGCGCTGCACGGCGGCCTGGCGGAACAGGTGGTTGAGGCCGAACCCGGCCAGCACCAGCATGGCGATGCTCCACACTCCGGCCAGTAGCACCAGCCGCAGGACGAGCGAGGAACGCCTCAGGCTCCGAAGGAGGGGCTGGCGCGGCCGGCCCGACGTCACGCGTCGCTCTCGCCCTCGAGCGCCATGATCCGGTAGCCCAGGCCGCGCACCGTCTCGATGCGGTCCTGGCCGATCTTCTTGCGCACCCGGCCGATGAACACCTCGATGGTGTTGGAGTCGCGGTCGAAGTCCTGGTCGTACAGGTGCTCGACCAGCTCGGTGCGGCTGATCACCCGGCCCTGGTGCATCATCATGTAGTGCAGCAGCCGGTACTCCAGCGAGGTCAGGCGCAGGGGCTCGCCGTTGACCGAGGCGCGGGCGGCGCGCGGGTCGAGGCGAAGGCCGCCGCAGGACAGCTGCGGGCTGGCATGGCCGGCCGAGCGGCGGACCAGGGCGCGCAGCCGGGCCAGCAGTTCCTCGGTGTGGAACGGCTTGGTCAGGTAGTCGTCGGCCCCGGCGTCGAAGCCGGCCACCTTCTGGCTCCAGTTGTCGCGGGCGGTGAGGATCAGCACCGGGGTGGCGACGTTCTCACGCCGCCATTTTTCCAGCACCGACACCCCGTCGATCTTGGGCAGGCCAAGGTCGAGGATGACCGCGTCATAGGGTTCGGTCTCGCCGAGGAAGTGGCCTTCCTCACCGTCCGCGGCGTGGTCCACGGCATAGCCGGCGTCGCCAAGGGCCAGCTTCAGCTGGCGCGACAGGTCGGGATCGTCTTCGACGAGCAGAATGCGCATGGGGAGACTCCTAGAACTGGCCGGTGGCCGCGTCGACCATGAAGTCTTCGAATCGGCCGCCGGGGAAGCGCAGGCGCATCCAGTAGTATTTGCGGCCGCCCTGCATCCGGGGGTTGGCGTTGACGTACTCGCCGCCGGTGCGGCTCTCGACCATGCGGATCAGCTGCGACAGCGGGATCTCGCGCTCGCGGGGGGCGTCATAGCCGCCGTCGTTGCCGTTTCCGCCGCGATTGCCCTTGCCGCCGCGTTGTTCCTGCTTGTCAGCCTTCGGCCCACGGCCCTGCGCATCCGCCGCCACGGGAAGGGCGGCGGTCAGGATCGCGGCTGCAAAGAGGGCGACGAGACGTTTCATGCCTGTGCTTCTAGAGCCCCCGGTCTGAATGGCGGCTGAATGAACAGGTTATGCGGGTTGTGCGCCAATCTGTCACGATGCCGCCCGCCATAAGCGAGATCAGCGCCGTTTGGCGGCGTACGGACGTTTCGCCTTCCACTCCTGGGCGAACTGCTCAAGTTCCGGGCCGGCGACGTCCGGCAGGGTGACCACCAGCCGCGCCACCAGGTCGCCGCGCTTGCCCTTGGCGTCGATGAAGCCCCGGCCCTTGAGCCGCAGCTGCTGGCCGCTGTTGGACCCCTTGGGCACGGTCAGGGAGACGTTGCCGTCCGGCGTCGGGGCCTCGACCTTGCCGCCCAGCACCGCGTCGGGAACGGTGATCGGCACGTCCATCTCCAGGCTGTCGCCCTCGCGGCGATAGATGGGGTGGGGCCGGATATGCAGCTCGATCAGGGCGTCGCCCGGGCCGCCGCGGCCGGGCGCGCCCTGGCCCTTCAGGCGCAGGACCTGGCCGTCCTGGGCGCCCTTGGGAATCGCCACCTCGACCGTGCGGCCGTCTGAGAAGGCGATGCGCTTCTTGGCCCCGCGAATGGCGTCTTCCAGGTCGATGTCGATCTTGGCCCGGACGTCCTGGCCCTTGGTCGAGAAGCCGCCGAAGCCGCCGGGATTGCGCTGGCCGCCGCGGCCGAACATCTCGCCGAGGATGTCGTTGAGGTCGACGCCGTCGGCGCCCTGGCCGCCGGCCCCGCGCGGCGACCAGCCGCCCGGCCCGCCGCTGCCGAACCCGCCGCCGCCCCGGCTGAAGGGATGCTGCTCGCGGCCCTCGGCGTCGATCTCGCCGTTGTCGAACTTCTTGCGCTTGTCCGGATCGCCGAGGATGTCAAAGGCGCCCGAGACGCGCTTGAACTTCTCCTCGGCGGCCTTGTCGCCGGGGTTGGCGTCAGGGTGATGCTGCTTGGCCAGCTTGCGGAACGCCTTGCGGATATCGTCCGCCCCCGCGCCGCGGGGAACGCCCAGCTCCAGATAGGGGTCGCGCGCCAAGGAAACCTCTTGAAAAACGAACGTCGGCGGAAGGCCTCTACCTAAGGCAACGCGCGGGCCGCGCAAGGGGATGGGGTTGACGAGGTCGAAAGTGAGACCTAGTGTACTAGTCAACCAATACACTAGGTCTCCACCGCTTGCATATCGCCATCAACACGACCGACGCCCGGCCGATCTACGTCCAGATCATGGACGAGGTCCGGCGCGCCCTCGTGCTGGAGACCCTGCGGCCCGAGGACCCCCTGCCCTCCGTCCGCCAGCTGGCCGGCGACCTGCGGCTCAACCCCAACACCGTCGCCCAGGCCTACCGCGAGCTGGAGCGCGAGGGGGTGGTCTATGTCCGCCGGGGCCAGGGCACCTTCGTCTCCGATCGCCAGGCCACCGCGCCACAGCGCGACGTCCTCGTCCGCGAGGTCGCCGCCCGCGCCCTGCTCGACGCCCACCGCCACGGCCTCAGCGCCGACGACCTCATCGCCGCTGTCCGCCAGGCGGCGGACACCCTCAGAGCCGCCGAATGACCCTGTCCACGCGCCAACGCCAAGTTCCCAGCTTCCATGCCGACGTCGCCGGCGCCCCCGCCGTCTCGACCCAGGGGCTGACAAAGCGCTATGGCCGCGAAACGGCGCTGGCCGGCGTCGACCTGGTCGCGCCGGAGGGCGGCGTCTACCTGCTGGCCGGGGCCAATGGGGCGGGCAAGAGCAGCCTGCTGCGCATCCTCCTCAACCTCATCGCCCCGACCGCCGGGTCGTCCTCCGTGCTCGACCTCGACCCGCGCCGCGATGGCCCCACCATCCGCGCCGAGGTCGGCTATGTGCCCGAGACCCACCAGATCGGCTATCGCTGGATGACCGTCGGCCGGCTGATGGACCACCTGGCCAGCTACTATCCGCGCTGGGACCAGGTCTACGCCGACCAGCTCAGCCGCCGCCTCGACCTGCGCCCCGACAGGAAGCTGGGCGCCCTTTCCAAGGGCCAGGCCCGCCGGGTGCAGCTGGTCGCCGCCCTGGCCCGCCGGCCGCGCCTGCTGCTGCTCGACGAGCCGACCGACGGGCTGGACCCGGTGGCCCGCGACGAGGTCATGGGCCTGATCGCCGACCACCTGGCCGACACCGGCTGCACGGTGCTGGTCTCCACCCACCTGATCTATGAGGTCGAGCGCATCGCCGACCACGTCGGGGTGCTGCGCGAAGGCCAGCTGCTGGCCCAGCTCCCCCGCGAGGACCTGCAGCGCAAGCTGCGCCTCTACCGCGCCACCGGGCCGGAAGGCTGGGTCGGCCCCTCCGATCTGACCGGGGTCATGAAGCGCGCCTCGCTCGGCCGGGAGATCCACTGGACCGTCTGGGGCGAAGAAAGGGATGTGGCCGCCCGCATCACCGACTCCGGCGGCGTCGTCCGCGACGCCACGCCCCTCACCCTCGACGACGCCGTCGTCACCCTGATGCGCGCCAAGGACTCCCAGAACTGACATGACGGACGCCGCCATCTCCTCACCCCTTGCCGCGCCGAAGCCGACGCCGCCCTTCATGGCCGTCTTCTCCGAGCAGCTCGGCCTGATCGGCCGCGCCCTGTGGCGCGAGGCCGCCATCCTGGGGACCGCCTTCGTCCTGTTCACCGCCGTGGCCCTGGTCGAGATCTTCAAGCACCGCATGCAGGTCGACTTCCCGGTCGAGGCCGCCCCGATCGTGGCCCTCTTCGGCTTCCTCGCCGGCTTTGCCGTCTGGCGCGGCGAGAAGCTGTTCGACCAGGGCCATCTGACGACCCTGCCCGTCGACCGGCGGGTCCACATCTTCATCCGGACCCTGGCCGGCGGCGTCTGGCTGTTCGGCGTCGTCGCCTGGGTGATGCTGTGGCTGGCGGGCATGGGCCTGCTGTCCGGCGGCGACCTGGGCTTCGACCGCTACCTGCTGCTCCAGCCCCCCGGTCCCGAGGGCCAGGTCACCCTGGAGGGCCTGAGCAAGATCCGCTGGACGCCGCAGACCTGGCACTGGCTGGCGCCCTTCGCCACCGCGGCGGTCTTCTACCTGCTGGGCGTCGCCGTCACCGTCGGCGCGCGGCGCCAGCTGCGCTGGGCCCTGGCCGCCGTCGGACTGGTCCTGCTGTTCGTGACCAGCCCGTTCGGCGTCGGCGATGTCCTGTCCGAACTCCTGGTCAACAGCCCGGTCGGCCTCGACAACCTGCTGAGCGGCGGCCTGGAGCAGGCCAACCGCGCCGTCACCCTGCCCGGCGGCGAGCGGATCATCGCCTGGAGCCACGTCCCCAGCATGCTCGCCTGGGCCCAGGCCGCCGCCTTCTGGCTGGCGCTCGGCGGCGCCCTTCTCTGGCTGGCCGCCTGGCGGCATCGGGAGCATTAGTGGAACACCTCGCAGCTGATATCGGCGCCTTCATCGCCCGCAACGCCATCTGGGCCGGACCCGTGCTGGGGCTGATCACCTTTGGCGAGTCGATGGCCTTCATCGGCGCCTTCTTCCCGGCCACGGCCCTGATGATGATCGCCGGCGGCCTGGCCGCGGCCGGCATCCTCGACCCCTTCGCCGTCGTCGCCTGGTGCGTCGCCGGCGCCGTCCTCGGCGACGCGGTCAGCTACTGGATCGGCCGCCGGGCCGGCCCCGGCGCCTTCCGCAGCCCCATCATGCAGCGCCGGCGCCGCACCATCGCCCGCGCCCGGCTGTTCTTCCGCAAGTGGGGGGCCGCCTCGATCTACTTCTGCCGGTTCCTCGGGCCCGTGCGGGCCTTCGTGCCGCTGATCGCCGGCATGACGGCGATGAACCACGTCCGTTTTCAGGTCGCCAACGTCGGCTCGGCCATCGTCTGGGTGCCGGTCATGCTGGCCCCCGGCTACCTGGCCGCCAAGGGCGCCGAGCATGCCCACGGCTTCGGCTGGCTGGCGCTCGGAGCCCTGATCGTCATCGCCATCGCCCTGTTCGGCCGCCGCCTGTTCAAGGCCCGGGCGGCGTCAAAGCATTGAGACGACGTCCAGCTTCCGCGGGATGAAGGTGGCCCGCGCCACCTCGACGATCATGCCGTCCGGGCCGCTGACGGCGTCGAGCCGGGCGTCCAGCTGCTTGACCAGGGCCTGGACGATCACCGTCCCCAGCCCGCCCACGGCCCCCTGCACCGACGCGCCGGCCGCCGGCGTGGCGCCGATGCCGTTGTCGCTGACGGTCAGCTTCCAGTCCTCGCCCTTGCTCTCGTAGCGGACCCGCACCAGCGCCCCCTGGCGCCCGTCCGGGAAGGCGTACTTGACCGCATTGATCACCAGCTCGGTGACGATCAGCCCGATGCTCACCGCCTGGGCCGAGCTCATCCGCCCCTCGTCGGCGACGACTTCCAGGGCGATCGGCCGGTCCTCGGCGATCATCGAGCGGCCCAGGCTCTCGCACAGCTTGGTCAGGTAGGTCCCGACCTCGATCTGGTCGATGCCCTCGACGGCGTGCAGGTGCGACTGCACCGCCGCCACGCTCATCACCCGTTGATGGGCGTCGCGCAGATGGTCCCGCGTCTCGGTCGAGGTCACCGCCCGCGCCTTCAGCATCAGGATGCTGGCGATGATCTGCAGGCTGTTGGCGACCCGGTGCTCCATCTCCTGCAGCAGGATCTGCTTCTGCTCCAGCAGCGCCTCGGTGCGGGCCAGCAATTCGGCCAGCTCCCGCTCCATCGCCCGCCGCGCGGTGACGTCGGTGAAGGCCAGCAGGATGGTCCGCTCGGCGCTGGTCTCATAGACCACCTTGCGGGCGTTCAGCAGCATGGTCCGCTGGCCGACGCCCGGGAAATCATGGCTGACCTCGAAGTCGTCCATCGCCGCCCGCTCGGGGATGATGGTCTCCAGGAGCAGCCGCAGGGCCGGGATGTCCCACTGCCCGTCGCCCAGGTCGTAGAGCAGCGCCCCGAAGGTGTCGTCGGGATCGACCTTGAAGATCTCGTAGAAGGCGCGGCTGGCGGCCATGACCCGCAGGTCGCCATCCAGCACCAGCAGCGGCTCATGGATGGTGTTGACGATCGCCTGCGCGAGCGTCTGGGCCTCCGCGATCCCCTGCAGGGGGTTCATCATGGCGGTAAGGTCGACCGATCTGGAGCGCGCGGGCGGCGGCCGATATCGGCCGAAGGAACACCCTGGGATGGTTCATAGGCCATCGGGCCGGCCATGTCGCGTGGTGACGGTGTCGCGGCCCAGGGCCGACCGACGTTCCGCTGCTGATGCATGGCCGCAAACCCTGATTATCGAAGCGGCGACCATTATACCGCGATCGCCAGACCAACGAAAAAAGCCGGCGCCGCCTGAAAGCCGCGAAAATCGGGCCAAACCCCCGGGCCCGTTGGTTTTGGCGTAGGTCCAGGCAGCAAGACGGTAGCCCGGAGCGTTGGTCGGTCGGTTGGTCGTTGCGCGGGGTCGGTTGGTCGAAAACGCGCCGCGGCGACCAACGCCTCCGGCCCGGTCGCCGGCGATGGCCGAAAAGGCGGATGAATATGTCTAGACATATTGTGCAAAGCCCCGGCGGGCGGGGGTTTTCCGGTTGCTGGAGGCGCGGCCCCGGCCTCAGCCAGACCCGTCCGCATGGCCCTCGAACCGGGGAGAGTCGTCGCAGATCGCCACCCAATCCGGCTTCGACCCGACGAAGATGTGGCCGGCGATCTTCAGGTCCGGATTGCCGTCCAGCGCCCCCGCCTGCACGAACAGGCGGCCGCCGTCGGGCGTCGGCTGCGGCATTGGGCAGCCGCACCGGCCGCAAAAGGTCGTGCTCCAGCCGGACGCCGTCTCATAGCGCCGCAACTCGCCCTCGCCGCTGACCCATTCGAACCGGTCCCGGCGGACGTTGAGTATGGCGTTGGAGCCTGTGCCGGAGGCGCGGCGGCACTGGGAACAGTGGCAGAAGCCGACGGGTGGGAGGCGGTCGAGGAGACGGAACCGCACCTGGCCGCAGAGGCAGCCGCCTTCGGCGACGATGGGGTGAATATTGGGCGTGTCCATACGGCCAATCCTACGTCGCGGTCGCGCCAACCCGACTCAGTCATGAGACAATCCTCGGCACCGAGGATCAATCTACTCATGCTCCGCAATGTCCGCCTGCCTTCGGAATTTGGACTACAGTCGTCTCGTACGGGACGACCTATTCGCCCAGCAATGGAAATGCGTTGGCATGAGGCAGGCAACTTACCCGGGCGTAACCGACGAATTCGCCGCATTTATTGCTTGACGGAGTTTACTACCTATCAATATGATAGGTCTATGGTGCAACCAACCACGGGCAAAGTCGTTGCCCAGTTCACGCTCCGGCCCGAGCAGCTGCTGCGCCAAATTCGGGCAGCAGCCGCGAATTCGAGTGACGCCCTTTGGTCCGATCTGATCGTAGACCAACTGGAAAAGCGTGCGCTCTCGATGCTCGATGTGCTGCGGGCCCTCAGAACTGGCAACTTGGCGTGCACCACTACGTCGGGGAAGCAAGTTGGAGAATGGTTATGTCAAGTCGTCGCGCCAATGCGGGGAAGCCGAGAGACGGGCGTGGTGACGCTCGTCCTCAGCTCGGGGCGGCTAATACTGAAAAGCATCGAATGGAAAGACTGATGATGAAGGACAGCTTCTACCTAAAGGGTGAAGCGGTTCAAAATGAGCCGCTAGCCTATAGAGCATGCGGTCTAGACGGAATCTATCTCCTCAACGGTTATGCAATCGAGGAGCATGATGGTGATCGACATGTTTCCGTCGTTGACATGGACGGACTGCATAAAGCCATCGGGCGGCATCTGATTACTCATCGGAAGGCCCTGTCTCCCAAAGAGATACGGTTTCTCAGGAACACGATGGAGATGACGCAGGCCGATTTAGCCAAAGTGCTTGGCAACAACTCGCAATCTGTCGCGCGTTGGGAGAAGGGCGAGTGCGAAATTCCTGGGACTGCGGAGAAATTGCTCAGAGCGATATTCATGGCGTCTCTGATGAATGAAGAGATGGATTCGCTCCGCGAGCTGCTGACGGGCAAACTGGCCGAGCTCGACAGCATGGACGAAGTCGCTCCCGCTCAAGCGCAGTTCCAGCTGGACGATACCTGGTCGGAGAAAGCTCCAACCAAAGCGGCCGCCTAGTTAGTCAAACCTGACTATTTGCAGAGGGGCTTCGCAAAGCGCGGAGCCCCTTTTGCGTTTCAGATCGCTGCGGCCGCTAGCTCGTCCCAAAAAAGCTATCACCATGATAGGTGGCACTTGCATCTTACCTATCACGATGATAGCAGGATGAACTATCACGATGATAGTTATCTGGAGCTGGAAATGACCAAGGATATCGAGCGCGGGAAGCCGACCAAGGACGAGACGGAGGTCCACGTCCTCCACGTGGGCGAGGTGGAGCGGGTGAACTTCAAGGTGGAAACGGATTCCACCCTGAAGGCCATCTGGGACCGTGCCTACGAAGAACTGGCCGTCGCCCATGATACCCGCGACGGCTTCCAAGCCGTTGAAGGGGGCGGGCCCAACCGGACGGCGACCGATCTCGCCCCGTACTTGACGCTGACCTTGGCGGAGGCCCTCGCGCAGGACCTGACGAAGACCAAGCACTTCGAGATCACCAGCGGAACCGGCGGCGCCTAGTATGGCCCAGCCAAACGTTCGACCGACGATCGATTTGGCGGCGGGACGTGCCGTTCTCGCCGCCAGTTTGGCTCGTGTTCTGACGGTCGAAGGGGTCGAAACGCCAGCGGATCTTGGCTGGTCGATGCCCAACAAATCGACCCTCTTGGTTCCGATGGCGGGAACCCACGAAGGTCGCACCGAGGCCTATTTGCTCAAGCTGTATTTCTGCACTGGCCAGGAATGGCCGCCCTCGGCGCAGTTCGTGAACCCCGAGAGCCACAAGTACGATATCGCAAAGGACCGGAAGCATTTGCCGATGCTCCAAAGTCCGGAAGCGCACATGCACCCCGCCTACAAGCATCCGGAGGGCCATCAGCTTCAACTCGTCTGTTGCTCCGCGACGTTCGAGTTCTACGACGTCCTGCATCCGGTCAATGAAGCCCACCATCTATGGCGGAGCACCGACACGTTCCTTGTGACTGTGCGGGCCATCGAGCGGGCGATGACGAACCACTATCATGGACGGTTTCCAGAAAATGACTGAGGTATTTGAGGGTCGACCGCCCCCGCTTGGTCCATACCGCTGGGGCGGCCAGGGTCTGACGGTCTCAACTAACGCCGTCGAAGGCACGCTGAGTCTGCTCCGGCGTTTTGGAAGACGGGAAGCTAGCGTCTTTTGGTACGGCGTCCGGCAGGCTAACGGTGACGGTCAGGTCGAAGCGATCTTCTCGCCCCAACAACGTATGGAGCCGCGTTGGTACGACGTTCCGGCGTTCGCCATGAGCGAAATGGTCGATTCCCTGGCGGAATCGGGCTGGAAGCCACTCGCCCAAATTCATAGCCACCCTGGAATCTGGGTTGAGCACTCGCTGTATGACGATGAAATGGCGAACAGCAAACGCGCCTTGTCGCTGGTTGTCCCCAACTATGGCTACAGCCGGAAAGCCGCGTTTCAGGATTGGGGCGTCCATGAGCATCAGGATGGCTATTGGCACATGCTGACGGCCAGCCAAACTGAGAGGCGCCTTCGCCTTGCGCCCGCCAAACCCGTTCTTTTGAAGGATTTCCGCCGATGAGTATCGGTGATCGCCACCTGCGCCAAGCGTCGGGACTCTCCGACGACGCCCACGCCATCGCGATCCGGGTTGTGGTTGGGGACCGAGCCGCAAACACCATTGCCGGCCAGCTCCTTGTGACAAGCCTGATCAATCTCCTTTGCCGCCAGGTTGGCGCTGTGTCTTCGATCACGCTGTCCGGGGCCGACGCGGCCCTGGCCATCGCCCTTCCTCACGCTAACCACAAAGGCCTAGTTGACGCGACTATCGGCATGGCGTGTTGGATTCAGCAAGACATTCCCGTCGCCCGAGAAGGCGTCGGAACGACAGCGGACGTTACGCTACACATCGGTGTCGAGCCTATTTCTGCCCCCTCTGACGACACCATTTGCGCGATTGGGAGCGGCTGGCGCGCGTGGATCGGTAACCCGCGCCTAGCGCCCTTGGGACCGGCCGTCGATCTGACGGACCCGAACCCGTTGGGGCCCTTCTTGGCCGCGTGCCTGCTTGCCGGCGAGGTCTTCAAACGCGCGCGCAAGGCGACGCGCGGCCGTCAATTCGAACAGGTCAGCTATTCACTTTGGACCGGCCAGAGCGGACAAGAATTGGAAGAAGTTGGGCAAGGTCCTCGCTTGGAGAGGTCGCAACTTCCGCCGTTCTATCTAGTCGGCGCAGGGGCAGTTGGTCAGGGTCTAGCATACGTGCTCGGAAGTGCACCGGTTCAAGGCCTCATGGTGGTCATCGATGACGACTCCCATGACGATACGAACCTCAATCGCTGCTTCTTGGCTGGGTTTGACGACATTCAGAAGCCAAAGGTCGATGCCGTTGACCGCTTCGCCACTGGGACCAACTTGGAGGTCCGGTCCTTCAAGGGCACCCTCGCAAAGTACATAGGCGAAAGTCACGACCATCTCCCGGCAGACCTGCAGCTTCTCGAAGAGAATGGGCAATTCGATATTGTTGCCAGCTGCGTCGACAAAGGCGTTTCGCGACAGACCATTCAAGGGCTGTGGCCCCGTTTGATCGTGGGCGGCAGCACCAATGGCTTGTCGGCGAAGTCGAACGTTTATGATCTCGCGACCGACAACGCCTGCCTTGGCTGCCACAATCCCGCAGAGCCCGACGGCGAACGTCTGCGACTGTTGGAAAGGCACATGAAGTCGCTGACGCGGCCCCAGCGGGCGGAATTTCTGGAGGGCAAGGTCGACGATCTTGAGGCGGTTCTCGACTACCTTGACTTGGGCCACGCAGATTGCGGTTCCGCCGGAGAGGCACAATTTAGGGCCGTCGCGGTTGAGCACAGCGCCGAGTTCTCTGTCGGGTTTGTGTCCTTGGGCGCCGCTCTGTTGCTGGCTTCGGCGTTGCTGAGAGAGACCGTCTTCAGCGCGAGCGCGCCCGCGCGGGGCTCTATGACCACCTTGAACTTCCTGAACGTCCGAGGCCTCGACTCTACCTTGGCCGTTGATTCCCGCTGCGAACGATGCGGCGTGGAGCGGCGTCATCAGTTTCGTTCGGAATGGGGACTGCCCGCTTAGCGGGCCGATACGCATCAACCGTTCAAGGCCGCCGGCCCACGACCGCCCCTCCCGGAACCATCCCCCCTCCCCAACCGCTCCCCTCCCACGGGTTCGCGACCATCGCCGACCTTCGGAGAACCCCCATGTCCATTCTCGCCTGGATCGTGCTCGGCATCGTCGCCGGCTTCATCGGCAGCAAGATCGTCAATAAGTCCGGCAGTGGCCTGGTCATGGACCTGGTGCTCGGCGTCGTCGGGGCCGTGGTCGGCGGCTGGCTGTTTGCCCAGTTCGGCAGCGCCGGCATCACCGGCTTCAACCTCTACAGCCTGCTGGTCGCCGTCATCGGCGCGGTCGTCGTGCTGCTCATCTACCACCTGATCTTCCGTCGCGGCCGCGTCTGACACCGGCGGCGACGCCCAGTCAAAAGGCTCCCCGGCGCGAAGCCGGGGAGCCTTTTTCGTTCCGCCCGGGGTTCGGGGGGCGATCGGCGGGGGAACGGCCGGCGCTGGGCCGGCGATGTTAAACGCGTCGCGAGGATGATCGTTCGATGTGGGGCGTGGATATCTCAACTTTTCCGGGTGCTCGGTGGTGGCAGGGGCCGGGCCCGAGGGTTTGGGGCTAGTCGGCATTCACCGTTTCCTTTGGGTCCGCTCGTCCCGGCGAATGCCGGGACCCATTTCATGGAGCGCCGTCGGCCAGGATTCGTGCCTTCAGGCACGGTGAAGTTCGGACTGGGGCAATCATGGCCGTGCCCAAGGGCACGTTCACTTGACCTTGAGCCCTATGAAATGGGTCCCGGCATTCGCCGGGATGAGCGGAAATTGGGGGGTAAGGGTTGAATGCTGGTTGGCCCTACCCCGTCGGCGCCAGTCCGAACCCGGCCTCGTCAAACACCTCCAGCCCCTGCGGCATCGGCGGCGGCGGCTCTCCCGCCAGCCGCGCCAGCAGGTAGCCGACCGCCAGCACCATGTCGGCCGCGTCGTAGGGCTTGGGCAGGGAGGCGATGG
The DNA here is from genome assembly GCF_058809015.1 of Caulobacter sp. GW821-FHT11A05. Lineage (NCBI taxonomy): Bacteria > Pseudomonadati > Pseudomonadota > Alphaproteobacteria > Caulobacterales > Caulobacteraceae > Caulobacter > Caulobacter sp. GW821-FHT11A05. The sequence goes on along the minus strand of NZ_JBXASF010000001.1, from coordinate 622,644 downwards.
CCACCGTCTGGGCTGAGCGGGCCCGGCTGATCTGGCCGCTGATCAGCAGCACCGGGATGCCCAGGTCCTTGAGATACTCGGCCAGTTCGATGCCGTCGTCGCGGCCGGCCAGGCGGATGTTGACCAGGGCCAGGTCCGGCTTGCGCGCCCTGGCCACCGCCAGCGCCTCGGCGTGGCGCTCGGTCAGGTCGAGGACGTCGTAGCCGGCCTCGACCAGTTCATCGCGCAGGATCATCGCCACCACGGCCTCGTCCTCGACGATCATCAGGGTCTTTCCCAGCTTGCCGGTCGGAAGGGCGGTCATGATTTTTTCCTCTGCTCATCGCTGGGGGTTTGCCCCGCCGGCGCGCGCCTCTTCCGCCGCCGGATCGTCCTCGGCCAGGGCGATGCCTGTGCGGTGGATCGAAACCTGGGTGCCGGGATGCCGCGGCGTGATCTCGACCGTCGCGCCCAGCTGCTGGGCCAGGGCCTGGACGATGCTGGCCCCCATGCCGGTCCGCGCCGGCGGGCCGGGCGGCATGCCCACCCCGTCGTCCTGCACGCAGAGCACCCAGTTGGGTCCATGGAAATCGTAGTCGACCGCGATCCGGCCGCGCTCGCCGCACGGAAAGGCATGCTTCAGCGCGTTGATCACCAGTTCGGTGACGATCAGCCCCAGGCTGACCGAGACCCGGGCCTCGACCATCCCATGGCCGCCCGCGACGGTCAGGGTGATCTGGTCGGGATCGCCGATCATCGAGGCGGTGATGCTCTGGCAAAGGCTGCTGAAATAGACCTGCACATCGACGTCGCCGCCCTGCGAGGTCGACAGCAGCCGCTCCAGGGCGGCCACGGCCATCACCCGCCCGTGGGCGTCCTTGAGATTGCCGCGGGTCTCCTCGGAGCTGGTCTTGCGGGCGTTCTGCAACAGCACGCTGGCGATGATCTGCAGGCTGTTGGCCACCCGGTGGCGCACCTCGCTGAGCAGCACGCTGTTCTCCGCCAGCAGGGCCTCCTGCTGGGCGGCGTCGGCCATGCTGTCGGTGACGTCGGTCACCCCGATCAGGATACGGGTCTGCTCGAGGTCCAGATAGACCAGCCGCCGGGCCTGGATGATCAGGTGGCGGACGGGCTGGCGCGGCCGCTTGAGGTCGATGTCGCGGGCCTCGGTGGTCGCCTGGCCGGCCACGGCGGCGTCCATCAGGGTGCGCAGGGCGGGACTGTCCCAGTCGCCGGCGTCCAGCGCATAGAGCGGCCGGCCGACCACCTCGGCCAGATCCAGGCCGAACACGTCGCAGAAGGAGAGGCTGGCGGCGACGACGGTCAGCCGTCCGTCCAGCAGCAGCAAGGGCGCGGGCGAAGCGGTCACCACCGCCAGGGTCAGGCTGAAGGCGATGTCTTCGAGACTATGGGATCGATCAGCCATGGCGGGCCTTCGGACATACCGGAGGCTCGCGGGGCGAAAGCCGATGGCCGGGAAATCGCGAGGTCAGGCGGCGGGGGCCTGGACGGTGGTTCGCGTGAAAGCTTAACGCGCGCCGCCCGGCGAGGTTGCGTTGAAGGGGTTGCGCACGGCCCGCCGTGGGACAATGGGCCCGCCGCTTCGACAAGCCCGCTACCTCTCCCTTCCCCCTGGAGGCAGGGCGCCGTGACGGGATGTTTGTGAGTTCGCCTCTGGGCTCCCTTCTCCCCTCGTGGGAGAAGGTGCCCCCGGAGGGGGCGGATGAGGGGGCTCCCCGGCCTCCGACACGGCCTGTCGCCACCGCCTCTGCGCAGCTGAAAGACCTATCGACCCCTCATCCGGCGCTTCGCGCCACCTTCTCCCACGAGGGGAGAAGGGCGCCCAGAGGCGAAATCACGAAGCTGAGGGGCGGCTTCACCTCCGCTTCATGGGGACTTCACCCCGACGCAGTCAGGCCTTTGAAATCGTCCGGGACAGCAGGCAATCAGGCCCGTTTGCGCTCCGGCCCTGCCTGCTCTTCCCCGACCGAGAACTGCCGGATCAGCCCGCCCAGGGTGTCGACGTTCTCGTCCAGGCCGTAGGCGGCGGCGGTGGTTTCCTCGACCATGGCGGCGTTGTGCTGCACGGCGACGTCCATGTGGCCGACGGCGCCGTTGATCTGCACCAGGTTGGCGGCCTGGTCGCGGGCCGAGTCGGCGATATCGGCGACCAGCAGGTCGATCTCGCCGACCCGCTCGACGATGCGGCCCAGCGCCTCGCCGGCCCGGCCGACCAGGTCGACGCCGGTTCCGACGTGCCGGCTGGAGGCGGCGATCAGGGCCTTGATCTCCTTGGCGGCGTCGGCCGACCGCTGGGCCAGGGCCCGGACCTCCATGGCGACCACCGCGAAGCCGCGGCCGGCGTCGCCGGCCCTGGCGGCCTCGATACCGGCGTTGAGGGCCAGAAGGTTGGTCTGGAAGGCGATCTCGTCGATCACCCCGATGATCTGGCCGATCTGGTCCGAGGAGGTCTCGATGTCGCCCATGGCGCGGACGGCGTCGGCGACCAACTGGTTGGACTCGTCGGTCTCGGCCCGGGTGGCGCGGACCACCTGGGCGGCGCGCTGGGCGTCGGCGGCGGAGCGCTCGACGGTGGCGGTGATGTCGCCGAGGGCGGCGGCCGTCTCCTCCAGCCGGGCGGCCTGGCCCTCGGTGCGGCCCGACAGGTCGGCGGCGGCCCTGGCGATGTCGGCCGAGCCGTCGTGGATGCCGCCGGTGGCGGCGGCGATGGTGCGGACGGTGGCCTCCAGCTTGGCCACCGTGGCGTTGAAGTCGGCGCGCAGCCGGTCGTACTGGCCGGGGAAGGCCTGGCCGATGCGGGCGCTGAGGTCGCCGCCGGCCAGGGCGGACAGGCCGCCGGCCAGGACCTCGACGATCTCGGTCTGCTCGGCGGCCAGGCGGCGGGCGGTGTCGGCCTCGCGATCCTGCTGGGCGCGGGACAGCTGGTCGAGCTCGGCCTGCTGGGCCAGCTGCTGGGCGTGGGCGTCGGCCTGGCGGGCGACGACGACCTCGCGCATGCGCAGGATGTCGCGCATCAGCACCGCGAACTCGCCGCGGCCGACGACCCGCAGGGTCTCGACACTGTCGGCGTCCTCCTCGACGCGGCGGACCACGCCGCGGGCGTGGGCCAGGGCCGACAGGATGCTGCGCGACAGCAGGAAGGCGAGGATGGCGCTGAGGATGATGGTCGGAGCCAGGGTCAGCACGATCATGTCGTGGCCCTTGGCGGCGATCTCGGCGATGTCCAGCCGGCGCTGGAAGACGACCATGAACTGGCTGTCGACGGCCGACTGCAGCTGGGTCTCCGCCTCTGCCAAAACACTAGGGGGGAGGGCGGCCGGGTTGGCGGCCAGCTGGCCGAGCGCCTGGGCCGAGGCGGCGACGGCGGCCTTGGCGGCGGGGTCGCTCATCCGGGGCGCGAAGGCCTGGACGGTGGCGACGGCGTCGGCGGCGGTCGAGGGATCGGCGCTGAGGCCCTTGAGGGTCAGTTGGGCGGCGCGCATCTCGTCCAGGGCGGCGACGTCGGTCTCGTCGAAGGTGGCGCGCAGCTTGTTGAAGGCCTTGTACTGCTCGGCCCCGTAGGCCCCGGCCGACAGGGTCATGACCAGGATCAGGCCGCAGCAGGCGGCCAGCTGGACGGTCAGGGGGATGCGGTTGACCAGCCGGTCGGCCGGCGGCGGGGGGAGCATGCGCTCCAGCACCGGGGCCTTGCGGAAGAGGTGGTTGAAGGCGACGGCGCCCAGGTGGACGCCGAGCAGCCCGACCATGGCGTAGGCCAGGGTGGCGTGCCAACCGCCGATCATGACGCCCTGCGGCTCGCTCAGCTGGACCAGCACCGGCAGCTGGATCAGGCCCAGAACGCTGATCTGGTCGCCGCGGGCCCAGGCCGAGAGCATGCCGAGGATCGGCTGGGCGGCCAGGGCGGCCATCAGGCCCCAGTGGACGGCATGGGCGGCGGCGCTCTGCCAGAAGGGCGAGGCGTAGGGGGTCCTGGGGCTGCGGACGAAGAGGCCGAGGGCCAGGCGCGTGAGGATCAGGAGGAGGATCAGCACCCCGCACTGGCGGTGCAGGCTGAGGACCAGCCGGCCGAACTCCAGCGACTCCAGCTGGCGCAGCACCACGATCAGCGCGAACTGCAGGCCGACCAGCAGGGCCAGGCCCCAGTGCAGGGCCTGGAAGATGCGCGGATGACGGTGGCGGGCCTCCAGGACCTCAGGCGCGGACATCTACTGGACCGTCACGGACATCTTCATCTTCGGATGGATGCCGCACATGACCTGGTAGGTCCCCGGCTTGACCATCGGGGCCTTGAAGGAGACGCCGGGCTGCTGCAGCCCGCTGTTGAGGTTCACCCCCGCCCCGGTGATCAGGATGTTATGCGAGGTGTTGTCGCTGTTGTTGAAGCTGAGGATGGAGCCCTTCGACACCGTCAGGGAGGCGGTGCTGAAGGCCAGCCCCTTCTGGTCGACGCTGACCACGCCGGCGGCCCAGGCGGCGGCGGTCGTCAGGGCGGTGGCGGCGGCGATGGCCAGGCCAAGGGTGACGCGGGACTTCATTGCGAGGGCTCTCCGGCGGACGGCAGGTTGGGCAGGGAAACGGGCGCGTCCTGGCTGCTCAGGGTGCGCATGAAGGCGACGAGGTCGGCGCGGTCCTGGGCCGACAGGTTCAGCGGCTTGATGCTGTCCGACAGCGAAGCGCGTTGGACGAAGCCCTTGTCGTAGTGGTCGACGACGGCCTCCAGCGTCGGCTGCGAGCCGTCGTGCATGTAGGGGGCGCGCTCGGCGATGTTGCGCAGGGTCGGGGTCTTGAAGGCCCGCTCCAGGATGGTCAGGCCGGGCATGATCTTGCCCCGGCCCATGTCGTCGCCGGCCAGGCCGATGTCGTGGAAGCCGTCGTCGGTGAACCGCCAGCCGGTGTGGCAGGTCGAGCATTTGGCGGTGGTGTTGAACAGCACGAAGCCGCGCTTGGCGCTCTCGGAAATGGCGGCGGCGTCGCCCTTGGCCCAGCGGTCGAAGGGCGCGTCGGCCGAGACCACGGTGCGCTCGTAGGTGGCGATGGCCTTGGCGACGGTGTCGATGTCGATCGGCTCGCCCGGGAAGGCGGCGGCGAAGGCGGTGCGGTAGCCGGGCATGCCGCGGATGGCCTTGACCACGTCGTCGTGCGGCATGTTCATCTCGGCGGTGGATTGCAGCGGGCCCTTGGCCTGCTCCTCCAGCGTGGTGGCGCGGCCGTCCCAGAACAGCGGCTCGGCCCAGGCGGTGTTGAGGATGGTCGGGGTGTGGCGGCCCAGTTCCGCGCCCTTGTGGCCGACGCCCTTGGCCAGGCCGTCTTCCCAGCCCAGCGCCGGGTTGTGGCAGCTGGCGCAGGAGATGGCGCCGGAGCCCGACAGGCGGGGGTCGAAGAACAGCGCCTTGCCCAGGTCGATCTTGGCCTGGGTGATCGGGTTGTCGGCCGGGGCCGGGATGGAGGTGGGACGCTTGTAGTCCTGCAGCAGGACCTGGATCTGGTCGCCGCCGGCCAGGACGGGGGCGGCGATGGCGACGAACGCGACAGCCGCGATTGCGGCCAAGCTTCTGCTGTTCATGGGTCCCCCCGAGTGCGCGTGTTGGGGGCGAACATTGATGGAGAGGGTTAAAATTCCCGTACCGGTGATCGGTCGAAAAGGTCGCAGCTACCCAACTTGGGTTGCTATGCTTTGACACCCGATCGCGAATACTCGCGAGAGTTACGGATCATACTCCTCGTCGCCCCGATCGCACATCAGGTCCCAGGCGGTGAAGTCCAGCGCATCTTCCGGATCTTCGAGGGTTTCTTCGCCTATTGTCTGTCCCCGTATGGATACTCCGGCCTTGTGCACGCTTTCCGGGTCGCCGGTGACCAGGGGATGCCATTGCGGCAGCGTCCGGCCCTCATGCAACCGGCGATACGCACAGGACGGCGGCATCCACTGCAGCCGCTCGATATTGTGGGGTGTCAGTTTGACGCAGTCGGGGACGTGCTTCTGGCGGTTGGCGTAGTCGGTGCAGCTGCAGGCCTGGCTGTCGAACAGCTTGCAGTGCACGCGGGTGGGTATGACTTCGCCGGAAACTTCATCCTCGAAGCGAACCAGGCAGCATAGGCCGCAGCCGTCGCATAGGCTTTCCCATTCGGCCACCGTCATCTGGCCGAGAGTCTTGTATTCCCAGAAGGGTTTGCGCGGCATGGTCCTTGCGTCCTAAACCGCTAGACCCTCAATCGCCAAGGTTTCCTCACGCGTGTCCGACGATTGGTCCCTCGAACCGTTCAAGTTTCCGGATTCGCAGCCGGAGCCGGAGGACTCGAAACCCGAGGAGCCTCAGGAGCCGCGGAAGGAAAAGCCCAGAAAGCCCGAGAAGGTCCGCAAGGAAAAGCCCGCCAAGGCCCCCAAGCCGCCCAAGGAAAAGAAGCCCAAACGCGAGAAGATCGTCTCCGACGGCCAGGGCTGGGAGCGTTTCAAGGCGGGACTGGCGCGGCTGAAATGGCTGTGGATCACCCTGGCGGTCCTGTTCGTGATCGGCGCGGCGACCGCCATCGGCGGCGGCGTCTACATCTGGCGCAAGTATCTGACCGACGTGCCGCCGCTGCCCGACCGGGCCGCCCTGTTCGCCGTCAACCGCGCGCCCGGCATCCGCTTCCTCGACCGCGAGGGGACGCTGATCGCCACCCGGGGCCCCCGCTACGGCGAGCGCATCACCCTGGCCCAGCTTCCGGAGCATGTGCCGGAGGCATTCCTGGCCGCCGAGGACCGGCGCTTCTACCAGCACGGGGCGCTGGACCTCTACGGCATCGCCCGCGCCGGGTACGTCAACTGGCGGGCCGGCCACACGGTGCAGGGCGGCTCGACCATCACCCAGCAGCTGGCCAAGGGCCTGTTCCTGACGCCGGAGCAGACCATCAAGCGCAAGCTGCATGAGGCGGTCATGGCCCGGAGGCTCTACAAGGTGCTGAGCCGCGACGAGATCCTCGAGCTCTACCTCAACCGCATCTATTTCGGGGCCAACACCTTCGGCATCGACGGGGCCAGCCACAGCTATTTCGGCAAGCCGGCCTCGCAGCTGACCATCGCCGAGGCGGCCCTGTTGGCCAGCCTGCCCAAGGCCCCCTCGCGCCTGGCCCTGAACAAGAACATGGGCGCGGCCCTGCAGCGTTCGCACCTGGTGCTGGACCGCATGCGCAAGGAGGGCTGGATCACCGCCGAGCAGGAGCAGGAGGCGCTCGACAACCCGCCGACACTGCAGGCCAAGGCCCTGCAGGACGAGGGCGACCTCGGCTACATCCTCGACTACGCCACCAACGAGGCGGTGAAGATCGCCGGCGCCAACGCCCCCGACCTGACCGTCCGGCTGACCATCGACAGTAAGCTCCAGAAGATCGGCGCCGACACCGTGCGCAAGGTCCTGGCCACCGACGGCGCCAAGGCCAAGGCCAAGCAGGCCGCCCTCCTCTCACTCGGCAGCGACGGGGCCATCCGCGCCATGATCGGCGGCACCGACTTCGACGTGGCCCCCTTCAACCGCGCCGTCCAGGCCAAGCGCCAGCCGGGCTCGACCTTCAAGGCCTTCGTCTACGCCGCCGCTCTGGAAAAGGGCCTGCTGCCCAAGGACATCCGGGTCGACGGGCCGGTGAAGTTCGGCGACTGGGCCCCTGAGAACTACGGCGGCAACTACTCTGGGCCCGTGACCATCGAGACGGCGCTGGCCAAGTCGATCAACACCGTGGCGGTCAAGGTCGGCCAGGAGGTCGGCGGCCCGGCGATCGGCGAGATCAGCCGCCGCTTCGGCTTCACCTCCATCCCGGCCCGGCCGGACCTGTCGGTGTCGCTGGGCAGCTACGAAGTGAACCTGCTGGAACTGACCAGCGCCTTCCAGGTCTTCCAGCAGGCCGGCCAGCGGGTGCAGCCCTACATCATCGAGAGCATCGCCACCCAGGACGGCGAGCCGGTCTACAACCGCGGCCAGCGGCCCGGTTCCCCGGTCTACGACATCCAGTACGCCTCGATGATGGTGAAGATGCTCAAGGGCGTGGTCGAGCGCGGCACTGGCGCCCGGGCCGCCTTCGGCCGTCCGGCGGCGGGCAAGACCGGCACCAGCCAGAACTACCGCGACGCCTGGTTCATCGGCTTCACCCCCGACATCGTCACCGGCGTCTGGGTCGGCAACGACGACGACACGCCGATGGAGCGGGTGGCCGGCGGCGGCATGCCCTCGACCATCTGGCGCCAGTACATGGTCGCCGCCCACGCCGGCATCGAGGCCAGGGACTTCGATTGGCTGCTGCCCGACGTCGAGCCGGAAACCGAGCCCGACCCCCGCAACGGCTTCTACGAGGGCCTGGGCAGCGACTTCTCCCGCTCGGCCAGCGAACTGGAAATCCTGACGCGCGAGCCAGACCCGGTGGCGGAACCACCGCCGGGCCAGGCGCCGCCTGGCGCGACCGCCCCGCCGGCGCCGAGCGAGCCAATTCCATATTGATAGTTCCTCCTCCGGGGGCGTAGCCCACGGGGGAGGGGGACCGCCGGCCCGACTTAGGGCCGGTGGTGGAGGGGGCAGCGCCGGCCCGTCGGGCTGAAGAGCGTTCTGGCGCGGCTGTCACAGCTGCATTCAGGGCAGCCGGCGCCGCCGGCGCTGCCCCCTCCACCACCGCCTTCGGCGGCGGTCCCCCTCCCCCGTCGCTGCGCGCCGGAGGAGGAACTTGGGGATCGACGCGAGCAATTTATGGTTAACGAGTTGTAAACGCGACTGGATCGGGCTTTGCTCTGCACCGACACGACCCCCACCGGACTGTTCCGGTCCGGGACGGTTTCGGAGCTCCGCATGTTCGAGTTTGGTCGCCAGCTGCGCCGTGCTTTCGAGAGCCCCGCCGCCCCGCCCCGCGATGGGATGACCGGCGGCGACGCGGCGCTGCTGGACCTGCTGGACCTGCGCCTGCTGAAAGCCGAGGCCCGCGCCGCCGATGTCGCGGCCGGCCGCATCAGCGCCCGCGACCCAGCCATGCGCCAGCTGGACGCCGCCCTGGTCTGGCGCGAGGTCGCCCGCCGCTCCGGCGACGCAGTCGCCCTGCGCAAGGCCGCCGCCGCCGCCGAGGCCGCCGCGACGAAGTTCGAAGCCACCCGTCGCCCGGCCGGCGTGGCGCGGGCCCGGGTCGAACAGGCCTTCTGCGCCCTGCTGGGCGCGGAGCTGTTCGGCGACGAGGGCCTGGAAGCCGCCGTCATCGCCACCCTGACCCCCGTCTCGACCGATCCCGGCCCGGCCGGCGCCCTGGCCCTCTGCGGCCTGGCCGGCGTCGCCGGCCGCCGGGCGCTGTCGGGCGGCGGGATCGAGGACGCCCTGGCCGCCGCCAACCGTTTCGAGGCCCCGCTGCGCCGCCTTGACCAGGCCGGTAAAGGCAATGTCGCCCTGCGCATGGCCGCCGCCGAGCAGCGGGCCGTCCTGGCTGACATCCTGGCCGGCTGCGGCGCCCGCCTGAAGGACCAGCCGCTGATCGATTGCGCCCTGCGCGAGCTGAGCCTTGCCGAGAAGACTCTGGACCCAGATTACGAGCCCCTGCTCAGCGCCCGCATCACCGCCCAGGCCGGCTCGGCTCGCGCCCTGCTGGCCGAACTGACCGCCGACGCCGGGGCCGCCGCCGACGGGGTGCAACAGCTGACCGACGCGCTGGAAGCCATCCCGCGCGACCATAGCCCGCTCGACTGGACCCGCATCCAGGCCCAACTCGGCCAGGCCCTGCAGACCCTCGGCGAGGTCACCGACGCGCCGCGCGCCTTCGACCAGGCCCTGCGCTGCTACGACCGCGCCGTGTTCGGCCTGCGCGGCGAAGCCGCCCTGTCGCTGCACGCCGCCGTCGCCGCCGGCCGCGCCAACTGCCTGGGCCGGCTGGCCGAACTGACCGGCGACCTGGCCGTGCTCGACGCCGCCGAGGCCGCCATGCGCACCGACCTGTCGGCCCGCTCGCCGGCCCTGGACCCGACCGCCTGGGCCCTGACCCAGCTGGGCCTGGCCCGCCTCTATGAGCTGCGGGTGGAGATCACCGGCCGCGGCGACCATCGACTGGCCAATGCGGCCATGGCATACGACGCCGCCCTGGAGGTCTTCTCCGAACAGGGATTGCGGTCTCTGTGCGACCTCGCCGCGCAGGGACTTGAACGGCTGCGGGAACGGTCACAAGCTTAAACCATGCTGCTTTCGCTGCTCGCCCTGGTCCTGGCTGCTCAGGAAACGTCCCCGCCCGCCCCGCCCGAACCCGAGTTCGGCCGGCCGGAATGGGTGGCCAAACCGACCGCGGCCGACCTGACCGAGGCCTATCCGGTCTCCGCCTTCGAGACCGGCAAGGGCGGCGTGGTGACGATGATCTGCCGCGCCACGATGATGGGCGACCTGGACCGCTGCGAAGTGATCAGCGACAGCGCCCCCGAGGCCGGCTTCGCGAAACCCAGCCTGAAGCTGACCCGCCTCTACAAGATGAAGCCGGTCGGCCCGGACGGCGCCCCCGTCGCCGGCCGGCTGGTGCGCATCCCCGTGGTCTGGACGGCCCCAGGCCGCTTCCCGGCTGACGGTCTGCCCTATGACCTGATCTCGCGCGATCGCCTCACCTGGACCGGCCGCGTGCGGCCGACCAAGGCCTTGGGCGGCGCCCCGACCCTGCGGCTGGTCTGCCGCATCACCGTCACCGGCAAGCTGACCCCCTGCGCCGAGCCCGGCGCCCGCAAGGCCTACGACGGTCCGGCCAAATGGACCGCCCGCAAGTTCACCGCCGCCCCGCTCGACGTCGACGGCAAGCCAGTGAAGGGCAAGCTGGTGGTGCTGGAGTTTCCGGACGTGAAGTCGAAGCTGCCTTGATTTCTACCGCTCATCCCGGCGAATGCCGGGACCCAGATGGAACCCATCGGCCCATCCGGTTTGCGCGAAAATCATGCCCAATCAGCCAGCAACTCGGGTGAATCTGGGTCCCGGCATTCGCCGGGATGAGCGGAAACTTGAGGGCTAAGCCGCCGCGGCCACATCCCCTGTCCGCCGGCGCAGTTGCCAGAAGCGGATGGTGCGCTGGGCCACCTCCAGCGGCAGATCATTGTAGAGCTGGCCGTACTGGCGGGCCTTGGCCATGGCGTCGCCGTCGCTGTCGAGGATCAGCACCGCGAAGGTCAGGAACAGGCTGGGCTCGAAGCCGGCCGCCTTGCAGATCACCGCCAGGGCGTCCAGCTCGCGCCGCTCGACGATGCGCCGGGCGGTGTGGAAATCGACGTTGGCCAGCAGCGACAGGGCGACGAGGAACCGCGTGGTCTGACGACCGCGCAGCAAGGCCGCCAGGGTGCGGGGCCCCAGTTCCTTTTTCTCGTTCATCCGCCGGACGTCGATCTCGGCCTGGGCGTAGTCGGCCGGCAGGGCGCCGTCCTGGGCGGCCAGCTGCTTGCGGCCGCTCTCCAGGGCCCGTTCCAGTTCGGCCGGGTCGATGGCGGCGTTGCGCGCCAGGATCTGCTCGCGGATGCGGGCCTCGGCCACGAAGTATATCTCGTTGAGCAGGTCGACCGGCAGGCTGCGGCGGTTGACCAGCCCCTCCTGCAGGCGCGGGCTGTCGCTGGCCTTGTCGACCAGCCGCTCCTGCGCCTCGCGCGACAGGTCGGCGCCGTCGTTGCCGATCAGGACGCTCAAGGTCTCCTCATCGCCACGCTCGACGATGACGTCGGACAGGGCGGAAGACAGGCGGGGCCGCTGCGAGATGGCCTGCAGATGGTCCTGGCCGCGCGAGCGGGCGACTTCGATCAGGTCGGTCTCGCTCAGCGCCGCGCCGGTCAGCACCGGCCTTGCGACGGCGATCTCGTCACTGGCCAGGCGGCGCAGCAACCGGGTCGGCGCGTCCGGGCGGCCCGAGATGCGGCCGGAGAGTTCCGCGCGGACGGCGACCTCCATCTCGTTGGCCAGCTGGCCGAGCACCTCGTCGAACAGGGCCATCTCGGCCGGCGCATGGGCGTCGCGGGAGAAGAAGGCGTCGGTCAGGCCGCGCAGCAGTTCGCGGCGCCGCTCGCTGGAGCCTTCCTGGGCCAGGTCGACCAGTTGCCGCAGGCGTCCGGACTCGCCGTTCATTTGCGGGCCTTCGACGGTTGCTTGGCCTTCTGGGGCGGCTGTTCTTCGTCCATCTCGTCCTCGGGCGGCGGGTCGGACGGCTGGGCGGCGCCCAGGGTGTTGGGGTCGAGGGCGACCTCGCGGCCGCTGAAGGACCCGGCCTTGGGCGGGCTGGGGATGCGGTCGGGGGTGCCGCCCCACTCACGGACCACCGAATAGGCGCGCGGCGGGCTGTAGGCGTAGGCGGGCGAGCCGGCGGCCGGCGGCGCGCTGGGCGGCGGCGGCAGGCTGGGCTGGACGGCAGCGGCCGCCTGCGGCCAGGCGGCGCGTGGCGCCGCCACATGCGGAACCGCGGCGGGCGGTACTGGCGCGGCCAGAAGCGGAGCCGGTGGCGGCTGGGCGACCGGCGCCGCCGGAACTGGCGCCGGAGCGTCGTAGAGGCTGGTCGGCAGGCGGGCCGGCTCGGGGCCGCGGGAGGCGAAGACCTGCGGCGGCGCTGAGCCAAGAGGAGACGGGGCGATGGGGGCCGGGGGCGGCATCGGGGCGACGGCCTGCGCGGCGCCGGCCGGCTTGCCCGACCAGCTCAGCAGGCGGCCGCGATAGTCGGTCGGCTCGCGGCCGGCGAGGGCCGGGGCGGCGACGGCGGCGGCGATCGGGGCGATAGCCGGGCTGCGGCTCGGGCCATAGCGATCCTCAGCGGCCAGGGCGGCGCTGGGAAGACCGAGCAGCAGAAGGAGAAGCCCCGAACGCATGACAGACCGCAGGTTGTTGTGCGCAGACTGTGCCGGTCGCGGCTTAAGACCCCCCTAACGGCCGCGCCACCAGGCGAGGATCCGGCGCTCCAGGACGTCGACGGCGGCGTAAAGCAGCGCCGCCATCACCGCCAGGGTGACCAGGGCGGCGAACACCCGGGCGGTCTGCAGCCGGTTGGCCGACTCGATAATCCGCCAGGCCAGGCCCTGGGCCCCGCCGGAGCCGGCCACGAACTCGGCGACGACCGCGCCGATCACCGCCAGGGCGGTTGCGACCTTATGTCCCTCGACCAGGGCCGGGATGGCCGACGGCAGGCGCAGGCGAAGGAGGCGCTGCCAGCGGTCGGCCCCATAGAGGTCGAACAGGCGCTGGAGGTCAGGGTCGGCGGCCCGCAGGCCGGTGGCGGCGCCGGAATAGATGGGGAAGAAGGCGACGATGGTGGCCAGCACGATGATCGCCCGCTCAGGATGGTCGAGGCCGGTCCAGATCATCACCAGCGGGGCGATGGCGATCACCGGCGTCACCTGGATGGTCACGGCCACCGGCTGGATGGCCTTCTCGATCAGGGGGCTCAAACCACCCAGCAGGGCCAGCGTACAGGCGCAGGCGCTGGCCGCGGCCAGGGCGGTGAGCGCCATCGACAGCGTCGTCCAGGCCGCAGCCGCCAGGGCCGGCCAGTCCTCCAGCAGACTGGTCACGACGGCGCTGGGCGCCGGCAGCAGATAGACCGGCACGGCCAGCACCCGGCAGGCGATCTCCCAGCCGGCCAGCAGCAGCACGACCAGGGCCAGCGGGGCCAGGATGTCGATCAGACGCTTCATCGGCCGCCCTCGGCCAGCAGCCGCGAGACGGTCTCCGCCGCCTGGCGGAAGCCAGCGGTTGTGCGGAACCCCTCGGGGCGCGGCATCGCGCCCTCGATAGCAAGTTGGCCGGCGATGCGGCCGGGGCCGGGGGTCATCACCACCACGCGGCTGGCCATGTAGACGGCCTCCTCGACATTGTGGGTGACGAACAGGATGGCCGGCTTGAACTCGGCCCACAGGGCCAGAACGTCATCGGCCAGGCGGCGCCGGGTGATCTCATCCAGCGCCGCGAACGGCTCGTCGAGCAGCAGCAGCCTGGGCCTGGTGGCCAGCGCCCGGGCCAGGGACACCCGCATGGCCATGCCGCCGGACAGCTGGGCCGGCCGGGTGTCCTCGCAGCCGGCCAGGTCGACCTTGGCGATCCAGTCGGCGGCCAGGGCCCGGGCCTCGTTGCGCGGCATGCCGGCCAGTTCCAGCGGCAGGGCGACATTGCCGGCGGCGGTCAGCCAGGGCGCCAGGGTCGGGGCCTGGAAGACCAGCGAGGTCTCCCCTCGCCCGGTCGCCCGCGTCACCACGCCACGCGTCGGCGGCTCCAGCCCGGCCAGCAGGCGCATGGCCGTCGACTTGCCGCAGCCCGATGGCCCGACCAGGGCGACCACCTCCCCGGCCTCCAGAGTCAGATCCACCGGCCCCAGCGCCAGCCCCCGGGCGTACTCGACCTCGACCGCTTTGAGGTCGGCGATCACCTCAGGCCTTCGAGGGCTTCACGAAATCCAAGGTGTAGGCCTGCCGGTAGTCCATGTCCTTGGGGTAGACGCCCTGCTCAGACGTCACCTTGAAGAACTCGGCCCAGCGGGCGTCGGTCATCGCCCCGATGCCGCCGGTCTTGGCGTCGCCGCTGTCGACGATGCCGTACTGGTTCATGACGTCCCGGGCGTGGGCCAGCAGCTCCGGCGTCATCTCCGGATTGTCCTTGAGGATCAGGGCGTCGGCGGCGGCCGCGTCCCCGGCCAGATAGGCCTTCCAGCCGGCGGCGCTGGCCTCGATGAAGGCCTTCACCGCGTCCGGGTTGCGCATGATCAGCTTGTTGGGCGCCAGCACCATGGTCGCGTAGCCGGGGTAGCCCTCGTCGGCCAGCAGGAAGACGGCCGGCTTCATCCCGGCCTCCTTCTCGATTGTGTAGGGCTCGCTGGACAGATAGCCCTGCTGGATGGCCCGCTTGTCGGCCAGGAATGGGGCGGCGCTGTAGTTGTAGGCCCGCACCTGGTCGTCGGTGAAGCCGTACTTGGCCCGCAGCCAGACCCAGAAGGCCTCCTTCGAGGCCGCCGACAGCAGAATCGGCCGGCCCTTCATGTCGGCGATGCCCTTGATGCCTTGGTCCGGGTGGGCCAGCAGCACCTGGGGATCCTTCTGCATGAAGGCGGCGACGGCCTTCACCGGCACCTTCTCCTTGACCAGGTTGAGGGCGATGAAGCTGTTCGAGCCCATGCCCAGCTCGATGGCCTCGGCGGCCAGCAGCTGGGGCACGTTGACGCCCGGGCCGCCCTGCTTGATCTCGACGGCCAGGCCGCGCCGGGCGTACTCGCCGCTGGCCAGGGCGTGGTAGAAGCCGCCGTGCTCGGCCTGGGCCTTCCAGTCGGTGGCGAAGCGGATGCGGGTCTTGCCGGGCGGGGTTTCGGGCGCCTTCGAGCAGGCTGCAGCGAGAGCCGACAGCCCTCCGGCCAGAACCAGGCGACGAGACGTCATTCCACCCTCCCTCAAATCGGCCGCAAGCCTAGGGCGGGCGGCGTTCCACGCCAAGGGGAAGGGAGAGAAAACCAGGGCCAGAACGAGCAAGAGGGCGAGGCATCCGGTTGCCCGGCGGCCTCACCCTCTCACCCAGTTCCCCGAAGGGTTCTGGTAGCCGAGTGGTGGTGGCCAGTGTGGGGTCCGGATTGCTCCGGTCTTAGACTGACCGACCCCTGACCGGTTTCCGTGGGTCTCCCCTCGGTCCTTAGGTCTGGAGCCATTCCGCTCGCTTGGCCTTCCGGTTTCCCGTCTCGCCCGCGCCGCAGTTCCTCTCGACAAGTGGAGGGTGTCACCACTCCCGGGCGGCCGCAACAGCCGCGAACGGCGTCTATGTGCGCCGAGGTCGGACGATCTGGGGACAGGCTGTGGACAAGCGGGTATCGGCGCTCAGGGGCCCTTGCCGCGTAAGGGCCCGGGGTTATCCACCGGTTTTCAGCCGGCCAGGCTCTCGCGCTTTTCTTCCAGGGCCAGCCACTCTTCCTCGGCCGCATGGAGCTTGGATCGCGCCGCGTCCATGGCCTTCATGGTGCGGTCGAAGGCGGCCGGGTCGCGGGCGTAGAGGCCGGCGTCGGCCAGCACCGCTTCCAGCTTGCGGATCTCCTGCGGCAGGCTGGCGACCAGGCCTTCCAGTTCCTCCAGCCGGCGCTGGTCCTTGTAGGTCAGCTTGGCCTTGGCGCGGGCCGGCGCCGCCACCGTGGCAGCCGACTTTTGCTGGCTGCGCAGCACCTGGACGCCACTGGTGAAGAAGCCCGGGTTCTGGCCGATGAAGTCGCCCCAGCCGCCCGGCGTCTCGACCACCTCGCCTCGGCCGTTCAGGCCGATGGTCGAGCCGGCCAGCCGGTCGATGAAGTCGCGGTCGTGGCTGACCAGGATCAGGGTGCCCTCATAGGCGACCAGCAGGTCTTCCAAGAGGTCGAGGGTCTCCATGTCCAGGTCGTTGGTCGGCTCGTCGAGCACCAGCAGGTTGGCCGGCGTCGCCAGGGCGCGGGCCAGCAACAGCCGGGCCCGCTCGCCGCCCGACAGGGTCGAGACCGGCTGGCGCAGCTGGTTGTCGCGGAACAGGAAGTCCTTGGCGTAGCCGGCGACGTGGCGCGGCATGGTCCCGACCATCACCTGGTCGCCGCCGCCGGGGGTCAGGGCCTCCCACAGGGTGGCATTGGCGTCGAGGTCGGCCCGCGCCTGGTCGATGTAGGCGATCTCCAGGTTGGTCCCCAGCTGCACCGAGCCGGCGTCCGGCGCGATCTGGCCGAGCAGCAGCTTGACCAGGGTGGTCTTGCCGGCCCCGTTCGGGCCGACGATGGCCACCCGGTCGCCGCGCTGGATGCGGGTCGAGAAGCCCTTGACCAGCACCTTGTCGCCGAACGCCTTCGACAGGTTCTTGGCCTCTGCCACCCGTTTGCCGGAGGCGGACCCGACGGCCATCTCCATGTTCAGGCTGCCGCGCGCCTCGCGCAGCACCGTCGACTTCTGCTCGCGCATGGCCATCAGCCGGCGGCGGCGGCCCTCGTTGCGGGCCCGGCGGCCGGTGACGCCGCGCTGCAACCAGTGCTCTTCCTTGGCCAGGGCGACGTTGAGGCGGCGGAATTCGTCGGCCTCGGCCTCCAGCTGCTTTTCCGACCAGTCGTCGAAGGCGGCGAAGCCCTTGTCGAGGCGGCGCACCCGGCGGCTCTCCAACCAGAAGCAGCGGGTGGTGGTGCGCTCCAGGAAGGCGCGGTCGTGGCTGACGATCAGGGCGGCGCCGCGGCTGGCCTTGAGCATGCCCTCGAGGGTCTCGATGGCCAGGATGTCCAGGTGGTTGGTCGGCTCGTCGAGCATCAGCACGTCGGGCTCTTCGGCGAAGGCGCGGGCAAGCGCGGCGCGGCGGATCTCGCCGCCCGACAGGCCGGCCGTGCTCTTGGCCGGGTCGAGGCCCAGCTCGGTCAGCGTCGCCTCGGCCTGGTAGCTCAGCGCCCCGCCGGCCGTGGCGTAGTCGAGCAGGGTATCGCCGGTGATCCTCGGTTCCTGCGGCACCACGCTGATGCGGGCGCCGGGGCTGACCACCCGCTCGCCGGCGTCCGACTGGATCTCGGCCATCATCAGCCGCATCAGGGTCGACTTGCCCGCCCCATTGCGTCCGACCAGGCAGGCCTTGACCCCCGGCTCCAACGCCAGGTCGACCCCGTCGAACAGGGTGGTGGCGCCGTCCACGAGGCGGACGTCTTTGAGGGCGAGGATGGGAGGACGCATGGGAGGCGTGCGTCGTAACGAACTGAAGGCCCCAGGTCGAGGCCCCATGGCGCGGTTCCGTTTTCGATTCGCCATGCCCCTCAATCTGGGTCATGGTGCCGCCGCGCCGGGTTCCCGCCTGACGCGAACCCTATTTCCACCACGACGACGGGGTCGGTGATGGCGATAAAGCTGGTGCGGCCTGACGAAGAAGCCACGGTGACGGTGCTCGAACCGCTGACAGCGGAGATCATCGAGGCGTTGCGCTACTTCCGGGGCGTCTGCCACCGCAAGCAGGTCATCGAGTTCATCGAAGCCGCCCATCGCAAGACCGGACGCCATATCGACGGCCTGGCCGGCGCCATCATCGCCGCCTTCGAACGCCACCTCGGCAACGGCCGCGACGACCCCCGCCCTTTCCGTCTGCCGCTCGGACCGGACTCCCATCGCTGGGCCCTGGCCGACAACGCCTTGAAAGGCTAGCGGCCGTCCGGCTTCGGCGGCTCGACGATCGGGTCGATGCCACGCCCCTGTTCGGGGATCAGCATCTGGCAATCGAGCAGGTCGCGGGCGGCGTTCTCGTCGCCGGCCTGGAAGCGGACCCGGGCGCCCTGCGTCGCCCGCTCCATCGCCGCCTCGACCTGCGGCGGCTTCACCCCACCGTCGCGCCGGGCGGCGTCCATGGCCGCGAAAGCCCAGAACTCCGCGTCACTGCGGGCCAGCCGAGCGCCGGCCGACCGGTTCTCGGCTTCAAGGTCGGACCAGGCCATGGTCAGGCCGGCGCACTGCAACGCCTTCGGATAGGGCGGCGGCCCGTCCCCACCCGCAAGCATCAACCCCATGGCGATGATGATCATGCCCTGCCCTCCCGACGCTCATGAAATCGGTTCGAGACGGACGTCGTCAAGCCACTACCCGACATAGGGTCGGCCTGTTCAACCCCGTTCGCGCGTGCGCTGGAAGCTGACTTTCGGGTAGCGTTCGGCGACGTAGTTGATCTCCCAGGCCGACTTGGCCAGGAATACCGGGCTGTTGTCGATGTCGCTGGCCATGGCCGTTCGGTGCTTGGAGCGGAAGTCCTCGATGTCGGCCGCCGTGCCGCCCAGCCAGCGGGCCTCGGCGTAGGGCGAGGCCTCGAAGATGACGTCCAGGGCGTATTCGTTGGCCAGCCGGTCGGCCATGACCTCGAACTGCAGCTGGCCGACGGCGCCGACAACGAAGTCGGAGCCGAGCTCGGGGCGGAACAGCTGGGTCACCCCCTCCTCGGCCAGACCCTCCAGCGCCTTCTTCAGGTGCTTGGCCTTCAGGGGATCGCGCACCCGCACCCGGCGCAGGATTTCCGGGGCGAAGTTGGGCAGGCCGGCGAAGCGCAGGGTTCCCGTCTCCGACAGGCTGTCGCCCACCCGCAGCACCCCATGGTTGGGAATGCCGATGACGTCGCCGGCGAAGGCCTCCTCGGCCAGCTCGCGGTCGGAGGCGAAGAACATGATGGGCGCGTTGACGCTCATCTGCTTGCCGGTGCCTTGCGATTTCAGCTTCATGCCGCGCAGGAACTTGCCCGAGGTCAGGCGGAAGAAGGCGATGCGGTCGCGATGGTTGGGGTCCATGTTGGCCTGGACCTTGAAGACGAAGCCCGACACCTCCGCATCGCCCGGGACGACGGCCGTTTCGACACCGGCCTTCTCGGCCTTCACCGCCTTGGGCGGCGGGGCGAAGGCGCCCAGCGTTGCCAGCAGTTCGTCGACCCCGAAGTGGCGCAGGGCCGAGCCGAAGATCACCGGGGTCATATGGCCTTCCAGGAAGGCCTGGGGATCGAAGGGCTTGGAGGCCTCCTGCACCAGCATGGCCCCCTCCTCGGCCTCTTCCCGTTCGGCGGGATCGAGATAGGAGTCCACCGCATTGCCGCCCATCGGTACGGCGGGATCGTGACCCTCTTCGCGGTTGCGGTTGTAGGGGATGAACTTCTGGGCCCGCAGGTCGATCATGCCCTTGAACCGTCCGCCCGAACCGGCCGGCCAGTAGAGCGGGGCCGGGTCGAGCTGCAGCTTGCTGGCGATCTCGTCGAGCAGTTCGAACGGGTCCTGCGCCTCGCGGTCCATCTTGTTGATGAAGGTGACGATCGGGATGTCGCGCAGGCGGCAGACCTCGAACAGTTTCAGGGTCTGCGGCTCGATACCCTTGGCGGCGTCCAGCACCATGACGGCGGCGTCGGCTGCGGTCAGGGTGCGGTAGGTGTCTTCCGAGAAGTCCTCGTGGCCGGGGGTGTCCAGCAGGTTGAACATCAGCCCGGCGTGGTCGAAGGTCATGACGCTGGCCGAGACGGAGATGCCGCGCTCGCGCTCGATCTTCATCCAGTCGGACCGGGTGCGGCGGTTCTCGCCGCGGGCCCGCACGGCGCCGGCCGCCCGGATCGCCCCGCCGGCCAGCAGCAGGTTCTCGGTCAGGGTGGTCTTGCCGGCGTCAGGGTGGCTGATGATGGCGAAGGTGCGCCGGCGCGCGGCCTCGGCGGCAGGGGTATTGGACATGCCGGGGGAAGTAGCGGCGCGGGGGCCAGTTGTCACGCCTCGCGCACGCTCAAGGTCAACGGTTGGCCTTGATCCGCCGCAGCATGTCCTGGGCTGACTCCGCGCCGCCGCGTCCGTGCGGATCGTTGGCCAGGGGCGTCAGCAGGGCGACCGCTTCGTCCCACCGTTTGTGGCGCATGAAGGCCTGCGCCAGGGTCAGCCGGATCTCAGCTACCTGCGGGGCCCGCGTCTGGGCCTCCATCAGGACATCAATGGTGTTTTGGTTGGGATAGTCCGGCTGCAGCTGCTGGGTGCGGGTGAAATAGTACATGGTGCGATAGTCGTCGTTGTCGGCCTGGTAGGCGCGGGCCAGGTACTTTCGCGCCTCCTTCAACAGCTTCTCCTCGTTGGCGACGTCTTCCTGGCCCTTCTCGACCAGGACCGTGCCGATGATCCGCAGGGCCTCCGGATCGGCGGCGTTCCTGGCCAGCAGGCCGTCGATCAGGGCGCGACCCTTGGCGAAGTCGCCATACTCGAGCTCAGCGCGGGCCAGCGTCGCCTCGGCCATGTGGTCGCCGGGATACTTGGCGGCCTTGGTGCGGGCCAGCTCAAGGACGCCGGCCTTCTCGTCATCGTCGACCCCGCCGTTCATGCGCAGGCGCAGCAGCATGAAATCGTCGGCCGACGGCGGCAGGGTGGTGACCGTCGAGGGGGCGTTCTTGCGCTTCTCCCGGCGTTTGAAGCCGACGGCGGGAAGGCTGGTGCGGGTGTAGGCCTTCAGCTTCGCGGTGAGCGCCTCCATGCTGTCGCCCGTGACTTCGGTCCAGGTTTCGACGACGCTCTTGTCCGGCCGCAGGGCCGCGAAGTAGCGGCCCAGCTGCTGCGCCCGCTGGGGGTCGGCCTTCATGTAGTGGGTCAAGAGCCAGGCCTGGGCGTAGTAGGCGGAGACCTCGCCGCCGGTCTTGAACTCGAAGGGGCGCCGGCTCAGCAGGTCGCCCATCGGGATCCACTTTTCATTGAGCAGCTGGTGCGCCCGGCCCTGGTTGACGCCGCCGACGATGAAGGAGGTGTCGCGCATCTCGATGGGGCCGAAGTACTCGGCGAAGCCTTCCACATACCAGCCCGGGTAGGCGGCCCGCATGTAGTGGTGCATCACGTGGTGGGCGTACTCGTGATAGATGACGTCGTCCGAATCGGTGTCGCCGCGCTCGGGCCGGTCGGCGATGAAGAAGATGTCGTCCATGCTGGCTGAATAGAAGCCGGCGATGCTGGAGCCGATCCCGGGACGGACGATCTTCAGGTCCTCGCGCCGGCCAACCAGGTAGATTTCCAGCTTGCGGGCCGTATCGGTATCCTGCGGCACCAGCAGCTGGTCGCGCAGGATGGTGTCGTAGTCCTCCAGGTTGCTGACGAACTGGCGCAGCAGACCCTCGTCGCCATCGCTGTAGACAATGAACTTCTTGCTCTCGGCCCGCAGCCAACGGGCCTCGGCCGGACTGGCCGCCAGGGCCAGCAGGACGACGGCGACCAGCGCCGTGGCGACACGCGAAAACATGGAAGACCCCCCGGTACTCAAAGCCTCCGGACGCTAGCGCGCCGACCGGGCCGGCGTCCAGAAAATCAGGCGGCCAACCGCCGCCAGACCTGCCGGTCGGCCTCGACCGTGGTCAGATTGCCGTGCTGCTGGCGATCGTAGAGCAGGCCCATGACCTCGAAGCTGATCTGGGCGTAGCGGGAGGCCACCAGCTTCTCGTCACAGCCCCGGGCCGGAGCGATGAACAGGGCGGCGTTGATCTCCGGCTGCTTGAGCAGGATCAGGCTGGCCAGCCGCCGCGCCCGCTCGGGGTGGAAGCGGTGCAGCAGCGGCTCCTCGGCGAACAGCTCGCGGCCGAGCTTCTCGACGAAGCCCAGGCTCAGCGCCCGAAACCGCTGCGAGGCGACCGGCGGAGCCATCTCCGTCGGGGCCAGGTTCAGGACCACGTCGTTAAGCAGGAAAAGCATGGCGCACTCATTCTGGGGGCAACCATGTTTGCACCTGGACGGCTTTCAGGACCGTCAAGGAACGGGGTTAACGGAAAATCGGTCGCAGCCTTGTCCGGCGAAGCGGGCCGCCGCTCAGCCTGTTTCCACCGTCTCGGTCAGGAAGTGCCGGCCCTCGCGATCCTCGATCTCGACCACCCAGATGTCGGGGTCGATCCGCGCCGTGCGGGCGATGTAGGCGTCGAGGTCGGCCTCCACCGTGCTGGCCACCGGCTGCATCCAGATGCGCTGGCCGTCGCCTCGCGTCGCCTCGCTGAACAGCCGCGCGCCGCCTTCGCCGCGGTTGACCGCCTTGACCAGCACCGAGCCCGCCCGGCCGTCGCCCTTGCGGGCCACCACGGCGAAGGCCCCGCCCAGTTCGGCGCGGCGGATCAGGGCTCCGACCCAGATGTCGGTGGAAAGCAGCAAGCTCGGACTTTCTACATTTCGGCGGGCCGCTAACCGGATGGCAAGGCCAGCCCCATAGTGTGATCCGACAAGAATAGAGAAATGCGGACCGATGACGAGCCTGCGCGAGCAGCTGAAGGGTCGGGCCGCCTGGTGGACGGTGGGTCTGGTCTGTGTCGCCCTGGTGGCGACCAGCAAGCATGCTCATGCGGCCGGGGGCGCCCTGGACCTGCTGTACGAACGAACCGTGATGAGCGCGGCGGGGCAACGCTGCAACCTCTTCACGCCGCAGGTGTCGGCCGCCCTCGACGCGTCCCGTCTGCAGGCCCGGGGCGCCGCCCTGCGCGCCGGCGCGCCGCCGCAGACCCTTGGCCAGACCGAGGGCCGCGCCTGGCGCAAGGCCCGCGCCGCCGACTGCCGCTCCGCCGACATCGCCGCCGCCGCCGGCCGGGTGCGCGCGGCCTTCGCCGGCTATTCCAAGCTGGCCCGCATGGACTACCCCGGCGAGGTCGCCGGCTGGAGCGCCGACCGCTCGGCCTCGAAGGCCGGCGAGCGCTGGAAGCTCTCGCAGACCAGCGCCTTCGGCTGGGACCGCCTGCGCTTCGGCCTGGCCGGCCAGTACGGCCCGCCGCAACTGACCGCCGTCGCCGTCTTCGCCGACAACGCCACGCCCTATTCGGCCCGACTGGTGATCCGCGACGTCACCCGCACCAGCGGCCCCTACCTGGACGTCCGTTCGCGCGGCAAGGGCGGCAAGCTGACCCTGGCGGCCCGCACCTCGCCCCGCTCGGCCTCGCGGGTGTTCACCGCCGAAGCCCGCGGCCCCACCGGCCCGATGCTGCTGCCGGCCGACGCCAAGGGCGGCTGGAGCTTCCGCTTCTCCCCGACGGCCCAGGCCGCGCTGGCGGGGCTGGACCCGCGCGAGGCGGTGATCGTGGAGTTCGTGTTCGCGGGACCGCGCGGCGACAGCGTGCGTCAGGCGCATGTCGAGGTCGGTGACTTCGCGGCCGGACGGGCCTTCCTGGCGGCGGGCGCCCGCTAGCCCTCACCGCACCGGGTTGAACGCCACCACATTGTCCCCCGCCGGCTCGGCCGGCTGCACCGGCGGCAGCAGCACCGGCAGGCGGATGGTCACCGTGGTCCCCTGCCCGACCGTGCTCTCGATGCCCATCTCGCCGCCATGCAGCTCGGCGAACGAGCGCACCAGCGACAGGCCCAGACCCGTGCCGAGCGCCCGCCGGTCGCTGTCGCCGGCCTGTTCGTAGGGTCGGCCCAGCCGTTCCAGGTCCTCGGTCGAAATCCCGACGCCAGTGTCGGCCACCACCAGTTCGAACACGCCCTCGAAGCCATGCGCCGTCACGGTGATCGCCCCGCCCTTGGGGGTAAACTTCAGGGCGTTGGAGACCAGGTTCAGCACGATCTGCTTCAGCGCCCGGCGGTCGGCGTCGATCTCCAGCGGCTGGGTCGGCAGCATGCCGCGCAGCTGCACCCCGGCCCCGTCGGCCTGCAACCGCATGAGCCGCAGGGCGGCGCTCACCGCCTCCCGCGCGTCGAACGGCTCGCGTGACAGCTCGAACCGGTCGGCCTCGATCTTCGACATGTCCAGCACGTCGTTGATCAGGTCCAGCAGATGGCTGCCCGCCTCGTGGATCAGGCCGCTGTACTCGCCGTACTTGTCCGGCATCGGCCCGAACAGCCGCGAGTGCATGATGTCGGAAAAGCCCATGATGGCGTTGAGCGGCGTGCGCAGCTCGTGGCTCATGTTGGCCAGAAACCGTGACTTGCCGCTGGCCAGCGTCTCGGCGTCGGTCTTGGCCTGCTCCAGGGCGGCCTGGCGGGCGTGGTCGGTGGTGGCGTCGCGCACCAGGGCCAGAATCATGTCGTCCTCGGCCCGGCGGAAGGAGACGGCGACCCAGCGGTCCTGGGCGCTCAGCGGCGCGAAGGCGACCTCGGCCTTGCCCTCGGTGGCGGCGGCCTTCAGGGCGGCGGCGACCGGCTCACGCTGGGCGGCCAGGGCCGGCAGACCGTTGCGCACCAGGGCGTCGGTGTCGATGCCCTCGGGCGCCCGGCCGTAGAGGGCGCGGACCTGGCCGTGCGGATAAAGGGCGACCAGCAGATGCGGCTGGCCTGACAAGAGGCCGATCAGCCGCTGGGCCTCGCCGTCCTGGCGGTCCTCGGCCTCGCGGCGCCGGCGGCGCGACAGCAACAGGCCCGAACCGAGGGTCAGGACGATGACCGCCATTCCGAGCAGGCCCAGCGCCATGGCCACCGGCGGGCTGGGCGGCTGCAGGGCGATGCCGAGCAGCTGGCCGATGGCGGCGGCGGCGGCGGCGGCGATCGACAGCAGCGCCCCGGCGGCGGTCATCCGGTCCTTGCCCCGTTCCGGACCCATGACCAGGGCGATGGCCAGGGGGCTGAGGCACAGCACCCCCAGCGGCCCGCCGACCCCACCCGACAGCAGGGCCCCGAGCACCCCGGCCACGGCCGAAAGACTGAGCAGCAGGAGGGGATCGGGGCGCGCAGGCTTGCGCGCCTCGGTCACGGCGTCGGCGGCTTGATCGGTCCGATCGTCGGTCAACGGCCTAAACTTGGCGTCCCTGCCCCACTGGTGGTCGTTAAGACATTAGCCGCCCGGGCCCCTCAGCAGAAGCGCGCACAATCGGCGGGCGACGGATCAAGCGGGGAGCGTCTGTGGACAAGGCAGGGGACCGGTTGCGCGCCTTGCGCGCTACCTGTCCCCGATCAGCGCCGGTGGCTGAAGACATCCGCGATCCAGGCGCCTGAAGCCGATCCGTCATCCGCCTCCTCCGCAAATCGGGGACAGGTAGCGCGCCCTGCGCGCAACCGGTCCCCAAAGAAACGGATTCGTAAGCGCCGGCTGGCACAACGGTGGAAAGCCGCACAGAAGCGCGGCGCGAAAGGCCAGAATGACCCGCGCGGCGCGCCAGACTGTCGTCCCCTTCGAACCGCCGGCCACCATGGCCGAGCGCCGGGCGGCGATGGACGAACAGAAGAAGTCCTTCCTGCGCATGGTCAGCCATGAGCTGCGCACGCCGCTCAACGCGGTGATCGGCTTTTCCGAGATCCTGTCCTGCGAACTCTACGGGCCGCTCGGCTCGCCGCAGTACAAGGAATACGCCGAACACATCCGGGCCAGCGGCCACAAGCTGCTCGCCCTCGTCAACCAGGTGCTGGAGATCGCCCGGCTGGAGGGCCATGCCGCCGACATGGATCTGGCGCCGGAGCCGCTGGACCACGCCCTGGAGGACACCCTCGAACAGCTGGCCGCCGACCTGCGCGAGACCGGCGTCAGTATCGACATCGGCGACGACACCGCCCTGCCGTCGGTGATGGCCGACGGCCGGGGCCTGCGCACCATGCTGTTCAATCTGCTGCAGAACGCGGTGACCTGGTCGCCGCCCGGCGGCGTGGTCAGCGTTGCGGCGACAGAGCGCGGCAGCATGATCGACATCGTCATCGCTGACCAGGGTCCCGGCGTCGATCCGGCCGACATCCCGCGCCTGCTCAAGCCCTTCGAACAGGGCCAGTGCGCCCTGACCCGCCGCACCAACGGCGCCGGCCTGGGCCTGCCGATCGTCGAGGCGCTGAGCGGCGCCATGGGCGGCCGGTTGACCATCGTCTCGGCCAAGGGCGAGGGCCTGACCGCCTACCTGAGCTTGCCCGCGGCGTAACCTGGGGCTAAGCCCCGCCGCATGACTTCCCCCATCGACGCCGAACTTGCCGCGCTCGCCGAGGACTTCGACCTGATCGGCGATTGGGAAGAGCAGATCCAATACGTCATCGACCTGGGCCGCGAACTGACCCCGCTCAGCGAGGCCGAACATTCCGACGCCAACAAGGTGCGCGGCTGCGCCAGCCAGGTCTGGCTGGTCAGCGGCAAGCAGGACGGCGTCCTGACCTTCCGCGGCGACTCCGACGCCCACATCGTGCGCGGCCTGATCGCCATCCTGCTGAAACTCTATTCCGGCCGCACGCCCGCCGACATCCTGGCCTTCGACGCCAAGGCCGCCTTCAAGCGCCTCGGCCTGGACGGCACGCTGTCGACCCAGCGCTCGAACGGGCTGGCTTCGATGGTGGAACGCATCCGCCGGGACGCGGCGGGCGCGCTTTAGGCGGCGCGGATGCCGCTGGAATACACCGTGCGCTCGGACTTCAGCCCGATGACCGCGTCATAGCCCAGGATCATGTCGACCTCGCAGCCGTCGCTGGCCAGCGGCAGGCGCAGCCACAGGGTCGAGACGTGGGAGGCGCCGCGCCAGGCCATGCTGTGCGACCCGACCCGCGGCTTGCGGTCGGCGACCACGGCGTTCAGCTCGGTGCGCCAGTAGTCGGCGGCGGTGCTGCTGTAGAGGTCGGTCAGCTTCATGCCGGTGATTTCGCGGCCGTAGACCGAGTAGAGGCCGGTGCCGGCCAGGCGCTGGCGGTAGTCGACCGTGCCGTCCTCCAGGCGGATGACATCGATCAGGCTGACGGTCGGGAGAAGGCGCTTGAAAGCCTCCGGGCAGATGTCGGCGCGGGCCGGCAAACGGCCCGAGCGGCGCAGAGCGGCCCAGTAACGCAGGAGCTCTTCGTGAGCGCGGGCTGCAAGAGCCGAGGCGCCCAGTTGCGCGACCATCTACAGAATCCTTAACAACCCCTTGGAATCACCTGGGATTCACTATCGCTTAACCGACGAATCGGGGGAAGGGCTTTTTTCGCCGCAGGGAGGAAGATTCTGTTTTTGAGTCAATCGAAAAGAGAACGCAGGTCTTCCGGCCTGGTTTCGAGTCAAACGAAAACGCCCGCCGGAATCTCCGACGGGCGTCCCCGAGTCGACGATGAGTCGACGCTTGAGTCTTAGCGGCGCTTCTTGGCCTGACGGCCGCCCTGGCCCAGGCCCATCTGCTTGGCCAGGTCCGAA
Source organism: Caulobacter sp. GW821-FHT11A05 (assembly GCF_058809015.1). NCBI lineage: Bacteria > Pseudomonadati > Pseudomonadota > Alphaproteobacteria > Caulobacterales > Caulobacteraceae > Caulobacter > Caulobacter sp. GW821-FHT11A05. The sequence continues at coordinate 595,190 of NZ_JBXASF010000001.1, read as the reverse complement.
CGGGCCTTGGCATAGTTGGGGGCGACCATCGGGTAGTCCTTGGCCAGGCCCCACTTGGCCCGGTATTCCTCGGGGCTCATGTCGTACTTGGTGCGCAGGTGGCGCTTCAGCGACTTGAACTTGCGGCCGTCTTCCAGGCAGATCAGGAAGTCGGGGGTGATCGAACGCTTCACCGGCACGGCCGGCTCCTTCGGCGCGACTTCGACAGTCTCGACGCCCGTGGCCACACCGCTCAGCGCCTTGTGCACGGACTGGATAAGAGCCGGAATGTCGGTCGCCGAGACGCTGTTGTTACCGACGTATGCGGAAACGATGTCGGTCGTCATCTCGATGATGGCGGATTTATCTTCCATGGCCGGGGGTTCCATTTGGGAATTGTTGAGCTGTTTCTTGCCCGGACGCGTCGCCCGGCTGATGGCTGCATAAGCCGTGTCGCCTATGAAGACAACCCCAAGTGCGATATTTGAAACAACAGTAGAGCGTTGCTGCCTGACAGGCTGTCGTTGAGCGGATAGTCGTCAGTTTGCCAGCAAAACCTCGGTTTGCCACCGCTTACCGCGCGAAGTCACGCCCCAGCGCCAGCATGGCCGCCCGTTGCGGCGCGGAAAATTCATCGACCGCCTCGTCGTCGCCGTCGCGGATCGCCTTCACCAGGCTGGGCGTCAGGGCCGAGGACAGCGCCCAGTTCCAGTAGCGCAGCACCGTCTGGGCCCGGTCGACGGCCAGGGAGTCGAAACAGGTCAGCACCCGCTCCAGGACCGGTGTGATGTTGCCCGCCGAGTCGGTCTCGGGCCGGCGCAGGCCGCGCCAGAGCGCGCGCACCGCTCCGCGCGGCAGGCCGGTGGCCTTGCACAGGATGGCGATCGGCTCGCCGCCCGGGTCGGTCATGATCTTGGCGCCGGTCATCGGCTTGAGGCCCGAGAGGTAGCTGATCTCCTCGGCCAGCTCGCGGGTCATGCCGCTCTGGGCGGCGGCGACGGCCTCATCGAGGCTGCCGAACGGGCTCTTGTCGATGGCGGCGCGGTTGCGCTGGCGGCGCTCAATGAACTGCAGCGCCTTGCGGGTCAGCGGATCCTGCCAGCCCTCCTCGGCGGCGATCGAGAACAGGTCGCCGACCGCGTCCTGCAGCACCTCGCGCGAGACGGCGAAGCGTTGCAGGATCAGCCGGCGGCAGTCGGAGTCGGCCCACCAGAACATGATGTAGGCGTGGCTGGGCCTAAGCTCCGGCCGGCGCAGCAGCAGGGAGATCAGCCGGGGATTGTCGCGGGTGCAGGCGACCATGGTCTCCAGCGCCCCATGGCTGAGACGGGCCATGTCGTTGCGCAGCAGGGCTTCGAGCACCGGCTGCTCACAGAGCCGGACCAGGGCGTCGGCGACCGCCTCCCCCACCCCGCGGCGCAGGGCGATCAGGCGGCGGTGGTCGAGGTCGGCGTTGAGGGCGCAGTCGATCAGGTCGGCGTCGCCCAGGTGCTGGCTGTGCTCGATCAGGCAGCTGGCGATGTCGATGCTGTCGCGCAGCAGCAGCCGGGCCAGGGCCGGCGGAATGTCGGCGATATTGGCCAGCCGGCGGGCGACCTTGGCCCGTTCCTCGGGCGCCGCCTCGCGCAGCATCTCGATCAAGAGGTCGGAGGTCATCGCCCGCTCGAAGGCATTGACCCGGCTGCCGGGCAGGCAGACCACGTCGGCCAGGCGCTTGAGCAGGGTGGCGCGCGAGCGGGACGCAGGCGTAACCGACAGCGCCGCCCCCGACAGGTCGGGGGCGTCCTCAAGGGGGCGCTGCGGGGCGGGCTCGCTCATTCGGACTCCGGTTCCGGCGGCCAGTCTATTCGGCCGCCGTTAACTACCGGTGACGAACACCGCCCTTTTAAGGCGCCTCAGGCGAAACTCGCCCGCTCCGGCTTGGAGGCCGGGTGGGTGCGGGTGAAGAGGTTGCTCCGCTCGATGAAGATGCTCACCCCGGCCAGGGCCGCGATGGCCAGGGCCAACAGGAACATGGCGCCCTTGTCGGTCGGCAGGTTCAGGGCGTCGATCTGGGCCGCCGTCATCCCCTGGGCCAGGGCCTGCGACAGCGGGCCAGGCTTGGGAACCTGCCAGCCCAGCCAGGGCGACAGGTGGAAGACGATGGCGCCCAGCGCCACGAACAGTCCCAACATGGCGCCCCGTTGCCGCATGGCGGGCCAGAGAACCAGACCGGCCGCGACCAGCTCCAGCACGGCGGTGACGTACCGCAGGCCGGGCTCGAACAGGCCGATACCCGACCGGGCCGCGATCAGGCCGAAGACGGGGTTGGGGTCGAAACCGAAGAACTTCTGAAAACTCATAGCCAGCAACAGCCCAGCGAGTGCAAGGCCGAACGACCAGCTCAACACGCGATCCATCATGGCATATTCTCCCGCGAGACTCTGTGAGGTCTCTGCGGGAGGAAGTCTGCGCCCGGTCCTTAACTTTGACGAGTCACGCTTCCGCGACGGAAACGGTGGCCGAATGCTCTACTTGAACTGGGGTTCTTCCCAGTCGGGCCAGATGTCGGGCAATTCGCTCGACACCTTGTTGGGATAGTTGGGGGCCCGCTTCTCAAGGAAGGAGGTCACCCCCTCCTTGGCGTCGCCGGCCGCGCCGCGGGCCTGGATGGCCCGGCTGTCGGAGCGGTGGGCGTACATCGGGTGCGGCGCGCCGGCGTTGCGGTAGAGCAGCTGGCGAGTCAGGGCGATGGACACCGGGGCGGTGTTGTCGGCGATCTCGCGGGCCAGGGCCCGGGCCGCCGGCAAGAGGTCTTCCGGCGCGTGCAGCGAGCGGACAAGGCGGCCGTCCAGCGCCTCCTGGGCCGGGAAGACCCGGCCGGTGTAGCACCACTCCAGGGCCTGCTGCATGCCGACGATGCGCGGCAGGAACCAGCTGGAGGCCGCTTCCGGCGTGATGCCCCGGCGGGCGAAGACGAAGCCGAACTTGGCCTCGGTCGAGGCCAGGCGGATGTCCATGGCCAGCTGCATGGTCACCCCGATGCCGACCGCCGCGCCGTTGACCGCCGCGATCACCGGCTTCTTGCACTCGTAGATGCGCAGGGTGAGGCGGCCGCCGCCGTCGCGGTAGACATCGCCCACCTTGCCGCTCTCACGGACGTCTTCCTTGCGGGAGGCGTAGTCGAAGGTCGACCCCCCGGTGCCCAGGTCCGCCCCGGCGCAGAAGGCCCGGCCCGAGCCAGTGACGATCACCACCTTGACCGCGTCGTCGGCGTCGATCTGGTCGAAGCAGTCGATCATCTCCAGCATCATCTGGGCGGTGAAGGCGTTCATCCGCTCGGGCCGGTGCAGCGTCAGCGTCGCGATGCCGTCCTCGACGGAATACTGGATGGTCTCGTAGGCCATGGGGCGGCTCCCTCTGTTGATCTGGCGGCATAGAACCCGCCCTCCCTCGGGGAAGGCAAGCCAGGGATCGGGGCCGCGTCCCTATCGAAGCGGCGACCATTATACCGCGGCGCGTCCGACCCACGGAAAACAGCGACGCTTTCTTCAAGGCGGTCCAAATGGCCGCAAACGCCGGTCGGCGTGGCCTTGGCGTGGGCCGCGCCTTCGCAAAGGTAGCTCCTGGCGTAGCCTCGGCTGTAGGTCGACCCGCTGCGTTTGTAGCCCAGAAGCGCGGCGCGCCGACCTACGCGGCGCCGCAAGAACCCGCTGTACCGCCGTGGAGGCCGTCAAATGGAGGTGAATATGTCTAGACATATTCACTAACTGATTGATTAATCTACATTTATTCAGGTGGAAGTTGGGGAATCCGGGGTCTGGACTAGCCGCCAAACGCCACGCCCAGCCGCCGGATGGCGTGGACGAAGTTGTTGGGGGCGATGTCGATGTCGCCGGTCCAGCGGATGTCCGGGTGGCGGGCCAGCAGCTGGCGCCAGGTCTCCTCCAGCTGCATCTGGGCCACCCGCTTGCCGATACAGACATGCGGGCCGTAGCCGAAGGCGACGTGCTTGTCGGCGTTGGCGCGGGTGACGTCGAGCCGGTCGGGGTTCTCGAACACCGTCTCGTCGCGGTTCGCCGCCCCGTAGTACATGATCACCTTCTGGCCCTCGAGGACGCGCTGGCCAGCGATCTCGGCGTCCCGGGTGGCGGTGCGGCGCATGTAGATCACCGGGCTGACCAGGCGGATGAACTCGTTGACGGCGCCCGGCAGCATGCCGTCGTCGGCCAGCAGTCTGGCGCGCTGATCGGGGTGTTCGGTGACCAGCTTCACCGAACCGGACAGGGTGTTGCGGGTGGTGTCGTTGCCGGCGAAGACGATCAGCAGCCAGCTGCCGTCGAGGTATTCGTCCGACAGGAAGTCGCCCTCCAGCTGGGCCCGGGCGATGGCGCTCATCAGGTCGGGCTGGGGATCGAGGCGCCGTTTGTGCAGCATGGTCCGGCCGTAGTCGAACATCTCCTCGACGTTGCTGTTGAAGTCCTGGACGAACTGCATCAGCTCCAGCGTCGGCTGGGCCGGCAGGCCGGCCTGTTCGGCGGCCATGTTCTGGGCCAGCTCCAGATAATGCATCCATTTCAGGAACTTCGGCCGATCCTCGGGCGGCACGCCGAGGATCTCGCAGAGGGTGAACAGCGGCAGGCGCGAGGAGAAGGCCTCGACGAAATCGAGCTCTCCTTTCCCGGCCATGTCGTCCAGCAGCCGGCCGATCTCGGCCCGCACCTTGATCGTCAGCTCGCGCAGATAGGCCGGGGTGAAATAGGGCATGTGCTCGCGGCGCAGCTGCAGGTGCCAGGGCTGGTCCATGTTGATCATGGCGTCCATCGAGGCGCGGAACAGCAGGGCGTGGCGCTGCTCCGGCTTGCCGACGGCCATCAGGATGCCGCCGCGCTGCGAGGAGAAGGTCGCCGGGTCGCCGTTGACGCTCATCACGTCGGCATAGCGGGTCACCGCCCAGAAGCCGGGGCCGTCGCGCGGTTCGGCGTGCCACATCACCGGCGCCTCGGTCCGCATGCGGGCGAACTCGGCCCAGGGCTGGCCGTGGGTGAAGTTGCGGATGTTGGTCAGGTCGACGCCGTCCAGCGTCGGCCAGGCGAGCGGAACGGCGGGGCCTTCGCGACCCTCGACGACAGTCTGGCTGAGCAGCTCCACTTCGTCTCTCCCTGGATATATTATCGTTGATTATCCAGACCTTAGCCCACCCTGCCCTGGCGCCAAGGATGACGTCGCGTCAGGCCACGAGCTTGTGCGCGGCCAGGCGCTCGTACAGCGGCTGGGCCCGGTCGGCGATGCGACGCAGGTCATCCGGCAGGTCGGGCGTGGTCCGCGCCTGGGGCGGGCCAAAGCCGGTCGAGCGCTCGACCGCGTCATACCAGGCCGGGGCCCAGACCCCGTCGCTTATCCTGGGCCCGGCCGGCCAGGCCAGCATGCGGTCACTGAACGGAATGCCCAGCGCCGCGCAGAGGGCGGTCAGGGTGTTTTCGGGGGCGGCCAGCACGTCGGCGCCCTCGACCACCGGCGGGGCGCGGCCCAGCCGGTCGCACTCGCGGTCGAACAACTCGCCCTGCCGCTCGACGCCGATGTCGGCCAGGGTCACCTCGCCGCGTTTCCTCACATAGGAGGCCAGCACGGCGGCCGGGTCGCGGATCAGGAAGGCGTTGACGCAGGCGGCCGTCCAGGAAAGGTCGACGCCCGGCAGCATGTGGTGGGTCATGTGCTTCTGGTAGAAGACCGCCGCCTCGCCGGGCCCCTCGCCGGCCATGGCGGCCGCCACCGCCGCCCAGTCGGTCGGCTGCGAGGCCAGCACCCCTTGGCGCATCGGATGGTCCAGGCCCGTGGCGGCCAGGTAGGCGGCGTAGAAGGGCTCATCGACGACGGCGGTGTCGGACCGGTTCTCGAACGCCCGCATCATCGCCGTGGAGATGTTGCGTGGTCCCGACCACATGGCGATGCGCAGGGTCATGATCCCCCTCCCTCCCCTTTATGGGGAGGGACGACGGCGAAGCCGTCCGGGTGGGGAAGTCGGATGCAGCGCGCTCTGTCACGCGAGCACCCCACCCTGCGAGGCTTCGCCTCGCTGCCCCTCCCCATAAAGGGGAGGGAGGAACAGTTGATCGTCCTCATCGTGTCGCCTCCGCGTCCTTGAGGGCCTCGTAAAGCGCCCGCAAACGGCCCGTCACCGGCCCAGGCAGGGCCAGGGGCAGCGTCTGACCGTCGATCTCGCGCACGGGGGTCAGGCCGCCGAAGGTGCCGGTGACGAAGGCCTCGTCGGCGGTGCGGCAGTCGTCCGGTGGAAAGTCGCCGAGCGCCAGGGGAATGGCGTTGTCGCGGCACAGGCGGATGACGTTGCCGCGGGTGACGCCGTTGAAGCAGTAGTCGCCGCGCGAGGTCCGCACCTCGCCGTCCTTGACCCAGAAGAAGTTGGTGGCGTTGCAGCTGGAGATGAAGCCATGGGGATCGAGCATGATCCCCTCATCGGCCCCCAGGGCGATGGCTTCGTTCAGGGCGATGATCAGGTTCAGGCGGCTGTGGGAGTTGAGCCGCATGTCGAACATCTCCGCCGGGCTGCAGCGGATCGACACCGTGGCCAGCTTCAGTCCCCGGGTGACGATGGCCGGGCTGGGCGATTTCCACTCGGCCAGGATGACGACGGTGGGCGTCCCCAGCGCGTTGCGCGGGTCCTGGTTGGCGGCGGACTTGGGCCCCCGCGTCACCATCAGCCGCAGATGGACGCCGTCCTCCATGCCGTTGGCGGTGAGCAGCTCGTCCAGGGCCGCCACGACCTGGGCCCGGTCCATGCCGATGTCGAGCCCGATCGCCGCCGCCCCGGCGAACAGCCGGTCCAGGTGGGTGTCGAGGAAGACCAGCCGGCCCCTGTGCAGCCGCAAGCCCTCCCAGACCCCGTCGCCGACCACGAAGCCGGCGTCGAAGATCGAGACCTTGGCGTCCTCCTTGGCGACCAGAGCGCCGTTCAGCCAGACGCGGGCGGCGGCGTTGCGGGGATCGGCGGCGAAGTCCTGGCTACCAGCCATGCGTTGTCTCCTGGGGGAGTCCAGACATGAAACAGCCGGCCCTGGATGACCAGAGCCGGCTGTAAAAGTTCAGGCCTGAAGGCTAGGCGAACCGGATCAGAGGATCCAGCCGCCCGTGCCGTCCAGGAAGGACCCGGGCGCGATGATGTCGCCGGTCGTGCCGGTGACGTCGCCGTTCACCCGCATCATGTAGTCGGCCTTCTTGTCACCATCCACGTCGAGCTTGAGGTAGGTGGTGTCGGTGCCGGCGTCGTACTGCAGCAGGGCCTGGCCGCCCGTGCCGCTGAAGCTGCCGACGAAGACGAAGGCCTGGTTGCCCATGACCGAAGAGTTGGCGTCGATCGCCTGCAGGTCGACCCGGTCGCCGCCCGCGAAGTTGAGGTCGTGGACCCGGTCGGTTTCCAGGGTCGGCAGGCCCACGCTCTCCTGACGGACAGCGAAGACGTCCCAGCCCGAACCGCCGTAGAGCAGGTCGTTGCCGGTCCCGCCGAAGATGACGTCGTTGCCGTCGTTGCCACGGATCGTGTCGACGCCGCCCTTGCCATCGAGGATGTTGACCCCCTCGTTGCCGGTGAGGGTGTTGGCCTGGTTGTTGCCGGTGCCGAAGATGTCGCCGGCCCCGGCCGTCAGCTCGAGGGCTTCGAGGTTGTCACCGAGGATGTAGGTGGCCGCGACCGAGCGGACGACGTCGTAGCCTTCCGCCGCATTCTCAACGATGAAGTCATTGTATTCGTTGACGATGTAGACGTCGTTGCCGGCGCCGCCGTACATCTTGTCGGGGCCGTTTTCACCATCCAGGTAGTCGTTGCCGTCACCGCCCGTCAGGGTGTCGGTGTCGGCCCCGCCATACATGTAGTCGTTGCCGATGCCGCCGGTCAGCTGGTCGAGGCCAGCGCCGCCGTACAGCTTGTCGGCCCCGTCGTCCCCGGTCAGCTGGTCGTTGCCGTCATCGCCGAACACCGAGTCGTTGCCGGTTCCGCCACTGGCGGTGTCGTTGTCGGCCCCGCCGTGGACGATGTCGTTGGCGTCGCCGCCCTCGAGCAGGTCGTTGCCGGTCCCGCCATCGAGGTTGTCCTTGCCGCCCATGCCGTACAGCTTGTCGGCGCCGCCCAGGCCGGACAGGATGTTGACCCCGTCGTTGCCGTTGACGGTGTTGTTGGAGCCGTTGCCCGTGCCGTTGAGATCGCCCGAGCCCAGCAGGGTCAGGTGCTCGAAGTCGGCGCCCAGGGTCAGGCTGATGGTCGTCTTGACGGTGTCGATGCCGGCGCTGTCGGTCATCGTGTCGCCAGCGTCATCCACGAAGTAGATGTCGTTGCCGGCCCCGCCGTCCGCGTCGTCGGCGCCCGCGCCGCCATCCAGGGTGTCGTTGCCGTTGCCGCCGACGAGATCGTCCAGACCAGCGCCGCCCGTCAGGATGTCGTTGCCTTCCTGGCCGTTCAGCTGGTCGTTGTCGTCGCCGCCGTTCAGCTTGTCGGCCTGGTCGCCGCCGTTGAGGGTGTCGTCGCCGGCTTCGCCGTTGACCACGTCGCCGCCGGCCATGCCGTTGACGGTGTCGTTGCCGCCGCCGGCGTTGACGGTGTTGCCGACGTTGTTGCCGTCGATGGTGTCAGCGCCACCGGTGCCGACGTAGATGTCGCCGCTGTCGGTTTCACCATTGATGGTGATGGTCACCGTCGCCACGTCGCCGCCGTCCACCGTGTAGGTGAAGACGTCGCTGTCGGTGCTGTTGCCGGCCCCGGCGGTGGAGTCGACCAGGTCGTCGAAGACGCCGTTGGGGTCGTAGTCGAAGGTGCCGTCCGAATAGATGGTCAGCAGGGCGCCGCTCGGCAGGGTGAACTGCACGCCGTAGCTGATGGCGTTGCCGTTGACCTCGGTGATGTCGGTCACCGTGGTGTCGGCGCCCGAGCCGTTGTCGGCCAGCAGGTCGCCGGCGATGATCGGCGTCGACTCCGTGGTCGTGAAGGCGTCGTCCTGGGCGTCGCCGCCGCTGTCGTCGATGGTGATCAGGGCGGTGTCGGCGAAGCTGGCGTCGACACCGTCGGTGGCTACGAAGCTGACCGTGCGGGTCAGGTCGGTGCCGCCGACGTTGGCGTCGGCCGCGCCCTGGTAGGTGATCGAGCGCAGGGCCGCCTGGTAGTCGGCCACGGACGCCGTCCCGGTCAGGGTCAGGACCCCGTTCAGGTAGCTGCCCGAGATGCCGTTCTGGTTGGTGAAGTTCAGCACGTCGCCGGCGACGAAGTCGCTGATCGTCACCGTCGCGCCGGTCAGGTTGGCGTGGTCGAGGTCGGTCACGGTCAGGTTCGGCGACACCGCCACGGCGCCCTGGCCCTCGGTGTAGACCACCGAGTCGCTGGTGGTGACGACGGGCGCGTCGTTCACCGAGTTGACCGTGGTGTTCAGCGTCACCGTCGCGGCGCTGTAGACCGTCGCGCCGCCGGTCGAGCCGCCGCCGCTGAGGTCCACCGTCGAGCCGGTCGTGATCGCGCCGGCCGAATCCTCGACCAGCCGCACGGTCAGGGCCGGGGCCGCGCCGTTGAAGTTGGCGGCGGGCAGGAAGCGCAGGGCGGTGGCCGCCGCGACCAGGAAGGCGCTGCTGGCGGAAACCGCCGGCAGGGTGACCCAGATGGCGCCGTCGAAATACTGCCAGGCGCCCTCGGTGGTCGTCGCGTTGCCGGTGATGGCCACGCCCGCGAAGCCGTTGGCCGTGCTGGCCCCGACATCGTCGGCGGCGTCGGAGAAGTTGCCGCTGAACAGTGTGGTGACGGTGGCGCCGGCCGGGTTGCCGGCGTCCTCGTTGATCGCCGCCAGGGTGGCCGAGCCGGTCGCGACCGGCGCGTCGTTGACGGCGACCACGTCAGCCTGGCTGAGCACCACCGTGCCGGTGCTGTAGGGTGTCGTGCCGCCGCGGGTGGTGACGTCGAGGTCGGCGCCGTTGGCCGGGGCGCCGACCGAGTTGTCGGCCAGCACCACCGTCAGGGACGGCGCCGGGCCGTTGTAGTTGGCGTCCGGGTTGAAGCGGATAGCCGTGGCGGCGCTGAGGTACTGACCCGCGGCCAAGCTGGCCGCGCCGATGTTCACCCAGATGGCGCCGTCGAAGTACTGCCACTGGCCGACGCCGGCCGAGCTGCCGTTGGCGGTGACGACGACGCCGGTGAAGGCGCCGGCGCTGGAACCGCCCGGGAAAGCGCTCTGGTCGTCGGTCGCGTCGCTGTACTGGCCGCTGAACAGGGTGCTGACGGTCTGGCCGCCCGCGCTAGGCGTGTCCTCGGTGACCGTCGCCGCCGTCTCCGTGCCGTCGCCGGACACGACCGGGGCGTCGTTCACCGCGTTGACGGTGATGGTGACCTGATCCTGGTCCTGTTCGCTGGTGCCGGTGCCGGTTTGGCCCGGATCGTTGCCGCTGAAGCCGCCGTCGTTGGTGGTGATCTGCAGGGTGACCGTACCGTTGACGTTGGCGCCGCCGGTGAACTGCAGGCCCGTGGCGTTGGCCAGGGTGGCGTTGATCTCGTTCTGGGTGCCGACCAGGGTGACCGTGTCGGTGCCGTTGCCGGTGATGTCGCCGGCCGTCAGGCCGCCGGAGACGCCGGTGTTCAACGTCAGGACGCCGCGGGTCACCGTCAGGGTGACGGTGATGTCCTGGGTGGCCGGGTTGGCGTCGGCGTCGGAGACGCTGACGCCGTCGATGGTGAAGGTGGTATCCTCGGCGCCGCTGTCGGCCGAGATGGTGTTGATCGGCCGGTCGTTGATGCCGACGACGGTGACCGTGGCGGCCTGCTCATCGCTGACCATCAGGCCGTCGCTGACCGAGAAGGCGATCGTGCGGCTGGGATTGGCCCCGTAGTTGGTCGGGTTGTCGCCCGAGACCGCGTAGCGGACCAGCACCAGCGCCGCCTGGTATTCGGCGAAGGTGGCGGCCCCGGTCAGGGTCATGATGCCGGTGGAGTCGCTGTAGCTGTAGGCGATGCCCGAGCCGGCGATGGTGCCGCTGACCGTACCGTTGATGGTCAGGCGGTCCTGGTGGCCGGCGCCCGACTGGAAGCCCGAGCTGATGCGGATCACCGCGCCGGCCAGGTTGTCGTTGAGGTCGGTAGTGTCGAGATCGTCGGCCGTCGAGGCGCTGATCACCTGGACGGCGGTGCCGAAGCCGGTGTTCGGGTTGACGTCGGCCTCGGTGTAGGTGGCGGCCGAGCTGGTCACGGTCAGGGTCGGGGCGCGATAGACCTCGAACCCGTCGATCTGCATGCCATTGGTGTTGGAGATGTTCTCGAAGAAGGTCAGGCCGCCGCCCGTCAGCAGGCCGCTCCAGATGCCTTCGTCGCCGCCGCCGGCCGTGCCGCCGGTGGTGTCGTGGACGAACCAGCGACCGGTGGCGAAGTCGATTTCCAGGTCATCGAGCAGGCCCTGCGGCCCGCCGCCACCCGGCGTCTGGAGGTAGATCTGGGTGAAGACGCCGGCGGCGTTGCCGGTCAGGGCGTAGCTGTAGATGCCGCCCGGACGCACCACGGCGTCGCCGGGATCGCCGTCGCCGTCATGGTCTTCCAGCAGCGTCGCCGTGGCGAAGTACAGTATGGTGCCGTCGGGGCTGAGCTCGACGCCCTCGAGCGAGCCGAATTCGCGCGGGAAGGCTTCCCCGGGGGTGGTGATGACGCCGGCGTCGTCGTCGTCCGGGCTGAAGGGCAGGACGCCGTAGGTCAGCAGGCCGGCCGAGACGTTGGTCAGGCCGCTGGCGTCGTAGATGTAGTTGCGCGAGACGATGTCGCCGTCGGAGGCCGCCGTCACCCGGTGGCTGGAGATGTAGATGTGGCCGGTGACGAAGTTGATCGCGAAGTCGTCGACGAAGTTGTTGGCGTTGCCGTTCGGGTTGCCGCTGGCCAGGTTGACCAGGGTCACCGGCGTCTGGCCGGCGGTGTCGTAGTTGACCCGCCGGATGGTGCTGCCCTCGCTGAAGAAGATCTGCTGGTTATCTTCGTCGATCACCAGGTTGATCATCTGCGAGGCGTTGCCCGAGCCGGCGGTGCTGTAGAGCACGGTCAGGGTCGGCACGCTGGTCGAGCCGGGCTGGCCCAGCAGGTCGCTGAGGTTGCCCTGGTAGAGGCGGTTGGTGCCGGCCTGGTCGCTGTCGAGGAAGAAGTACTTGCCGGCGACGGTGTCGATCACCAGGTCGCGCGGCCGCACATGCATGGTCTGATAGCCGGCGGCCTCGTCGCCGTCGGAATTGTAGACCCGCACCTGGTTGAAGCCGAGCGTGCCGGAGTTGACGGTCGCGTCGCCGCTGACGCCGACGATGCCGTCGCCGCTGCCGCCGTTGGTGGCGCCCCAGATCTGGAAGTCGGGCGCGGTCAGCAGGACGTCCTGCGGAATCTGGACGTCGGCGTTGGTGGTGTCGCGGTTGTCGCTCGTCCAGTTCGCCGCGTCCATGATCGCCTGCAGCAGGCTCTGACCGGGATTGACGAGGGCGTTGTGCTGGATCGTCGTCGGGCCGGCGTAGGCGCCGCTGTCGGCGTCGATGGCCAGGGCGCTGGTTCCGGCCACCAGGCCGGTGTTGGCCAGGCTGCCGTTGAAGGTGCCGTTGTCGCCGAACTCGACCGCCGACAGGAAGGTGGTCGGGGTGTTGGCGTTGGTTCCCTGGAAAATATACAGCGCGTCGCCGGCCTCATCGAGGTCGATGCCCGCCCCGCTCAGCGCCGCGGCGTTGATGGTGATGACCGTGCCCGCCGGCAGGTCGGCGCCCGCCGTGTAGGTATAGGTGCCGTCGCCGCCGCCGGCGACGAAGGCCGTGCCGTTCCAGGTCCGATCGGTGAAGTAGATCACCGTGCCCGAGCCGATCGGGGCCAACAGCACGAACTGGATGGCGTTCGTGGTTGCGGGATCGCCGCTCCCATCCGACTGAGCGGTGTTGAAGCTGACAACGGCGACATCGCCGGTCGAGAGCGTGGAAGCGACCATCTCAATTATCTCCCCCCGGGAACGCGCCCGGTAAAACTACATGATGAGGCGCGGCAGGCCGTCACCCCCTCGTTGACCTCGGCCCGGCCGACCCTGTGGTCGGCTGCGGCGCGGCGGCCATCATTGTCGATACATACCCCAATACACGGCCCGCGCGAATATCATTTGATACACGTGCGGCCCCCGCGGCCATGCGCTGACGCTCCCGAGTCACAAGGGCTCCGCGCGCGGCGTACCAGTGAAATCCCGTTGGCAATCAGTTGTAAACCCCGTTCAGGCGCCGGACCGGTGGTTTGCCGCCAGTTTTCCCGCGCACGATGTCAGGGCGGTGACAACTTCGCCCAGAACGGGCGTGGCGGCCGTCGGGAAGCCGACGCGAGCCCTTGTTCCACAAGGGCTGGACGCGAAGTGACGGCAGATCCGATTGTGAAAGCCCGGACTCCCGCTGAGCGCGAAACGGGCCTATTGCCGCTATCGATAACGTGGTCTACGGTGACGAAATCTGCGGTGGGGGCCCCCGAAGATTTCTCAGTACCGGCGCCCCTGACCGGTTCGGCCGACGCATTGGCGCGGCGCCTAGGGGACGTTGAACATGGCTCAGCCCTACATCGGTGAAATTCGCATGTTCGCAGGCAACTTCCCGCCTGTCGGCTGGATGTTCTGCGAAGGTCAACTCCTTCCGATTTCCGAGAACGACACCCTGTTCACCCTGATCGGCACCATCTACGGCGGTGACGGTCAGGAGACCTTTGGCCTGCCGAACCTCTCCGGACGTCTTCCGATGCACGCCGGCCAGGGGCCGGGCCTCAGCCAGAACTATCAGATTGGCGAGATGGCCGGGGTCGAGCAGGTCACCCTGACCACCCAGCAGATCCCGGTCCACAACCACCCGATGCTGGCCACCAACCAGAACCCGGTCGCCCTGCCGACCGGCGCCATGATGGGGGTTCCCAACGCCGGGCCGCCGGGGACGGTGATCTACGGCACCGACGCGCCGCTGACGACGCTCAACCAGGCCGGCAACCAGATCGTCGGCGGCAGCCAGCCGCATGATAACATGCAGCCCTACCTCGCGGTCAGCTTCATCATCTCGCTGTTCGGCGTCTTTCCGACCCAGAACTAATCACGCGCCGCGACGGGCCCGGTCGGGCCCTTCGCCGACCGAAAATCGTTGGAGCCCATCCGATGTCCGATCCCTTCGTCGCCGAGATCCGCATGTTCGCCGGCAACTTCGCCCCCACCGGCTGGGCGCAGTGCAACGGCCAGCTGATGCCGATCTCGCAGAACACCGCCCTCTTCTCGCTGCTCGGCACTTACTATGGCGGCGACGGCAAATCGACCTTCGCCCTGCCCAACCTGCAAGGCTCCTCGCCGATGCACGCGGGGCAGAGCACGACCGGCACCGAATACTTCCTGGGCCAGCAGGCGGGCAGCGAGTACGTCACCCTGATCCAGTCGGAAATGCCGGCCCACACCCACGCCATGCAGGTCAGCAACAACGACGCCAACACCGACCCGGCGATCGGCGCCAGCCCGACCAACCAGCTGCCGGCCAAGGGCAGCTATGACGAGGGCGGCAACACCGGTGTGGTGGCCTTCTACACCGCCAACGCGCCGAACGTTCAGCTGAACTTCCAGTCGACGGCGATCGCCGGCTCCAGCTTTCCGCACAACAACATGCAGCCCTACCTGTGCGTGCTGTTCATCATCGCGCTGCAGGGTGTGTTCCCCGCCCGGCCGTAGTCGCAGTCTCGCCAAGCCATCCTCGCCGGCGCTGGCCGGCTGACCTTTTCGAAGGACCACAACGATGTCCACACCGTTCCTGGCCGAGATCAAGATCATCTCCTGGAACTTCAGTCCCAAGGGCTGGGCGTTCTGCAACGGCCAGTTCCTGCCGATCAACCAGAACCAGGCGCTGTTCTCGCTTCTGGGCACGACCTATGGCGGCAACGGCCAGACCACCTTCGCCCTGCCTGACTTCCGCGGCCGCGTGCCGATCCACGTGGGCTCGGGCTTCACCGAGGGCCAGGCCGGCGGTCAGGAGTTCCACACCCTGACCATGTCGGAAATGCCGGCCCACAATCACCAGATGGGCGCCAACAACACGACCACCACGGCCACGGCCCTGAACCAGACGCCGGGCAACACCAAGACCCTGGCCGGCGGCATCGCCGCCAAGCAGGGCGGCGGCACCCAGAACGTCAACGTCTACGGCAGCGGCAGCCCGACCACGACCCTGGCCCCCAACTCGGTGACCACCATCGGCGGCAGCCAGCCGCACGAGAACCGCCAGCCCTACACGGTGCTGAATTTCATCATCGCGCTGCAGGGCATCTTCCCCTCGCAGAACTGATCGCGGTTCTTTCCAAAACCCACAGAGCGCCCATTCCGGCCTGGCCGGCGTGGGCGTTTTGCTGATCGGTCCTTAGTTGAAGGAGGACTGATATTCCTGGAAATCCCCCGGCGGGGTCAGGATCGCGCTCACATGCAGCCAGAAGGTCTCGCCGGTCTCGGTCCTGCAGTCGCGGATCTCCGTCTCCATCACCGGCCGCTTCGGCCCCCGGAAGATCAGCAGGAACGGCTGGCGGGTCTGGTGCGGCTGGATCGGATAGTCGATGATCCGGTCCAGGGTCAGGGGGGTGTCGAACCCGTCGAAATGGAACGCCTTGCCGACATGCGGCGCGAAATCTTCCTTCGTCAGCAGCTTGGTCACTTGCCCCTCCCCGGCTACACCGGATCGTTCTTAAGTTGCCGGCCGGGCGCCCACAAGCCCTCGCCGAAGGGGGGCCGCCAATGTCCGAAACGATCGTGATCCCGTGGTCCGGAGGCGACCTGATCCTGCGCCCCGAAGCCCCCGACGACCTGATGTTCCGCTATGAGCTGTTCTGCAAATCCCGGACGCCCGAATGGTACCAGGCCGGGCTGCCGAACGACCTGATGAACCAGCTGATGCAGCATCAGTTCCAGGCCCAGACCGACAGCTACCTGGCCCAATTCAAGGAGGGGCGGTTCGATATCATCGAGCTGAAGGGCCGCCGGATCGGCCGCATCGTCGTCGACCGCGCCCACGGCGCCATCAAACTGGTCGACCAGGCCATCATCCCCGAGCTGCGCAACCAGGGCATGGGCACGGCGATCATGCGCTGGCTGATCGCCGAATCGAACGCCGCCGACCTGCCGATCATCCTCTATGTCGCCAATTCCAACGACCCCTCCCTGCATCTCTACCGCCGGATGGGGTTCCAGGTGCTTGAGGACAGCAATGTCTATCTGAAGATGATCCGGCCGCCCGGCCCGGAAACCCCTCCGCCTTCCGAGGCCGGCTGATGTTCACCGCCTTCAACCTGCCCAGGACCTTCGACGTCGCCCGGCTGCGGGCCGACCTGACGCGGGCCGAGGCGGCCGACTGGGTGCCGCATTTCAACCGGGGCTATTACGAAGGCGACTGGAGCGCCGTGCCGCTTCGCTCGGTCGGCGGCGAGACCCGGCGGATCTACCCCGCCCCGGTTCCCGTCGAGGCGTATGCCGACACCCCGCACATGGCCCGCTTCCCCTATTTCCGCGAGGTCGTGGCGGCCTTTCCCATGCCCCTGCGCACGGTGCGGCTGCTGCGGCTGGGGGCCGGGTCGAGCATCCTTGAGCACAAGGACGAGTTCCTCGGCTACGAGGACGGCCAGGTGCGCTTCCACATCCCGATCGTCACCAACCCGCTCGTCGAATTCATCGTCGCCGGCCAGCGGATCGATATGAACCCGGGCGAGGTCTGGTATATCGACTTCAACCACCCCCACAGCGTCCGAAACCGGGCGGACACCGACCGGGTGCATCTGGTCATCGACGGCTTCGTCAATCCGTGGGTCGACGAGGTGTTCGCGGAGGCCCAGGTCCAGTTCGGCGTGCAGCCGCCGGCCTGACCGGCAGAGACCGGCAAGAGGCGATTGACGCAACGACAGCACAGCCCGGCATCGCATAAGGCAAAGGCAACACGGTTAACTTGCAATTTTGCGTGGCGCCCCTGGTCGTTATAACAACTTTCCCGTGAATACCTGTCTCGTCCTGCGCGAAAATCATGGTTTCCACGTGACTGACCATGTTCGCCGCTGCTATCTTCCACCAGAAGCGACCGAGGTCGCAGGTGGGGACTAAGTAACATGGACAGACGCGCATTTCTCGCTGGCGCCGCCATCGCGGCCGCCGCAACGCCGATCGCCGCCCAGGCGCAGGACGACGCCCAGACGGTGACCATCAAGGGCTACCTGAAACGGATCACGACGCATTACTACGCGATCAGCCCGACCGCCCAGAAGACCGACCCGAACACCACCAACTACGCCGCCTGGCCGACCGACGTGGTCCGGGTCTATCCCAGGGACGCCAAGAAGATGGTCCTCGGCCTGGTCTCGGTGAAGGGCAAGCTCTACCGCGGCAACCAGCAGGACGCCGTCTCGCGAACCGTCTCGACCGTGGTGATGGTCGACGCTGTCATGGCCTGATCGACCACACTGGACCTGTCTGCAGACGCCGCCTGGCTCGCCGGGCGGCGTTTTGCATGGTCGCGCCGGACTAATCGTTGAGCTTGGGCATCCGGGTGTAGCCCGGCGGCGGCTCGGCCCCCGGCGGACCCGACCACCAGCCCTTGCTTCCCCGCGGCAGCGGCGGCAGCGGCCGGCGCACCCGCGGCGGGGCCTTGGGCTCAGCAGGCGCGGCCGGCTCGGCGACGGGCGGGCCGGCCTCCGGATCCGGCGCGGCGACGAGGCGGCGTTCCGGCATGGCCATGGCCGGGCTCAGCGGGCCGCTGCGAGCCGAAAACAGCGACAGGTTCAACACCTTACGCCCCATGACCAGCCGGGCGTCGCGGCGGCCAAGCGAGACCACGCGCCAGCCATCGATATTGTCGCCCCGGCGGGCCCGCACGCTCACGCCCCGGGTGGAGAAGTAGCCGGTCAGCGCCCCGTCCTTGCCCATCACCCCGACCAGGATCGGCGTCAAATCGACCGGCGGCGGGGCGGGCGGGGCCTCGGTCTCCTCGGCGACGGCCGGCGCCGCGCCGGCGGCGGCGAAGCGGGTCATGCGGGCGGCGCTGGAGGGCTCCTCCATGCCGGCGGAGGCCAGGCGCGGGCCGCTGCTGGCCGGCAGCAGGCCGTCGGCGACCGTCTCCCGTTCCACCCCCGGCCAGAAGGTCACGGCGGCGGCCAGCACGGCCGCGCCGGCCAGGATAAGCAGCGGCGGGCGGATCACGAGCCGCCCCCCTGGACCGCGACCAGCACGGCCAGGTCGGCGCTGATCTCGGCCCCTGGCGCGCCCGGCTCGCCGGTCGCCAAGAGCAGGCGTTCCAGCACCACCGCATCGCCGCGCTTCTCGATCCAGCGAGCCAGGCGGTCGGCGGCGGGGGCGTCGGCCCAGCCGCGCAGGCCCAGCCGCACCACCTGCAGGTTGGTCCCGCCCGGCCGGCGCTCCAGCACCTCCAGCTCGACGACCTTGATCCCGGCCGCGGCCAGTTCCTGGCGCATGCGCTGGGCGGCGGCCAGGGAGGCTTGGCTGACCGGCGCGGCGACCAGGGCGGCGCCGGTGGTCGCCGCGCCGGTGCGGGCGGCATAGTCGCGAACCAGGCCCTCCTGATGGCCGGTCTCGCGATGGGCGGCGCTCAGGCTGTTCAGCTGCAGGCCGACGCGGGCGGCCAGCAGGGCGGCGACAAGCAGCAGCAGGCCGGCGAGGATCGGCAGCCAGCGCTCGGGAAGCTGAGGGAGGGTCCGGGTCATTGGCAGGCCTCCGGATCGAGGATCACCCGGTTGCCGGCCTCGGCGCCCTCATCGTTGCTGGCCCTGGCGCCCTTGTCGGTCAGGCTGGCCAGCTGTTCGGGGGTCATCGGCTGGCTGAAGCCGGCCATTACCTGGCCGTCGGCCGCCGACAGGTCGGTCAGCACCGCCTCACTGCCCGTCGCCGCCAGGACCTCGAAGGCGCAGTCGACCATCATGGCGTGGCGCTGGCCGGCCGCCGTCCGCCAGACCCGCTGGGCCTCACCCTGCAGCCGCACCTGGCGGCTGGTGAAGCGGACGAGGTTCTGGGTGGCCTCCAGCCGCGTCTGCGCCCGCTCGACCGACTGGCCCAGCCGCAGTGACGTCGCGCCGAGCACCAGCACCAGGCCAAGCGCGAAGGCGCAGACCAGTTCCAGGGTCTGGCGGCGGCCATCCTGGGCGGCGCGGCGGCGGTGGGGGTTTTCGAAGCGGAACAGGTACTCTTCGCCGTCCAGGTCGCCCGGCAGATCGACGAAGGCCGGCCCGCGCGCCGCGATCCCGGCCGTGGGGCCGAAGATGGCGCGGGAGGCGAAGGCGACGGCGAAACGCGTCTGGCCGCCCTCGGCCGGCCCGACCATCTCGACGGCCTCGACCGTCTGGTCGGCGGGCAGGGGCGAGAGGATGTCGAGCTGCAGGCGCACGGCCTCGCGGGCCGCCTTGACCGAACTGGTCGGCAGGTCGAGCGGGCGCACGAACACAGAGGCCTCGGCGGCCGCGCCGTCCCCTGCCCCATCGTCGGCCTCGAACAGGCTCATGGTTTGCCGCAATCCCCCCGCGCTGGATCATAGGTGCAGACCTCCGGGAGATCGCACCGCAGGGCGGCGACCGCAATCGCCGTATCGTCGCGGGCGACCGTGGCCACCGACCAGCCGGGCCGCTCGGCGCCGTCGGCCTTGCGGGCGGTGACGATGCTGGCGACGGCTCCGGACGGCAGGCCGAGGAAGGGGATGGTCTCTTCCCCCTGCTTGAGGCCGACCCCGCCGTTGCCGTCGAGCCCCAGAACGACGCCCGGCATGGCGCAGCGGTCAACGGCGCGCAGGGTCGCCTGCAGGGCCCGATCCGACGGATCGGGCCGGCCGAGCGCCACGGCCCGGCGGGTCCAGCCGATGAAGTCGACCTGCAGATAGATCAGCGCCGTCATGATCAGCGCCCCGATGCCGACGGCGACCAGCGTCTCCGTCATGGCAAAACCGTTGGCCCGTTTCATTGCGAGCCTCCGACGACGACGGCCTCGATGGCGCTGCGGTCGGGGCGGCCGCCCGCCGTCCAGCTCGCCTCCAGGCGGACGCGCTGGGCGCCGGCGGGGATGGACATCTCGACCGGCCCGCGCGGCAGCCGCCGCCAGTGATAGCGGCCCACCTTGCCCGAGGCCGCGGCCCGCAGGTCGGCCGGGGTGGTCAGGCGGGCCTCCTCATAGAGCCGCTCGATGACGGTGGCGGCGGCCATCCGCGCCTGGGCCCGGTCGATGGTGCGGGCGGCCCAGACCAGCAGGGTCAGGGCCAGGGCGCCGGTCAGGGCCGCCAGCCCCAGGGAGACCAGGGCCTCCGCCAGGATGAACCCACCGCGTCTTGAAGATGAGGGGCTCACAGCTCGACCATGTCGCTGATCGACATCAGACCCTGGAACACCACCAGCACGATGCCGCCGACCACCAGGCCGATCAGCAGCACGATGGCCGGGGTCAGGATGGACAGGAACCGCTCGGTCTTCTCCTGGGCGCGTGCCGACAGGGCGTCGCCGGCCTCGCCCAGCACCCGGGGCAGGTCGGACGCGCTCTCGCCGACCTTGGTCAGGCCGATCAGCATCGGCGGGGCGAAGGGGATGGCCCGGAACACCTCCGACAGCTTGGTCCCCTCGCGCAGGCGCGGCTCCTGGGCCTCCAGGGCAAGGCGCACCGGCGCCACGCCGATGGCCTCGACCGAGACACGGAAGGCGGTTGCCAGCGGCACCCCGGCCCCGACCGCGATCGACAGCCGTTGGGCAAGGCCGCCGAACACCGTATCGGGCAGGACGCCCATGCCGATCCGGGTCAGCATCAGCTTGTGCAGCAGGCCGATGGCCAGGTCGCGGGCGGCCCGCGACAGGGTCAGGGCCAGCGCCAGCCCCAGCGCCGCCAGACCCAGCATCGGCGCGGCCATCCGCAGGATACGGCCGCCGGTCATCACCGCCCGGGTGCTGGCCGGCAGCTCGCCGACCCCGGCGAAGGCCGGCTCCAGAGCCGGCAGCACGGCGAAGGCGAACAGCAGGATGGCCGCCGCCGCCATGGCCATGACGAACAGCGGATAGATGATCATCGTCACCAGCCGCTGCCGGGTGGCGGCCGAGGCCTTCAGCGCGCCCGCCCCGCCGGCCAGGATCTCGGTCAGCCGGCCCGTCGCCTCGCCGGCCTTGGCCAGGGCCTGCAGATAGCGTCCCGTCTGGCCCGGAATAGCCGACAGCCCCGCCGACAACGGCCGCCCGGCCATCAGCTCGCCCCGCACATGGGCGGCGAGCCGGGCCAGCACCGGGACCTCAGAGGTGGTCTCGATAATGTGCAGCGTCTGGCCCAGCGACAGGCCGCTCTTGAGGAACCGCGCCAGGTCGGCGGCGAAGGCGGCCCCCTGGGCGTCGCTCAGCGACAGGCCGGTGCGGGCCGGGGCGAAGGCCTGGGCGCTGACGGTGATCGAGGTCGGGGTGAGATGCTCGGCCAGCAGGGCGTCGCGCACCTGGGCCTCGCTCAGGCCCTCGCGCTTGCCGCGTGTCGCGCGTCCGGCCGCATCCACCCCCCGCCAGGCGTAAGTCTTCACAGCGAGGTCGCCCGATAGACGTCCTCCAGCGCCACCTCGCCGCGGGCGGCATGGCGCAGGGCGTCGTGGGCCAGGGTGGCGAAGTCCGGCCGGCTGGCCAGCTGGCGGCGGATGTCGGCGGTCGGGGCGCCGGTGGAGATCATCCGCTCGATGGCCTCGTCGACGGTGAAGATCTCGCCCAGTGGCGCCCGCCCGATCCGGCCGGCGCCATTGCAGGTCCGGCAGCCGGCCGCTTCGTGCAGGTTGATGTCGCCGGCCGCGACGCCATGCGCCCGGAACAGCGCCGTCTCCTCCTCGGTGGCGGCGCGCGGCGCCTTGCAGGCCTCGCACAGCCGCGGCGTCAGCCGCTGGGCCGAGGCCCCGATCAGCACCCCGGCCAGCAGGTAGCGCTCCACCCCCATGTCGGCCAGGCGGGCCGGGGCCGTGGCGGCGTCGTTGGTGTGCAGGGTGGCCAGCACCAGGTGGCCGGTCAGGGCGGCCTGCACGGCCAGGCGAGCGGTCTCGCTATCGCGGATTTCGCCGACCAGGATGACGTCCGGGTCATGGCGCAGGAAGGCGCGCAGGGAGGAGGCGAAGGTGACGCCGGCCGCCTCGTTGACCTGGGTCTGGTTGATGCCGTCGAAGACGTACTCGATCGGGTCCTCGATGGTCAGCACCTTGCGTTCGCGCGTCGCCAGCTTGCGCAGGGCCGCATAGAGGGTGGTGGTCTTGCCGCTGCCGGTTGGTCCGGTGACCAGGATCAGCCCGTAGGGCCGGCGCAGCTGCTGGGCGAAGGTCTCGCGGAAGGCGGCGTCGAAGCCGAGGGAATCGACGGTGAAGTCGACCCCGTGGCGGGTCAGCAGCCGGACCACCGCCGACTCCCCGAACACCGTCGGGGTGGTCGAAATCCGCAGGTCGGTCAGGGCCCCGCGGATCGAGGCCGTCGCCCGGCCGTCCTGCGGCGCCCGCACCGAGGCGACATCGAGGTCGGCCAGCACCTTGATGCGGGCGACGACGCCGGAGCCGAAGGCGGCCGCCAGGGGCTCAAGATCGCGCAGCGCCCCGTCGACGCGGATCCGCACCAGGCAGCGGTCGGCCTTCTGTTCCAGGTGGATGTCCGACGCCCGCTCCTGCAACGCCCGCTCCAGCAGGCCGTCGAGATAGCGCACCACCGGCGCGTCGCGGGCGAAGTCGCGCAGCCGCTCGGCGTCCTCCAGGCTGCCGACATCGGGACCGCCGGCCTGGGTCTCGGCGGCGACGGCGCGGGTGCGGGCGGCGCGCCACAGGCCGAAGGGGATGGTGCGCAGCTCGACGGCCTTGCCGGCCGCGAACCGCAGGCCCCGGCGCACCTCGTCGCCCCCGGCGTCGACCAGGCCGACGACCAGCCGGTCGGGATGGTCCTCCAGCACCAGGGCATGGTTCTCGGCCAGATACTTCTCGTTCAGCGACGGCGGGCCCAGCGCCTGTGGCTCCTCCTCGCCCTCCCACAGCGGCGCACCATGCAGGGCGGCGCTGGCAGCGGCGATGGCGGCGTCGCCGGCCAGGCCCAGCAGGCTGGCGGCGACGGCCGGCGGCTGTCCGGCGCTGGCCACGGCGGCTCGCAGGCGTTCACGGTCGGCGGCGGCAAGCCCCAGCGCCTCGGCCAGCCGCTTGGCCCCCTCGGCGCGCGCCTGCGCCAGGGTCGGCAGCACAGGTTCCCCGAGGTCTGGGCGCGACCCCGCGCCGTATGGACTCGGTGAAACGGACTGGGGCATATTCGGCTGCAAAGTTAAGGGTTTGTCGGTGGGACTTTTCTCAGTGGGTACAATGGCTGTTTTGAACACCCGCCGGAAGACGAAACAACGTCGCCGCGAGGAGGCCGGCTATACGCTGACCGAAATGCTGGTGGTGGTCGCCATCATCGGGCTGATCTCGGCGGTCGTCATTCCCCAGACCATCGGCCAGATGGGCAAGGCCCAGTCGCGCGCCGCCAAGCTCAAGGCCCAGACGGTGGCCGCCGCCATCGAGCTCTATTCGGGCGACATCGGCCGTTTTCCGACCAAGGAAGAGGGCTTGAACGCGCTGGTCGAACGGCCGGGGGGCCTCGACAGCTGGACCGGACCCTACCTGCGCACCAAGGATCAATTGCTCGACCCCTGGGGCCAGCCCTTCCTGTACACGGTCGGTGAAGGCGGGGCCTTTAGTGTGAGTACGCTCGGCGCCGACAAGAAGCCGGGCGGCGAGGGGGCGGACCGGGATATCTCGGTCCAGTAGAGGGCGACATGAACAAGGCCATTCGAGCCGGCGCAGTGGCGCTGCTGATGCTGCTGGGCGCCTGCGCGAGCGATCCGCGCCGGCCGGGCGGCAGCGCCGCCCTGCCCCAGTCGCAGCCCACCTCCCCCGCCGCCGAAGTCGCCGCCGCCACCCGCGTGGGCGAGGAGCCGCCGCCGCAGCGCGAGGGCTGGCGTGAAGACGCGTTGAGCGCCCCCGTCTCGGCCGCGCCGCCGGTCCCCTCCAGCGGTTCGGCGCAGCGTATTCCGATCAACGTGCTGATGGATCGCGCCCCGATCCCGGCCGCCGTCGAGGCGGTGCTTGGCGATGTCCTGAACCGCCCCTTCCACATCGACCCTCGGGTCACCGGCGAGGTCTCCTTCCGCCTGACCGGCGAGATGACCGAGGGCGACATCCTGATCGCCCTCGACCAGGCCCTGCGCGGCGGAGGCGCGGCTCTGGCCGCTTCGCAGGGGGGCTCGGTGGCCGTCATGCCGGCCGCCGATGTGCCGGCCTTCTCGGTGCTGCCCGACGGCAATTCATCACAGCGCACCTTCTTCGCCGGCGGCACGGCCATCTACCGGGCCCGCCACGTCAGCGCCATGGAGATGGTCCGGGTGCTGACCCCGATCGCCGAGGGCCGCGCCCAGGTGCGGGCCGACGCGGTGCGCGAGTACGTCTATATCAGCGGCGATCCGGGCACGGTGAACAGCCTGGTGCAGACCGCCGAACTGCTCGACGTCGACTGGCTGCGCGGCAACAGCTTCCAGTTCTATCCGCTGAAGTACGCCGGGGCCAAAGCCGTCGCCGATGACGTGCGCCGCCTCTACGGCGGGGTGGAGGGGCCGATCGGCACCCAGGTCGACATGATCGACATCCAGCGGCTGAACGCCATCATCGTCATCGCCAAGTCGCCGGCCCTGCTGGACCAGACGATGAAGTGGATCGAGCGGCTGGACCAGCCGGCCTCACCCAGCGAACAGCGCATCCGGGTGGTGCCGCTGTCGAACATCAAGGCCGAGGACCTGGTCAAGGTGGTCGGCGCCTTCTTCGGGGCCGCCCCGCCGCCGCCCGGCGGCCTGGCCGGCGAGCCGGGCGCCGCCACGGGCGGCGGCGGCGGCGGCGGCCAGGTGACGGCCGACCCGCGCAGCAACTCGATCATCCTCTACGCCAGCGATGCGGAGTACCAGAACCTGCTGCAGGTCGTGCGCCGGCTCGACGTATCGCCGCCGCAGATCCTCATCGAGGGCACGGTCGCGGAGGTGCGGCTGAACGACAAGCTGAACCTCGGCGTCCAGTGGTTCCTGCAGAACAATCCGGAGTTCTCCGGCGGCTTCGCCACGGTCGGCAACGGCAACCTGGCGCTGACCTTCCCCGGCCTGTCGCTGCAGTACCTCGGCCCCGACTTCAAGGTGGTGATCAACGCCCTGCAGTCGGTCACCGACGTCGAGGTGGTCTCCACCCCGCGCCTGCTGGTGCTGGCCAACGAGACCGCCACCCTGCAGGTGGGCGACCAGGTGCCGATCATCACCCAGACGGCCACCGGCGACCAGCAGACCAGCCTGACCGTCAATTCGGTCAGCTACCGCGACACCGGCGTGCTGCTGACCGTCACCCCCCGCGTCGGCGAGGGCGGCCGCATCTTCATCGATATCGAGCAGGAGGTCAGCGACGTGTCGCAGACCACCACCTCCGACATCAACAGCCCCACCATCGCCCAGCGCAAGTTCCGCACCCAGATCGCCGTCGACAACGGCCAGGTCATCGCCCTCGGCGGCCTGATCCGCACCAGCCGCACCAAGGGCGACTCGGGCGTGCCCCTGCTCAGCCAGGTGCCGCTGCTGGGCGGCCTGTTCCGCGAGCGGGCCAATGTGAAGGGGCGCACCGAGCTGGTGGTGTTCCTCAAAGCCACCCTGGTCCGCAACCGGGCCGACGCCGACCGGGTGACCAAGGACATCGCCGCCGGCCTGACCACCCTCGGGTTCGGGCGTGACCGCCGCTAAGCGCAGCTTCAGGGGCTTCACCCTGCCCCTGACCCTGGCGCTGGCCTTCGCCATCATGAGCACGGCCGCCGGGCTGACCGGCCTGGTCACCGTCAAGGCCAAGGCGGCGCGCCAGAAGGACGCCGACCTCTTCGCCCTGATCACCCTGGAATCGGCGACGCAGGCGGCGCTGACGGCCCTGGAGAAGGACGGCGCCCCGCAGGCGCCGCGCTGGACAGCGACCGAGCGGCTCAACAACCGCCAGGTCGAGCTGACCTTCCTGGCCGTCGCCTACAAGCCCGACGCGGGCAAGGACCCGGCCGCCGGCCTCGCCGCCAGCATCGTCCAGCCGGCCTTGCGGACCCGCGTGGTCCGCGCCCTGGCCAGCCCCGACCCGGAGATCGCCCGCGCCAGCTTCACCCGTTTCGGCGACTTCCTGAAAGCCGCCGAAGTCTCCCCGTCGGAAGAGGACTGCCTGCGGGCCCTGCTGACCTTCGGCCGCCAGGGGCCCGAGCCGACGCCGCTGCCCCCGACCACCGTCCTGTCGCCGGACATCCTGCCCCTGGCCCCCGGCGACGTCGTCGAGGTGCGCGCCGCCGTGCGCACCGACCGCTACAGCGACATCCTCTGGCAGCGGGTCCGCTATACCGGAACGCCCGGCCAGCCCTGGCACATCCACGACTGGCGCCGCCTGCGCCTGGCCCCCGGCGCCGTGCTTTGCAAGCCGCCGCAACCCTGATCGCGGCCGCCCTCGCGCTGGGGACCCTGGCGGCGGCGTTCGGCCTCTCCTGGCCCGCCTGGCCCAGGCTGTCCGGCGCCAGACCCGCAACCCTGTGGGTCGCCGCGGGCCTGGTCGTCGCCCTGACCGTCCTGGCCGCGTTCAGCCGCTGGTCGCTGCTGCCGGCCGGGGCGGCGCTCGTCTTCCTGGCCCTCACCGATCTGCGCCGTTTCTCCCTGCCCTGGATCGGCCTGACCCTGCTCGGCGTCGCCCTGGGGCTTGATCTGGCCCTTCATCCGATGACCGCCTGGAGCCGGTTGCTCACCGGCGCCGTCGCCCTGCTGGCCTTCCTCGCCCTGCGGCGGCTGTCCGGAAAGCCGCCCAAGCTCGGCTCCGGCGATGTCCTGTTGGCCGCGCTGACCGCCGCGTTGATCGGCTGGCGGCTGGCGCCCCTCGCCTTCGCCCTCGCCGCCCTGGCCCCGCTGGCCCTCCAACGCCTGACCGGCCGCAGCGGGCCTGTCCCCTTCGGCTTCTGGCTGTCCTGCGCGGCCCTGATCACGGCGGGCCAATCCGACCTCGCCGACGGGATTGGCGCCCTGCCCGTCTGAGCGCTCGCCTGTCCCGGCCACAACGGGAGGCGTGTGAGTTCGCCTCTGGTCTCCCTTCTCCCCCGCAGGGAGTTGTGTATGTGACCGAGCGGGCAATCGGCCGACTGAGTCGTCGGGACAGACCGGCGATCTAGACAACAATGGTGGGGCCGTGCCCGCCCTCCCAGAAGGGGCCCTCGGGCGTCCGAACAAGGAGATCTGCCACGGCCTCTACGTGCTCGTTCCTCAGGACGGGCAGGCGTCCGATCTCCAAGGGGTCAACCACGACGGGGTGGATGGGGGCGATGCCGAGATATCGGGCGTACTCCAGAGGCCGTATCGCTCGCACCTCGGGGGGGATGCGAACGGCGTGCAGAACTATGTGCTTGAGCCCAATGGTGATGACCTGACAGTTCGGTGCTGGGTTCAGGTCAATGGTCTCCTTTAGCAGCTCCTCAGGAGTGGCTAGGCCGATATAGAAACCATGCTGTCGATGCCGAAAACTCCAGCGATCCGCGTTCATGCGTCCAATGTAGATCGTCCACTCAGGCGGGGGCGCGTGCGGCGGGTTAGAGAAGGCTTCCCTGTCAGCGGCGGTGCTCGCGATAATATCCAGATCCAGCAATTCAATCATGAACGCGACAAGCATGACCAAGGTCGCCACTGTCCCTTGATCGGCCGCAGCGAGTGTCTTGGGCAGGCCTTTGATCGAATCTTCCAGAAGCCGTATCGCAGCATTCTCGGAATCCTTCATCCAGCCGTGGTTGCACCTCATGCACACGACCCGAAGCGTACGGTTCCCAAGGTGACCGTCGCGTTTGCGCGCCCGGTTGAGCGCCGTCCGGTTGAAGCCGGGAGCACGCAAAAAGCTGGTGCGAATGTGAAGGTTCTGGGTCGAGTCTCGCGGGATTATGTTTCGCAGCTGGTTGGGTAGAATGTGCTGCTTCGACAAGCGTCCGGGCTTGCCGCAGAATTTGCAAAGCCCAGGTGGTTTGACCATGACCGATAAGGTCCTCGAGGGCGACGAGAGGGCCGCAGAGGCCGAGTTTCAGCGGGTGTTGAACAACCTGGCAAAGATGCCGCCGAAGCCTCACGCAAACCCCTGCCCAAGCCAAAGCCTGAGCAGGGGTCGGTTGACGCCTAGCGACTACTTCTGGGTCCCGTAGGGGCTCTGGTTGGTCGGCTTGAGCGACACACCCAGCTCGCTCGCCTTCGCCTGAACGGCTTCGGGCGTACGGCCGAGATGCAGCCCGAGGACGCGGGTGGGCGTGTTCTGCTTCACCTCCGCCTTGAACTGCTTCACGTGGCTGGGGGTCCACGGTTTACCGTGATTGGGAGGCTGCTTGGCCATAGTCAAAGGCCCTCCTTGGGCCTTGGGAAAATGGCTGAGGCTTGACTTCTGGCCCCCGGGGACTCATCGTCCACGGCGTTAAAACGGTCCAGCCCCGCAGCCCCAGCCGGTTGCGTCGGGATCGCCAAACCAGCCGTCGGAACGTTGGCGCGTTCCGGCGGCTCTTTGATTCGGCGATGTCACTGGGAGATAGTGGGCTACCGACTCATAGGTTGAGTCAAGCCGAACCGCCCCACAAACTGTGGGTGCGCGGCACCGGATCACAAGATACGCCCCTCTCGGGCGCAACAGCGCCCAATCAACGACAAATCAATCCACCGATTCTGTCGTTGTTATCAACAGGCGCTTGTGGAGAAGCGGTGTCGCAGATGCCGAGGCCCGCTTCGTCGGTCATGAGGGCGCCCTCGCGGCGAACCTGAGTGCGCAGGATGAGGGCCGAGGGACTTCCCACGGCGGCTGAGCCGGCTTTGGCCAACTGTTCCCTTCTGTTTGATCCGCCACGTCCATAATCGCTGAATATGTCTAGACATATTCATTTTCGACCTGATCGACCCGCCATACGCCGAGGGTTGCGGCGCCGCGACCCATGTAGGTCCGGCGACCACAATCGGGCCAACGTCCGGCAACCCGCGGCCAACCCTCCGACCAACGCCCCAGGCCACATCCGCAGCGCCTCGGCCAACAGCCAAGGCACGGTTTCGTCTGTGTTTTCAACGGCCGGCGGCCTTGCCCGCCCCTTCCCCTGGCGATGCGCGGTATAATGGTTGGTCGCTTCGATAAGCGCGGCCAGGGACGGGAGGCGTGGGGCGCCTTGGGTCGATCGGCCTTGAAGAGCAGGGCGAACGATGGACAGCGCCGACAATTCCGCGAAAAGGTCGGGCGTGACGCCGCTTCGCTATCGTCTGCACCTCGCGCCCGACGCCGGCGCCGGAACCTTCGCCGGTGAGCTGACGCTCGACCTCGCCGCGACCTCGGCAGCCGAGGCGATCATGCTGGACTGTCTCGACCTCGACATCGATGGCGCCTGGATCGACGGCGCCGCCGCCGACTGGCGGCGCGTCGGCGACAAGCTGGTGGTCACGCTCCCGGGGCCGCTGGACAACACGTCCAGCCTCCGCCTGACCTATTCCGGCCGGCTGTCCGACACCGCGCGCGGCCTCTACCGGGGCGACGGCTTCATCGCCAGCCAGCTGCAGCCCGACCACGCCCGCCGCGTCTTCCCCTGCTTCGACGACCCGGCCCTGCGCGCCGTCTTCGAACTCAGCGTCACCGTGCCGGATGGTCAGACGGCCGTGTCGAACGCCGCCGTCGCCACGACGCAGGGCGGCGTCGCCACCTTCGCGCCCACGCCGCCCCTGCCGACCCACCTGATGGCCCTGGCCGTCGGCGCCTTCCACACCGTCACCAGCGGCGCCGTTTCGCTCCGCACCCTGGCGCCGGGCCCGAACGACGCCTGGGTGCTCGACACCGCCGTCGCCGCCCTGGCCTTCTTTGGCGACTGGCTCGGCCATCCCTATCCGTTCGGCAAGCTGGACCTGGTGCTGCTGCCCCAGATCGGCGCCGCCGGCATGGAGAACACCGGGGCCATCTTCCTGCGCCAGGCGGCGCTGGCCCGCCCGAGCCGCGAGGCCGCCACCCTGATCGCCCACGAGATCGCCCACCAGTGGTTCGGCGGCCTGGTCACCCCGGCCGGCTGGGACGAGCTATGGCTCAACGAGGGCTTCGCCACCTGGCTGGCCCCCAAGGCCGTGGCCGCCGACCTGGCCGACGACGCCGAGGAGGTGGCGGCCCTGCGCGGCGCCCTGATCGCCGACAGCAGCCCCGGCGCGCGGCCGCTCAGCGGCCCGGTCCCCGACGATCCGGCCCAGCTGTTCGACGTCCTCACCTACCGCAAGGGCGCGGCCCTGCTGCGCATGCTGGAGGGCTGGATCGGCGAGCCGGCGATGCGCGCCGGCCTTGGCCGCTACCTGGGCGACCATGCGCTCGGCGTCGCCCGCTCGGACGACCTGTGGCTCGCGCTGGAAGCCGCCAGCGGTCAGCCCGTCGCCGCCGTGGCCGGCGACTTCGTCCGGCGCGCCGGCCCCGCCCGCGTCGTCCTGGGCTGGGAGGGCCGCACCGTCCATCTGGCCCAGGCCGGTGACGACTTGGTGACCCTGCCCGTCGCCCTGCGCGTCGCCACCAAGGCCGGTGAGGTCTGCCAGACCCTGCTGCTGGAGGGACCGACCGCGAGCCTGACCCTGCCGGACGAGGTCCTGTGGGCCCGCGCCGACGGCTATTTCCGCACCCGCTATCGCCACGGCCCACCGCCGCTGGCCGCCCTGTCGCAGGCCGAGGCCATCGTCCTGGTCGAGGACGCCTGGCTGGCGCTGTGGGCGGGCGAGGACGAGCTGCCGGGCTTCCTGGCCCTGGCGGGCGAGGCACTCGCCGCCGGCCGCGCGCGGGCGCCCCTGCGGGTCCATCTGGCCGACCTGCGCGACCTGCTGGCCGGCGGCGCCCGTGGGGCGCTGTTCGACGCCTGGCTGGCCCCGCTCGATCCGCCCGCCCCTGCGCAAGCCTTCGCCGATCTCCAGACCCAACTGGCCGCCGATGAGGAAGCCGCCCTCGCCCAGCTCTGCGCCCTCGCCGATCCGGCCTGCCTCCCTGACCAGCTGGCCCTGCTCGACCGCTGGCCGGTGCTGGCCGCCGAGGGCCTGCTGGCCAACCCCGCCGTCCGCGCCGCCGCCTGGAGCCACCTCAAGGCCCACTGGGACCGGCTGGGCGAGGCCGTCCAGGGCCTCGGCGGCCGGGGGCTGGTCGCCGGCCTCGCCGCCTTCGCCGATGACGCCGCCGCCGCCGACATCGCCGGCTTCTTCGCCGGCCGCCCGGCGCCCGCCGGCCTGGCCGGGGCCCTCGGCCGCATCGCCAGCCGGGCCCGCTTCCGCGAATGGGCCCAGACGGCGATGGACGCCGTCCTGCTCCGCCAGGGCGCCAGCGGCCCGGCCGGCGACAGCCAGCCGCTGCTGGCGGCCTTGGCGGCGGGGTTCCGGGGCGCCCTGGTCCAGCGGTCGCTGCTCGACGGCTTCGGCCTCGCCGCGCCGGCCTGGATGCACACGCCGGAGAACCTGCGCGGCGCGCTGGGCGCGGTCGAGCGGCCGTGGCTGCAGAGCCTGCGGGGCCCGGCGCCGATCCCGCGAGACCTCACCCAACGCCTGATCGAAGACCTCGAAGCCGCCGCTGGCCAGCTGGCCGGCCTGACCGCCAAACTGCCCGACGCCAAGGATCGCGACGCCGCGCTGATCGTCGTCGCCGGCCTGGCGCGGGCCGCCCTGAGCGTCGAGCGACAGACCGAACTGGCCGCGCTGGCCGCCGCCGTGATCGAGGGCGAGCCCGCCGCCGCGCCCCACAAGGGCGCCTTGAGCCAACGCCGCGCCGAGACCGCCGCCGTCCGCGCCTGGATCGCCGACCCACCGCGCAACCCCAACCGCTTCCAACGCCTTGACCTGCAGAACGACGCCGCCCTCGCCGCCGGCCAGCTGCGCCTGCTGGCCCAGACCCTGCGCCAGGCGCTCGATGGCGCAACCCCCGACCCCTGGATCGCCTTCGGCTTCGACACCAGGACCACAGACCTCTGGCGCGCCGCCGGCTTCGACGACGCGCAAACCGCCGCCGCCTGGCGCCTGCGCGGCTTCGCGCCGAAAGCCGCCCGCGACTTGGCCGCCCAGGGCGCCGATCCGGCCGCCCTGCGCCGCCGCCCGATCCCGACGACGGAGACCCTGCCCCTGACCCTGCCCGACGGAACCGTGCTCAAGGTCGAACGCGCCGCCGAGCCGGCAATCCGCAACCAAGGCCTGATGCACCGCGACAACCTCTCCGCCCGAGGCGGCATGCTGTTCGTCTTCCCGGACGACCGGCCTCGCCCGATCACCATGGCCGGCGTCCGCTTTCCCCTCGACGCCCTGTGGCTGGGACCGGACGGCGCCGTGCGCCACATCGAGGAAGCCGCGCCCGCCTGGCGCCCGGACGCCCTGCCCGCCAACCCGGAAGCGGCCCGCTGCCGCTACCTGCTGGAGCTCGCCGCCAGCGCCGTCGGCCGCCACGGCCTCAAGGTCGGCGACCGGCTGATTTTCGCGACCTGAAGAAACTCGCGGTTCCTGCCGCAACGGCGCCCTTGAGCGCCGGCCCGCAACGCGCTTCTATTCACGCCTCAAGTGAACAACGATAACCCGGCGCCAGACCGGGGCGGCCGAGGAAACCCCATGCACCCCACCCACTACGCCAAGAGCCATCCCGACCGCGCCGCCTACATCATGGCCGCAAGCGGCGAGACGGTGACCTACAAACAGCTCGACGAACGCTCCAACCAGGGGGCGCAGCTGTTCCGGTCTCTGGGCCTGGGGGTCGGCGACGTCATCGCCGTCTGCATGGAGAACAACGCCCGCTACTTCGAGATCGCCTGGGCCGGCCAGCGCTCCGGCCTCTACTACACCTGCATCTCGTCCAAGCTGACGGCCGGCGAGGTGGAGTACATCCTGCGCGACTGCGGGGCCAAGGTGCTGGTCATGTCCAAGGCCATGGGCGCGCTGGCCGACGAGGTGGCGGCGCTCGTCCCCGACCTCAAGCTCTACATGGTCGACGGCGCCCACGGTCCCTGGGAAAGCTTCGAAGCCGCCCGCGACAGGATGCCGACGACGCCGGTGGCCGACGAGACGGCCGGCTCCGACATGCTCTACTCCTCGGGCACCACCGGCCGGCCCAAGGGCGTCAAGCCGGCTCTGAGCGGCAACCCGATCGACATGCCCAATCCGCTGTCGATGATGACCCAGGGCCTGTTCGGCTTCCAGGAAGGCTGCGTCTACCTCTCGCCGGCCCCTCTGTACCACGCCGCTCCGCTGCGCTGGTGCATGAGCGTCCACAAGCTGGGCGGCACGGTCATCGTCATGGAGAAGTTCGATCCGGAGACCGCCCTGGCCCTGATCGAGAAGTACAGGATCGACTGCGGCCAGTTCGTGCCGACCCACTTCGTCCGCATGCTGAAGCTGCCGCAGGAGGTCCGCGCCAAGTACGACGTCTCCAGCATGAGTTCGGCCGTCCACGCCGCCGCCCCCTGCCCGGCGCCCGTCAAGGAGCAGATGATCGCCTGGTGGGGCCCGGTGATCCACGAATACTACGCCGGCACCGAGGGCAACGGCTTCTGCTACATCAACTCCGCCGACTGGCTGACCCACCGGGGTTCGGTCGGCAAGGCGGTGCTGGGCGAGCTGCGCATCTGTGACGAAGAGGGCAACGCCCTCCCCGCCCGCCAGGAGGGGCAGGTCTATTTCGAGAACGGCCCGCCGATCAACTATCACAACGACCCGGTGAAGACCGCCGAGAGTTACAACAAGCACGGCTGGACCAGCCTGGGCGATGTCGGCTGGATGGACGAGGAGGGCTTCCTCTACCTGACCGACCGCAAGAGCTTCATGATCATCTCCGGCGGGGTGAACATCTATCCGCAGGAGATCGAGAACCTGCTGGTCACCCACCCCAAGGTCACCGACGCGGCCGTGGTCGGCGGGCCGCACGAGGAGATGGGCGAGCAGGTCATCGCCGTCATCCAGCCGGCCACCGGCAAGGGCGATCCGGAGCTGGCGGCCGAACTGCTGGCCTTCTGCCGCGCCAACCTGTCCCATGTGAAGACGCCGCGGGTCATCGATTTCATGGAGGAGCTGCCGCGCCACCCGACCGGCAAGCTCTACAAGCGGCTGATCCGCGACGCCTACTGGGGCAAGACGGACGGCAAGATCGTCTGAACTGTACAGAGGCGTCAAATCGGCGGCCTATGCACAGCGTGAGTAGCTTTTGCGGATGCTGTCGTGACGCGTGAGGAAGCGCACAGTCTGGTCATGGGGGTGCTGTCGCACCCGGAGCTCGACCGCATCCAGGGTCACCCGCGCTTTGGCGAGGTCTCGCTGCGGGCCATGGACGGCTGGGGGCCGCACGCCGAGGACAGCCAGTCGATGACCCGCACCCTGCGAGACATCGGCCATTACATGGCCGGCGTCTGGGCCATCCAGCTGACCCAGGCGCCGGGCGGCCTGACCCACGCCTCGCTGTCGGAGATCGTCGCCCCGATGGGCATGGGCAGCCGCACGCGGGTGCACGCCATGCTGGCCTATCTGCAGTTCATCGGCCTGATCCGCCCGGCCCCGAAGAGCGGCGACGGCCGCCTGCGCCACTACGAACCGACCGCCGGCCTGACCACCCTGTTCCGCGCCCGCTTCCGCCGCGAACTGACCATCCTCTCCGACCTGGATCCCGAGATGACGCAAATCCTGGCCCGTTGGGACGAGCCGGGCGTGTTCGAGGGCCTCGTCAGCGCCCATGGCCGGTTCATGAACGCCGGCTTCATGACCTACGACCCGGAAGCCTCGAACCTGGATGTCTTCTCCCACCGCAACGCCGGCCTGATCATTCTCGGCCAGCTGATGGCCGCGGCCCATCGGCCCGGCGATCCGTTTCCACCGCCCGGGCCCATCGCGCTGAACATCTCCGAGATCGCCCGCAAGTCGGGGGTCTCGCGGGCCCATGTGCGGGGGGTGCTGAAGGCCGGCGAGGCCAAGGGCTTCCTGATTTCCAGGCCGGACGGCGTCACGGCCTTCTCGCCAGAGTTGCTTCACAATATTGAACACCTCATGGCTTCCTATGCACTGAGCATGGGATGGTGTGCCCGGGAAGCCATAAGAAGTGACCCGATTTGAGGGGTGTAACTTTTTTGAACGATTTCGGCTTTTCTTGAAGAATAACCCGGTTACGGTGCCGGATTAACGACGTTCGTCTGAGGGGGCGGGCCTGACTATTCCCTTGCGGAAAGCGCCGTGCGTCCCTCCCAAGTAGAGTTGGAATTCGCGTGAGTGTTGAACTTGGCCGGGAGAGCGCCGGCGAGATGGCCGCGCTGGTCTTCGACGTCCTGGCGCAGGACAGGCTCGATGCGATGATCGCCCACCCCGACTTCGGCGCGGTCAGTCTGGTGCTGATGGACAACTGGGCCCCGCACGCCGAGGACGACGCCTCGATGACCCGCACCCTGCGCGATGTCGGCCACTACATGGCCGGCATCTGGGCCCTGGCCCTGCACGGGTCGCCCGAAGGCCTCAGCCACGCCACCCTCAGCCGCCTCGTCGAACCGCTGGGCTTCGGCAGCCGCACCCGCGTCCACGCCATGCTGGTCTATCTGCAGGTCATTGGCCTGGTCCGTCCGACGGCGGCGCAGGGCGATGGCCGCCTCAAGCGCTACGCCCCGACGCCGGCCCTGGAGGCGCTGTTCCGCGCCCGCTTCCACCGCGAGCTTGGCCTCTGCGCGCCGCTGGTCCCCGAGGTCGAGGCCGTGCTGGCCCGCTGGCAGGAGCCCGGAGTCTTCGAGGCCTTCATGGCCGCCACCGGCCGCTTTATGGCCGGCAGCTTCCTGGCCTACGACCGCAAGGCCCCCAACCTGGACGGCATCTCCCAGCGCAACGCCGGCTTGACCGTGCTCGGCCAGCTGGTGGTTCTGGCCGACGCCGGCTTCCCGCCCCCCGGCCCCATAGAGGTCAACCTCAGCGAACTGGCCAAACGCAGCGGCGTCTCGCGCCAGCACGCCCGCAACATCCTGAAGGTCGGCGAGCAGGCGGCCTTCTGGCGGACTCAGGCCGACGGCCGGCTGGTGTTCAGCGAGGCGTTCGACCTGCAGATCCGCGTGCTGCTGGCCTCCTATGTCCTGCACCTGGCCTGGTGCGCCCGCGACGCCCTGGCGGCGGTCGATGTTCAGGTCCGCGCTGCCGGCGCGCTCTGACGCGTCGCCGACGGAGCGGTCGACGGTTCCTCCGAGATGATCCTGGCTTCCAGCCGGGCGGCGGCCTCCGAGATGACCCGGACGCGGCTGGGCGTCAGGTTGGCTCGCTGGGCGCGTTCCCTCGCCGCGTCCAACGCCCTCGGCGTCGGACCATGCAGGTCGAGCATGTAGGCGACCTCTTCGAGGACGGCCTTTTCAAACTGCCGCTTGCGGGTTCGACCAAACATCCGCGCCGCCCCTCCCGTCGGCGGAGCAGCTCGGTTATCCGGTCCGGCCGCCGGGCGGCAGTGGAAAAAATTTGAACGATCAGCCCTCGTCGATGCTGATCACCCGGCGCACGTCATCGCCGATCAGGCCGATGGCCGAGGGATTGCGCACGCCCGGCAGGGCGACGACGTCGAACAGCTCGCGCACCACCCCTTCGATCCGCACCCATTCGACGGTGTCGCCGCTCTCGGTGTCGATCACCAGGATGCCGCAGCGGGCGACCGCGTCGCGGCTGGCCAGGGCCGCGTCGAGCGGCAGGCCCTGGAAGGTGCGGTTCTCACGGGCCTGCGACAGGCCGACCAGGGCGTATTTGCCCATGAAGCTGAGGCCCCGGGCGTAGCCGGGACAGAAGGCCACCGACTTGAAGGCCTTGGTGTCGGGATCGATGAAGCCCAGCTCGCCGGCCCCGGAGTTGAGCACCCACAGCTTGCCGTCATGGACGCGCGGCGAGTGGGGCATCGACAGCCCCTCGACCACCCGCTGGTTGGTGGTGACGTCCATGATCATGCCGCCGTCCGAGCGGCGGTCGCGCCAGCCGTCCGAGACGTCGGAGGCCGAGACCATGGTCACGTAATGCGGACGGCCGTTCTCCATGGCCAGGCCGTTCATGTGGCAGCGGTCTTCCGGCGCCAGCTTGGTGATGAAGGGCGGCTGCCAGAGCGGCTTGAAGCTGTAGCCCTCGCTGATGGTGGCCAGGCAGGAGAACAGGGTGTTGACGAAGACGATATTGCCGTCGGCGTCGAAGGCGATGTCATGGGCGTCGACGTCGCCGGTGATCCAGCTGACGCGCGGGGTGTAGACCGCGTCGTGCGGGCCGCTCATCTGGCCGGGCGGCAGGACGTTGTCGAAGCGGTAGATCTGGTAGTGGGTGGCCAGGGCCAGCTTGCGGGCGTCCGGGCTGGCGGCCAGGCCCATGCAGCGGGCGAAGGTGCGCTCGAACACGGCGATGCGGCCGGGCTCCTTGATGCCGAGCAGGAAGATCTTCCCCGCCTGATAGGTGGTGAAGGCGATCGACGAGCCCATCCGCGCCAGCCAGTCGGGGAAGCCCCGCGAGGTGGTCAGGGCAAAGGCTTCCTGGGGCGGAGCGGCGGCGGGCGTCGTCGTGGCGTCGGTCATGGCCGCACACTTGGCACAGCCGACAGAGGCTGACGAGTGGAAGAATTCGGTACGATCGATCAGAGCAGCCAGCCGGCGGAATCTCCGGTGACGTCGCCGTTGACCTTCATCTGGTAGTCGGCCTTGCCGTCGCCGGTGACGTCCAGCTTCAGGGTGGTGATGCCGCCGGCGAAGCTGAGGGTCATCTCGCCTGCGTGCTTGCCGAAGGCGCCGACCAGGGTGAAGGCGTCGTCCGCCCCGCCGGCGATGGCGTCGATGCCGGACAGGTCGATCAAGTCGCTCTCGGCGGTCGAGAAGTCGTAGACCTGATCGGTTTCCAGTCCGCCGCCGAGGGCGTGGGCGACCACGAAGGTGTCGGCGCCCAACCCGCCGCGCAGAAGGTCGCCGCCCAGGCCGCCAATGATCACATCGTCGCCGTCGTTGCCGTTGAGGGTGTCGTTGCCGGTCAGTCCAGACAGGGTGTTGGCGCCGCTGCCGCCCTGGATGTTGTTGGCCAGGCTGTTGCCCACGCCGTCGATGTCGCCGCCCAGCAGCTCGAGTCCTTCGAGGTTGTCGGCCAGCACCCAGCCGTCCAGGCCGGTGCGGACGATGTCGTAGCCCTCGCCCGGCGCCTCGATCGTCTGATCGCCCGCGTCGTCGACGATGTAGACGTCGTTCTCGCCGCCACCGGTCATGACGTCGGCCCCGGCCCCGCCGTCGAGGTAGTCGTTGCCCGCCCCGCCCGTCAGCACGTCGATCCCGCCGCCGCCATCGAACCGGTCATTGCCCAGGCCGCCGAGCAGGTCATCCGCCCCGAGCCCGCCGAACAGCTTGTCGGCCCCGTCGCCGGCGCTCAGGTCGTCGTCGCCTTCGTCGCCCTGCAGCCAGTCATTGCCCGCCCCGCCAATCAGGTCGTCAGCCCCGGTCCCGCCGTACAGCAGGTCGTTGGCGTCGCCCCCGTCCAGGGCGTCCGCGCCGCCCAGCCCGCTGAGCACGTCCTTGCCGCCCATCCCGCTCAGGCTGTCGCCCCCGCCCCCGCCCCGCTCTGTCTCGTCGGTCCCGTCGCCGATGAAGCTGACCAGGCCCGAGTGGCCGAAGATCACATAGGCCGAACCGGTCTGGCTGCCGAGCGGGTCGGTGCGCGGGGCGCCGACGATCAGGTCATCGTAGCCGTCATCGTTGACGTCTCCCGCCGAGGACACCGAGGCCCCGGTGAAGTCGCTGGCCGCCACCCCGGCGATCTTGAACCCGCCGGCCCCATCCAGGCTGGAAAGGTCGAGGCTGGCCTGGAAATCGCCATCGAGGGCGGTGTCCTTGCCGAACACCACATAGCTCGCCCCGGCGCCGTCGGCGTTTCGGGCGCCGATGATCAGGTCACCCACGCCGTCGCCATTCACGTCGCCGGCCGAGGCGACCGAAATGCCGGCATAGTCGCTCGCGGCTGCCCCGCTGATCCGAAACCCGTTGATTCCGTTCAGGCCGTTCAGGTTGCCCGCCAGGTTCCCGTTGGCGGCCGTGTCCTTGCCGAACACCACATAGGCGGCGCCGGAATTGACGCCGTTCACGTCGGCGAAGGGAGCCCCGATGATCAGGTCGTCTATACCGTCGCCGTTGATGTCCCCCGCCGAAGCGACCGACCATCCACTGTGGTCGCCCCCCGCCGCGCCCCGGATCGCAAAACCGTTGGCGCCGCTGAGGTCGAGGGTGGCCCCGAAGGCGCCATCGGTGGCCGTATCCTTGCCGAACACCACAAAGCTGACGCCGTTGTCCCCGCTGCCCATGTCGGAATCCCTGGCCCCGATGATCAGGTCGTCGATCCCGTCGCCATTGACGTCCCCCGCCGAGGCGACCGAATAGCCGGCCAGGCCGGCCGTCAGCACGCCGTTAATCTTGAAACCGTTCGCGCCGTCCAGGGTGGAGAGGTCGAGATTGGCCAGGAAGTCTCCGTCGGCGGCCGTATCCCTGCCGAACACCACATAGGCGGCGCCGGTGCTTGTTCCGTTCGGGTCCGCGGCCCAGGCGCCGACGATCAGGTCATCGATGCCGTCGCCATTGATGTCCCCCGCGGAAGCCACTGAGGCGCCGAAGAGATCGACGGCGGTCTGGCCGGTGATCTTGAAGCCGTTGGTTCCATCAAGGGCGGCGACGGAAAGGTTTGCCGCGAAGGCGCCGTCGACGGCGGTGTCCTTGCCGAACACGATATAGGCGGAGCCGGGCTGGCCGCTTCCATAAGGCGCGCCGATGATCAGGTCGCCGACCCCATCACCGTTGACGTCTCCCGCCGAGGCGACGGACCAGCCGCTGTTGCCGAGGCTGATATCGCCGTTGATCTGAAAGCCGTTGGCTCCGTTCAGCATGGAAAGATCGAAGCTTAGCGGGAAGCCGGCCGCCGTGCCGAAGACCACATAGCTGGCCCCGCCGTTGCTGCTGACAGCATCGTTCGCCTTGGCCCCGACAACGAAATCGTCGATGCCATCGCCGTTCACATCGCCCGCTGCGGCGACCGAGAAGCCAAAGAAATCAGCCGCCGCCTCGCCGTTGATTGTGAACCCTTCGGAGCCGTCCGCGCTGAGCGCGGCAATGTCCACAACTGCTGCAAATCCGGCCACGGCGATATCCCCCCAAGGGCGCCGACGCGCCGTTCGGGGCGGACGTTGGCGGCGGGGTTCATTTCAATCAAATTCCGTTTTGCCCTTCTGATATACGCTGGACGTATGGATCGCCTGGACCCCCATTCCCTCGAAGTCTTCCAGGCCGTCGTCGAGACCGGCTCGGCCACCCTGGCGGCGCGCCGGCTGAACCTGACCCAGCCGACCATCACCCGCGCCGTCGCCCAGCTGGAGCAGGCCACCGGCCTGGTGCTGTTCGAACGCGGCCGGTTCGGCATGCGGCCGACGGCCGAGGGGACGCTGTTCGCCGAGGAGGTTCGCCGCAGCTTCTCGGGCCTGGATCGGGTCGCCGCCTCGGCCCGGGCCATCCGCCAGGGCGTTCGCGGGCGGATCGTCGTCGGCGCCATCCCGATCTATGCCGACGGCTTCGTGGCGCGCGCCATCGGCCGGCTGGTGGAAGGCGCCAGCGATGTGGACGCCCGTGTCGAGATCGATCCGCCGCAGGACATCCTGCGCAAGGTGCTCCATGGCCAGGCCGACCTCAGCGTCCTGGCCGGCGCCTTCGCCGATCACCCCGAACTCGAGGTCCATGTCCTCGGCCAGCGGCGGCTGATGGCGCTGATGCGCGCCGACCATCCGCTGGCCGGCCGCAACGAGGTCGGGGTGGCGGAACTGGCGGAGACCGACCTGGTGCTGCTGGCCGATCCCAACCCGCACCGCGCCCTGGTCATGC
This sequence comes from Caulobacter sp. GW821-FHT11A05, assembly GCF_058809015.1. Lineage (NCBI taxonomy): Bacteria > Pseudomonadati > Pseudomonadota > Alphaproteobacteria > Caulobacterales > Caulobacteraceae > Caulobacter > Caulobacter sp. GW821-FHT11A05. Next base: position 554,314 of record NZ_JBXASF010000001.1, on the reverse strand, counting down.
AGGTGTTCGCCAGCGCCGGCCTGCCCATCCGGCCACGCCTCGAGGCGGTCACCCAGCGGGGCGCCGCCCGGTTCGCCCTGTCGTCGGGCGCCGTCGCCCTGGTCGACCAGGAACTGGCGGCGGAGCTGGTTCGCCTGGAGCCCGGCGTGCGGGCCGCGACCTTTACCGCGGCGCCGCCCTGGGACGTGGTGGCCATCCGCTCCCGCGACCGGACCCCGACCCTGCTGGGCGAGGCGGCTCTGGCGCGGCTGAAGGAGGCGGCGGCCCAGGTCGGCGAGCTCTAAAGGAGTCCCTTCAGGCGGCCGCCACCCTTGCCGCGCGGGCGGCGGCCATGTCGGTCATCACCCGGGCCGTGTGCTCGTCGGCGGCGAAGAAGGTTTCCAGCACCAGCTCCGACAGGGTGACGTCGACCGCCGTGCCGAACAGGGTGGTGGTCGACAGGAAGCTGAGCGGTCCCTGCTCGCTGGCCATGCGCAGGGGGATGGCGACACCGCCGTAGTCGGCGCCATGGGCCCGGCCGACGGCGGCCGGCGGGGCGGGATAGCTGGAGAGCTCGGCCAGCAGCTCGGCCAGTTTCGGATCGGCGCTGATGGCTAGGTCGCGGCGCAGGCGCTCCAGGATATGGGCCCGCCATTCGACCAGGTTGAGGATGCGCGGCGCGAGCCCCCCGGGGTGCAGGCTGGCCCGCAGGACGTTGATCGGCGGCGTCAACAGTTCGGGCGCCAAGCCGGTCATCAGGTGCTGGGCCGCGTCGTTGGCGGCCAGCAGCTGCCAGTGGCGGTCGACCAGCAGGGCCGGATGCGGCGCGTGGCCGGCCAGGATCAGGTCGACCGCGCGGCGGGCGGCGGCCAGGCCCGGGTCGTCCAGCGATCGCTGCGGGAAGACGGCGGCGAAACCAGCGGCGGTCAGGAGCTGGTTGCGCTCGCGCAGCGGCAGCTCCAGCCGTTCGGCCAGGTTCAGCACCATCTCGCGGCTGGGGCGCGAGCGGCCGGTCTCCAGAAAACTCATGTGGCGCGGCGAGATTTCGGCCTCGAGGGCCAGGTCCATCTGGGTCATGCGCCGCCGGCCGCGCCAGTCGCGGACGAGATCGCCGAAGGTTTGAGAAGTGCTCATGCGACGGACCCTAACCGGCTTGCCGCCGCCTCTCCATTACCCGCGCGGTAATCGACCGGCCCCGGCGCGCCGCCGATGCTTCGACCCATTGGCGCAATCCCGCGCCGCAGGAGACCGGTCATGACCGACGCCACCCACCTCACCGACCGCTACATCGCCAGCTGGAACGCCACCGACCCGGAGGACCGCCGCGACCTGATCGCCGGCGCCTGGACCGAGGACGGCGCCTATCTCGACCCGGTGATGGCCGGGACCGGCCACGAGGGCATCGACACCATGCTGGCCGGAGTCCAGGCCCGCTTCCCGGGCTTCAGGCTCAGCCGCACCTCGCCGGTCGACGCCCACAACGACCGCATCCGCTTTTCCTGGGCCCTGGGTCCCGAGGACGGTCCGTCGGTGATCGAGGGGATCGACATCGGCGTGGTGTCCGGCGACGGGCGCCTGGCCTCGATCACCGGCTTCCTGGACAAGGTCCCGGGCTGACCGTGAAGCGGCCGGCGTCTTGAGGCCGTCCTTCAAGCGTGGCACACCCTCAAACAACTGTTCAACAAAAGGGGCATGCGCCATGATGGAAGTGGATTTCAAGGACGTCGGCACGCTGGTCGGCCAGGAGGTCGGGGTCAGCGACTGGGTCGAGATCACCCAGGAGCGGGTCAACCAGTTCGCCGAGGCGACCGGCGACCACCAGTGGATCCACGTCGACGTCGAGCGCGCCAACCGCGAGATCGGCGGCCCGATCGCCCACGGCTACCTGACCCTGTCGCTGATCCCCTTCCTCGGCGCCGGCCTGATGAAGGTCAATGGCGTCACCCGCGGCATCAACTACGGTTCCGACAAGGTGCGCTTCACCAACATGGTCCGCGTCGGCAAGCGGGTGCGCATGCGCCAGAAGCTGCTCAGCGCCGAGCCCAAGTCGGGCGGCATCCAGATGAAGAACGAATGCACCATCGAGATCGAGGGTGAAGAGCGTCCGGCCTGCGTGGCCGAGACCATCTCGGTGATCTACGGCGGCTGATCGCCGGATCATCCCTGTACGGAGAATGGCCGCTTCCTTCCGGGAGCGGCCATTTTTCTTTCTGACTCTACCGCCGGTTAAGAATTGCGACAGTCTGTCGCAGATAACTCAACCGGAAGGCGGGAAAGGGTTTGCGCCAAATCCGGCGACCGTCGTTACCCGAACAGGGTTAACCACCCTTGATAGTTGTATCGTAGCACATGCCGCTCAACCTTCGCGGTGGGAGGGGGCTGACCTGGATCAGCCCAGGGCAGCCCCTGTTCATTCAGGAGTGGTGGCATGCCTATCACCTACAGCGTCCAGTCCGGGGCGACGTTTCCGACCCCGAGCGACGACCGCCGCGTCATCGTCGGGGACTTCGACAACGACGGCGACAGCGACCTGATCGTCCAGTCGAGCGCCAACGGCAGCGGCTTTCTCTACTTCCGCAGCAATGGCGACGGGACCTTCACCAACATCGTCGGCGCGGCTTCGCCGATCCATGGCCTGGTCCTGCCCAACCACAACGGCGCCAACTACCACGCCGCGGATTTCGACGGTGACGGCGATCTCGACCTGTGGGCGGCCGTGTCCGGGACCAACGGCAGCTATTTCCGCAACAACAACGGCGATTTCGTCTCGCAGCCGGCCCTCTCGTTCCCGGACCTGGCCGACACGACCGGCTATGCGGTCGGCGACTTCGACGGCGACGGCGACGCCGACATCCTAGGTCAGACGCCCGGCATCTTCGGGCTGCTGGGCAGCTTCGTCTATTGGCAGTCCAACGGCGACGGGACCTTCACCGAGCTCGCCCAGGCCGACTCGCCGTTCCAGGGCCTGACCCTGGCCGACCTCAGCGACCAGTCCGCCCATGTCGCCGACTTCGACGGCGACGGCGACCAGGACGTCTGGGTCTCCTCCTCCCTGTCGGTCGGCAACTATTTTGAAAACAACGGCGACGGGACCTTCAGCGCCCTGGTGAAGCTGGGCCTGGTGATCCCGCAGGCCGGCTCGCGGGTGACGGTCGGCGACTTCGACAGCGACGGCGACGCCGACATCCTGGCCCAGCTGGGCGTCAACGGCAGCCCGTTCGTCTATGTGCGCAGCAACGGCGACGGCACCTTCACGACCGAAACGGACCTGGCCCAGACCCCCTTCGCCGGCCTGACCCTGCCCGATAATGTCAATGGCACCTTCCATGTCGGCGACTTCGACGGCGACCGCGATGTCGACCTGTGGGCCGCCAACGGCGGGGTCAACGGGACCTACTTCATGCAGGACGGCGCCCCGCCGGCCCTGGCCGACGTGGTCATGGCCTCCGTGGCCAGCGACGCCAAACTGGCCCTGACCTTCACCGAAGCGGTGACCAAGGGCGACGGCGACATCTATCTGGTCAGCCTGCCCAGCGGGGCGGTGGTGGCCACACTGGCGGTCGGCAGCGCCGAGGTCACCGGCGGCGGAACCGACTGGCTGATCGACTTCAACGCGGCCCTCAACCCGGGCGGTCTCTACGCCATCCGCTTCCAGACCGGCGCCTTCGTCGACGTCGACGGCGCGGTGACCATGTCCGGCGACGGCGGCGAGGGCTCCACCGTCCTGGTGCCGGCCGAGGCCCATAACGACGCGGTGGTCATCCGCGAGGACCTGACCCTCAACGGCAACGTCAAGATCGACAACGGCTCCGGCGCCGACGAGGGGGTGACGGCGATCACCGCCGTCAACGGCCAGGCCGCCCATGTCGGCTCGCAGATCGTCCTGGCCTCCGGCGCCCTGTTGAAGGTCAACGCCAACGGGACCTTCACCTACAATCCCAATGGCCAGTTCACGGCCCTGGCGGCCTCGCCGTCAGGGGCCACCAACACCAAGACGACCGACAGCTTCACCTATGCCGTCAACGGCGGCGACACCGCGACGGTCGTCGTCACCATCGTCGGTCGCGACAACGCCGACGTGGCCGTCGGCAGCGCCGGGGCCGACGCCATCAAGGCGGGCGTGATGAACGACGTCGTCGACGGCCTCGACGGCTCCGACACCCTCTGGGGCCAGGACGGCGACGACACGCTGAACGGCAGCGCGGGCGGCGACAAGCTGTACGGCGGGACCGGCAACGACGTCGCCAACGGCGGCGACGGCAACGACCAGATCTGCGGCGACGACGGCGACGACCTGCTCAACGGCCAGGGCGGCAACGACACCATCACCGGCGGGGCCGGCGGCGACATCATGAACGGCGGCGTTGGCAACGACGTCTACATCGTCACCGACGCCGGCGACCTGGCCAACGAGGCGGCCGGCGAAGGCTACGACATCGTCCGCTCCTGGATCGCCGACTACGCGCTGAGCGCCAACGTCGAATCCCTGCAGCTACAGGGGACCGGCGACCTCAACGGGACCGGCAACAGCCTGGGCAACATCATCCAGGGCAACCTGGGGGCCAATGTGCTGGACGGCGGCCTGGGCGTCGACACCATCAGCGGCGGCGGCGGGGCTGACACCCTGATCGGCGGGCTGGGCAACGACATCCTGTGCGGCGGCGGCGGCGGCGACCGGTTCGTCGTCCGCGAGGAGTCAGTCCGCAGGCCGGTGCTGGAGATCGACACCATCAACGACCTGATCTTCAGCCACGGGGACCGGGTCGACCTCTCCGCCATCGACGCCAATCGCCAGGTGGACGGCGACCAGGCCTTCACCTTCGTCAGCACGGTGACCACCGGGCTGGCCCAGGCCACCCTGACCTACGACGCCACCTCGGGTTTCACCCTGCTGCGGCTGTTCGTCGACGGCGCCGGCGGCGACGATTACCAGCTGCGGATCGCCGGCAACGTCGCCGGCTCCACGGGTCAGGTCCTGGTCGGCGGCGAATCCGCCGGGACGGGAGGCTGGATCCTGTAACGGTTTGCCCGAGGCCGGTGTCGCCCCCCCGAACTGTAACACCGCCTCGGTCATCGGAGCCCTTCCGCGCCAGCGTTCCCCGGGCGCGGAAGGGCTTCTCGATCTTCAGGCCGCCTGGGCCTGCCCCAGCGGCGGCGGGCGCAGGCAGAAGCTGTAGTCGCCGTCGTAGGGCGTCGGGTGCCAGGCGGCGGCCAGGGCCGGATCGACGTCCGGCGCGAAACGGGCGTGGCAGTGGCCATGGGTCACCTGCCGCTGGGCGCCAGGCAGGTCGGCCAGGATGGCATCGAGGGCCGGCGAGACGGTCTGCAGCCGCACGCGGGCCGCGCCCAGGCCCTTGGCGTTGTCGACCAGGGTGCGGACCAGGGCCGGGACAGCCGCCGCCTCATGCTCGGCCGGGGCGATCAGGTCGACGATGTCGAGGCAGGGCTGGTCGATCTCGGTCTGTTTGGCGAAATAGGCCAGCAGATAGCCGGCCAGCCGACCGTCATGTTCGTAGCCCAGCAGGACCGGTCGCCGGGTCAGGTCGGGATCGGCCAGCCGCCAGCGCAGGCTGGCGCTGTCGCGGGCGGCCAGCAGCCGGCCGTCTTCCTGCAGCCGGGCCCACAGGCCGTCGAAGCGGCCGTCGACCTCCTGCTCGAACAGCACCCGGACGCCCGGCCGCAGCCGGGTGACCGCGCCATGGCGCAGGCGCTCGCTGATGAACCGCTCGCCCCGGGCCCGCACCCCGTCGAAGCCGCGCAGGTTGCTGACCTTCCACAGCAGCCGCTCGCCGATGACGCCGGGCAGGTCGACCCACCAGCTGTACTTCACATTGTGGGTGGCGCTCGGCCAGGCCTCCAGCGCGTAGTGCCGGTAGTGGCCGGCCGAGACGGCGTTGGCGTTGAACAGATAGATGGCGAAGCGGCCCGGCTGCTCGGCCAGGGCCCGCAGCACCATGCGGCCGGCCCCCTTGGCGCGGGGATGGGCCAGGAAGGTGTGGCCGGTGGCGCCGCGGACCTGTTGTGTGCCGAAATGGAACCGCTGCACGAAGTTGCCAAGGAAGGCCGAGACCTCACCGTCCTTCTCGCAGACCCAGCCCGCAGGACCCGCGTCATCGCCCTCACGCGCCCCGGGCGGCCCTTGGGCCAGCCAGGCCCAGCCGGCCGGGCTGCGCTGCGGCCACCAGGCCCAGTCGCACAGCGCGTTGACGGCCGGCACATCGCCGGCTTCGAAAGGTCGAAGGTCGTAGGTCACCATTGCTCCAGATCGGGGCGGCAGAACGCCTTACACCGCTCTGGAGCAATGGCCGTGCCGGAATAGTGACCCTATGGTAACCGGCGCGTTAACCTCAGCTCTTGAAGCTCTTCTCTTCGCCGTGGCGGGCTTCGAAGGCGCGGATTTCCGCCTCGGCCTTGTCCTTGGCGTAGCCATAGCGTTCCTGGATCTTGCCCAGCAGCTGGTCGCGCTTGCCGGCGACCTCGGTCAGGTCGTCATCGGTCAGCTTGCCCCACTGCTCCTTGGCCTGGCCGGCGATCTGCTTCCACGAACCTTCGATACGGTCCCACATGGGATGTTCCTTTCGCGCTTGCACGCTTGGCCGGCGATGATCGCCGGCCGGATCATGAAAACCCCTTCATGTTGCGGTCCGTTCCGTTGACCGGGCGCGACGGGTCGGGCCAAGGTCGCGCCACATGCCGGATGCCCGGCCCTTCCACGCCCCCTATCCCCGCCTCAAGGGTGTCTCCATATGAACCGTCGTGAAGTCCTGGCGGCCAGCGCCGCCGCCGCAGCCCTCCTTCCAGGTCAGGTCATGTCCGCAATCAAGTCGAAACCCGTGCCGCCCGTCGTCAAGAAGGAGCCGAAGGTCATCGAACAGCTCGGCCGCAAGCGGACCGACAACTACGCCTGGATGAAGGACGACAACTGGCAGCAGGTCCTGCGAGACCCGACCATCGTCAAGGCGGACGTGAAGGAGCACCTGACCGCCGAGAACGCCTACACCAAGGCCATGCTGTCCTCGACCGAGGACCTGCAGACCAGGATGTTCGAGGAGATGAAGGGCCGCATCAAGGAGGATGACGCGAGCGTCCCCGCCGGCGACGGGCCCTGGGAATACTACACCCGCTTCAACAAGGGCGGTCAGCATCCGCTCTACTGCCGCCGGCCGCGCGGTAAATCCGACGGCGAGCAGGTCCTGCTCGACGCCGACAAGCTGGCCGAGGGCAAGGCCTTCTCCGACGTCGGCGCCACGGCCCACACCAGCGACCACAAGCTGTTCGCCTATGCCGAGGACAGCCAGGGCTCGGAGTTCTTCAAGATCTTCGTCAAGGACCTGGAGACCGGCCAGCTGGTCGGCGAGCCCATCGAGGCGGGCTATGGCGACCTGACCTTCTCGCCCGACGGCGCCTGGCTGTTCTGGACCAACCGCGACAAGGAAGGCCGCCCCGACAAGATCTTCCGTCGCCCGGCGCGCGGCGGCGAGACCAGCCTGGTCTACCAGGAGGCCGACGACGGCATGTTCATGGGCGTCGGCACGACGTCTTCGGACGCCTTCATCTCCATCGGCATCGGCAACCAGGAGACCAGCGAGCTGCGGCTGATCCCGGCCGACAAGCCGACCAGCGAGCCCGTGGTCTTCGCGGCCCGCCAGACCGGCGTCCTCTATGACGTCGAGCACTGGGACGGAAAGTTCGTCATCCGCACCAACGCCGGCGGCGCGGTCGACTTCAAGCTCTGCACCGCCGAGCCCGGCAAGACCGAAGCCAAGGACTGGAAGGACTGGATCGCCCACCGCCCCGGCAACTTCATCGTCGGCATCGGCGCCTTCAAGGATCACCTGGTCCGCATCGAGCGGGTCAACGCCAACAACTCCATCTTCATCACCAGGCGGTCCGACAGGTCCGAGCACGCTATCGCCGTCGACGAGAAGGCCTATGTGCTGGGCATCGAGGGCGGCTTCGAGTTCGACACCCCGGTGATGCGCTACACCTACACCTCGCCGACCACGCCCCGGCAGTGGTTCGACTACGACATGGAGACGCGCGCCCGCACCCTGCGCAAGACCCAGGAGATCCCCTCCGGTCATGATCCGGCCAAGTACGTCGTCGACCGCGTCTACGCCAAGGCCAGCGACGGCGCGCAGGTGCCGATCACCGTCCTGCGCCGCAAGGACGTGAAGCTGGACGGCAAGGCGCCACTGCTGGTCTACGGCTACGGTTCCTACGGCATCCCCCAGGAGCCGGGCTTCTCGATCCGCAACTTCAGCCTCGTCGATCGCGGCTGGGTCTGGGCCATCACCCACATCCGCGGCGGCTCGGACAAGGGCTGGGGCTGGTTCCAGGACGGCCGAAAGTTCAAGAAAAAGAACACTTTCACCGACTTCATCGCCTGCACCGAACACCTGCAGAAAAACGGCTACGGCAAGCCCGCCAAGACGGTGGCCTACGGCGGCTCGGCCGGCGGCCTGCTGATGGGGGCGGTGGTCAACATGCGGCCCGACCTCTACTCGGGGATCATCGCCGCGGTGCCGTTCGTCGACGTCATCAACACCATGAGCGACACCAGCCTGCCGCTGACGCCGCCCGAATGGCCCGAGTGGGGCAATCCGATCGAGGACCCCAAGGCCTACGACTACATGATGAGCTACAGCCCCTACGATAACGTCGGAGCCAAGGCCTATCCCAGCGTGCTGGCCACCGGCGGCCTGTCGGACGGCCGCGTCACCTACTGGGAGCCGGAAAAGTGGGCGGTGAAGCTGCGGGAGAACACCACCAGCGGCAAGCCGATCCTCCTGAAGATCAACATGGAGGCCGGCCACGGCGGCGCCTCGGGCCGCTTCGACTTCCTCAAGGAGATCGCGCTGGACTACGCCTACGCCGTCTGGGCCGTCGAAAAGGGATGGGAAAAGGCTTGATCGTCAGAGACGCCACGGAGGCCGATGCGCGGGCCCTGGCCGCCATCTACGGCGACGCCTGCCTGCACGGCTTCGGCACCTTCGAGGAGGCGGCGCCGGCGCCGGCCGAGATGGCCCGCCGGCTGGCCGAGGTGAAGGACCTCGGCCTCCCCTACCTCGTCGCCGAGGACGGCGGCCAGGTGGTCGGCCTGTGCTACGCCAAGCCCTTCCGGCCCCGCTCGGCCTATCGCTTCACCGTCGAGGACAGCGTCTATGTCGCCCCCGGCCAGGCCGGCAAGGGCGTCGGCCGGGCCATGCTGGCCGAGCTGATCAAACGTTGCGAGGCCATGGACCTGCGCCAGATGACGGCGGTGATCGGCGACAGCCTCAACGCCGGCTCGATCGGCCTGCACGCCGCCCTGGGCTTCGAACACACCGGGGTCTTCAAGGCCGTCGGCTGGAAGCATGGCCGCTGGGTCGACATCGTCTTCATGCAACTGGCCCTCAACGGCGGCGACAGCGCCGATCCGTCCGGCCAGGGCCAGACCCTGCGAGAGTCCTGAGCCTGGCCGGCGGCGGCATGGTCCTCGTCCGCTCGAAAATCGAATGATCAGGGCGCGTCGGCCAGTCGGCCGATGACCTGGGCCAGGGCGGCGACGTCATAGGGCTTTGTCAGCCAGGCGGCGTCGCCGGTTTCCTCCGGGGCCTCCTGGCCGGTGGCGAAGACGATGCGCAGCTCCGGCCGCAGGGCGCGGGCCTGGGCGGCCAGGGCCTCGCCGCTCATCCCCGGCAGGCCAAGGTCGGTGAACAGCACGTCGATGCGCACCGGGCCCTCCAGCACCGACAGGGCGCCCGGCCCGTCGACAGCCTGCTCCACGGCATAGCCAAGGGCGGCGATCATCTCGGCCGCCGCCTCGCGCACCAGGGCGTCGTCCTCGACTAGCAGCACCGTCGGCCGCGCCCCACCCAGCGCCTGCATCACCTTGCGGGCCAGCGCCTCGCGGCCATAGGGCTTGGACAGCAGGTTGACGCCCTGGTCGAGGCGGCCGTGGTGGACGATGGCGTTCTCCGTGTAGCCGGAGGTGTAGAGGATCGGCAGGCCGGGGCGCAGCTTCTGGGCCCTGCTCACGAAGTCCCGGGTCTTGATCTCCCCCGGCATGATGACGTCGGTGAACATCAGGTCGATGGCGCTCTCGCCCTTCAGCAGCGCCAGCGCCGCCTGTGGGCCGTCGGCCTGCAGGGTGGTGAAGCCCATGTCCGCCAGCATGGCGACGGCGGCGTCGCGCACCGCCTGTTCGTCCTCGACCACCAGCACCGTCTGGCCGCGTCCCGCCGGGGCCAGAGCCTGGGTGGGCGGACGCTCGACGGCCGCCTTGCGGGTGCGCGGCAGGTAGAGCTTCACCGTCGTGCCCTGCCCCGCCTCGCTGTAGACCTTCACATGGCCGCCCGACTGCTTGGCGAAGCCGTAGACCATGGAGAGCCCCAGGCCCGTGCCCTTGCCCTCCCCCTTGGTCGAGAAGAAGGGCTCAAAGACCCTGGCCAGGGTTTCGGCGCTCATCCCGGCCCCGGTGTCCGACACCGCCAGCATCACGTACTGGCCGGTCTTCACGTCCGGTTCCTGGCGGGCGTAGTCGTCGTCGAGGGCGGCGTTGGCGACCTCGACCGTCAGCCGGCCGCCGCCGGGCATGGCGTCGCGGGCGTTGATCGCCAGGTTGAGGAGGGCGCTCTCGACCTGGGCCGGGTCGGCCAGGGTGTTCCACAGGCCGCCGGCGATGATGGTCTCGACCTCGATCCCCTCGCCTAAGGTGCGGCGCATCAGCTCGGCGATCTCCCCGACCAGGCGGCCGAGGTTGATCGGCTGCGGCTCCAGCGGCTGGCGGCGGGCGAAGGCCAGCAGGCGGCGGGTCAGGTCGGCGGCCCGCTCGGCTCCATGGATGGCGTTGCGCAGGCGGCGGCGGGCCTTCTCGTCGGTGACGGCCGGCTCGATCAGCTCGAGGTTGGCGCGGATGATCTGCAGCAGGTTGTTGAAGTCGTGGGCGACGCCGCCGGTCAGCTGGCCGACCGCCTCCATGCGCTGGGAGCGCCGCAGCTGCTGCTCCTGCGCCTCGCGCTCGGTGACATCGCGCGCCGAGCCGACGATGCGCTCGACCCGGCCCGACTCGCCGCGCACCGGCGCCAGCACAGATTCCCAGATGCGCCGGCCTCCGGGCAGGGGCAGCTCGTCCCGGGTCGCCAGCGGCGAGCCCTTGTCGACCACCCGCTGATAGTAGGCGCTCAGCGCCCGGGCGGCGGGGGCCGGGGCCAGTTGCTCGACGGTCTTGCCGCGCATGCGATGGGCCTTCAGGCCGGTGGCGGCTTCCAGGGCGGGGTTGAGGTCCTCGAGTGTGAACTGGCCATTGTCGAGCACCCCGATGACAAAGACGTAGTCGGCGGTGTTGGCGAAGACGGCGCTGTAGAGGGCGACGCTTTCACGTTCGGCGTGCTGGGCGGCGTCGCGGTCGGCCAGGGCCTGGCCCAGCTGGTGGTTGGCGCGCCCGAGGCCGAACACCGTCCAGGCCAGACCGCCCAGGGCGACGGCGGCGAAGATCAGCCCGATCAGGAAGCTCAGGGACTCCTGGGCGTCGGCCCGTTTCTGGCGCTGAACCAGCAGGTCCTTTTCGTTGGCGATCATCTCGACGACCAGGGCGCGGATGCGGTCCATCTGCACCTTGCCACGGCCGGTCTCGAGCAGGTTGTGGGCGGCGGCGACGTCGTTCTGGCGGACCAGCAGGTTGGTCCGTTCGATGATCGCCATGCGCAGGGCCAACGCCCGCTCGATCTCCTGCACCAGGGCGCTCTGTCCTGGACTGTCGGCGACCATCCCCCGCAGACGCTCGCCCTCCTGGGGCAGGCGCCCGGCGGCCGCCAGATAGGGTTCCAGGTAGGTCTCGTCGCGGGTCAGCAGATAGCCGCGCTGGCCGTTCTCGGCGTCCTGGACCAGGGAGTAGAGGCCCCGGACGGTGTCGAGCACCTCGAAGGTGTGGCGCTCCCAGCGGCGGCTGTCGCGCAGGGCGGTGACGTGGTTGAAGGCCATGTAGGCCGTCAGCCCCGCCAGGACGACGACCAGCACGATGGGAATCAACAGGACGCGGTTACGAATCACCGCAGGCCGCCTCGCCGCTTTGCACTGTCCACTAACGCCAGACCCATCGCTCGTCTCCGAGCCAAAGGGCTATCAGGTCCGTCCGCTTTAATACAGCGCCCGGCCGGTAAAGGCCTCGAAGGCGGCGGCGTCGCCGGCGAAGACGTTGAGATCGACGGGCCCGGCGACGCCGTCGACCTGGCCGCGATTGTGGAACTGCCAGAAGGTCCAGGGCCGGCCGCCGAACGGCGGCATGACGATCTTGCGCTTCCACAGCGGCCTTTGCGGCAGCGCCCCACCGTAGGCCTTGTGGAAGTCGGGGGTGACATAGAGCACGGCGGGGCGGCCATAGCGGGCCTCGACCAGCGACAGGAAGGCGGCCAGCTCGCGGCGCAGGTCGGCCTCGGCGGGCGGGGTTCCGCAGTTGCCGCCGAACTCCAGGTCGACGGCCGGCGGCAGGGCGTCCGGCAGGGCCGGCACGGCAGCCAGGAAGTTGCGCGCCTGGTCGGCCCCCGGCCGGCAGAAGGTGAAGAAGTGATAGGCCCCGACCTTCAGACCCGCCGCCCGGGCCGCCCGCCAGTTGGCGGCGAACCGGCGATCGCGGTGGTCGCCGCCCTCGCTGGCCTTGAGGTAGGCGAAGGTGACGTCGTCAGCGGCCACCGCCGTCCAGTCGATGACCCCCTGGTGGTGCGACACATCGATGCCGCGCACCGGATAGCGGCCGGGGTCTGGCTCCCAGTTCCGGAAAGCGCGCCAGCCGGCAAAGGCGGCCAAGGGCAGGACGATGAGGGCGAATACGAGGGCGAGACGGATCATGTCGCGCAAGAAACGGCGGGCGCATGCAGGGCCGCGAGGCCGGTCCAAGGAGAGATGAAGGAGATGGCTGGGGAACTAGGACTCGAACCTAGAATGACGGTACCAAAAACCGCAGTGTTACCATTACACCATTCCCCAGCAGGAACGGCGCGAGACCCCATGGGCCTCGGCAAGGTGGGGGGAGATAGCGCAGGCGCACCCAGGATGCAACGGGTGTATTTCACGTGTTGCGGCCCGTGATCGGCTCCTCTATAAGCCCGCTCCTCAAGTCGGAGTGTGGCTCAGTCTGGTAGAGCACCGCGTTCGGGACGCGGGGGTCGCAGGTTCGAATCCTGCCACTCCGACCATTTCCCCCAAATCCAGAAATTCCCCGCCCCGGAGCGCGCAACCGCCCGGAACTAAAGCGGTTTGTTGCGTCGTCTTCATTTGACCGCAACGCGCCAACCGTTAAGCGTGGCGATAACGTTTGGAGCCCGGCGGACGGCGGAACCGAAAACACTTCCGCCCGTCAGGTTCCGGAGATTGGGGATATCGATGAAACAGTTCCTGCTGACCATCGCCGGCGTCTTCGTCGGGCTGGTGTTGTTCATGGTCGTCATGCCGATGATCCTGATCTTCGGCCTCGTCGGCCTGGCCCAGAAGAGCAGCGAGGGCCCGGCGACGCCGGCCGCCGCGGTGCTGGAGCTGGACCTGCGCAGCGGCCTCACCGACCAGGATCCGCAGAATCCTTTCGCCCTGTTCGGCGGCAGCGGCCATTCGGTGATCTCGGTGATCGAGAAGCTGAAGGCCGCCGAGAAGGACGACAAGGTCAAGGGCGTGTTCGTGCGCCTGCCCGAGGGCGGCATGGCCCCGGCCGCGGCCGACGAGCTGCGCCAGGCCTTCCTGCGCTTCCGGGCCAGCGGCAAGCCGATGATGGCCCACAGCCAGGGCCTCTATCCCAGCGGCGCGGTGACCTCGACCTACATGCTGGCCGCCTCGACCGGCGACGTCTGGATGCAGCCCGGCGCCGCCTTCCAGGCCACCGGCATGGCGGTCGAGGACATGTTCTTCAAGCGGGCCTTCGACAAGTACGGCGTCAAGGCCGACTTCGAGCAGCGCAAGGAATACAAGAACGCCGTCAATCCCTACCTGCACGACAACTACACGCCGGCCCACAAGGAGGCGCAGCTGTCGTGGATGGGGTCGATCTACCGCACCAGCCTGGTGACCGCCGCCGCCGACCGCAAGCTGGCCCCGGAGGCCGTGGTCTCGGCGATCGAGGGCGGCCCCTGGTCGGCCACGCAGGCCAAGGAGCGCAAGCTGATCGACCACGTCGGCCAGGTGAAGGAAGCCTCCGACGCCCTGCTGGCCAAGGCCGGCAAGAACGCCAAGCTGATCGATTTCGACGACTACACCGCCAAGGCCAGCGACAGCTCCGGCCAGACCATCGCGGTGATCGGGGCCGAGGGCGCCATCATGACCGGGACCTCCGGCGGCGGCAGCCCGTTCGGCGGCGACGCCTCGGTCTGGTCCGACGACGTGGCCAAGGCCATCTATGAGGCGGCCGAGGACAAGAGCGTCAAGGCCATCGTCTTCCGCGTCTCCTCGCCCGGCGGCTCCGACACCGCTTCAGAGCAGATCCTGGCGGCCGTGAAGGCGGCGCGGGCGGCCGGCAAGCCGGTGGTGGTCAGCATGGGCACCTATGCGGCCTCCGGCGGCTACTGGATCAGCTCGCAGGCCGACTCCATCGTCGCCCAGCCGACCACCCTGACCGGCTCGATCGGCGTCTACGGCGGCAAGTTCGTGCTCGGCGACGCCCTGGGCCGGTTCGGCATCGACGTCCGCGAGACCAGCGTCGGCGGCGACTACGCCAGCGCCTTCGGCACCGAGCAGGGCTTCAACCAGGGCCAGAAGGCGGCCTTCGGCGGCTGGATGGACACCATCTACGAGGGCTTCGTGCAGCGGGTGGCCGAGGGCCGCAAGATGCCGGCCGAGAAGGTTCGCGAACTGGCCAAGGGCCGGGTCTGGACCGGGGCTCAGGCCCGCCAGCTGGGGCTGGTCGACCGCCTGGGCGGCTTCTACGACGCCGTCGACGAAGCCAAGCGCCTGGCCGGCATCAAGGGCGAGGTGAAGCTCAAGGTGATGGGCGGGCCGAAGTCGCCGTTCGAGGCGCTGGAGAAGCTGTTCGGCGTCAGCTCGGCCTCGCTGAAGACCCTGGCCGCTGCCGCCTGGATCTTCGGCGACCCGCGGGCCGAGGCGGTCATGGACCATCTGGCCGAGACCCGCCTGCGCGAACGCGGGGCCACGGTGATGGCCCCGAGCCCACGTCTCGACCGGTAACGGCTCGGGGCAGGATTGAAGGTTGAGGGGCCCCGGAGCGATCCGGGGCCCTTTTTCTGGCTGCGGGGCCAGCCTGGGGGACTTCCCCCCGAATGGCGAGGGCAGCGCGCGCGTTGCGCGGCGGGTGGGGAAGTCGGCCGCCGGCCTTCGGGCCCGTCCGGTTAGCACTCCACGCTGCTTCCCGGTTCCAGAAGGAAGGAATGACCGCCGGGCCTGGATCCTCGGATGCCCACGCAGCCGGGGAGCAGGTTGGCGCTGTTGCTCGCCGCCCCCGCGCTGCGCATCCGCTCGCGCGCCAGAGACCCTGAAGACAGTCAGGCCACCCTCGGCCCTGAAGCCGGTGACCGCCTGCCCCACCTGGCCCGCAACGCGCGCCTGCCACCATCCAGACAAAAGGAAAGGCCGGCGAGGTTTCCCTCGCCGGCCTCCCTTCAGACCAACCTGACGGTCAGGCCTTAGAAGCGCTTGGTGATGTTGAAGAACATCCGACGACCGCGCATGTCGTACAGGTTGAGGGCCGCCGTACCTTGGCGGAACTGACCCGACGATTGCGACGGCGGACGCTCGTCGAACACGTTCTGAATGCCGGCCGAGAACGTCCAGTCGTCCATCTTCCGACGGATCGAGAAGGCGTGGTAGGCGGTGAACTCGTCGTAGCGCTTCAGGTAGATCGGAGCGCCAACGACTTGAACCGACTGGCCAGCGACAGGGAAGAAGTTGCCGGTGGCAACGTTGTACTGGACCGGATTGGTGCAGCTGAAGGTGCTGCCGACCTGAGCGCCCGTGGCCGTGACCACGCGACGGCAGGTGCTGCTGTACCGCGTCGAGGTCCCGGTATCGCCGACCTGATCGCTGTCCGACTGCTTGCCGATCATGTCGACCGTCCAGAAGGCGGTCCAGTCGCCACGGTCGAACCGCAGGGACATGTTGCCCGTGAAGTCCGGCTCGGTGGTCGTACCGTTGTAGTCCTCGACAGCCGCGCCACCCAGCAGGGTCGTGGTGTCCTTCGTCTGCCAGGTGAACTGGCTGTCGAAGGTCAGGCGGCCGAAGTCGAACTCATGCGTGTAGCGCACGGTCAGATCGATACCCCGGTTGACCTGCTCGGCGACGTTCACGTAGCTGTTGTTCAGTCCGACGATTTCGTTCGCACGAGCAACGATCGGCGGGATCGGGTTGCCGAGCGGGTCGCGCGGCTGGCCGGGGTTCCGCGTGATCAGCGAGCAGAACGGATTGTTGATGCCGTTCGGATCCGTATAGCACTGGTTGGCGATATTGGCCGCGCCGAACTGACGGATTTCATCCTCGACCAGGAAGTCGAAGTATTCCACCGCCACCGACAGGTCGATGAAGCTGGGTGTCCAGATCAGGCCCACGGTATAGGCTTCGGACGTTTCCGCGTTGAGGACGCCCGCGCCGCCACCGGTGGTGACCAGGACGCTGGATGTGCCGGCGGACGAGATGTACTCCCGGTCAACCCCGGCAGCCTCGCAGTTGGCCCGCAGGATGTCGTTGTCGCTATCGACCCAATTGATGCAGGGATCGACGGCGGCCTGGTTGGTGAAGCTGGTCTGGTCGGCCAGGAAGAGTTCGTACAGCGCCGGGGCGCGGAACGAGGTGCCCTTGGTGGCGCGGATGCGCCAGGCCGGCGTGATCTGCCAGTTCAGGCCCACCTTGTAGGTGTCGCCGCTGCCGTAGGAGTCGTAGTCGACGTAGCGACCCGAAACCTGGAGGTCGAGGCTTTCGATGCCCGGCAGACCCTTGAGGATCGGGACTTCCAGTTCGGCGAAGACTTCCTTGGTCTTGTCCGAGCCGGCGGTGCGGCCGGCCGAGGTCGAGCCCCACAGGTTGCCGTTACGCTCGTTGGCCCCGGGCGTGTCGTCGATTTCGTCCTTGCGGAAGCTGAAACCGACGGCCGCGCCGACCGGACCCGCCGGCAGGCTGAACAGGTCGCCCGAGACCGAAGCTTCGAACAGGTCCTGAACGTAGGTGGTGTTGCCGTACTCGTGCTTGAACAGGAAGGCGCGCTCGGCATCGTTGAAGTTGCCTTCGAGGATGCGTTGCAGGGACCAGTCGATGCCACCCGGCAGCTGAGCACAGCTGTAGCCCGACTTGTTCGACGCGTCACCCGGATCGAAGCAGGCGGCGGTCCCGGACGGAGCCGGATAGAAGGTCCCGAGCAGCGGCCCGTTCGGGCCGTCGGGATCGGTATCCGGATCGCGGATGCCGGAGAAGCCACCGGTCACGGCCAGGACGCGGTCGTTGTAGATGATGTCGGTGCCGTAGTCGGCGTTCGAGTCGCTGTGCTGGTAGAAGGCGTCCCAGCTGAAGCGGCCGATGTCGCCACGCAGGCCGACGACGCCACGCCAGTAGTCGACCTTCTGGTCGCGGTCGGAGGCCAGCGGGGTGATCGGCAGCAGCGCGCCACCAGTCGGGTTGAAGTTGGCGCGGAACGTCGCGCTGGTGCCCGTGTACCCGCCGGTCACTGACGGGAAGAACTGACGCGAACCGTACTGTTCGGATTCACGACGGTTGTAGAGGAACTCGCCATAGACCTCGAGGTTCGGCAGGATGTCGAAGCCGCCGGAAGCGTAGAACGAGGTGTTCGTCACCGGGCTGAGGATAGACGCCCGGGCGTAGGGCGAGGCGTCCTGGTGCGCGTAGGGGAAGGTGACCGGGAAGCCGGCGCGAGCCTGGCGAACCAGATCGAAGCCCGCAACGCCGGTCGGGGCGTTCTGGCCCTGCGTGATCCCGGGGTAGGTGACGTTCGCATCCTTGTACATCAAGTCACCGAAGGCGCCGGTGCGGATGATGCGCGAGAACAGGTTGTAGCACTTCAGCGAATCCGGAGCCGTCTGCGACGGATCGGTGTTGGCGAAGTCGAGGCGGGGGCCGCCCCGGGCGGTGTCGTTGAAGTAGTCGGCGGCGCAGGCGGTGTCCTCACGGTCCCCGCGACGCAGAACCTTGCTCTCCTGGTAGTTCAGCGAAGCGTTGAGGTAGCCGCGGTCCCAGGTTTTGCCCCAGGCGGCCGACGCACGATACTGCTCGCCACCTTCTTCGAAGGGGATGTTGCCGTAGACGTTGAGTTCGATCCCATCGAGGTTCGACTTGGTGATGATGTTGATGACGCCGGCGACGGCGTCCGAACCGTAGATCGACGAGGCGCCGTCCTTCAGGATCTCGAAACGCTCGACGATCGAGTTCGGGATGACGTTCAGGTCGACTGGGCCGACGGTGCCGCGGGTGCCCGAGGGGCCGACGCGCTTGCCGTTCAGCAGAACCAGGGTGCGGGTGGCGCCCAGGCCGCGGAGCGAGATGGTGTTGGCGCCGGGACCGCCGTCGGTCACGAAGCCGGTCAGCTGGTTGTTCACCTGGAACGAGCCAGAGGCCACCGACGACTGCTGCAGGATTTCAGCGGTGTCGACCAGGCCTTCGAGCGAGGACTGCTCGGAGGTGATCACCTGGATCGGCGCGGAGCTGTTGAACTCCGAGCGCTTGATGCGCGAACCGGTGATGACCAGGGCCGAGACGTCGCCCTCTTCCTCTTCATCTTCGTCGTCCGCGGCAGGCGCGGCGGCGGGAGCCGCGGCCGGTTGGGCCATGGCGACAGTCGGCGCGACCAGAGCGGCGGCCGAGAGGCCGGCGATCAGAGTCGTTCCGAGCAAAAACTTGCGATCCAGCATTTTGAGCACTTTCCCCAGTAGCCCGATGATCCCCTCGGCCGCACAGGCGACCGATCGCGAAACACGAGATTCCGCGCGGTATCCCGGACACTAGGCAGCTTGCGGCCCCCTGCCAACAATGATGACGGCATTGCGGCCATTCGTCATTGGGGCGTTACAATCTCGCCACAGTCGCCTCATCGAACGCCGGTTTGGGACACATTGCGACAGGTGCGCCTGAGGGAAACTTAACTTGGCGCACGGCCATTTCCGGATAGATTGCCTCCCAAACGCCACCAGATTGGGAGTGAAAGCGTGCCATCAGCCAGACGGGCCGCAGCATTCTCCTCCGGTGCGAGCGCCTTAATCCTTGGGGTTTCATCGTGAAATTGTCATTCAGAGTACTAGGGGTCCTCGTGGCCGCCACCATCGCCGCGGGCGTCGGAGGGCTGGGCCTGGCGGTGGCTCAGAGCCCCGCCATCACCCCGCCAACGGCCGAGGATTTCAGCAAGACGCCGGCGATCCGCAACGTCACCATCTCGCCGGACGGCAAGCACATCGCCGCCATCCGCTCGGATGACGGCGTCCGCAGTGTGGTGTCGATCTGGTCGGTCGAGCATATGGACAAGCCGGCCGTCAACATCGGCTGCGGCGACCGTGGCGATTGCCAGGGCGTGCTGTTCGTCAAGAACGACCGTATCGGCGTCACGGTGCGCCAGCTGGTCACCGAGGGTATCGACAAGGATTACCGCTTCCGCCTGATGATCACCGACCTGGAAGGCAAGGACTGGAAGACCACCACCGGCGACCAGGACCAGAGTTCGAAGGAAGCGGCCCAGGTCCTGGACCTGCTGCCGCGGGATCCCAAGAACATCCTGGTGATGAACCGTGAAGGGGCGTTCAAGCTGAACGTCTACAACGGCACCCTGGCCAAGATCTACAACCGCTCGGACAAGTTCGGCGGCGAGCAGACCGACAATAACGGCGAGATCCGCGCCCGCGCCACCACCGACTATGAAGGCGGCCGCCTCTACGTCAGCCAGTATGTGCGCGACCCGAAGACCGGGGCCTGGAGCGAGCTGTTCCGCTTCTTCGCCGCCGACCGGGCCCGCATGGACCTGATCGGTTTCACCGAAGATCCCAACATCGCCTACGTCCAGACCAACCAGGGCCGGGACAAGTCGGCGATCATTCTCTACGACATCAACGCCCGCAAGCCGCTGGAAAGCGCCTTCGAGATCAAGCTGTTCGACGCCACCGGCGTGCGCACCTCGAACGCCGCCAAGGATGTCGGCCGCCTGCTCGGCTTTACCTATGACGGGGCCGGCAACGAGGACTTCTGGGTCGACCCGCAGCTGGACGGCCTGCAGAAGGGCCTGCGCAAGGCGCTGGGCGTCAAGACCACCAAGGTGGCCTGGATCGATCCGGCCAGCGGCGACAAGGCCACCCTGTCGGTTCCCGACGGCTTCGACGTCAAGCTCAACAGCTGGTCGGACGACATGAAGTACGCCATCGTCGTCAAGACCGGCGCCAAGGTCCCGCCCGAGTATTACCTGCTTACCGACGGCGGCAAGCTGACCCTGCTGGGCAAGCAGCGCCCATGGCTGACGACCGCCAAGCTTCAGGCCCTGGGCGAGACCCGGCTGATCCAGTACCCGGCCCGCGACGGCCTGATGATTCCGGCCTTCCTGACCACGCCGAACGCGGCGCTGTACGGGGCCGGCCCCTATCCGACCATCGTCGTGCCGCACGGCGGCCCCTGGGGACGGGATGACCTGTCCTGGGATACGACCGGCTGGACGCAGTACTTCGCCTCGCGCGGCTACGCCGTCGTGCAGCCGCAGTTCCGCGGCTCGCTGGGCTGGGGCCAGAAGCTCTGGCGGGCCGGCGACAACGAGTGGGGCCAGAAGATGCAGGACGATATGGACGACGGGGCCAAGTACCTGGTCGCCCAGAAGATCGCCGCGCCTGACCGCATCGCCATGCACGGCTACAGCTATGGCGGCTACTCGGCCATGGCGGCCTCGGTCCGTCCGGGCGGCATCTACCAGTGCGCCGTCGCCGGCGCCGGCGTGGCCGAGCTGGATCTGTTCCGCGAACGGCTGAACCAGGGCTGGCTGAGGGAGGCCCAGCGGCCGACCATCGGCGGCCTGCAGCCGCTGGATCACGCCGACAAGGTGGCGATTCCGGTCTTCCTCTATCACGGGGAACTGGACATCACCGTGCCCAAGACCCAGTCCGAACGGTTCGTGGCCGCCGTCAAGCGGGCCGGCAAGCCGGTCAAGTACCTGGAGCTCAAGAACATGGGCCACCAGGTCAACAAGTGGGAGCCCGGCCAGGTCGGCGAGGTGCTCGGCGCCATCGACACCTACCTGCGCACCGAGTGCGGTCCCGGCGGCATCTAGCACCGTCAGGGCTGAGGCGTTCGAAAGGGCGGGGAGCCATCCCCGCCCTTTCTTTTTGCCCGGGTAAAACTCAAGCCTGCAGGGCGGCCTCGCGCAGGATTCGCAGGGCCGGCTCGAAGCCCGGGCCGTAGCGGCGCCACAGGTCGATGTTGCGGTCGTGCAAGGGCTCGCGCACCTGCACGGCCGAGGCGGTCGAGACGCCGACGGCGTTGCGGTGGAAATCGAGGCATGCTGGGTCCCAGGGTAGGCCGCAGAAGTCCAGGGCGGCGCGAATCTGCCCCTCCGGATCGGCGACCAGGGCCTCATAGTCGATGACCCGGTAGCGATCGGCCGGCAACAATCGCTCCCAAGCCTGACTGAGCGCCTCCAGCCCGGCCACGTAACGGGCCGTGTGTTGCAGGTCGTAGGCGTAGTCGTGGAACACGGACGCCGCCCCGAACAGCTGTCGGTAGTTGCCCAGCACCGTATCGGCCGGAGCCCGGCGCATGCGCAGGATGCGGGCGTTGGGCAGCGCCCGGGAAATCATGCCGGCGAAGATCAGGTTGAACGGCCGCTTGTCGGTGAAGCGGGGCGTTGTCCCGGCCAGGGGCGCGGCGGCCTCCAGATAGGTCGCCCCGATCATCGCCGCCGGCGCGCCCGCCGTCCGCCGCATGACCTCGGCGGTCGGCGCCCGCTCGCCCTGGACGCCCGCCGCCCGCAGCGCCAGCAACGGCATGGCCCGCAGTTCGCCGGCCGAGGTGACGGCGGGGTGGCTCGACAGGATGCGGTCCAGCAGGGTGGTGCCGGAGCGCGGCGGGCCGACGATGAAGATCGGGGCCTCGGAGGGATCGCCCTGCCCTGTCGGCCCGCCGGCCCAGGCCGCCGGCGCGGCCTCGAAGGCGGCCAGCGCCGCATCGATGTCGTAGCGCCGGGCCCGGCGACGGGCGGCCTTGGCCCGGTCCAGGGTCGCCAGGGCGGCCGGCGCGTCGCCGTGCGCCTCCTGCCCCCGCGCCAGGGCGTGACCGAGGCCGAGGCTGCGCTCCTCATCGCCCGCCGCCGCCTCCAGCAGCCGGCTCAGGCTGGCGAGCTCGTCGGCCGTGGGCCGCCAGCCCGGCAGGCCCGACAGGTTGAACCAGGCCTTGTCGTCGGCCGGGGCCAGAGCCAGGACCCGGCGCAGGGCGGCTTCGGCCTCGGCGAAGGCGCCGACATGCTGGCCCCCCCAGGCGAGGTTCTTGAGAATGGCGACATCGTTCGGCGCCAGGGCCGCGGCCTGACGGAACAGGGCGACGGCCTGCTCGAAGTCCGAGGTGCGGCTGAAGATGTGGCCCAGCCGGTCGAGGGTCTTGGCATCGAGGCCCGGCAGGCTCAGCGCCGCCTGCGCGCCCGCCCGGGCGCCGGCGATGTCGCCGTAGGTCAGCCGCTCGAGCGCCAGCCGGGCCGCCAGCGCCGGGTCACGCGGCGCCAACCGGACGGCCTGTTCGAAGGCGCGGACTGCGCCGGCATGGTCGCGCCGCGCGCTGGCCGCCACGCCCTGCTCCCGCCACTGCTCCGCCGAACCGCTCATGGGGCCGTTCCTCGCCGGGGATGGCCCGTACGGTCAAGTCCCGCTGCGTCCATGCGGCTGGGCAGGGCCCAAACGAAAGGCGGCGGGCCATTGGCCCGCCGCCTCCGTTACTCACAACACTCTGGGCTGATTAGAAGTCCAGGGTGAAGCCCATGAAGACGTAACGACCGAAGGTGTCGTAGGTCTGCGGGTAGGTGTTGCCGTTGCCGGTCGTGCCGACGCTGGCCGACAGTTGCGGATCGTTGTCGAGCACGTTGTTCACGCCGACGCGGAAGCTCGCGGTGTCGGTGGCCTTCCAGGAGGCGAACAGGTCGAAGTAGTGCTCGGCGTCGAAGTGGCTGTCGACGCGGCCAGAGTCAATGCCCGGATGGCCGTAGCCGCCGGCGTTGATGCTGAACAGATCGACTTCGCCGTAGAAGCGCCAGGTGGCGGCGACGTCGACGCCCCAGGGGGTGTCCCAGCCGGCGCGGAAGCGGTGACGCCATTCGGGGTTGGGGATACCGCACTGATTGCCGTAGTAGCCGAGGCAATCATACGCGATCGCGCCCTCGCCCGGGTCGTTGTGCAGCTCTTCGAGCCAGGTGCCGACGAAGTTGAAGCTCAGGCCACCCATGTCGCCGATGTCGATGCCGTAGTTGGCGACCAGGTCGATACCCGAGGTCGTCAGGCCGCCCGTGTTGATGGTGAAGTCATCAACAGAGCCGCCTTGCGTCCAGAGCGCGCCCGATGTCGGGTTGCGGTGGACCCGCGAACAGGCCGTGTCGGAGCCGCCGAAGTAGCAGGCTTCCAGGGTGTTGTCGGCCCCGAAGGTGTCGATACGATCCTCAACCTCGATGTGGAAGTAGTCGAGCGACACGTTCAGGCCGGACACGAAGCTCGGCGACCAGACGATGCCGAAGGTGTAGGTCGACGCGGTTTCCGGGACCAGGTCGGGGTTGCCACCGCCGAAGAAGTTGTACTGGCCGGCCGGGCTGTCCAGGTCAGAGTCGCCATACTCGCCAACCGGAACGTTGGCGCCGGCGACCGGGTTGTTCGTGCAGCGGTCGAGGCTGGCTTGCATGACGCCGGTGTTCCCAGCGTCACCGCAGGGATCGCCGTCGATGTCGAACAGGCTCAGGCCTTGGGCCTGGAACAGTTCGATGACGTTCGGCGCGCGAACCGCGCGTTGGTAGCTGGCGCGGAAGCGGAGACCGTCGATCGGCGCCCAGTCACCGGCCACCTTGTAGGTGTCGGTGTTCAGGCCCGAACCGTAGTCCGAGAAGCGGTAGGCCGCTTCGATGGCCAGCAGCTTGGCTCCCGGAGCGTCTTCGATCAGCGGAAGGCGGGCTTCCATGAACAGGTCGTAGACTTCGGTCGCGCCGCTCAGGCCGATGGTCGGGCCGCCCTGGCCGGCGAGGTCGCCGGTCGAGAAGGCCAGATCGGTTTCGGACACCAGTTCGTCACGGCGGTACTCGGCGCCGAACGCAAGCTGCAGGCCGCCCGTGGCCCACGGGGTCTTGACGCCGTATTCGGCCAGGTCGCCGGCCACCGAAGCGGTGACGATCTGCTGGGTGGTCGAACCCTGCTGAACGCCCGGGACCTGCAGGTAGTTGAGCGCTTCGTCGGTCACGCCGTCGACGTCGAACACGTTCCAGGGCACGCAGTTCGGGTCAGTGCCGTCTACGACCGAACGACAGGTCGGCACGTTACCGACGCTGACGACGTCCAGGGCCCGGCTGATGCGGGTGACCGAGAAGTCGTTGCGGTAGATGCGCGACAGCTGCACCCGGCTGTACTGGCCGGCCACGTCATACGACCAGGCGTCGTTGATCTGGCCGCGAACGCCCAGAACGCCGCGGTAGGATTGGTACCGCAGGTCGTCCTGACGACCGCCGCCTTCAACGTTCCGGCGACCCAGGTAGAAGTCCCGCGGCGCATTGGCCGCGACGTCAGCCGCCGAGCAGCTGAAGGTCGCGCGTTGCTGGGCGCTGAGGAAGGGGTTGCCACAGTTGGTGACGTAGGGGGTGCCGTAGAAGGCGCCCGACGGGGCGATCTGGGCGACCGTCGAGTAGTCGGTGAACATCAGCTGAGTGAAGACCTCAGCGTGATCGTTCACTTCGTAGCGGCCGATGGCGCCGAGCGAGTAACGCTCGTCCGGGCGCTGGTAGTAGTTGATCGGACCGAAGTTGTACTGGTCGGTCGCGCCGTTGAACGGCTGGAAGGTGTTCCCGGTGTTCTGGTTGAGCGTGTAGCTCGTGCCGCCGATGTTGAACCGGCCCGGGAAGGCAGTGCTCGACCCGCCGCAGGTGAAGGCGTCGGGGCCGGCGCCGCCGATGGAGCAGGCCGAGAAGTCGCGGTCGGCTTGCATGATGGCGTCGTTGTTGCGGTAGCTGACGTAGGCGGTGATGTTGCCTTTGTCGTCGGGCGAGCTGACGCCCATCATCACGCTCAGCTCCTTGCCGTAGCCGTCGATGACGTTGTCATCGGGCAGCTGGAACTGCGACGGGTTGGTCAAAGCGCGGGCCGCGATCACTTCGCGAATCTTGCCATCGCCGTCGAAATCATTGTGGTGCTGGTAGAAGCTGTACTGGCCCGAGACCTGAACGCCTTCGAAGTCCTTCTTCATGATGAAGTTGACAACGCCGGCGAGCGCGTCCGACCCGTAGACGGCCGAGGCGCCGCCGGTCAGGATTTCAACCCGCTCGACAAGCTGGGTCGGGATCTGGTTGAGGTCGGCGGCGACGTCGTTCGGCGAGCCGTAGGGCATCCGACGACCGTCGATCAGCACCAGGGTCCGCGAGGAGCCGATGCCGCGAAGGTTGACCGTGGCCGTCCCGGAGGCGCCGTTGGCGACCGTCGAGTTCTGCGCGGCGAAGGCCTGCGGCAGTTGGTTGACCAGGTCTTCGACCCGGCTGACGCCCTGAGTCGTGATGTCCTCGGAGGTCACCTGGGTGATCGGGCTGGTGGTCACCAGGTTCGGCTGCGGGATGCGCGAGCCGGTGATGAACACTTCGTCGACTTCGGTGTCGTCCTGGGCGAAGGCCGGAGCGGCGGTCGCCAGGGCGGCGAAAGCGGCGCCGCAGATCATCGTGGACGCCAGCAGACGACCGCGCGTGGTTTGGATTCTCAACTTAGTCCCTCCGAGCCAGCGCGCCGCTGTGCGGTCGCGCTTCCCCTCAAAAGCATGAATTCGGGCCTCCCGGACGCACTTGTGCGGCCGGTTACGTCAGCAATAGGCCCGCGCCTGAACAGCGGTCAACGCTCATTGCCGATCCGTAATGATATCGCCGTCAGAATGTCGCATCCGCGCCACAGCCGGCGCGTATCGGGGCGCGTTTGGCCGCAAATGGCGGCCTGTAAGGCAAAAACGCCCTATTCGACCCTTCCAAACCGGGCCTTCGCGCGGCGCTTCCGAGGCGAGATGGTACAAGGAAGCCACGAACGCTCCCCTTGCGGCAGGTCGGCGCCGACTCAGCGGACGCCCTTGACGCACATCCAGCGGGTGCGGTGGTGGTCCATGAGGTTGTTGACGAAGCCGGTGATCTTCGGATTCACTAGGTTCTTGTTGATGTAGAAATAGAGCGGCGCGATCGGCGCGTCGTTGAGCATCATGGTCTCGGCGTCGCGCAGGTAGTCGGCCCGCTTGCCGGCGTCCGGCTCGTTGTCGGCCTTGGCCATCAGGGCGTCGTAGGCCGGGTTCTTGTAGTCCCCATAGTTCTGCGGCCCGTAGTTGGACCGCTCCAGGTCCAGGAAGCTGGTCGGGTCGTTGTAGTCGGCGACCCAGGCGGTGTCGGCGACCTGGAAATTGCGCACCCGGTAGTCGGCGTAGGAGACCTGGGTCTCCTGCTGGGCCAGGGTGACCATCACCCCGACCTGTTTCCAGTCCGACTGCAGGGCCGGGGTGAACTGCATCGGGTCGGCCGAATTGCGGTGCTTCAGTTCGAAACGCAGCGGGTTGTCCGGCCCAAAGCCGGCCTCGGCGAGCAGCTGGCGGGCCTTCGCCTGACGCTTTTCCAGCGACCAGCCGGCCCAGTAGGGTCCGGGCGAGGGCTTGTAGTTGGCCACGCCCGGCGGAACCTTGGTGTAGGTCGGCAGCTGGCCGCCGCGCAGCAGGCCGCTGGTGATGAAGTCGCGGTCGACGGCCATGGCCAGGGCCTGGCGCACCCGCACGTCCTTCAGGGCCGGGACCTTGCTCTGCGGCGTACGGTTGAAGGCCAGGTAGGTGACGCCCAGCCAGGTGTTGGTGCGGACATAGCCCGGAAGGGTCCTGCGCAGCCGTGCGATGCGGTTGGACTGGATGTCGGTGTTGATATCCAGCTCGCCGCGGGCCACCCGCCGCTCGGCCGAGATCGCATCGGTGGTCGGGTACCAGTAGATCTCGTCGATGCAGACGCTTCCCGCGTCCCAGAAGCGCGGGTTCTTCACCGCGTGGACGCTGTCGCCCAGCTTCCAGCCGGCCAGCATGTAGGGGCCGTTGCCGACCATCTTGCCCGGCCGGATCCACTGCTCGCCGTATTTCTCCACCACATGTTTGGGCACCGGATAGAGGACGTGGTGACGGGTCAGCTCCGGCAGGTAGGGGGCCGGGTGGTCAATGGTGATCTGCAGAGTGCGCGGATCGATCGCCCGCACGCCCAGCGCCTCCACCGGGGCCTTGCCGCTGTTCACCGCCTCGGCGTTCCTGATCAGGAAGATCAGCGAGGCGTACTCGGAGCCGGTGTTGGGATCGAGCACCCGCCGCAGGGAGTAGACGAAGTCGTCGGCGGTAACCGGCACGCCATCCGACCACAGCGCCTGGCGCAGGTGGAAGGTCCAGGTCAGGCCGTCCGGCGTCACCTCCCAGCGCTCGGCCATGCCGGGAATCATCGAGCCGTCGGCGGCCGACTGGGTCAGGCCGATGAACAGGTCGCTCTGGATGCGGTCTTCCCAGGTGCCGGTCGAGGTGTGCGGATCCAAGGTCGCCGGCTCGGAGGCGTTGCCGATGGTCAGGCAGATCTTCCCCTGCGGACAGGGCGGCCGCGACACCGGCTGCTGGCCGCACCCCGAGAGAGAGATGGCCGCCAGGGTGAGGCCAACAAGCGCCACACTGCCGAGGAAGAGATTGCGGATCACGCTGGCTCGGCCTTCAATGGCGGCTGTTCTGGAGTCGGAGACGGTCATGACGCTACGCCCCGCAGGGATGGGAATGGGACTGGCCGCGGCCGGTCTGGTGATTCTTCTGGCCGGGGGCGCCGCGGCGCAATCCAAGCCCGGCGAACGGGCCGGCGCCCTCAAGGCCGTCGTCGATTGCCGGGCCGTCGCCGATTCGGCCGAACGCCTGGCCTGCTACGACAAGGCGGCGGAGGCGCTGGACGCGGCCGAGGCCAAGGGCGACGTGGTCGTCGTCGACCGCGGCCAGATGCGCGAGGCCCGCAAGGCCGCCTTCGGCTTCAACTTCCAGATGCCCAGCTTCATGACCCAGGGCGCGAAGGAAGAGGAACTCACCCGGCTGGAGGCCACCGTCGGCTCGGCCCGCCAGGACCCGCACGGCAAGTGGGTCATCAAGCTGGATGACGGGGCGGTCTGGAAGCAGATCGACAGTGAGAAACTGCGCAAGGTTCCGGCCGGCGCCCAGGTCACCCTGCGCACCGCCACGCTCGGAAGCTACTTCCTGACCGTGAAAGGCATGGGCACGATCCGCGCCAAGCGCGAGAACTGAGCGGCCGCCAATTTGCCGCTCACCCCGGCGCAGGCCGGGGTCCAGGTGACAGAGCGCCATGATCGGCGGACCCATGCCTCACCGGTCCTTCGGATCGATGGCGTCCCGCAGGCCGTCGCCGATGAAGTTGAAGGCCATCAGGGTGACGATCATGGTCAGCGACGGGAAGATCAGCAGCCACGGCGCCATCTCCATGTCCTGCGCCCCGTTGGCGATCAGGGTGCCGAGGCTGGCCATCGGCGCCTGAACGCCGAGGCCCAGGAAGCTGAGGAAGCTCTCGGCGATGATGATCGCCGGGATGGTCAGGGTGACATAGACCACCACCGGGCCCAGCAGGTTGGGCACGATGTGGCGCAGGATGATGTCGTAGGAGGTCAGGCCCGCCGCCCTTGCGGCCTCGATGAATTCCTTCTGCTTCAGGCTGAGCGTCTGGCCCCGCACGATGCGGGCCATGGTCAGCCACTCGACGGCGCCGATGGCCAGGAAGATCAGGAAGATGTTCTTGCCGAAGGTGACCATCAGCAGGATGACGAAGAAGATGAAGGGCAGGCTGTAAAGGGTGTCGACGATGCGCATCATCACCTCGTCGACCTTGCCGCCAAGGTAGCCGGCGGTCGCGCCCCAGGCGACGCCGATGACCAGCGACACCGCCGTCGCCACCACGCCGATGCCGAGCGAGACGCCCAGGCCCGCGAACAGCCGGGCCAAGAGGTCGCGTCCCAGCGAGTCGGCGCCGATCAGGTGGCCGCCGACGCCCGGCGCGGTCCAGACGTCGGTCTTGGTCACCGTGTCGTAGGCGAAGGGGACGAACAACGGCCCGAGGACGGACAGCACCACCATCAGGGCCAGCACGATCATGCCGGCCACGGCGGCCTTGTTGCGCAGCAGCCGGCGGCGGGCGTCATCCCACAGCGAGCGGCCCTTGATCGCCTTGTGCAGCAATTCGGCGCGTTCGGGGGAGCCTGGGATGGACATGCTCATGACAGCCTCACCCGGGGATCTAGCGCCGCGTACAGCAGGTCGGCGATCATGTTAAGGATCAGGATCAGGGCGGCGTAGAAAATGACCATTCCCATGACCACGGTGTAGTCGCGCTGCAGGGCGCTGATGACGAAGAACTTCCCCAGCCCCGGCAGGTTGAAGATCTTCTCGACCACCAGCGAGCCGGTCAGCAGGCCGGCGCAGGCGGGCCCCAGGTAGCTGACCAGCGGCAGGATGGCGGCGCGCAGGGCGTGCTTGCGGACGATCAGGCTCTCGGGCAGGCCCTTGGCCCGGGCCGTGCGCACATAGTTGGAGCGCAGCACCTCGATCATCCCGGCCCGCACCAGCCGCGAGATGATGGCGATCTGCGGCAGGGCCAGCACGGTGACCGGCAGGACCATGTTCTTCCAGGACGGAAACTCGACCCCCGCCACCTTGGTCCAGCTCCAGCCGGCCAGCGGCAGCCAGCCGAGGATCGAGCCGAAGGCCAGCACCAGCAGCGGCGCGGTGACGAAGGTCGGGATACAGACTCCGAGGATCGCGATGCCCATGGTCGCGTAGTCGATCGAGCGGTTCTGCCGCAGGGCGGCGATCACCCCCAGGAACACGCCGATGATCGAGGCGACGATGATGGCGGACAGGCCCAGCCACAGGCTGACCCGGTAGTTTTCGCCCAGGATGTCCAGCACCGACTTGCCGCGGTATTTCAGCGATGGGCCGAAGTCGCCCCGCGCCACGTCGGCCAGGTAGAGGCCGTACTGCACATGCAGCGGCCGGTCGAAGCCGTACTTCTTCTCGACCACCTTCTGAACCTCGGGGGTCATCTGCCGCTCGTTGACGAACGGGCTGCCCGGGGCGGCGCGCATCATGAAGAAGGCCAGGGTGATGACGAGGAACATCGTCGGGATGGCGATCAGCAGGCGTCGGGACAGGAATCGCAGCATGACGGCCTTCGAATGGCGGAGCGCCGGGAACGCAAACTCCGACGACTGACTTCAGTTCGGCGGAACTGTCACGTTCCAAAAAATTCAGGTTTCCCGCCCGGCCGGGACCGTACGGGCGTTGCGTAGTGTCGGTTCCGCCCCGATGTTGTCAACGAAGCCCCATCCAGGATGAACGCAGCATGACCGATATCCGTCAGGTGACCCCCGATTTCGCCGTCGCGCCGCAGCTGGCGCCCACGGACATGGCGGAGGCGGCCAGCCGCGGCTTCAAGCTGGTGATCAACAACCGCCCCGACGGCGAGGACCCCAGCCAGCCGTCCAGCGCGCAGATGGAGGCGGCCGCGCGCGCCGCCGGCATGGACTATGTGCACATTCCGGTGCGCGGCGGCCCGACCCCCGACCAGGTCGACCTCAACCGCGAGGCCGTCGACGGCGCCGGCGGTCCGGTGCTGGCCTTCTGCCGATCCGGCACCCGCTCGATCGTCACCTGGAGCGTCGGCCAGGCCCTGGCCGGCCGCCAGGACCGCGCCACGCTGGTCGATCAGGGCGCCGCCGCCGGCTACGACCTGTCGGCGGTGCTGCCGGGCTAGAGAAGCCCCTGCCCTTCCAGCCAGGCCTTCAGCGGCCCCAGCTGGCGCTCGTAGTTGCGCCAGCGGCCCGAGGCCCGCCTGTACAGCGGCTCGCGCACCTGCCAGACGCTGGCGGTGCGGACATTGCTGTCGGTCTGGTGAAAGGCCAGGCAGGCGTCGTCCCAGTCCAGGCCGCAGAAGGCCAGCAGCCGTTCGGTGTGCGGCCGGGGGTCCTCGACGAAGGCGTCGTAGTCGAGCTCGAGGATGTCGTCCGGCCACAGGCTCTTCCAATGGGCCGTCAGCCGCCGCTCCTGGGCCAGGTAGTGGCCGGCGTCCATCAGGTCCATGGCGTGGGCCATCGACGGATCCAGGTGGAGGAACCAGGCCGACAGGGCGTTGTCGAGCGGTTGGCGACGGGTGTGGACGATGCGCGCGTCCGGGAACAGTCGCTTGATCAGGCCGACATGCAGAAAATTGTCCGGCCGCTTGTCGGTGAGGACGTCGGCGTCCGGGAACAGCTGCGCCAGGTCGGCCTGGTAGCGGCGGGCCAGCGCCTGCCCCCCCTCCTCCGTCAGCCGGGCGAGCGCCGCCGGGTAGGGTTGCAGCGCCTGGCGCACCAGCGTCGGCAGCAGGGTCAGTTCGCCGCCCGAGGTGACGCGCGGATGGCTGGCTAGCACCTGTTCGACCAGGGTCGAGCCCGAGCGGAACATGCCGAGGATGAAGATCGGCGGCGGACGGGCGCCGGCCGCCGGCGAGGCCGGTGGATCGGCCCGCGGGAAGGCGGCGATCAAACCCTCGACCAGCGCCTCCTGGGCGGCGCGGTCGTAGCGGGCGGCCGGCGCGGCGGCGCGGGCGTGACGGTTGGCGGCGCCATAGGCCTCGAACGCCTCGTCGTAGGCTCCCACGCCATCAAGCAGCTTGCCGAGCGCGAAGGCCAGGCTGGCGCGGTCCTGCGGGTGCAGGTCCGGCCGGACCAGGGCGCGGCGCAGGCGGTCGATGACCGGATCGGCCGGATCGCTGACCGGCCGCAGCTGGGCGGCGCGGGCCAGGGCCTCGGGATGGTCGGGCTCGACCGCCAGCAGACGCTCGTAGGCGGCCAGGGCCTCCTGCCGCCGCCCCCGGTCCTCGTGCAGGTTGCCGAGGTTGAGCAGGGCCGGAACATACCCGGGATTCAATTTCAGGGCGGAAGCCAGCTCCCGCTCCGCCAGGTCCGGCCGGCGCAGGTCGTCAGCATAGATGACGCCGCGATTAAGGTGGGCCTCCTCCGGGCCGCTCAAGCCATGAGCCAGCGCCTTGTCGTAGGCGGCCAGGGCCTCGTCGAAACGCCGGGCCCGGCGGTACATGAGGGCCAGGTTGTACCAGCTGTCCGGCAGCGCCGGCCGCAGGCCGAGCAGACGTTCGTAGGCGACGATGGCCTCAGGGACGCGGCCGGCGCGGCGCAGCTCGCCAGCCTGGGCTACGAGGGATTCGAGGGAGGCGTCGGCCATGGCCGCATTAAGGGCCAATCGGCGAACGCCTCAAGCCGCTACTGCCCGCCGAGCGTGACCCGGGCGGCCATCGCCGCCGGTTCCGGCTCGCAGGAGGCCAGCACCAACTGCGCCGCCATGAGACAGAGAATCGCGAAGACGACCCGCTGGAGCCGTTTTGAGACAAAGATCATCGCATCCAGGGCCATTCTACGCACCTTCCCACCAGTCTGGACCCCAGGTCCGCAACTTTCGGGCCGGTAACGCACGCCTCGCGGGCAAGTCGTTTGTCTGTGATGCGAATTGCCCTAGTTATGGAACCTCAGCGTCTCGGGGGCGCGGAGTTTCGTATGGCAGGAGCATTCTGGGCGTCGGACTTCACTGTGTCCGGCGGACGGATCCGGGTTCACAAGACCGGCGCCGACATGGCGCTGGATGGCGCCCTCATGGCCGAAGGCCTGGTCTGGTTCGCCTACTATGTGCCGGTCCGCCTCAAGGCCGCCTGGATGCGCCTGACCCGGCCGGGCCCCGCCGTCTGGTTCGCTCCCGACAAGCCCCGCCCCTGGTACCTGGTCTGGGCCGCCGCGGCCTGGGCCGGAGCCCGCATCGCCCGCACGCCGGAAGAGGCCCTGGCCGCCTTCTATTTCGACGACAGCGCCCGGGGCGCGCCACCCAACACCGGCCCGACACGCCGCTTCAACTGGCGCTGCACCGACGTCACCAAGAGCCATGTGGCCCGGGTGTTCGAACAGGCCTTCGGCTATCCGCTGCTGGTCGACCCGGCCACCGCCGAGGGGCCGCTGGTCGAAAAGGGCGAGGACAACGGCACCCACGACGGCCGCATCGTCCAGGCCCCCTGCCCGGCCCTGCCCGGCAAGAGCTATCAGAAGCTGATCGACAATACCGAGGGCGACCTCGTCGCCGACCTGCGCACGCCCTGCGTCGGGGGCCGGCCCGCCTGTGTCTTCATCAAGCGCCGGCCGGTGGCCGACCGCTTCGCCAACCACAACAGCTCGACAACCCTGACCACCCCCGAGGCGGTGTTCTCACCGGCCGAACTGGAGGCCATTTCGGCCTTCTGCCAGGGCATGGGGTTGGACTGGGGCGGCCTCGACATCCTTCGCGACAAGGACGGCCGTATCTACGTCGTGGACGTCAACAAGACCGACATGGGACCGCCGATTGCGCTGCCCCTCAGGGACAAGCTGAGCGCGACACGCTTGCTCGCGGCGGCTTTCCTGACTCTAATTAACGAAGAACCCGGGACGGGCGCCGCCGCATGATTCCTTTCGTCAGAGAGATCGAGTTCGACTACGGGGCCTGTGACCGGGTCTCCCCGCTCATCCGCCGCGTGGTCGCTCGCAACCCTGGGCCGTTCACCTTCAAGGGCACCGGCACCTATATCGTCGGCACGGGCGACGTCGCCGTCATCGATCCTGGCCCCGACATGGACGACCACCTGGAAGCCATCCTGGCCGCCACGGCCGGCGAGCGGATCACCCACATCTTCGTCACCCACAACCACGCCGACCACTCGCCCCTGGCCCGCCCGCTGGCGGCCCGCACCGGCGCAACCATCTACGCCTGCGCCAAGCAGGGGGTGGCGACCGAGTCGGAAGTGCGCATGGAAGCCGGCGACGACCGCAATTTCCGTCCCGACATCGGCCTGTGCGACGGCGGCGTCTTCTCGGGCGGCGACTGGACGCTGGAGGCGATCCCGACGCCGGGCCACACCTCCAACCACATCTGCTACGCCCTCTTGGAAGAGAACGCCCTGTTCAGCGGCGACCACATCATGGGCTGGTCGACGACGGTGATCAGCCCGCCGGACGGCGACATGGGCGACTATTTCGCCAGCCTGGACAAGATCAAGGCGCGGGCCTTCTCGACCCTGTGGCCAACCCACGGCCCGCCGGTCACCGACCCGGCGCCCTTCGTGCAGGCCTACATCGACCACCGCCGGGCCCGCGAGGCGCAGATCCTCGACGCCCTGGCCCGCGGCCATACGCGGATCAAGGCCATGGTGCCTGAGCTCTACAAGGACGTGGACCCGCGCCTGCACCCGGCCGCCGCCCATTCGGTGATGGCCCATATGGTCCAGCTGGTCCACGAAGGCCGGCTGGTCACCGACGGCGAGCCGGGGCTGGACAGCGACTACCGGCTGGCGACGGCCTAGGCCGGCCAACACTCCGCAGGAGCGAAGATTGCAAGGCGACGCGTTCGACCTGGTCCTGTCCTATCCGCAATGGCAGGGATCGGGGCGCTCTGAGCACCTGCGCCGGGGCGCGGCCGCCGCCGCCGAGGTCTGCGGCCGCTACGGGCCGCTTGCCCAGGTTCCGGACGCCGGCGAGGGCGAAGCCAAGGGCGGGATCAATCGCTGGACCGCCATCCTGGAACAGTTCCGGTCCGCCCAGGCGATCCTCGATGACGCGCGGCCCAAGCGGGTCCTGACCGCCGGCGGCGACTGCGCCTGCGACGTGGCCGTCATCGACTACCTGCACCGGCAGTATCCGGACCTGACGGTGATCTGGGTCGACGCCCATCTCGACGCCAACACGGCGGCCACCTCGCCCAGCGGCAATTTTCACGGCATGCCCGTCGCTGCGCTGATGGGCTCGGCCCCGGCCGATCTGCGGGCGCTGCTCGCCGCGCCATTGGCTGCCGCGCAGTTCCGCTATGTCTCGGCGCATCTGGGCGATGACGGCGACTGGGCGTTCCAGCGCGACAACGGCTTGTCCTGGCTCGAACCTGGCGAGCCGGTTTCCGGGCCGATCCATATTCACTTCGACCTGGACGCACTCGATCCGGCTGCGTTTCCGCACATCGCCTATCCGGAGGGCAGGTTGCCCCTGGAAGCCGGCCTTGCCGTGGTGCGCGCGGCGGCCCGCTCCGGGACGCTTGTCGGCCTGACGATCACCGAGTTCGCCCCGGCCGACGACGTCGCCGCGATTGATGGCGGCCGCTTCCTCGAGCGGCTGTGCGAGGCGGCCGCAGGGACCGGTTCCTAAGCCGCCAGGTTCAGGGCCGCCGTCAGCCGGCCGATGCGGCGGCAGTTGGCGCCCATGTCGCCGCTTCCGACCCGGCTGATCGAGCGGATGTCGATGCGCGAGCCGACGCCCTGGGGCCGCACCCGCACCGCCACATCGTCCTTGAAGCGGTAGATCAGGCTGGTGGCGGTGGCCTCCAGGCGGCCGGCGCGCGGATCGTCGGTGACGATGGCCAGGCCCTCGGCGACCATCGCCGCCTTGATGGCCGCGAAGGCCTGGTCGGGTTGCATGGAGACCATGGCCGGGCGGGCCGCGCCGCAGGTCTCGCTGTTGATCTCGGCGATCGGCCGGCCGGCGAAGGTCCCGGCGTCGAGTGGCACGACGGGGTTGGGCTCGACGATGTTGGCGTCGGGCCCGCGCGCCGACATGATGTTGGCGGTGAACAGCAGCGGCTCGGACCAGTCGGTGGCGACGTCGTGGATGCGCGGCGACTGCGCCTCCCACCAGCCCAGGGCGGCGAAGCCGGCCAGGCTGGCCAGGGTGACGAACACCGCCAGCAGGGCCTTGCGCCAGTGGCGCTTCCAGCCGGCGATGGCGGCGATCAGGAGGCAGATGAAGCTGACCAGCACACTGACCAGGGCGGCGGCCGGGGCCCAGCCCAGGTTGGGGGCCGGACCGGCGGTGAGCACCGACTGGTAGCCGTCGCGCCAATCCCACTGGCCCGCCCACATGCCGGCCGCGCCAACCAGGACGATCAGCGCCGGCGCGAAGGCGAGCGCGACGGCCAGGGTCAGGATGTGGTCGACCAGACCGGCCTTGGCCTTGGCCTTCTTCTTGCCGCCGGCCGGGACCGGGGTGAAGGACAGCGGCGGCTCGTCGCTGGCGACAACGCTGGAGGCGCTGCTCTTGAGGCTGGCCGGGAAGGCCAGGGCGTCGTCCGACGTCTTGGCGCGGTCGACCTGGCTCTTGACCAGGGTGGCGCCGCCCACCGCCGCCGCCACCGCGCCGAGCGGCGTCATGTCGGGCATGCTGGGCAGGGCGGCCGGGACGTCCTCGTCGTCGAGCTTCTTCGGCTTCGTCGCGACATGCTCGGTGCGCGGCGGCTCGGCCGCGCCGCCGGGCGTCCAGGTCAGCGGCAGGTCGCCTTCCGGAATGACATCGGAAGCCGGCGGGTCAGCCGGCGGCGCCGGGGCGGGCTCGACGGCCTTCACCTCGGCCTTCGGAGCCGGCGGCGGTTCGCGCACCGGTTCGACCCTCAGGGGCTCGTCCCGGTGGGTGTCGTCGCGGGTGAACAGCATGCCGCCGGCGGCCGCGGCGGCGGCTCCGGCGATCAGGGCCTCGGCCAGCGGCGCGGGGCCGCCGGCCGGCAGGGCGACGGGCTCCGGCGGAGCCGGATCGGTCGCCTCGGCCAGCTGCGGCTTGACCAGGGTCTCGATGCGGTTCTCGGCCTCCTCGGCCGAAGCGACGTGGGGCGGCTGGACCGCCTCGACCTCGGGCTCGGGGATGACGTCGTCGGCGTGGGCGTTGAAATCCCCGGCGCCGACCGTGGCTTCAGCGGCGGTCGGGGAGCCGAGGTCCTCCGCCTCCGCGCCGGCCGCCGCTTCCTCAAAAGGGTCGGCGGCCTCCGGCGTCGTTACCTCGGGGGCGGGCGGTTCCGGCGCGTGAAGCACCGGATCGGGCTCGCTTCGCAGGGCCATGCTCGGCGTGGCGGCGGCCGCGGCGGCCATCGCCGCCATCAGCGGCACCTCGGGCAGCACATAGTCGGCGAACCGGGCGCGCAGCACCTTCTTGTCGATCTTGCCGGTGGCGCCCAGCGGGATGTCGTCGACGAAGACCACGTCGTCGGGCATCCACCACTTGGCGATCTTGCCGGTGAGGAAGTCGATGAACTCCTCCTTGGTCGCCGTCTCGCCGGGCTTCAGCTTGACCAGCAGCAGCGGCCGCTCGTCCCACTTGGGATGCAGGATGCCGATGACCGCCGCCAGCTCCGCCTTGGGGTGGCCCATGGCGATGTTCTCGATGTCGATGGTGCTGATCCACTCACCGCCGGACTTGATGACGTCCTTGGCGCGGTCGGTGATCTGCATGAAGCCTTCGGGGTCGATGGTCGCCACATCGCCGGTGTCGAAGAAGCCATCGGGGTCGAGGATATTGCCGCCGGCCCCCTTGAAGTATTCGCCGACCACGAACGGGCCCTTGACCATCAGGTGGCCGAAGGTGTGCCCGTCGTGCGGCAACTGTTTGCCCTCATCGTCGGTCAGCTTCATCTCGATGCCGTAGGGCGGGCGGCCCTGCTTGAGCTTGTAGGGCATCTGTTCGTCGTAGGAGAGCTTGGCCACCCGGGCGTTGGGCGAGCCGAGCGTGCCCAGCGGCGAGGTCTCGGTCATGCCCCAGGCGTGCAGGACGTCGACGTCGTAGCGTTCCTTGAAGCCCCGGATGATGCTTTCCGGACAGGCCGAGCCGCCGATCACCACCTTGGTCAGGTGCGGCAGCTTCAGGCCCTTGGCGTCCAGCTCGGCCAACAGCATCTGCCAGACGGTCGGCACGGCGGCGGAGAAGGTCACCTCTTCGCTGTCGAGCAGTTCGTGGATCGAGGCCCCGTCCATCTTGGAGCCGGGCATGACCATCTTGGCCCCGACGGCCGGACAGGCGAAGGCGGTGCCCCAGGCGTTGGCGTGGAACATCGGCACCACCGGCAGCACGGTGTCGACGCCCGACAGGCCCAGCACATCCTTCTGCAGGCCGACCAGGGCGTGGATGACGTTGGAGCGGTGGCTGTAGAGCACCCCCTTGGGGTCGCCCGTGGTGCCCGAGGTGTAGCAGAGGCCGCAGGCGGTGTTCTCGTCGAAGCCGCCCCAGGCGCAGTTTTCCGACTGGCCGGCGATGGCGGTCTCGTAGCAGTGGGCGCCGCCCCACTTCATGGCTGGCACGCCATGGATCTTGAAGCCCGGCATGTGGCTCTGGTCGGTCATCACCACCACATGCTCGACGGTCGGGCACTGGGCGAGGATGGCTTCCAGGATCGGCACGAAGGTCAGGTCGACGAAGATGATGCGGTCTTCGGCGTGGTTGATGATCCAGGCGATCTGGTCGGGGTGCAGGCGCGGGTTCAGCGTGTGGCAGACCGCGCCGATGCCCATGATGCCGTACCAGGCTTCCATGTGGCGGGCGGTGTTCCAGGCCAGGGTGGCGACCCGGTCGCCGAGGGTGACGCCCAGCTGCAGCAGCAGGTTGGAGACGCGTTTGGCCCGGCTTTGAATCTGGGCGTAGGTCGTGCGGACGATCGGTCCCTCGACCGAGCGCGAGACCACCTCGACATGGCCATGCCAGTTCTTCGCGTGGTCCAGGATCTTGTCGACCGTAAGGGCCTGGTCCTGCATGAGGCCGCGCATTCGTCTTCTTCCCTGTCCTGGTGAACCCTGTTGGCTTGCAGGCTAAAGGGCGCCGCCGGGTTAGGCAAACGGGCGCCTCCTACGGGGGAAAGGTAAGGTTACCGTCCTCCAGGACCAGCCGAACGGTCCGGCGCACGCCGGCCCGGTCGACGGTCAGCTCGATCTGCTCGCCGGGCGGACCCTGCAGCGCCGTCGGCAGGCCGGTGAGCGGGCCGCCCGACCATGCGGTCACCCTGTCGCCGGGCCGCAGGCCAGCCCGGGCGGCCGGTCCGTAGGGGTCGAGAGAGACGACCCGGCAGACCGATCCGGTCAGGACCAGCTCGACCCCGGCCCGTCCGCCGCTGGGGGCCGCTTCGGCCGCGAACGCCGAGCCGACCGCCAGGGATGCGCCGCCGGCCGCCAGTCCGCAGAGCACCATGCGGCGCGACCGCTTCGTCTGCATGGATATCCCGTGTTCTCAAGCCCCGCCGTAGACTCGCCGCCAACCGCCGCGCCGTCAACCTCGCGCCGGCGGTCAGGCGGCCTCGCGGATTCGGTGGAGTTCGTCGGCCAGCTGCCGGATGTTGACCGGTTTGCGGACGATCGGGCAGTCGGTATAGCGCCGGTCGAGCTTTTCGTAGCCAGTGCAGAACACCAGCGGCACGCCCTGCGACCGCAGATGTTCGGCCAGGGGATAGACCAGGATGCCGCCGAGGTTGACGTCCAGGATGGCGGCGTCGGGAAGCGGGTTCTCCGACAGCAGCCAGGAGGCTTCCTCGATGGTGCCGGCCGGCCCGAGAATCTCCCAGCCGAGGGTGGCCAGGTCGGCGCAGAGCTCCAGGGCGATCAGGGTCTCGTCCTCGACGACCAGCACCCGGCCGCCGACGGTCTGCGGGCAGGGTTCGGCCAGGACCTCGGCGGCGGCCGGCGGGGTGGCGGCGACCTCCAGGCGATAGACCGCCTCCGGCAGGGTGGCGACCAGACGCAGGCCCGACGACGCCCAGTCCATCTCCAGCGCCCCGCCCAGCTGCCGCGTCGCCACCTCCCGCACCAGGGTCGAGCCGAAGCCCTTCGATGAGGGCGCGACGATGGGCGGCCCGCCCAGCTCGGTCCAGCGCAGCTCCAGGTCCTGGTTGTCCAGCACCACCAGCTCGACCTCGACCCGGCCGTGTTCGGCCGACAGGGCCCCGTGCTTGACGGCGTTGGTCGCCAGTTCATGGATCAGCAGGCTGACCGGCTGCACGAAGTTGGGCCCGAGCACGATGGCGGGGCCGATGATCTCGATCTGGCCGGGTCGCTGGTAGGGCGCCGTCTCGTCGGTGATGATCTGGCTGAGGATCGCCCCTTCCCAACGGTTCTGGGCCAGCAGGGAATGGGCCCGGCCGAGGGCCGAGACCCGGCCGCGCACGGCGGCGATGAAGTCCTCCTTGCTCTCGGCCCGGGTCAGGGAGACCAGGGCCTGGACCACGGCCAGCACGTTCTTGGCCCGATGGTCCACCTCCCGCGCCAGCAGGTGGAGCGCCTCCTCGTTGGCCTTGCGGTCGGTGATGTCGCGCAGGATCACCGTCGCCAGGTTGGCGCCGCCGACCTCGATCTGAGAGATCGAGGCCTCAAGGGGGAACTCCTCGCCGTTGGCCCGCAGGCCGCTGATGGCCCCCAGGGCGCCCATCTTGCGATTGGTGACGCCGGTCTCCTTGAAGCGGCGGATATGTTCGGCGTGGCCGGCGCGGAACCGCCGGGGAATGAAGCGCTCGATCGGCTCGCCGATCACATCGGCCGCATCGACCCCGAACATCCGCTCGGCCGCCGGGTTGAACAGCATGATCCTCTGCTGCTCATCGACAGTGATCAGGGCGTCCATGGCCGACTCGACGATGCCCTCCATGCGCCGGCGGCTTTCGAGCAGCGCGTCCTCGGCCGCCTTGCGTTCGGTGATGTCGCGCAGGATCACCGTCGCCAGCCGCTCGCCCCCGACCTCGATCTGCGAGATCGAGGCCTCGATGGGGAACTCCTCGCCATCGGCGCGCAGCCCGTTGATGGCCCCCAGCGAGCCCATCTGGCGCGTCGTCACGCCGGTCTCGGTGAAGCGGTGGATATGGGCGGCGTGCTCGGACCGGTAGCGCTCGGGAATGAAGCGGGTGATGTGCTGGCCCAGCGCCTCAGAGGCGGAAAGGCCGAACATCCGCTCGGCGGCCGGGTTGAAAAGGACGATGAGCTGAGCGTCGTTGATCGTGATGATCCCGTCCATCGCCGACGCGACGATGCCCTCGAGCCGGCGCATCGTCTCGACGGCGTCGCGAGACCCTTCTGAACCTTGTGACATGAGACCGCCCCTCGGACTGCGGACGCCCAGCCTAAGCGTGTTCTTCCGAGAAATACACGCGCATTCGTTGCACGAAACCATTGCGGTCCACAGGGCGCCGGCCGGCCGATCGAACGAGAGGCTTGCTAGACGGGCTCCTCAACGACGCCCGAGATCTCCGTCACCGTGGCGGCCGCAAGCAGGGATGTGATCAGGTTCGCCGGCTCAACGGGCTTTGCAACCACGCCGTCGAACCCTGCCTGCGTGAGGCTGACGACCATGTCGGCGTCGGCATCGGCGGTGAAGGCCAGCACCGGCGTCGTCTCGTTCAGGCGACCGCCCTCGCGCATCTGCCGAAGAGCGTCGGGGCCAGCGAGGCGGGGCATGCGGACGTCGAGCAAAATCACGTCGAAGGGATGTTCGTCAGCCTGCGCGACCGCCTCGACGCCGTCGCAGGCGGTGGTCACCTCGGCGCCGATTCCCCGCAGGAACAGCTGGACCAGTTCGCGGTTGGCCGGATGGTCGTCGGCGACCAGGACGCGCAGGCCCGGCGCAGCTTCGGCCTGCTCCGCCTCCGCCATGGTCGGTTCGACGGCCTCGGCCAACTCCACCGGCAGGTTGAACCAGAAGCGACTGCCTTTACCGGGCTCGTTCTCGACGCCGATCTCGCCGTCCATAGCCTCGATCAGCCCCTTGCAGATCGCCAGGCCCAGACCCGTGCCGGAAGCCGCCCGGGTGCTGGAGGCGTCGACTTGCGAGAAGCGGCGGAATAACAGGGCCAGGCGATCGGGCGGAATGCCGGCGCCGGTGTCGGCCACCTCGACGCACAGTCGCCCGGCCTCCAGCCGCAGCCGCAGAGTCGCCCCGCCCTGGTCGGTGAACTTCACGGCGTTGCTGACCAGGTTCAGCAACACCTGGCGCAGCCGGTCGGGGTCGGCGAGCACGACCACATCGTCCGCCAGGTCGCAGTCGAGGGCCAGGAAGATGTCCTTGGCGCCGGCCTGCGGCGCGAACAGTTCCAGGGTCCCCCGCGCCAGCTTGGCCGGCGAGATCGGTCGGGGGCGGATAGCGACCTGGCCGGCCTCCAGCTTGG
The DNA here is from genome assembly GCF_058809015.1 of Caulobacter sp. GW821-FHT11A05. Lineage (NCBI taxonomy): Bacteria > Pseudomonadati > Pseudomonadota > Alphaproteobacteria > Caulobacterales > Caulobacteraceae > Caulobacter > Caulobacter sp. GW821-FHT11A05. Next base: position 512,191 of record NZ_JBXASF010000001.1, on the reverse strand, counting down.
AGAAGTCGAGGATGTCATTGACCACCGCCAGCAGGGCCTCGCCGGCATCGGTCACCCGCTCGATATAGCCCCGGGCCAGGGCGCCGACGTCTGACTGCGCCGCGGCCAGGCGGGTAAAGCCCAGGATGCTGGTCAGCGGCGTGCGCAGTTCGTGGCTCATGTTGGCGAGGAAGTCGGCCTTGGCCGTCGCCGCCGCCTCGGCCACGGCCCGGGCCTCGACCAGTTCGGCTTCCAGGGCCTTGCGGACGGAGATGTCGCGTTTCACGCCGATGACTTCGTGCGGCTCTCCACGCTCGTCACGGGCCAGGGTGCGGCGGCTCTCGACCCACAGCCAGCGGCCGTCCTTGTGCCGTACGCGGTATTGCAGGGTCACGCCGTCCGGCAGCCGGCCCGCGAACAGGTCGCCATGCGCCGTCTCGACCATGGCCACGTCGTCGGGGTGGATGTCGGCGGCGGCGTCGGATCCGATCAGCTCGGCGACGGTGTGGCCACTCAGGCGCTCGACGGACGGCGAGAGGTAGAGGAACCGATGGTCACGGCTGAAGCAGGCAATGGTGTCGGCGGTGTTGTCGGCCAGTTGGCGGTAGTGGGCTTCACTCCTGGCCAGGGCCATCTCGGCGACGGTCTGGTCGGTGATGTCCATCATGGTCCCGAACAGGGCGGTGACCTGGCCGTCCGCTCCCCGCTCGCTCACCGCCGAGCCGGCCACATAGCGGAAGTCGCCGTTGGGCTGGACAAGCCGGGTGATCCCGCCCTCCCAGCCGCGGCCCGTCGCCAGGGCGGTGGCCAGGCGGCCGTCCGCCACCGTCTTGTCGTCGGGGTGGACCATGCGCATCGCCGCCTCAAGGTCGGGCTCCGGACCGACCGGGAGGCCGAACATCAGGAACATCTGGTCGGACCAGAAGATGCGGTTGGTGATGGTGTCCAGCCGCCAGTAACCGACCCGCGCAACCTGCTCGGCCATGCCGGCGCGACGGGCCTGTTCGCGGGCGTCGGCCAGGGCGGCCAGCAAGGACGTCTGCAGCCGGCGACGGTCCACGTGCTGGGCCGCGACCGCCAGGCCGAGGAAGGTGCAGACCGCCAGCAGGGCCTGCAGCACCATGATCCTTTCGGTCTGGCTGACGCCAGCCAGTTGAAGGGGTCCCTCGCCGGCCAGGGTCATGCCGGTCGCCGTCCCGGCCAGCAGCAGCAGGGCCAGCGCCGTGCCCGGCCGTTCCAGCTCGCGGGTCACCAGGATCAAGGCCGGCGGGATCAGAAACAGCAGCGGGTAGCGGCCCTGCGCGAAGACCAGGGCGGTGACGGCCACGAAGGCGGCCAGCGCCAGCAGGCCCCGGAGGGTGAATGGCCGCTCCGCGAAGTCGACCCTGGCCGCGCCCAAGGCCAGCAGAGCCGGTGTCAGGATCAGCAGGCCCAGGGCGTCCGCCGAGGCCCAGACGGCGAAATTTGCCAGGAAACTTCGTAGACCAAAGGCGTTCAGGGCCAGCGAGGCCAGCAAGGCCGCCGTCACCGAGGCGGCCGGCGCGACCAGCAGCAGCACCCTCAGGTGCGGCCAGTGGGCGAAGTCGACATGGCGGCCGCACCAACGCCGCAGCACGATCGCGCAGGTCGAGATCTCCAGGGCGTTGCAGGCGCCCAGCGCCAGGGCTGGCCAGACGCCGTCCCGCATGACCAGGCTGCCCGCGATGTTGCCGCCCATCGCGGCGATCAACAGCATCGGCCATCGGCGGGTGTCGACCATCAGCAGGACGGCCAGGGTGACGGCGTTGACCACCCAGATCGGCTCGATGTTGCCGAACTCGCGGGGGATCAGCAGCATCAGCACAGTCAGGAGAAATGAGGTCGCCGCGACCGCCGCCACCAGGCCAGCGACGCGCAGGCGCGCGATCCAGCGGGACATTTTCGTCGGGACGTCCCCGGCCGACATGGCGTTCTCTAGCATGTTCGGAGAACGCCGCTTCGCCGGTGTAGAAACGCTTAACAAATCCCTTCTCGCGACCGCCGCGGCTGCGACAATCCGTCCCGCGAAATTGGGGGTGGGCGGCTCCCGGCTAGCGGCTCAGCACCGTCACCAGCGCCTCGGCCGCCGGTTCGAAATCGCCATCGCTGTCGACCCGCCGCCAGGTCATCTCGCCAAGGTCGCGGCTCAGCTGCATGTCGAGCACCTCGCCCGTGGCGTCGGAGGCGTCGCCCGTCCGGCCGGCGATGCGGTCGTGCAGCAGGCCGGCCGGGGCCTCCAGCCAGAGGCCCTCGAAGGGGACGCCGGCCTTGCGGGCGAGATCGGCGGCGGCGGCGCGTTCCTCCGGCTTCATGAAGACGGCGTCGAGGATGACGGCGCGGCCGGCGGCCAGGGCCTTGCCGGCGTCCTCGAACAGCTGGCTGTAGACCCGGGGGCTGACGCCCGGGGCGTAGGCCTCCGGCGGCAGGCGGTCGAGCGGGGCGGCGCCCCACAGCCGCTTGCGGATCTCGTCGCTGCGCAGGATGACGGCGCCGGGCGAGGCGCCCAGGCCCGGCGCGGCGATGCGGGCGAAGGTCGACTTGCCCGAACCCGACAGGCCGCCGACCGCCGCCAGCACCGGTTTGACCGGTTCGAGATGGGCGATCGCCGCGGCCAGATAGGCCCTGGACGCGTCGACGTCACCGCCGTGGGCCTGGACGTGGCAGCGCACGCCGGCCCGCACCGACAGGGCCAGCGGCAGGGCTTCCAGCCCGCTCCACAGTCCGCTGGGCAGCAGACGCGCGCCCTCGTCCAGCCAGGCCGACAGCACCCGCACGGCGGCGTCGCGGCGGCGGCGGAAGTCGAGGTCCATCAGCAGGAAGGCGACGTCGTAGAGGACGTCGATCTCCGACAGGGTGTCGTTGAACTCGATGCAGTCGAAGAGGATCGGCCGGCCGTCCTCGAGCAGGATGTTGCCCAAGTGCAGGTCGCCATGGCAGCGGCGGACCCAGCCCTCTTCCAGCCGTTCGGCCAACAAGGTCTCTAGACGCGCCCGCTCGGCGTCCGTCGCCGCGATCAGCGCCTCGACCGGTTCCTTGCCCAGCTTGGGAATCAGGTCCTTCATCAGGGCCGCGTTGGAGCGGATGGTGTAGCTCATGCCGCCGGCCGGCTCGGCGTCGCGGGTCACCGGCGCCTCGGCGTGGAAACGGGCGATGGCCCGGCCCAGCTGGTCGCTGAGCTCGCCATCGACGGCGTAGGGCTGCTCGGCCAGCACGGCGGTCTCGTCGAAGCGGCGCATCTCCAGCACCGATTCCACTCGCTCGCCCGAGCCATCCAGCTCCAGGCCGCCGCCGGCGGTCCGGGTGATGGCTCCGACCCGCCGGTAGATGTCCGGCGCGGCGGCGCGGTTGAAGGCCAGTTCGCGCTCCAGCGCCCAGTGACGCAGGGCGGCGGTCTCGTAGTTGAGGAAGCCGAAATTCACCGGCTTCTTGACCTTCAGGGCCAGCTCGCCGGTCAGATAGACCCGCGCGCAGCTGGTCTCGATGATGCGGTCGGCGCGGGCTCCCAGCCAGGCGGCGATCTCGGCTTCCTGCTGGACTTCTTCGGGCGTCGGTTGGCTCATGACCGCTGCATATCACAGGCTCCGCGCCGGCGTCGCCTCGCCGATCCCTTGCGGGATATGGGAATTCCCCCTACGAGGGAAAAAATCAGCATCCAGTTAGAGGGCGCATGGGGGACCGGGGGGACGGCACGCGCAGCGCGCGCAAACGCCGCGACATCCTCAACGCGGGCCAGGCGGTCTTCCTGCGGGAAGGCTACGCCGGGGCCGGCATGGAAGTGGTGGCCCGCGAGGCCAGCGTCTCGACCGCGACCCTGTACGCCCACTTCCCCAGCAAGGGCGACCTGTTCGTGGCGGTGGTCGAGGAAGCCGTCGCCATCCTGGCCGAGGACATCGAGCAGACCCTCGACTTCGCTGGCGGGGCTCGGGAGCGGCTGATGGCCTTCGCCATGGCCTATGGCCGGTTCTACGCCGATCCCCTGTCGCGGGCGGTGTTCCGGCTGGTGACCGGTGAGCGCCGGCGGTTCGCCAACCTGGCCGACCATTTCCGTAGCCGTTCCCGCCACCAGTTCGGCGGCAGCGCCATCACCCTGATCGGCAAGCTGGCCGAGGAAGGCCTCTTGAAGGTCGACAAGCCCTCTTGGGCGGCCGGCCAGCTGCTGGGCATGATCGAGCACGTCACCCTGGTGTTCGGCCTGGTGGCCGGCGACGAGGCCATGCCCCAGCGCCCCCTGGAAGATTTCTGCGCCGACGCGGTCGAGACGTTCCTGGCCCGGTACGGAGTCTAGGGGTAGAGCCGCGAGGTGCTCCAGCCCTCGCCGGACCGCACGAAGACCAGCCGCTCGTGCAACCGGAACGGCCGGTCGCGCCAGAACTCGATGCTCAGCGGCGTCAGCCGGAAGCCCGACCAGTGCGGCGGCCGCGGGACCTTGCCGAGCCCGAAGCGCAGGCCCATCTCGGCGACCCTTTTCTCCAGGGCAAATCGATCGGGCAGCGGCCGCGACTGGTCCGAGGCCCAGGCCCCCAGCTGGCTGTGGCGGGCCCGGGTGGCGTGGTAGGCGTCGGCTTCCGCCTCTGAAACCTGTGCGACGGTCCCGCGAATCCGCACCTGGCGGCGCAGGGACTTCCAGTGGAACAGCAGGGCGGCCTTTGGGTTGGCGGCCAGTTCGCGGCCCTTGGCGCTTTCCAGGTTGGTGAAGAAGGTGAAGCCGGCGGCGTCCACCCCCTTGAGCAGCACCATGCGGGCGTCGGGCAGGCCGGTCTCGTCGACGGTGGCCAGGGTCATGGCGTTGGCGTCGTTGGCCTCGGACTCCACCGCCGCCTTCAGCCAGGCCTCGAACAGGACGATCGGATCGGCCTCGGGCAGCAGCGGCAGCGGGGCGGCGGCGGTCACCTGGGTGACGTAGTCGTCTTCGCTGGGCGAGGCGGGGATCAGGGTGTCGTCGGCCATGGAGGCTATGTAGCGCCGCCCCCCGCGCGCCGCCACGCTTAACCCGGAATTGACTCTGTGCAGGCCAGGGTGAGCCCAACGAAAAAAGGGGCCATGATGGTGGCGGCAAGGACGATGGACCCCCGCCGGGCGCGGGCGGTGCTGGGCGTGCGCGGCAGCGTCGACGAGGCGGGCCTGCGCGCCGCCTTCCGCCAGGCCGTCAAGGCCGCCCACCCCGACCGCCCCGGCGGCGACGCGGCCAGGCTGCGCGAGGTCGTCGAGGCCTATGGCCTGCTCAAGGCCGCGCCGGCCGCCGCACCTGTCCATGTCCCCCTCCCCGTCTCGACCGCACCGGCCCTCGACACCCTTGAGATCAGCCCCGCCCTCGCCGCCTCGGGCGGCCGCGCCTTCGCCCGCCTGGCCGACGGACGCCGCCTGGCGGTGGAGCTGCCGGCCGGCCTGCGCCCCGGCGACAAGGTCCGGGCCGGCGAGGCCGTGCTGACCGTCACCGTCAAGGGCGGCGACGGCCTGACCCTGCGCGGCGACGACCTGTGGCTCAGCGCCGAGCTGCCGCACCTGTCCGGCGGCCGCCTGCCGGTCGCCACCCCCGGTGGTCCCCGGGAGATCTGGATCGGCCGGCGCGACATCGCCCGAGGCCTGGTCCGCCTGACCGGCCAGGGCCTGCCGGCTCGGGGTCCGCACGCCGCCGGCGACCTGATCGTCACCCTCAAGGCCCCGCCGCCGCCGCCCGAAAGCGGGGCCCGCAGCCGCCTCAAGGCCTTTCAGGCCGCCTGGGCCCCTGCCCCGGCCTTGTAGGCTTGGTCGTTTGCGGTAAGACGCCAGCACGATGTCGCACAACACCTTCGGCCATCTGTTCCGCGTCACCACCTGGGGCGAAAGCCACGGCCCGGCCCTCGGCTGCGTGGTCGACGGCTGTCCGCCCGGCATCGAGCTGACCGAGGCCGACATCCAGGCCTTCCTCGACAAGCGCAAGCCCGGGACCAGCAAGCACGTCACCCAGCGCCGGGAGAGCGACACCGTCCGCATCCTGTCGGGCGTCTTCGAGGGCTTCACCACCGGCACGCCGATCTCCCTGATGATCGAGAACGAGGACCAGCGGTCCAAGGACTATGGCGAGATCGCCCAGGCCTTCCGCCCCGGCCACGCCGACTTCACCTACATCGCCAAGTACGGCCGGCGCGACTATCGCGGCGGCGGCCGCTCCAGCGCCCGCGAGACCGCCGCCCGCGTCGCCGCCGGGGCCATCGCCCGCAAGGTCATCCCCGGGGTCAGCGTCCGCGCCGCCCTGGTGCAGGTCGGGCCGCACGCCGTCGACCGGGCCGCCTGGGACTGGGCCGAGACGGCCAACAACCCCTTCTTCTGCCCCGACGCCGCCACGGCCGCCAAATGGGACGGCTACCTCGACAGCATCCGCAAGGCCGGCTCCTCGATCGGAGCCGTCGTCGAGGTCGAGGCCGAGGGCGTTCCGGCCGGCTGGGGCGCGCCGATCTACGGCAAGATCGACGCCGAGCTGGCCGCCGCCCTGATGTCGATCAACGCCGCCAAGGGCGTCGAGATCGGGGCCGGCTTCGCCGCCGCCGCCCTGACCGGCGAGGAGAACGCCGACGAGATGCGGGCCGGCAACGATGGGCCGACCTTCCTCAGCAACCACGCCGGCGGCATCCTGGGCGGCATCAGCACCGGCCAGCCGGTCATCGCCCGCGTCGCCTTCAAGCCGACCAGCTCCATCCTCACCCCGCGCCGCACCCTCAACGAGGCCGGCGAGGAGATCGAGCTGCGCACCAAGGGCCGCCACGACCCCTGCGTCGGGGTGCGCGCCCCGCCGGTGGTCGAGGCCATGACCGCCTGCGTCCTGGCCGACGCCTTCCTGCGCCACCGGGGCCAGGTGGGCTAAATCGCCTGCGACCGCTGGTCGCAGACGATTGGTTTACTCTCCCCGTTTTAGGCTCATTCCAGGGAGTTCCCCGGAGTGGGCTCATGGGCAAGGACCCGACGAAAACAACGGTGCCGACCGGCGCGCTGATGGCCATGGGCTGGTTCTTCGAGAACAGCCTGGACACCTTCGTCACCATCCAGGGCGACCACGTCTACAGCGCCAACGCCACCTGGCGCCGGCTGACCGGCTGGACCCCGGCCGACACCTTCGGCAGGCCCTTCTGGTCCTTCGTCCACCCCGAGGACATGGAGGCCGGCCGCGCCGCCGTCGCCGCCCTGGCGCTGGGCGAGCGGGCCGAGGCCGAGCACCGGCTGTCGACCAAGGCCGGCGACTGGCTGTGGGTGCGTAGCCATGTGGTGCGCGGCGAGCAGGACTGGATTCTGGTCATCATCCGCGACCTGACCGCCGAGCGGCAGCGCGAGGCCGACGCCAAACAGGCCCGGCGCACCGCCCAGATGCTGCGCAGCTCGGCCGGGGTGACCGTCTGGCGCTATGACCCGGACACCGACCGCTACGAGATCAATCCCGACTTCAGTCGGCCGCTCGGCCAGTCCAAGGCCGACAAGCAGGTCGACGGCGACCATGTGCGCCAGACCGTCCACCGCCAGGACGTGACCGCCCTCGACGCCGCCTGGCGCCGCTCGGTCGAGACCGGCGAGGCGCACCACCACGAATACCGGGTGCGGTCCGGCACCGGCTGGGCCCACCTGCGGGTCGCCTGGCAGGGCCTGAAGCCGTCCGCCTCCGGCCGCTGGGAGATGCTCGGCATCGCCCAGGACGTCACCGAACTGGTCCAGGCCCGCGACGCCGCCCTGCGCGACCAGCAGGCGGCCCGGGCGGCGACCGACGCCAAGAGCCAGTTCCTGGCCAACATGAGCCACGAGATCCGCACCCCGATGAACGGCGTGCTGGGGGTGCTGCACCTGTTGAAGGCCGAGCCCTCGGCCGAGAGGCGAACCCAGCTGATCGCCGAGGCGCTGAGCGCCGGGGTCAATCTCTCGGCCCTCCTCAACGACATCATCGACTACGCCGACCTGGAGTCCGGCCGGCTGGTGCTGGCCCGCGAGGCGGTGGAGGCCCCGGCCCAGCTGGCCATGGTCATCGACCTCTTGCGGCCCCAGGCCGAGGCCAAGGGGGTGTCGTTGGAGGTCAACATCTCCCCTGGCGTGCGGCCGGCGACGGTCGACCCCGGGCGGCTGCGCCAGATGTTCCTGCATCTGGTCGGCAACGCCGTGAAGTTCACCCAGGCCGGGCATGTGCGGGTCCGGCTCAGCGCCGTCGGCGAGGGCCAGGACCAGCGGCTCTGCCTGGAGGTGGCCGACACCGGCGTCGGCATCGCCGCCCACGCCCAGGCCGAGCTGTTCGAACACTTCCGCCAGGTCGACAACAGCGCCACCCGCAAGTTCGGCGGCGGGGGCCTGGGCCTGACCATCACCCGCCACCTGGCCCAGCTGATGGACGGCTCGGTCGGTTTCCGCAGCGCGCTGGGCGTCGGCTCGACCTTCTGGCTGGAGGTGGCCGCCCCGGCCAGCGCTGAAACCTCCGTCCCGGCCGGTCAGGTCAGCGCGCCGGTCGAAGCGGCGGCCGGCGAGGCGGCGACCGAGGACCGCTGGCTGGAGGGCCTGCGGGTGCTGGTCGTCGAGGACAACCCGACCAATCGCCTGGTGGCCACGGGCCTGCTCGGCCAGCTGGGCGCGGTGGTCGAGACGGCCGAGGACGGGGCCCAGGGGGTGGAGGCGGTCGAGCGCGGCCACTTCGACCTGATCTTCATGGACATCCAGATGCCGGTGATGGACGGCATGGAAGCCACCCGCCGCATCCGCGCCATGGCGGCGCCGCGCTGCCACACTCCCATCGTCGCCACCACCGCCAACGTCATGCCGGCCCAGCTGGCCGCCTATCGGACCTGCGGCTGCAACGGCGTGGTCGCCAAGCCGATCTCGCCGGGGGCGCTGATCGCCGAGATCGCCCGCATCGCCGAGGACGGCGAGCCGGAGGCGGCGGTGGCGTGAGGCGGGCGGGCGCGAGGCGCGGCTCCTTGTCGGCTTATCGAAGCGGCCGACCATTATACCGCGCCGGGCTGGGCAGCGGGAAACCAACCAAAAATCCGGGCGATGCGTTCGCCGGCTCCGCTGGAGGGCTGAAACCCCGACCCGCGTGGGTTTTCCGGTGGGTCGGACGTGCTCGAAAGTGGGCTGGGGCGTTGGTCGGCAGGTTGGTCGAGGGTTGCCGAAAGTGGGCTTGTTTGTCTGCGCCGCGACCAACCGCGTTTGTCAGGGCGACGCGGCCCCTCGACGCCGCCGAAATGGATTTTTGAATCCAGGGTATGCTCGGGCCGTGATCACCGGCCGCTTGACTCCGTCACCACAAATGAGAACATTTCAGGAACATTGGAGCGCGCCATGTCGGCCCTGAACGACCCCGACCCCGAAACCCGCCGCCGCGTCCAACGCGCCGCCCTCGACGGCGGCGGTCGGGGCGTTGGGGGCGGTGGTGTGGATGATGGTGCGGGTGTGAGGGGGCGGCGGTGTCTTGAATGTAAGGGGATTTTGCCTTACATTGTGGGCGTTGAGGAAGGTTGTCCGATGAGCACGCTTACCGTTACGGCCAAGGGTCAGGTCACCCTCCGCAAGGATCTGCTCAAGCATCTCGGTGTCGAGCCGGGCGAGAAGATTACCCTGGACATGCTGCCCGGTGGCCGGCTCGAGGTGCGGGCTGCCCGCGCCACGGGCAAGATTTCGGACGCCTTCGATTTTCTCAAGCGCGAAGGCGGCCCGTCGCTGACTATCGAGCAGATGAATGAGGTCATCGCCGACGGCTGGGCCGGCCGTAGGTGAAGATAACCGCAGATACCAACGTCCTGGTTCGGGCCGTAACCGGCGACGACCCCCGACAAAGCCCTGTCGCCAAGGCCGAACTGGCGGGCGCCGAACTGGTCGCCCTGACGTCGCCGGCCCTCTGTGAACTGGTCTGGGTGCTGTCGAGGGGCTACGGCTTTGGGGCCGCAGACATCGCCGAGGCGCTTCGCCGGCTGATGGCGGCGGACAACGTGATCGTGGATCGGCCGGCGGCCGAGGCGGGACTGGCGCTGCTGGACGCGGGTGGAGACTTTGCCGACGGAGTCATCGCCTACGAGGGGGCGTGGCTGGGGGCAGAGACGTTTGTGTCGTTCGACCGCAAAGCGGTGACACTGCTGGATGGAAGCGGTGAGATGGCGCGGTTGTTGGGGTAAGGCAACCGGCTCCGCATTCGTCGCGGCAAGGCGGGGACGGATCGGGTCCGTCAACTTGTCGGCGAAGCTTCCAGCGCTTCCACCAGTCTCTGCGCCATCGTCCAGGGAGTTACGCCATCGTAGAACATCTCAACGAGATTGGGGTCCATCACGAACCGCCTTGTCCCGTTGGCGTGGATTAAAGGAAGCCGCCCCCGGACCAGGGAAGGACGTAACCTTGGGTGCATCGCTCGGGCTCTTCCAGCGTCTTTCTTGCTACCCCATCGGAGTTCGCCGCCCGCCTTGGCGATGAGCGCCCCGAACCGATCCCAATCCAGATACAGCAAGACATTGTCGTGGAGCGCCCCATAGGTGACCGATGCGATCTGACTTGGGTCCAGGTCCCTCAGGAACAATGGCTTTGCCATGGGGCGGTGCACCCCGCCGCTCAGGCTCGAAATCTTGTCCGCGTCCAGTCTCGCCAACCGCCCCTTCGCCGCTCCGTACCAGCCAGACCTCTGCGCCAGCAGTTCGTCGAAATTCTGGACTGTTAGAGGCGTGCCCTTGCGGCCTCTCGCGGCCGTGTAGATCCACAGGCAGCCGTCGATACACTCGAAGTCGCCAGTTTCCTTCCTTCCCGCTCGATCCAGCAAGTCGCGCAGGGGATCATCATAATGTTGAAGCGCTACATTCGTTTCGACGACTCGAATTTCATGACCGGTAACGGGGTCGGTCCCTCGCTCCTCCCTCAAAAGATGGAGGGCCTGTTCGGCCGTCTCCTTCTGCCTTTGCACCCGTTCCAGCTGCCTGACGGCCTTGTCGCCGTAGCGCTCCCGCAGCCCAGCCCTCGCCGCTTCCCGCTCTTGCGGGTTCTGCTCCAGTATTTCGGCAATCTCCGCGTTCAGCGCGCCCTCTTTCAGTTCGATAAACTCGGGAACGGGGCGGCGGCCATCTCGGATCAGCGTAATGTCGCCAATATCGACGCAGGAGGTGGCGTCGTTCCATAGCGCGAGCGCCATGGGGTCGGCATTGAGTTCTCTCAGGGTCGCCCTCACCGAGTCCGGATTGCATTCCAGAAGATTGTGCCTGGACCGATAGAGACAAAGGCGCTTGACCTTGTGCCGCTCCGCTCCGTGGATCGACCAAACAATCGCATCGTTCACGCGCCGCCAGACGGCTCGGTTGTACTCGGCGAAATCCTTGACCTGCGGGCCGATAGGATGCGTCTTCTCGCGCATCAGAAAGCCCTCATGGAAGAGCAGCCGCTTGATGGCCAGCTCATGCCAGTGCTTCCAGGTGCCGTGGCAGGCCCGAACGAAATCAGCGTGACTGGCTAGGACAGCCTGCCGGTTTGCGAACTTTGGGGAGTTCCCGGCCGGGAGCTTGAGCGCGCTTGCCGCCTCAGCAATTTCCTCTTCCGGACCCATCGTCGGAGCACCAACCTGTCCCTTGGCCCAAGCTGCGACGTTGGGACTTCCGCTGACTGTGCACTAATCCGACAAGGTAGGCAGCCATCGCGACGAGGCTTGCTCAGGCCGCAACCACCACCGGCCCCGCCTCCCGCAGCTCGCTCCAGAAGGCGATCGTCCCGCGGCCGCTGCTCTTGGCCTGGTACAGCGCCGTGTCCGCCCGCGCCGCCAGGGCGTCCAGGTCGACGCCGTCCTGCGGGGCCAGGGCGATGCCGATGCTGACGCCGATGCGCAGTTCGTGGCTGTCGATGCGGTAGGGGGCGCTCAGGGTGCGCAGGATGCGCATGGCCAGCATGCGGGCCTCGTCGGGGTGGGCGATGCCGGTCTGGATGATGACGAACTCGTCGCCGCCCAGGCGGGCCGCCGTGTCGGTGGCCCGCAGCATGTGGGTCAGGCGGCCGGCCACCGCCTTGAGCAGGGCGTCGCCGACCGGGTGGCCGTAGCGGTCGTTGACCGGCTTGAACTGGTCGAGATCGAGAAAATGCAGGGCCAGCAGCTTGCCGCCGGCGCCCAGGCCGAGGATCTCTTCGTCGAACCGCTCGCGCAGCTGCAGCCGGTTGGGCAGGCCGGTGAGGGCGTCCTGCCTCGCCAGGTCGGCGAAGTTGCGCTTGGTCAGAATCTGGCCGGTGGTGGTGCGGTAGGCGCCGATCAGGGTCTGCAGGCCGCCGGCCGTGAAGGCGGCGACCAGCAGGGCCTGGGCGGCATAGGCCAGGCGATGGTCGAGGTCGCCGTCCATGGCCTGGATGGCCAGGGCGCCGGCCGTCGGGAGGGTGGACAGCAGCAGGCTGGCGGCGCCGATCAGCGGCCGCACCGACTGGCGCGAGACCAGGCCCGAGCCGTAGCCGAAGATCAGGCCGGTCACCAGCATGTGGTCGAGGAAGTCACCGGCCAGCACGGCGCGGGCGTTGAAGGCGCCGAGGATCACGGCGAACAGCAGGCTCCAGGCCCCGTAGCGCCGCTCCCAGGCGGTGGCCATGGCCCGGCTGGGGCTGCGGTCGCGGGCGCGGCGGCGGTAGGCGAGGGAGACGACGATGCGGCCGAGCGCCACGACGACGCCGGCGCCGACCAGGCCGGCCAGGACGGGATCGCCGGTGCGGATGGCGATCAGCCCGCCGATGGCGGCGATCGACACGGCCATGATCAACAGCGAGGCGATGGCGGCGTACAGCAGGTCGACCAGTTCGACGAAGACCTCGTCGGGCAATCGCCGGCTTGAAAAGCGGGGAAATGGGAAACGCCGCATACGCAACTTCCGCATCTGTTGGGCGCCGGAATCCCCGGCCCGCGCCCTCGTAGCCCGCCTGCAGGATGGCCCATCGTCGTAAAGGAACGGTTCAGGATTGGCGGCATGGGATGCGGCCGATTGTCCGGCGCTTCCGATCTCCTCACTCACCGATCATGCTCGCGAAGGCGAGCATCCATTCGACGACGGCCGGATCCCGGAAGATCGGGGGCGCTGGGCGCCAAGCCCGTGAACGGCTCTGGATGCGCCGATCTCGCTTGGATGCTCGCCTTCGCGAGCATGATCGGTATGGGGTAGATGATGCCGGGCCTTTTCCGCAGCCTGCTGCTAGCCGCCAGCCCCACCGCCGGCTACCAATCGGCTGATGAGCCAATTTGATTTTGACGCCGTGGTGGTCGGCGCGGGCGCCGTCGGCCTCGCCTGCGGCTATGCGCTTGCCAAGCGCGGGCTGGTGGTCGCCGTGCTGGAGAAGGAGGCCGCCATCGGCCAGGGGGTCTCCTCGCGCAACAGCGAGGTGATCCACGGCGGGCTCTACTATCCGAGCGGTTCGCTGAAGGCGCGGCTGTGCGTCCAGGGGCGGCGGATGCTGTATGCCTTCCTCGACCTGCATCACGTCGACTATCGCCGCTGCGGCAAGCTGGTGGTGGCCACGACTCCGGAGGAGGTGGCGCGGCTGGGCGCCATCTGGGACCAGGCGATGGCCAACGATGTCGAGGGCATGGAACGGTTGACCGGCCAGCAGGCGCGGGCCCTGGAGCCGGGCCTCAAATGCGAGGCGGCGCTGCTGTCGCCGCAGTCGGGGGTGTTCGACAGCCACGGCTACATGCTGGCCCTGCAGGGGGAGATCGAGGCGGCGGGCGGGGCGGTGGTCGCTTCCACCCCGTTCGAGGGGGCCAGCCCCCTGCCAGGCGGCGGCTTCACCGTGCGGGCCGGCGGGGTCGAGGCGACCGATCTTACCTGTCGTTTCCTGGTCACCGCGCCCGGTCTGTCTGCGCAGGGGGTGGCGGGCCATATCGACGGCTTTCCGGCCGAGCAGATTCCGCCCGGCCACTTCGGCAAGGGCGTCTATTTCCGGCTGGCGGCCAAGGCGCCGTTCGAGCGGCTGATCTATCCGCCGCCGATCCCCGGGGCGCTGGGCACCCATTACCGCAAGGACCTGGGCGGCCAGGCGGTGTTCGGGCCCGACCTGCAGTTCGTGGGCGCCGAGGACTACAGCGTCGATCCGGCCAAGGCCGCCGAGTTCGCCGCCTATATCCGCAAGTTCTGGCCGGACCTGCCCGTGGAGGACCTGGCCCCCGACTACGCCGGCATCCGCCCCAAGCTGCACGGGCCGGGCGAGCCGCAGCCGGACTTCCAGATCCGCGGGGCGGAGACGCACGGGATCGAGGGGCTGGTGGCGCTGTTCGGGATCGAGAGCCCGGGCCTGACCAGTTCATTGGCGATTGGCGAAGAGGTGGCGGTCAGGCTTCATCCGCCTACGTAGGCCGCCAAGCGCTCCCTTCCCCCTGAGGCAGGGCAATCGCATATGAAAGCAGCTGGCCAAGACGGGGTCAGCCGCCGTGAGAGGTCCCTTCTCCCCTTGTGGGAGAAGGTGGCCCGAAGCGCCGGATGAGGGGTCGATAGGTCTTCAAGCTGCGCTGAGGCGGCGGCGACAGGCTGTGTCGGAGGGCGGGGAGCCCCCTCATCCGGCCCTTCGGGCCACCTTCTCCCACGAGGGGAGAAGGGAGACCAGAGGCGAACTCACAAGCATCCCGTCGCGGTCATATGCGATTGCCCTACCCCTAGAAGGGGGAAGGGTGAAGGTCAGGCTTTCGGCATCAGCTTCAGCAAGGACCCGCCGTCGGTCAGCACATAGACCGCACCGTCCGGGCCGACGCGCACGTCGCGGATGCGCTGCTTGAGGTCGGTCAGCAGCCGCTCCTCGCCGACCACCTTGTCGCCGTCGAGGGTCAGGCGGACGAGGTCGCGATCCTTCAAGCCGCCGATGAACAGGCTGCCCCGCCAGGCCGGGAACAGGGCGCCGTCGTAGAAGGCCATGCCCGAGGGCGCGATGACCGGGTCCCAGTAGTAGACCGGCTGTTCCATGCCGTCCTTCCGGGTGATGCCCTCGCCGACCGGCTGGCCGCTGTATTCCAGGCCATAGCCGATGGTCGGCCAGCCGTAGTCCTTGCCGGCCTGCGGAATGTTGACCTCGTCGCCGCCGCGCGGGCCGTGCTCGACGGTCCACAGCTGGCCGGTCGTCGGGTTGAAGGCCGCCGACTGGATGTTGCGGTGGCCGTAGGACCAGATCTGCGGCAGGGCGCCGACCACCGAGGTGAAGGGGTTGTCCTTGGGGATGACGCCGTCCGGATAGAGGCGGATCACCTTGCCGAAGGCAGCGTCCAGCTTCTGGGCCTGCATGCGGCCGGCCAGGTCCGAGCGCTCGCCGGTGGTGATGAACAGGAAGCCGTCGGGGGAGAAGGCCAGCCTGGAGCCGAAGTGTTTGTCGCCGTTGTAGGTCGGGGTCATGCGCCAGAGGATGGCGACGTCGGTCAGCGCCTCGCCGACCAGCTTGCCGCGCGCCACCGCCGTGCCGTTGCCGCCTTCGCGCGGTTCGGAGAAGCTCCAGTAGACCCAGCCATCATGCACGGCGACATCGAGCAGGCCGCCCTGCCCCCGGGCGTCGACCTTTGGCAGGCCGGCGACCGGGGCCGACAGCTTGCCGTCCGCGGTGACGACGCGCAGGGCGCCGCTGCGTTCGGTGACCAGCATGCGACCGTCCGGCAGGAAGGCCAGGCCCCAGGGCTTGTCGAGGCCCTGCGCCACCGTCACCAGGTTGAAGGCGACGCCGGCGCTCTTCAGTGGGGCGCGGGTCTGGCCGGGGAAGGCGGGCTTGTAGGGAGCGTTGGCCGGGCGGGTCTCCAGCGAGCCGCCGGACTTTCCAGGGGCCGGGGCGGGCGTCTGGGCCCCGCTCGGCTGGCCGCCACAGGCGGCGAGGACAGCGGCGGCGGCGATGAGGCTCAAGCTGCGCATGGAAAGCTCCGTCAGGGTTCACCGAGCAAAGAGGCCAGGGCGGCGGCCGGTTCCGCCCCCTCGGCGTGGATCAGCGACCATAGGGCGAAGAACAGCAGAGGCCAGCGGTTGGCCGCCTTGTCGTCGTCGCGGAACACTGCCCGCACGGCCTCCACGTCGCAGCTCTCGGCCACGGCCTTGACGGCGGCGATGCGCGGGCCGAGGTCGCCGGCGCGCGGCGCGATCCAGGCGGCGACGGGGACGGTGAAGCCCTTCTTTTTGCCCCAGGGGTCGGCGGCCGGGCAGTGCCGCTCCAGCCATTTGCGCAGCAGCCATTTGCCGTACCTGCCGCGCACCTTCATGCGATCGGGCAGGTTGAAGGCGAAACCGGCCACCTCCTTGTCGAGGAAGGGCGTGCGGCCCTCCAGGCCGTTGGCCATCAGGCAGCGGTCGAGCTTGAGCAGCAGGTCGCTGGGCAGCCAGGTGACGATGTCGTTCCACTGGGCCCGCTGCAGCGGCGTCAGGTTGGCCGGCGACGACACGGAGTAGGCTTCCTCGCGCCAGCAGGCCAAGGCTCCGGTCCCGCCGTCCTTGAGAAAGGGCGCGTCGACCTGAGGGTCGGCTGGCCGGCCGCCCAGCCATTGCGGGCGCAGGGCCCGGCGATAGCGGCCATAGCCGCCGAACAGCTCGTCGCCGCCCTCGCCGCTCAACACCACGGTCAGGTCCTTGCGGGCCGCCTCGGCCAGTTTGAAGGTCGGCAGGATGGCGTAGTCGGCGGTCGGGTCGTCCAGGGCCCAGGCGGCCTTGGGGGCGATCCGCCAGAAGTCCGCCTCGTCGAAAGTTGTCTCACGCCAGTCGAGGTTCAAGTCCCTGGCCACCCGCTCGGCCGCGCCACGCTCGTCGCGGGCCTCGGGTGCGTCGAAGCCGCAGGTGTAGGCCACGACCGGCCGCTCGTTCAGACGGCTCATCAGGGTGGCGATCGTGGCGCTGTCGATGCCGCCGGACAAGAAGAGGCCGTAAGGGACGTCGGAACGCTGGTGGACCTTGACGCTGTCCTCCAGCACCGCGTCGAGGCGGGCGAGCAGTTCGGCCTCGTCGCCGAGAGTCCGGTTGAAATGGGGGATCGGGCCGGCCGGCGCCGCGCCGCCGGTGATCTCGCCGCCGGAGACCGTCACCCGCTGCCCCGGGAGCAGGCGGCGGACCCGGTCGAAGGCGGTCTGGCGCTCGACGCTGTAGTTCAGCGCCAGCAGCTGGTCGCCGACCATCGCCGGATTGGCCGGGCCGCCGAACACCCTCGGCTCGGAAGCGAACTGCAGGCCGTCGAGGTTCTCGCGCACATAGAGCGGCTTGATACCGAACGGGTCGCGCACCAGCCAGGTGCGGCCGTCGCCGCCGATCAGGCAGAAGGCGTACATGCCGCGCAACCTGTCGAAGGCCTTCTTGCCTTCCTGGGCGTAGATGTGCAGCAGGGGTTCGAAGTCCGAGCCGGTGGCCAGCCTGCCCTTGAGCTGGAACTCCTCGGCCAGCTCCAGGTAGTTGTAGATCTCGCCATTGCCGATGATCGTCGAGCCGGCGGCGTGCAGCGGCTGCCAGCCGCCCTCCAGGTCGATGATCGACAGGCGGGCGTGGCCGATCGACCAGCCGGGGCCGTCCTCGGTGCGGATGCCGTTGGGGCCGCGGTGGGCGATCCGCCGGATCAGCGGCGCGGCCTTGCCGGCGGCCCCCTCTCCGACATCGTCAGCCAGCACCCCGGCGATGCCGCACATCAGCCAGCCCCGAACTGGGCGAAGAGGGCGTTCCACTGGTCGCGGACGGCGCCCAGGCTGAACTCGGCCTCGACCCGGGCGTGGCCGTTCTGGATCAGGCGGATGCGCTGCATCGGGTCGGCCAGCAGGGCGGCGGCGCGCTCGGCCAGGGCGGCCTCGTCGTCGATGGGGACCAGCAGGCCGTCCTGGCCGTCGCGGATCAGGGCCTTGGGCCCCTGGCTCTCGGCGGCGACGACGGGCAGGCCGTGGGCCCAGGCCTGGATGACCACATTGCCCAGCGGCTCGTAGCGCGAGGGGAACAGGCAGACGTCGGCGGTGCGGTAGAGGGCCGAGGCGTCGCCCCGCCAGCCGAGGAACCGCACCCGGTCGAGCACGCCCAGCGACACCGCCAGGGCCTTCAGCTGCTCCTCCAGCGGCCCAACGCCGGCGATCCACAGGTGGGCGTCTGGCAGGGCCTTGAGCGCCTTCAGCGAGACGTCATGCGCCTTGGCGGTGTGCAACCGGCCCATGCCCAGCAGCAGCGGCACGCCCTCGGGCGTGTCGAGGCTGGCGCGGTCGACGGGGGTGACCTCGTCGGGCGCGGCGGCGAAGTTGGGGATGTAGCGCACCTTGTCGGCCGGCCAGCCCTGGGCGACGACCCAGTCGACGATGTCCTGGGTGTTGCCGACCAGGTGGTCGAAGTCGCGGTAGTTCTTGAGCTTGTAATAGCCGCCCAGCCGCCCGACCCGGGCCCACGGGCCCCTGGGTGTATGACGGGCGGCGCGGTTCATCCAGGCGACCAGAAGCTTGGCATGGACGTCCTTGGCCATGGCCGAGACGCCGGGGCGGGTCAGAAAGTCGATCGGGCCGCCGAAGGTGAAGGTGCGGGCGGCCACGCCGGCGGCGGCCAGGGCCTTCTCGCGGCCGGGGTTCTTGCGGATGGCCGCGGCCTGGTCGGGGCCGCCGGCGCGCAGGGCGCTGACCAGGTCGACGAAGTAGAGCTCCGCCCCGCCCTCGCCACCGGATCCCAGAAGATGCAGCACGCTCATCGGGCGCGACCCTAGAGCGCGACGCCGCCAAACGGAACCTCCGTTGCGCCCAGGTACGCAAACTTTTGGAGGGCGCCTGTCAGCCCAGCGCCGCAGGCCGTCTAAGACGCTTGAAGAGCCGTTTCATCGCCACTATAAGGCCGCCTCCCTGAAGCTCACGCCTCTATGGCTGGGTAGCTCAGATGGTTAGAGCGGTGGATTCATAACCCACAGGTCGGCGGTTCGATCCCGCCCCCAGCTACCAGGGATTCTCTTCGAATTTCAGGTGTTTAGGCCGCGGCCGAGTTCTGCTGGGCGGCGGCCTCGCGGTCGCCGTTCAGCACCTTGTCGA
Source organism: Caulobacter sp. GW821-FHT11A05 (assembly GCF_058809015.1). Taxonomy (NCBI): domain Bacteria; kingdom Pseudomonadati; phylum Pseudomonadota; class Alphaproteobacteria; order Caulobacterales; family Caulobacteraceae; genus Caulobacter; species Caulobacter sp. GW821-FHT11A05. Next base: position 493,272 of record NZ_JBXASF010000001.1, on the reverse strand, counting down.
AGACGGTCAGCAGGCGTTCGGCCTTGATCGGCTTTTCGACGACGTCGTTCATGCCGGCGGCGATGTAGTCGCGCACGTCGGAGGGGTCGGCGTTGGCGGTCAGGGCGACGATCGGCACGACACCGGCCGGGCCGGGCAAGGCGCGGATGGCGCGGGTGGCGGCGACGCCGTCCATGCGCGGCATCTTGATGTCCATCAGGATCAGATCGTAGTGGCCGATGGTGGCCATCTCGACGGCCTCGACCCCGTCGACGGCCTGTTCGCTGGTGCAGTCGAACATCTCGCACAGGGCCTCGGCGACCATGCGGTTGGTGGCGTTGTCATCGACGATCAGGATGTGGGCGGCGCTGGCCGCGATCATGCCGGCGGCCGGCGGCGCGACCTCTTCCACGGCCTCGGGGGCCAGCAGGCTGAAGACCACCGTGGCCCCGGACCCGGCATTGGCCTCAGCCCGGATCAGGCCGTTCATGGCCCCGGCCAGGCTGGCGGCATAGGCCATGCCAAAGCCGACGGCCAGCGGCGCCTCGCCGTCGATGGCCTGGAAGATGCGGGCCAGGCGAGCCGGGTCGAGCGTCTCGCCGGCGTCGCGGACCCGCGCCTCGAGCGCCAGGCCTTCGAGGGCCGGGCGGGCGCTGAGGGTGACCTCGACGGCGCCGCGGCGGGTGGCCGACAGGCCGCGTTCGACCAGGCCGTCCAGCAGGTCGGCCAGACGATCGGCGTCGAGCTCGGCGGCCAGTTCGGGCGCGCCGTCATAGGCGGTGAGCAGGGTGACGCCGGCGGTGACGGCGCGGGCGGCCCAGCGGGCCTCCAGCGAGTCGATCACTTCGCGCAGCAGGGTCGGGCGGGGCGTGAGGGTGGCGAGGCCGGCCTCGGTCGCCTGGATGGCGCGGGCCCGGTACATCAGCCGGTGCAGGTCGCCGAAACTGTCGGCCAGGGCCTGGGCGCAGCTCTTGCTGTCGGCCGGCAGCGGCTGGCGGATCAGGGCGTCAACGAAGGTCTTGGCGTCGTCCAGCTGGCGCAGGATTTCGGCGGCCAGCACCTGGGTGGTGGCGATGGTGGCGTCGCGCATGGCCCGCGAGCGGTCGCCGCGCGCCGCCAGCAGGTTCACCGCCGTGCCGACGCCGAGATAGAGGCCGCCCTCGGTGACGATGAAGCCCCCGCTGAGCGCCTGGCGGTTCTCGGCCAGCATCTCGTCGCGGAACTGTGAAGGATGCAGCCCGCCGTCGACGACGAGCGGGGCGAGGTCCATGACCGAGGCCAGCGGGGCCGTCCCGGACAGGGCGGCGGCCTCGAAGGCCTGGCGGCGCAGCAGGCCGACCGGGCGGCTGTCGGCGTCGACCACGGCCAGGACCTGGGCGTCCGGCTGGTCCTCGAAAGCCCGACTGGCCGCCGCCACGTCCGCGTCCAGGAACAGCGGCGCATGGCGATCGATCAGGCGGTCAAGGCGGTCCATGTCGGGTCGGTCTCGTGGGGCCTCAGATCCTGGGGACCTGCAAGCTTGGAGTGTGATCCTGCACCATCGCGCTTTCAGACAGGTTAAGCCTGCAACCGGGCAAAGAAAAAGCGGCGGAGACCGAGGTCTCCGCCGCCCATAGTTCAGATACCGCCGTTCGGCTTATTGGCCGAAGGTCTTGGTGACCGAGAAGCCGAAGGTCTGCGGTTCGGTGTAGAACGCGTTCCGGAACAGACCCGAGGAGTCGTCGGTCAGGTAGGTGTCGGTGATCGACTCTTCATCGGTCAGGTTCTTCACATACAGTTCGAAGTAGAGACCGATGTTGTCGTTGCCGACCGTCACCGTGGCGTTGAAGTTCTCCCAGCCTTTGATCTTGTCAGGCTCGGAGTTGTAGATTCGCGAGAAGCTGTCGTCCTGGCGGTAGTAGTCGCCGCGCAGGGTCGCGTCCCAGCTGCCCATGTGCCAGGTGTACTGCGCGCCCAGCGAGAAGGTGTACTTCGGCGCGTTGGGCAGCTCCTTGCCCTTCAGGTTGACCGCGACGCCGTCGCCGAGACCCGGCAGCAGGGCCGGGTTGGAGACGACGCCGAAGCCGGCCAGCGGGTTGAGCGGCGAGGCGAAGGCCCCGCTGCAGACACCGAGCATGGTGTAGGGCGAGACGATGCCGAGGTTGATCACATTGATCAGGGCCCCGACGCCGGCGCGGCTGGCGACGCAGTTGCTGGCGTTGCTGGCCTTCACCACCACCAGGCTGGTGTCGCCCTGGGTGCGGTCGAACACGTCGATCGACTCGCCATCGGTGATCTCCGAGTCGAGCATGCCGATGTTCATGTTGATGCGGAAGTCGTCGATCGGCTCCCAGATGGTCTCGAACTCGAGGCCTTGAACCTCGGCGTCGATGTTCTCGTTGACCGACTGGCGGTTGGTGATCTTCGAGACCTGGTAGCCGATGTAGTCGTAGTGGAAGTAGGTGGCGTTCAGCACCATCCGGCCGTCGAAGAGGGTGTTCTTGGTGCCGAACTCGATGGCGTCCACGAACTCCGGAGCGAAGGTCGGCGCGGCGCAGGCGACGCCAACGGCGCAGGGCGGGTTCATGCCGCCAGCCTTATAGCCGCGCGAGTAGAAGCCGTAGAGCAGGGTGTTGTCCCAGGGCTTCCAGTCGGCGCCGATACGGCCGGTGGTTTCCTTGAAGTCCGCCTGAAGGACCGGCGGGGTGGTCGGCAGGGTGCTGCCGCTGCCCGCCGTGGCGCCGGAGTTGGCCGCCAGCAGGGCCGTGGTGCGACCCACCTGCAGCTTGCGGTCATGGGTGTAACGCACGCCGGCAGTGATCTTGAAGTTTTCAAACAGCTGCCAGTAGACCTCACCGAAGACCGCGCGGGACTTCAGGTGGTAGGCGCCGGTGCTGTCGAAGTAGTTGCGGCCGTTGCCGGTCGGCGTCGACGCCGGGTCGATGAAGATACAGCCCGCGGTCGTCGCCGAGCAGTTCGGGTTGCCGGTGACCAGGGCGTTGGCGATCAGCGCCTGGCCGGTCAGGGTGTTGCCGAACACGTAGTAGTGGCCGTCGTCCGACTTCAGGTCGAGGTAGATGCCCCCGATGTTGAAGTTGAGCGGGCCATCGAAGTTCGAGGCCAGCCGCAGTTCCTGCGACCACTGCTCAACGTTGGCGTTGGAGATGTCGAAGGTGGTGAAGCTGTTGCGGGAGCCGAGCTGCGGGTCGTTGACCACGCCGCCCGGGAAGACGGCGCCGTACACCGCCGCATAGGTCGCCACCGGAACGCCAACCGTGCCGCAGGGGCCCGAGAAGTTGTTACAGGCGCCGGGCGTGGTGTTGAACGTCGTGATCGGGGTGACCCGGTTGTAGTCCTGCTGCGTGAACAGGTGGTTTTCGCTGTAGTTGGTCAGCGAGATGACCTGCAGCTCGTCGGTGATGTCCCAGGTGGCGCCGAACTGGATGATGTCGGTTTCGACCTGGTAGATCGGGTCCATGGCGGACTCGATGTTGCGGATGTCCGGATCCTGCATCTTGCCGGCGTAGGCGTCGCCGGTGATCAGGCCAGACAGGTTGCCGAGCAGGCCGCCCAGGGTGCCCTGGCTGTTGGGGGTGCCCAGGACGTTATCCGAGTACAGCGAGGTCGCCTGGCAGCCTTGGCTCAGCAGGCCGCGGGTCGCCTGCGCCCGCACCGGGTCGGCGGCGTAGGTGTAGAAGGACGGGCCCGGATCCTTGGTGCAGAACTGCTTGCCGATCCGCGAGCGCTTGTCGTCTTCCTCGAAGTGGTCCCACAGCAGGTAGGTGCTGAAGGTGTCGGACGGGTCGAAGCTGACCGTGATGCGGGTGTTCCACAGGTCGCGGTCATCAATCATGTTGCCGGTGACGAGGTTCTCGCCGTAGCCGTCGCGTTGCAGCACGTTGGCGGCGGCGCGGATGGCGATCATGTCGCCGACCGGGACGTTGATCATGCCGCGCAGCTTGTAGGTCTCGTAGTTGCCGATCTCGCCGCGGATCATGGCTTCGAAATTGTTGGTCGGCTTGGCGGTGATCACGTTGACCACGCCGCCCGTGGCGTTACGGCCGTACAGGGTGCCTTGCGGGCCGCGCAGCACTTCGACGCGCTCCAGGTCGAAGAATTCCGACTCGAAGAGGTTGTTGGCGGTCAGCGGGGCGTTGTTCAGGTGGATACCGGTGCCGGCGTCGCCCGAACCGGCCACCAGCTTGGAGCCGATGCCGCGGATCTGGAAGTTGTAGCCGGTGAAGTTCCCCTTGGAGAAGTTCACGTTCGGAATGGCCAGGACCAGGTTCGGACCACCGTCGATCTTCGCCTTTTCCAGGGTTTCCTGGTTGAAGGCGGACACCGCGATCGGCACGTCCTGGATGGCTTCCTCGCGCTTCTGCGCCGTGATGATCAGCTCACCGACGGTGTTGCCGCTCGGCGCTGGTTCATCCTGAGCGAAGGCCGGCGCGGCGATGGCCATGATGGCAAACGCGGACGCGCTGACAGCCAGCGTCCTCCGCAGGCGCAGAGAATTGTGCATTCTAACCCTCCCCGGGCGCCGCCGGCCCTCAGAGGGCCTGAACAGCGGTCGCCGTGTGTTTCCTCAATTGTCGCGTCTTGATTGCTGTCGGGGACGCGCGACACTCCCCCGCAGCTTCCATGGATTGCATACGCGCGTTTGAAGACTGTCAATGTCCCGCGGGTAGATGAACGCCGATAGGTTACGGCTTTTCACCTGACTGTGGCCCAATAAACGCGCCCTTTTCCTGCCCCCGGGCGACTTCCTCCACTGGCGGGAGAATTGACGCTGCGGAAGCTGACGCCGCGACAGTCAAAGCCGCTTCGAAAGTTGCCTGCCGCCCGACTCGGCGCTCGCCGCCATCTTTCCGCCGTGCGATTTTCGCTCAGCGTAACGCCTTGTAACGGGAGTTTCGGCCCCGGGCGGGCTCGTGTAGAGAACAGCCTCCTCCTCTCCGTTCCCGGCCATGCCTCCCTTCCCTCCCTCCGCGCGCGCGTCCACGACCGAAAGGCCGTCCCCCCGAGGGCTCGAACTCCGAGGGCTGGGTCGATGAGCTATGCGGTCAAGGAGATCTTCCTCACCCTGCAGGGTGAGGGCGGCCAGGCCGGCAGGGCGGCGGTGTTCTGCCGCTTCGCCGGCTGCAACCTGTGGTCCGGCCGCGAGAGGGATCGGGCCAGCGCCGTCTGCACCTTCTGCGACACCGATTTCGTCGGAACCAACGGGCCGGGCGGCGGCCGTTTCAGGAGCGCCGAAAAGCTGGCCGAGGCGGTCGAGGCGGCCTGGACCGGCGGCCCGGATGAGCGGCTGGTGGTCTGCACCGGCGGCGAGCCGCTGCTGCAGCTGGACGCGGCGGCCATCGAGGCCCTGCATGCGCGCGGCTTTTCCATCGCCGTGGAGACCAACGGCACCCTCGAAGCGCCGGCCGGCATCGACTGGGTCTGCGTCAGTCCCAAGGCAGACGCCCCGGTCGTGCAGACCCGGGGCCAGGAGCTGAAGCTGGTCTGGCCACAGGTCGGGGTCGATCCGGAGCGGTTCGCGGGCCTCGATTTCGAGCGATTCTACCTGCAGCCGATGGATGGGCCGGACCGCGAGGCGGCCACCGCCGCCTGCATCGCCTATTGCCTTTCCCACCCCAGGTGGCGTTTAAGCACCCAAACCCACAAATACCTCGGCATCGCCTGAGGCTTTGAGCCTCGGCCAGCCATTCTATTGCATCGATGACCACGCCCCAATTCGAGATCACGAAGGCCGCCACCTTCGACGCCGCCCACCATTTCCCCAACGGCCCGGTGGACAGCCCCTACACGCGCCTGCACGGCCACAGCTTCCGGGTCGAGGCGACGGTGCGCGGCGAGATCAGCGGCCCGATGGGCTGGGTGACGGACCTGGGCGAACTGGACGCCGAGCTGAAGGCGGTCGCCGCCCAGCTGGACCACGGCCTGCTCAACGACAAGCCGGGCCTCGAGACCCCGACCCTGGAACACCTCTGCCTGTATTTCGCCGGGGCCCTGAAGCCGCGCTTCCCGGGCCTGTGCCGGGTGGTCATCTCGCGCCCGACCATCAACGAGAGCTGCGCGCTTTCGGTTTAATCAGCCAAGGCGCTGCTTGTCCTCGTCGCTCCCCCGGCGCCAGGGGCCGGTGAACTGCGGGTCGGCGCGCCGGCGGCGATCGGGGCCGAAATAGTCCTCATTGCGGATGAAGGGCCGGGGAAACTCGACCACCCGGGTGATACGATCGATGACGCCGCGGGCCGTCACCGGCTTGGCGAGGAATTCGGTCACGCCGGCGTCGCGCGCCTCGGTGACGCGCTTCTGGGTCGAATGGCCGGTGATCATGATGACCGGGCACATCTGGTTGGGGCTGTCGGGCGAGTTGCGCAGCAGGCGCACGAAATCGATGCCATCCAGCGGCTGCATGGCCAGGTCGGTCATGACGATGTCGATGGCGTGTTTGCGCATGATCTGCAGCGCCTCGGCCCCGTCGGTGGCCTCGTGGACGATCTTGACGCCGATGGCTCGCAGGATTTCGCCGATCAGCATGCGCATGTGCTGGTTGTCGTCCACCAGCATAATCTTGATCAGGTCAAATCGCACGTGCTGCCCAAGATCCAATAACGCCGTTTCGCCGGAGCGTTACGAGGCTAACCCATTGGACGTCAACGAAAAAGGGCCGGTCGCACCGCGACCGGCCCGCAGCTACATGTTGCGCGATTGTCTAGTTGGAATCAACCAGAACGATTTCGGCGTCGCTGACGGCGGTTACCCTCAGGACACTTTCGTCACGAATGGCCGCGCCGTCCCGCGTCGCCAAGGCAACGCCGTTGACCTCGACCGCGCCGGCGGCGGCGACCAGATAGGCATGGCGTCCGTCGGCGAGATCATAGGTCGCGGTCTCGCCGGCCTTCAGCGTCGCCCCCAGCACCCGCGCCTTGGCCCGGATCGGCAGGGCGCCCTCGTCGTCGAGGCCGCTGGCCAGGGCCACGAACCGGCCGGAGCGGTCGCCCTTGGGGAAGGGCTTGGCGCCCCAGCTGGGCTCGCCGCCTTGGGTCTGCGGCTGGATCCACAGCTGGAACAGGGTCGTGGTCTCGTCTTCCAGATTGTACTCGGCGTGGCGGATGCCCGAGCCGGCGCTCATCACCTGCACATCGCCGGCCTCGGTGCGGCCGGTGTTGCCCAGGCTGTCCTGGTGGGTGATCGCCCCGCTGCGGACATAGGTGATGATTTCCATGTCGGCGTGCGGGTGCGGCGGAAAGCCCGACTTGGGCGCGATCTCGTCGTCGTTCCAGACACGCAGGTCGCCCCAGCCCATGCGGGTGGGCTCGTACCAGTTGGCGAAGGAAAAGTGGTGGCGGGCGTTGAGCCAGCCGTGGTTGGCATGGCCGAGCTGCTCGAAGGGGCGGCGGTCGATCATGTCTTGTCTCCCATCTGGCGGGTTGTTTGCGCCATCGAGAGCCTAGATAGGAACGCTCTTGCCATATGCAACAGCTATGGTGCCAGATTTTGAATCCGCTCATCCCGGCGAATGCCGGGACCCATTTCGTAGAGCTCGGTCACTCGAAGGATGCCTATGGATTTGCTTGCCCGGCCCGAGATCACGCGGCTGGGTCCCGGCATTCGCCGGGATGAGCGGAAGAAACGGGATCACCCGTACAGCGCCGCGATCTCCGCCGCCAGCTGGCCCATCCGCGCCCGCAGGACCGGTGGCTCCAGCACTTCGACGCCGGTCCCCAGCCGCAGCAGGTCGCGGGCGGTCCAGTCGGGGCTTTCCATCGGCGTCTCGACGATCCCTTCGCCCAGGTTCGTCACCTCCACCCCGTCACGTCGCAGGGCGTAGAGCGCCTCGGGGCTGACCTTCAGCCGGGCGACACCCTGTTTGAGGCTCTCCGCATAGTCGGCCTGGGCCCGTGTCCAGTGGGCGCCCAGGTCGAACCCGGCCGGCCGCTCGAAGCCCTCCTCCGTCACCTCTGCGGCGATCACCTGCGAGGCGCGGTAGGTGCGGACCTCACCTTTGGAGCGGGCAATGAGGTACCAGGCGCCGGCCTTGAGCACGAGGCCGAGGGGTTCGAGCAGCAGATCGACCGGCCGGCGCGGGCCGTAGCGCACGGCCAGCCGCCGGTCGCGCCACAGGCCGTCGGCCAGCACCGTCAGCCAGTCGCCGCCGTCGGCCTGGCGGAACCAGCCGACCGGATCGAGATGAATCCGCGCCTGAGCCCGCATCGCCGCCGCCCCCGGGCCCTCCGGCAGGGCGCTGAGCACCTTGAGCTGGGCGTCGGCCATGGCCTGGCCCAGCCCCAGCTGCGCCGCCGGCCCGGGCAGGCCGGCCAGAATCAGGGTGTGAGCCTCCTGGTCGGTCAGGCCGGTCAGCCGGGTGCGATAGCCGTCCAGCAGGGCGAAGCCGCCGCCTGGCCCGCGGTCGGCGTAGACCGGCACGCCGGCGGCGCTCAGGGCGTCGATGTCGCGATAGAGGGTGCGGACCGAGACCTCGAACTCGGCCGCCAGCTTCTCGGCGGTCATCCGGCCACGGGTCTGCAGCAGCATGAGGATGGAGAGGAGGCGGCTCGAACGCATTTTTCCACTCTGCCTGATAAATCCTGACAGGTCTTGTCAGGTAGGCGGGCTTAGTCCTCGCGCCTCGTTTTGCCAGGAGGCTTCCAATGACCCGCCGAGACATCCTCACCGCCGCCGCGGCGACCGCCGCCGGACTCGCCCTACCCGCCCAGGCTGCCGGCCAGCAGTGTATCGTCGAACTGCGCCAGTACGCCATGCAGCCGGGTCGCCGCGACGACCTGATCGCCCTGTTCGAGGAGAAATTCATCGAATCCCAGGAGGCGCTGGGCGCCGCGGTGCTGGGAACCTTCCGCGACCTCGACAACCCGGACCGGTTCGTCTGGCTGCGGGGTTTCGCGGATGCGCAGGCCCGCCACGACGCCCTCGACGGCTTCTACACCGGCCCCGTCTGGCAGGCGAACCGCACCGCCGCCAACGCCACCATCGTCGACTCCGACAATGTGCTGCAGCTGAACCCCATCGGCGCCGGCTTTGACCTCACCGGCCTGAGCCGCGCCGCCATCGGTTCGCAGGCCCGCTCCACGGCCGTGATCACCGCCACCGTCTGTCCGATCCGCAAGGGTGAGGAAACCGCCTTCGCCCAGGCCTTCGCCCGTGACGTGGCCCCGGCCCTGGCCGCCGCCGGCGCGCCCGTGCTCGCCGCCTTCGCCACCGATCCGGGCCCCAACAGCTATCCCCGCCTGCCGGTGCGGCAGGACCTCACCGTCTTCCTCTGGTTCCAGGCCTTCGAGAGCGAGCAGGCCCAGGCCCTGTTCGCCGCCGGGCCGGCCGGCGCCTTCTACCGCAGCCTCGCCCCGCGCCTGACCGGACCGATGGAGGTTCAGCGGCTGCAACCGACCGCCCGCTCGCTGATTCAGGGGCCGGCGCCGGCGGCGGACGGCCGCAAGGACTTCGACTTCCTGCTCGGCTCCTGGCGGGTCAGGCACCGGCGGCTGAAGGCCCGGCTGGCTGGCTCGACCGAATGGGTCCCGTTCGAGGGCTGGTGTCAGTGCCGCAAGACCATGGGGGGCCTGGGCAATTTCGACGACAACATCCTGAACATCCCGGGCGACGCCTATGGCGCCAGCGGGGTGCGTCGGTTCGATGCGAAGCTGAACCGCTGGTCGATCTGGTGGCTCGACGCCCGCTACCCCAGCATCGAACCGCCGGTGCACGGCGGTTTCAAGGACGGCGTCGGGACCTTCGTCGGCGAGGATGTGTTCGAGGGCAAGCCGATCCTGGTCCGCTTCACCTGGTCGAAGATCACTCCCGCCACCGCCCACTGGAGCCAGGCCTTCTCGCCGGACAACGGCAAGACCTGGGAGGTCAACTGGGACATGGACTTCGAGCGGGTCTCTTGAGGACCGCCCTCTCCGAAACCATCTCCGCTCCACCGGGTTCTCCCCGGCGGAGCGCCAGATGACCGACACCGCCACGACCGCCGACACGCTCGTCATCGCCTGCCCGGTCGACGCCGCCCTCAACCGCGTGCCGAAGGCCAGGCTCGCCGCCGGCCCTAAATGCGGCGTCTGCAAGAATCCCCTGTTCGTCGCCAAGCCCGTCGAACTCAGCGCCGCCAGCTTCGATCGCCACGCCAAGGCCTCCGACCTGCCGCTGCTGGTCGACTTCTGGGCCGCCTGGTGCGGTCCCTGCCAGGCCATGGCCCCGGCCTTCGCGAAAGCGGCCGGCCAGCTCGAGCCCAAGGTCCGCCTCGGCAAGCTCGACACCGAGGCGCAATCGGCCATCGCCGCCCGCTACAACATCCGCTCGATCCCGACGATGGTCCTGTTCCACAAGGGCCGCGAGCTCGCCCGCACCAGCGGGGCCATGCCGGCTGAGTCCATCGTCCAGTGGGCCAGCGCAAAGCTGCCCTAAACCCCAGCCACGCCATAGCGACCGCGCAGATCGGCGAACACGGTCTCAGCGTCGACATAGTCGTCAGCCGCCTTGGAGGCCTCAATCGAACGGCGGATGGCCTCGACATCGTCGCGGGTGTTGAACTCAAGCTGATCGGCGAAGGCGCCGGCCGCGACGAAGACGGCCTCAGGCTTCACCGGCTTGTTCATGTCGCCAGCCCAACACAGAGTCGGGAAACCGGCGAGAGCTTCAGGCCGCCGCCTTCTTCTCCCACTGGGCCCACAGCGCCGCTTCCTCGCGCTCGGCGACCTTGACGCTGGCCTCCTTCACATGGCCGTAGCCGCGGATCTTGTCCGGGATGGCGGCGATGCGGGCGGCGAGCGAAAGGTGGTCGGCGTCGAGACCGGCCAGCAGGCGGTCGAGGTTGGCCTCGTAAGCGGTGATCAGGCCGCGCTCCATGCGCCGCTCCTCGCTCATGCCGGCGACGTCGAAGGGACCACCGCGCAGGCCCTTCATCTTGGCCAGGATCGGGAACAGCACGGTCAGCGCCCAGCCCCCAACGGCGATCTTCTGCGGCTTGCCGTCCGGGCCCTTGGGGGCGATCCAAGGCGGCGACAGCCAAATCTTGGCCTTGCCGCCCTTGAACACCCCGGCCAGTTCCTTGGCGAAGCGGCCGTCGGTGTAGAGCCGGGCGACCTCGTACTCGTCCTTGTAGGCCATCAGCTTGTAGAGGTTGACGGCCACGGCCCGGGTCAGGCTGTCGCCGCCGCCCACGGCGGTTTCGGTGGCGCGGACCTGGGCCACCCGCTTCGCATAGCGGTCGGCGTAGGCCTGGTTCTGATAGCCGACCAGTTCGGCCGTGCGGTGGGCGATCAGCTCCTCCAGCGGCATGGTCTCGGGGGTCGGCACCTGGTCTTCCGGCAGGCCCTTGAAGGCCTCGTCGACGGCGGCTTTGCGGCCGACCTCGAAGGCCTGCATGTTGGCCTCGGCGTCGACGCCGTTCAGCTTGATGGCCCGGTACATGGCGCGGCTGGAAACCGGGATCACGCCCTTCTGCCAGGCGAAGCCCAGCATGATCATGTTGGCGTAGATCTCGTCGCCCAGCTTGTGCAGCGACAGGGCCTGCGACGGACAGGCGTTGTAGTCCTTCGTGGCGCCCTTGATGCGCCGGGCCATGCCGGCGGTGTCGTAGCGGACGTCGCGGTTGGTCACGAAGTCGGCGGTCGGCGAGAAGTCGGCGTTGCCGAACGCGACCGTCTTCTGCTTCGAGAACAGCGCCAGGGCTTCAGGCGAGGCGGCGACCAGCAGGTCGCAGGCGATCAGCACATCGGCGCTGGCCGCCGGCACCCGGCCGCCGACGATGGTGGTTTCGGTCTCGCCGATCTTCACATGGCTGAACACCGAGCCGCCCTTTTGGGCGAGACCGGTCATGTCGACGACGCTGGCGGCGCGGCCGTCGACATGGGCGGCCATGGCCAGGATGGAGGCGACGGTGGTCACCCCGGTGCCGCCGATGCCGGTGAACAGGATGCGGCGCACGCCCTCGACCGGCTCGAAGGTCGGCAGCGGCGTGGAATCCGCCGTCAGGGCCGGCATCTTCTTGGCGGCGGCGTTCTCTGCCCCATCGAGGGTGATGAAGCTGGGGCAGAAGCCGTCGACGCAGCTGTAGTCCTGGTTACAGGTCGACTGATTGATCGCCCGCTTGCGGCCGAACTCGGTGTTCAGCGGCTCGACCGAGACGCAGTTGGACTTCTTCGAGCAATCGCCGCAGCCCTCGCAGACCAGCGGGTTGATGAACACCCGGGTGGTCGCCTTGGGCATCAGGCCGCGCTTGCGCCGGCGGCGCTTCTCGGTGGCGCAGGTCTGGTCGTAGAGGAGGACGGTGACGCCTTCCGTCTCCCGCAGTTCCTCCTGGACCCTGTTGAGCTCCCGGCGCGGGAAGATCTGAACGTTCGGCGCCAAGTCGGTGACGCCCTGGTAGCGCTCGACCTCGTCGACCACGATGACCGTCCTGGTCACCCCCTCGGCGGCCAGCTGGCGGGTGATCTGGGCCGGGGTGAAGCCGCTCTCGGCGCTCTGCCCGCCGGTCATGGCGACGGCGTCATTGAACAGCAGCTTGTAGGTGATGTTGGCCTTGGCCGCGATCGCGCCGCGGATCGCCAGCGAGCCGGAGTGGTTGTAGGTGCCGTCGCCGAGGTTCTGGAAGACGTGCTTCTCGGTGGTGAAGGGCGAGGCCCCCACCCAGGTCAGGCCCTCGCCGCCCATGTGGGTGTTGAGGTCGGTCGAGGGGTCGTTGAAGCCGGCCATGTAGTGGCAGCCGATGCCGGCCAGGGCCCGGCTACCGTCCGGCACCCGGGTCGAGGTGTTGTGCGGGCAGCCCGAGCAGAAGAAGGGCTTGCGCTGCTGATCGGACGCCAAGCTGACGGCGGCGACGCCGGCCGCCGAGACGCGGTCGAGGTAGGCGCTGGCCCGCTGCTTGGCCGGGCCCTCGGGCAGGCGGCTGTAGAGGTCCAGGGCGATGGCGGCCACGGTCAGGCTGCCGGTGTCCTCCATCAGCACATCGCCCTGCTCGTTACGCTTGCCGATGACGTTGGGCCGGGCGTGGGCCGGGAGGTCGTAGAGGGCGGCCCGGGCCTGGGGCTCGATCAGGGCCCGCTTGTGCTCGATGACCATCAGGGTCTCGAGACCGGCGGCGAAGGCCCGCAGGCCCTGCGGCTCCAGTGGCCAGGGCATGCCGACCTTGTAGATCGAGATGCCCATGGCGGCCGCTTCGTCGAGCGTGATGTTCATCGCCTGGAAGGCTTCCAGCACATCCTTGTAGGCCTGGCCCTGGCAAACGATGCCGAGGCGTGGCTGACGCGCCGCCAGCACCACCTTGTCGATGCCGTTGGCGCGGGCGAAGGCCAGGGCGGCGGGGAGCTTGTGATTGCGGAGACGGGTCTCCTTCTCCAGCGGCTGGTCCTTGGTGCGGATGTGCAAGCCCCCAGGCGGCATGGGGAATTCGGGATAGACGTGGTGGTGGCGGTCCAGCGACACGTCGATGGTGACGCCGCTGTCCATGGTGTCGGCCAGGGCGATCATGCCGACCCAGAGGCCGCTGAAGCGCGACATCGAAATGCCGAGCAGGCCGTAGTCCAGCACCTCCTGCACGTCGGCCGGCGACAGCACCGGCATCTCGAAGTCCTGGAAGGCGAACTCCGACTGGCTGGGCAGGGTCGAGGACTTGCAATTGTGGTCGTCGCCGGCGATGGCCAGCACCCCGCCCTTGGGCATGACGCCGGCGAAGTTGGCGTGTTTGAAGACATCGCCAGTGCGATCTACCCCTGGCGCCTTGCCGTACCACAGGCCGTAGACGCCATCGAACTTGGCGCCGGGGAACAGGTTGGCCTGCTGGCTGCCCCAGACGGCGGTCGCCGCCAGGTCCTCGTTGAGGCCTTCCTGAAAGACGACTTCGTGCGCCGTAAGCAGCTTGCGGGCCCGCGCCGCCTGCTGATCCAGGCCCCCGAGGGGGCTGCCGCGATAGCCGGAAACATAGCCGGCGGTGTTCAGCCCATCGCGCAGATCGAGCCGCCGGCGGTCGAGCATGACCCTGATCAGGGCCTGCACGCCGGTGACGAAGGCACGACCGTCTTCTAGAAGATATTTGTCGTCCAACGTCACTTCTGAGTGGCGCATTGAAAAATCTTTCCTGCGGGAAGGGTCAGTCGGCTTGCAAGATCATACAAGTCCGGAGAAAATGTTTGCCAAAGCCATGCCCGTACAGGGGCGTGAGTCGGCACGAACGGGGCCGTTTTTGGCCTTCCCGGGGGAACAAAGTTTGTCTGAGCCTCTCGACGCAGTTGACGCAAAGATTCTGGATTTGATCCAGCACGACGCCGGGCTGTCGGTGGCCGAGATCGCCGAACGCGTCGGCCTGTCGTCCAGCCCCTGCTGGCGCCGCATCAAACGGCTAGAGGACGCCGGCGTCATCCAGCGTCGGGTGACCATCCTGGATCGCGAACTTCTGGGTCTGGCCTTCGAGGTGTACTGCACGGTCAAGCTCTCCCTGCCGACCAAGGAAAACCTTGAGCGCTTCGAAAGCTCCGTCCTCAAATGGCCGGAAGTGGTGCAGTGCGCCACGGTGACCGGCGCGGCCGACTACGAGATGCGCATCGTCACCCGCGACATGCACGCCTTCGACGACTTCCTGCGCGACAAGATCCTGTCGCTGGGCCTGGTCTCCAACATCGAAAGCCGCATCGTCATCCGCGGCGTCAAGAACAGCACCGCCGTGCCGCTGGGCCTGGTCAGCCCGTATGTGAGCCCGCACGGGTAGGGCTTGAGGCAGTTGGCCGACTCCTATGTCGGCCCACGCTGACTATTTTTTGCTTCCGCGGTCGTCGCCGCCGGAAAGAATGGTCTCGAAGAACCCGCGTGGTTCATAGGACGTGTTGGTCCCATCTCGATGGTGGTCCGTGACGTCAACACAGGTGTCGATCCCGTAGCTGAACCAGCTTCCCGCGTAGTAGGTATGGGACTGTCGACCATCGTCCGACGTGATCCGATAGTGATCAGCATCGATCCAGGATTTCTTGGACATGTGACCTCCTTGTCGATTCTGTGGACCGAAAGCCACAGAACCTCACGCCACGCCCAGCTCTCGAAGGTTAGAGGATTCGGTGCGCGGACGTTGCTCACATACCCAGGTTCATTTGACACAACTTCGTGTTGCCGCGTTGGCCCAAATGCTGGCGCCCCGCCGGGCGCCGGCCACGGCCTCACAGCGCCCGGCGGCGAATTGCTGGAGGCCTTCCTGACGCTCTGCCAATTCGCCGACCGCTGGGCCGAAGCGGGCGACATTACCAATCCTTAGTTTGCCGACCGCCGCTCCGTGACGCAGGCTCAGCCTCGAGCAAGGGGAGCCTACCATGATCCGCGCCGTCAGCCTGACCCTGGCCGCCGCCCTCTGCCTGGCCGCCAGCGCGCCCGAGAGCCGGCTAGAACAGTACTTCCGCCTGCGCAAGGAGGCCGGCGCGGCGGCCCAGGCCTCTGACCTGGCCAAGGCGGAGTCTCTGCTGGAGGAGGCCCTGGCCCTCTACCCGCACAGCCCCGGCTCCCTGATCCGCCTGGCCCGGGTCGAGGTCGCCGCCGGCAAGCCGACCGAGGCGGTGGCCCACATGGGCGCCTACGCCAACCTCGGCCTGATCTGGGACGTCGTCGGCGACAAGGCGCTCTCCACCCTGGCCGCCCGCCCGGATTTCGCCCCGGTCGCCGCCAGGCTGGCCACCAACGCCAAGCCGGCGGGGGTTCCGACCATCGCCGCCAGCCTGCCCAAGGCCGGACCGATCTATGAAGGTCTGGCGCGGCAGGGCGATGGCTGGCTGGTCAGCAGCGTCACCGAGCACATGATCTACAGGGTCGACGCCAAGGGCGTGGCCACTCCGTTCCTCAAGGCCGACGCCGAGACCGGCGGCATCTTCGGCCTGGCGGTCGATGGCCAGACGGTCTGGGCCGCCGAGGCCTCGGGCCCGGAAATCCCCGGCTCGGCCGGCGCGGCCCGCACCGCCCTCCTGAAGATCGACGGCCGGACCGGCGCCATCCTGGCCCGCTACCCGGTCGAAGGCGCGCCCGGCCCCGTGCAGCTGGGTGACGTGGTCGTCGCCACGAACGGGACGGTCTACGCCAGCGCCTCGGTCGGCGCCGCCATCTATCGGCTCACGCCGGGGGCCAAGGGGCTGGAGACCGCGCTGGCCAGCAACGAACTGGGCTCGCCTCAGGGCCTGGTCGCCTGCGAGGGCGAGGACGCCCTTCTGATCGCGGACTACCCGACCGGCCTGCACCGGCTGGACCTGAAGAGCGGCAAGCTGGAGCCGGTCGGCGGCATGCATGTCGCCATGGCCGGGACCGACGGGCTGTTCAAGGTCAGCTACGACTACCAGATGCGCAACGCCAGGCCCTATCCGATGGCCGTGGTCGCCACCCAGAACGGCGTCTCGCCGGCCCGGCTGATCATGCTGCGGATCAGCGTCAACTGCCGCGAGATCGAGGGCATGAAGGTGGCCGCCGCCAACCATCCGGCGCTCGACGACCTGACCCTGGGCGCGGCCATGCCGGGCGGCATGGCGGTGATCGGCCGCGGCGGCTGGGCCGGCTATGGCGGCGACGGCAAGCCGCTGACCGGCGCCAAGCCGCAGACGGCCCAGATCCTGACGCTCCCCTTCCCATAGGATTGAACCGGCCGGGGGTTCCACGGGTTTCCGCTGCAGGAGACTCCTGATGCTCGAGAAACTGCCGGCCATCCTCGGTCACGCCCTGCAGGGCGTTCGACCCGGCTTGGAGAAGGTGCTCTATCATGACCCAGCCCTCAAGGCCGTGCCCGAGACCCTGACCCTGGAGAGCGCCGCCTTCGACGCCCCCAATCTGCCCCGGCGGTTCACCGTCGACGGCGAGGGCCTGTCGCCGCCCTTCGCCTGGCATGGCGTGCCGGCCGGGGCGGCCTCGTTGCTGCTGGTCATCGAGGACGCCGACAGTCCCACCCTCGCGCCCCTGGTCCACGCCATTGTCTACGACCTGCCGGCCCATGACGGCATCCTCAAGGAAGGCGCCATCGCCACCCAGGACGACGAGGACCACCCCCACACCGGTCTCAACAGCTTCCTCGCCGCCGGCTACCTGCCGCCCGACCCGCCGCCGGGCCACGGGCCGCACCGCTACGTCGCCCAGATCTACGCCCTCGACGCCGCCAGCGGCTTCACCGGCGCGCCCGGCCGGCCGCAGGTGCGCGATCTGCTGCGCAAGCATGCCGTCGCCCGGGGCATGATCTGCGCAACCTACGTCCGCCATTGACCCGAACCTGAACCGCTGCAAGGTGACCCGAAATCAGGAGGTCACCATGATCGAACTCGTCATCGACCAGCGGCGCAAGGACCTGGGCGGCTTCGAGGTGGGGCGGGTGCTGCCCTATGCGCCGCACCGGATGGTCGGGCCCTTCATCTTCTTCGACCACATGGGTCCCGCCGAGTTCCAGCCGGGCTTTCCGCGAACCGTCGACGTGCGGCCCCATCCCCACATCGGCCTCTCCACCCTCAGCTACCTGTTCGAGGGGTCGATGACCCACCGCGACAGCGTCGGCAGCGAGATCGTCATCCGGCCGGGCGAGGTCAACTGGATGACCGCCGGCAGCGGCATCACCCACTCCGAACGCTTCGAGGAGCTGCGCGCCAGCGGCGGCCGCATGGACGGCATCCAGACCTGGCTCGCATTACCCACCGAGTCAGAAGAGGCCGCCCCCGCCTTCAGCCACCACGAAGGCAATGACGAACTGCCCTTCTACGAAGCCGGCGGCCTGAGCGCCCGCCTGGTGGCCGGCAAGGCCTTCGGGGCCGAGGCCAAGGTGCCGGTCTTCTCGCCCCTGTTCTACGTCCACTGGGAGCTGGCCGCCGGGGCCACGGCCGCCCTGCCGGCCGAGTATCCCGAACGCGCCGCCTATGTCGCCAAGGGCAGCGTCGAGATCGACGGCAGGACCCTGCACACCGGCCAGATGGCTGTCTTCCAACCCGGCGACACCATCCCGGTCACCGCCCTGGAGCCCAGCACCGTCATGCTGCTCGGCGGCGAGCCGGTGGGCCCGCGCTTCATCGACTGGAACTTCGTCTCCTCCAGCAAGGAGCGGATCGACCAGGCCAAGGCCGACTGGCGGGCCGGCCGCATGAAGCTGCCCGACCTCGACCACGACGAGTTCATCCCCCTGCCCGATCCGCCGCCCCCGCCACCGCCGATGTCCTAGGGCGCGCCGGGTCGCACCTTCACTTCTCGCCTTGCCATCGCCTCAGTTGCGAGTAATTCTCAATTTCATAAATTGAGTCCGGAGGCGATCATGGTGTTCCAGGCGATCGGCGCGTGCGTCCTGATGCGGCTGATGCGGGCAGACCGGCAGGCGGTGGAGACCGACTGGCTGCTGTTCGGGCCGACCGATCCCGAGGTGGTCGACGACGAGGCCGAGCGGGAGGCGCCCTTCCTGCTGGCCGCCGAATAGCTACCCCTTGAGGGCCTTGCGAGCAGCCAGGCCGTACTCGACGCCGGTCCAGACGGTGACGGCGGCGGCGGCCCAGAGGGCGATGTCGACGCCCAGGCTGATCTGGCCCGTCATCCACTGCGGCTCGGTCAGGCGCAGCAGGGCGGCGGCCAGGGCGACCAGCTGCAGGGTGGTCTTCCATTTGGCCAGCATGGTCACCGGCAGACGCAGGCCGCGCGGGGCCAGGACCTCGCGCAGGGCGCTGATCGAGAACTCGCGGAACAGGATCAGGCCGCCGGTCAGGGCGGCGATGGCGTCGCCGTGGATGGCCAGGCCGACGATGGCCCCGGCCACCAGCACCTTGTCGGCGATCGGGTCGAGGATGGCCCCGGTCAGGCTCTCGACCTGGTACTTGCGAGCCAGCCAGCCGTCGAAGAAGTCAGTGACGGCGGCGATCACGAAGCCCCAGAAGGCGAAATGCAGCAGCGGCGGCCCGGAGGTCGGCAGGGTGACACCGGCCAGCAGCGCCAGGAACACCAGCAGGGTGAGGACCAGTCGGCCGAGGGTGAGGATGTTCGGGACGTGCTTCATGATCCCAGTCTAACGCCCGACAACGCCGGTCGGATACCGGCGGATCGCCCCCGCGATACGTCGACGCAGTCGCCATCGGGCCCGGATGCGCGATTTGGCCCACCCCGGGCGCCCATATTTTAGGCGCTCGCGGCCGGCGCCCATGAAGAAGGCACGGCGGGCCTTGCCGCCGGGGCCTCGACACGAGCCTTGGCCCCATGCGCGTCCTCGTCATCGATTCCGATCTGGCCCGGACCGCCCTCGTCACTGAAGGACTGGAGGGCGTGCATCCGCTTGAGGTGCGCCAGGCCGCCGTCTTCGACGAGGCCGACATCACCCGCTTTGCCCCCCACGTCATCGTCATCGCCTGCGACAGCCCCGACCGCGACACGCTGGAGAGCCTGCGCGAGGCGACCGGCCATAACCCGCGCCCAGTGGTGATGTTCGTCGACCGCTCGACCCCCGGCCTGGCCGAGGCGGCCATCGACGCGGGGGTGGCGGCTTACGTCGTCGACGGGCTGTCGACCAACCGGGTGCGGTCGGTGCTCGAGGTGGCGATGAGCCGGTTCGAGTCGATGCAGAAGCTGCGGACCGACCTGGCCAAGGCCCAGGCCGACCTGTCGGCCCGCAAGACCATCGAGCGGGCCAAGGGCCTGCTCATGAAGGAGCGCGGCCTCGATGAGGACGCCGCCTTCCGGCTGCTGCGCAAGCTGGCCATGGATTCGGGACGGCCGATGGGCGCGGTGGCGGCGGATCTGATCGCCTTCGCGGGTGTGTTGAAAGGGACGGGCGGGTGAGCGGGATGGACGTGCGGCTTGGTTTCATCCCCCTGATCGACTGCGCGCCGCTGGTGGTCGCCGCCGAGCGCGGCTTCTTCGCCGACGAGGGCCTGTCGGTGACGCTCAGCCGCGAAGCCTCCTGGGCCAACATCCGCGACAAGGTGGCGGTCGGGGCCCTGGACGGAGCCCATATGCTGGGGGCCATGGCTCTGGCCACCACCCTGGGGCTGTCAGGCACGCAGTCGGCCACGGTCGCGCCCCTGGCCCTGAACGCCGGCGGCAGCGCCATCACCGTCTCGACGGCCCTGGCCGCCGCCCTGCGCGACATCGATCCCGAGGGCATGGCCGCCCCGGTGCGCACGGCCGCGCCGCTGGCCAAACTCATCGCCGCCCGCGCCGCCGCCGGCCAGCCGCAACTGACCTTCGCCGTGGTCTTCCCCCATTCGATCCATAGCCACCAGTTGCGCTACTGGCTGGCCCAGGCCGGTATCGACCCGGACGAGGATGTCCGCATCGTCGTCGTGCCGCCGCCGCGCATGGCCGCCCGGCTGCACGCCGGCGAGATCGACGGCTTCTGCGTCGGCGCGCCCTGGAACGCGGTGTCGGTGCTGCAGGGCGAGGGCGAGATCCTGATCCGCGGCGGCGACTTCTGGCGCGGCGCCCCGGACAAGGTGTTGGGCGTCACCCAAGCCTGGGCCGAGCGCAAGCCCGACGCCCTGCAGGCCATCCTGCGCGCCCTGCTGCGGGCCGGGGTCTGGGCCGATGCGCCGGACCATCGCCTGGAGCTGGCCGAGATGCTGGCCCAGCCGCGTTACGTGGACTCGCCGACCGAGACCCTGGCCGCCTCCCTGGTTCCGACCGCGCCGGCCGCGACAGGGCCGGTGTTCGACCAGATCGCCTTCCACCGCCATGCCGCCAGCTTCCCCTGGCGCAGCCATGCGCTCTGGTCGCTGAGCCAGATGCGGCGCTGGGGCCAGATCGGTCCGGAGATCGACCTGCCGGCCGTGGCCGAGGCGGTTTATCGGCCAGACCTGTTCCGCACCGCGGCAGCGGCGCTCAGCCTGGCCGCGCCGCTGGTCGACGAGAAATCCGAGGGGGCGCACGCCGGCCCCTGGACCCTGGAATCGGCCACCGCGCCGATCGCCATGGCCCCCGATCTGTTCTTCGATGGCCAGGTTTTCGACCCCGGCCAGCCCCTGGCCTACGCCCGGGGATTCGCCGTCGGACGGGTCGAACCGCTCGGAATCTGAGCGCGACCCCGGCAAATGCCGCCTATCCATTGTGCAGTTGCGAAGGGAACGGGCTGACAATCCTTTCGCAGTTGCGAAGAAAGCCGGGGACGATCCTAGTTCCCTTCGAACACGCGGAACAACGACGTTCCGCGAGGCCCTAGAGGGCCGCCGGCGGTCCTTCAGGCCGTACGGATTTGAACGAGGACAATGACGTCCGGTGCGGGGCTGCGGCCCCGGACCGGGCGTTTTTTTGTGCCTGCAAACAAGGGGATACGGGGCATGACGACGAGACATCTTTGGGGAGCCAGCACCGCGGCGGCGGCCTTGCTCATGGCCAGCGGCGCGATGGCGCAGGCGGTTCCGGCCGAACCCGCGCCGCCTGCCGAGGCAACCGAGGAGGCCGTTCCCGCCGAGGAACCGGCGGCCGAGGAACCCGCCGCCGAGGAGCCGGCCCCGCCGCCGGAGCCGCCGGCCGCCCCGCCGACCATCACCGAGGCCATCGGGGCCGGCAAGCTGATCTTCGAGAGCCGCGCCCGCTACGAGACGGTCGACCAGGACGGGATTGCCAACACCGCCGAGGCCCTGACCCTGCGCACCCGCCTTGGCTGGGAAACCGGCGACTGGAACGGCTTCAAGGGCCTGGTCGAGTTCGAGGACGTCCGCCAGATCGGCGACGAGGACTACAACGTCCAGGTCCCCGGCGTGGCCCCCAGCCTGAACGGCAAGCCGACCTATCCGATCATCAACGACCCGGACGTCACCGAGCTGAACCGCCTGCAGCTGACCTGGACTCCCAGCAGCGAACTGCAGGTCACCCTGGGCCGCCAGCGCATCCTGCTGGACGACCAGCGCTTCGTCGGCAACGTCGGCTGGCGCCAGGACGAGCAGACCTTCGACGCGGCCCGCATCGACGCCGCCTGGGGCAAGCTCAAAGGGACCTACGTCTATGTCGCCCACGTCAACCGCATCCTCGGCGAGATGCGCGACTGGAACTCCGACAGCCACCTGCTCAACGTCACCTGGTCGGTGGCCGAGCCGCTCAAGCTGCAGGGCTTCGTCTACGCCCTCGACTTCGACAACAGCCCGGCCAACTCCAACATCACCGTCGGCGGCAAGGCCTCGGGCAAGGTGTGGCTGAGCCTGGTGCAGCTGGCCTACAACGCCACCTACGCCCAGCAGAGCGACTACAAGGGCGCCACCGTCCCCTACGAGCTGGACTATTACAGCGGCGACCTGGCGGCGACCTTCGACATCTACACCGTCAAGGCCAGCTACGAGGTGCTGGAAGGCGACGGCGTGCGTGGCTTCACCACCCCGCTGGCCACCGTCCACGCCTTCCAGGGCTGGGCCGACGCCTGGGTCTCGCCGGGCGGCAACAAGAGCTTCCGGGACGGGCTGAAGGACTTCAACCTGACCGCGACCTTCCGGCCGCGCTTCAAGTTCACCTACCTGTTCAACACCGAGTTCACTGTCCGCTACCACGACTTCGACGACGAGCGGACCGGCGCGGACCTGGCCGACGAATGGGACCTGCAGGTCACCGCGGCGATCACGCCCAAGCTCAGCATCCTCTTCAAGTACGCCGACTTCGATCGCGAGAACACCGTGCCGCTGGGCACGGCCGCCCCGCCCGCCTCGCGGACCAAGGGCTGGATCAGCCTCGAATACCGCTTCTGAGCCCTCTCCTTCCAAGGACACCCATCATGACCAAAGACAGCAAAATCCAGCTGACCCGCCGCGGGGCGCTCACGGGCGCCGCCGCCACCCTGGCCGCCGTCCACGCCGCCTTCCCCGGCGGGGCCCACGCCGCCGGCCCCGGCCCCGAGGTCAGCAAGGCCAAGCTGGGCTTCATCGCCCTGACCGACGCCTCGCCGCTGATCATCGCCAAGGAACGCGGCCTGTTCACCAAGTACGGCATGCCCGACGTCGAGGTCCTCAAGCAGGCCTCCTGGGCGGCCACCCGCGACAACCTGGTGCTGGGCTCCGGCTCGGGCGGCATCGACGGGGCCCACATCCTGTCGCCGATGCCCTACCTGATGACCACCGGCTCGATCACCGGCGGCCGCATCGTGCCGATGAACATCCTGGCGCGGCTGAACCTCAACGGCCAGGCCATCTCGGTCGGCAATGACCTCAAAGCGGTCAAGGTCGGGCTCGACAGCTCCGGGGCCAAGGCCAAGTTCGCCCAGATGAAGGCGGCCGGCAACATCGCCAAGGTGGCCATGACCTTCCGGGGCGGCACCCACGACCTGTGGGTCCGCTACTGGCTGGCGGCCGGCGGCATCAACCCCGACACCGACATCTCGACCATCGTCATCCCGCCGCCCCAGATGGTCGCCAACATGAAGGCCGGCACGCAGGACGTGTTCTGCGTCGGCGAGCCCTGGAACGGCCAGCTGGTCAACCAGAAGGTCGGCTACACCGCCGCCACCACGAGCGAGATCTGGAAGGACCATCCCGAGAAATGTCTGGGGATGCGCGCCGACTGGGTGGCCAAATACCCCCGCGCCGCCAAGGCCATCACCATGGCCGTCATGGAAGCCCAGATGTGGTGTGACAAGATGGCCAACCGGCCGGCCATGTGCTCGGTGGTCTCCGGCCGCCAGTACATCAACGTGCCGATCGGCGACATCCTGCCCCGCCTGCAGGGCACGATCACCTATGGCGACGGCCGCGTGGTCAAGGGTTCGCCCCACTACATGAAGTTCTGGGCCAACAACGCCTCCTTCCCCTTCAAGTCGCACGACCTGTGGTTCCTGACCGAGGACGTCCGCTGGGGCGTGCTGCCGGCCAAGACCAACAAGCAGGCCCTGGTCGCCAAGGTGAACCGCGCCGACATCTGGCGGGCCGCCGCCAAGGACCTGGGCGTCGCCGCCCCGGCCTCCGACAGCCGCGGCGTCGAGCGCTTCTTCGACGGCAAGGTCTTCGACCCGAACAACCCGTCCGCCTACCTGGCCAGCCAGCCGATCAAGAAGCTGGTCTGACCCGACCTTTGACAATGGAGGCCGCGATGAGCGTACCGAAAGTCACCATCGAGACCGTCGAGCCCGTTCCGGCCCCGCCGGACGTCGCGGCCGTCGCCCAACCCCCAGCTCCGCCCCGCAAATCCAGTCCGGCCCTGCGCCGGCTGGGCGCCGGGGCGGTGCGGTTCGCCAGCATCGTCATCCCCCCGGTGGCGGTGCTGGCGGTCATCCTGATCGCCTGGGAGCTCCTGACCATCGGCCAGACCGGCGGCCTGCCGGCCCCGTCGATGGTCTGGCTGGAGTCCAAGGACCTGATCATGGACCCCTTCTTCGACCGGGGCGGGGTCGACAAGGGCCTGTTCTGGCACGTGCTGACCAGCCTCAGCCGGGTCGGCATCGGCTTCTCACTGGCCGCCGTGGTCGGCATCGCGCTGGGCGTGCTGGTCGGGGTCAACCTCTGGGCCCACCGGGGCCTGGACCCGATCTTCCAGGTGCTGCGGACCGTGCCGCCTCTGGCCTGGCTGCCGATCAGCCTGGCGACTTTCCGCGAGGCCCAGCCCTCGGCCCTGTTCGTGATCTTCATCACCGCCATCTGGCCGATCATCATCAACACCGCCGCCGGGGTGCGAAACCTGCCGACCGACTATGTCAACGTCGCCAGGGTGCTGCGCCTCTCACCCATCGAGTTCTTCCTGCGCATCCTGATGCCGGCCACCACGCCGCACGTCTTCACCGGCCTGCGCATCGGGGTGGGCATGAGCTGGCTGGGCATCATCGCCTCGGAGATGCTGCTCGGCGGGGTCGGCGTCGGCTTCTTCATCTGGGACCAGTACAACTCGTCCCGTATCTCCGACATCGTCGTCGCCCTGCTGTGGGTGGGACTGGTCGGCTACATGCTCGACCGGGCGGTCGCGCTGGTCGGCCGCATCGTCTCGCGCGGCTCGGCGGCTTGAGGGAGCACCAACCATGACCAGCTATCTTTCCATCGAAGCGGTGGGCGTCAGCTTCGCCTCGCGCGGCGCCCCGCCCGTCGAGGTGTTGCAGGGCATCGACCTGAAGGTCGACCGGGGCGAGTTCGTCTCGATCATCGGCCACTCCGGCTGTGGCAAGTCGACCCTGCTCAACGTCGTCGCCGGCCTGGTGCCGGCCACGACGGGGGCGGTGATCCTCGACGGCGACGCGGTCTCCGCCCCGGGACCCGACCGGGCGGTGGTGTTCCAGAACCACTCCCTGCTGCCCTGGCTGTCGGTCTACGAGAACGTCGCCCTGGCGGTGGACAAGGTGTTCGCCGGCAAGAAGAGCCGGGCCGAGCGCCGCGACTGGGTGATGCACAACCTGGCCCTGGTGCAGATGACCCACGCCAAGGACCGCCGCCCCGGCGAGGTCAGCGGCGGCATGAAGCAGCGGGTCGGCATCGCCCGGGCCCTGGCCATGGAACCCAAGGTGCTGCTGCTCGACGAGCCGTTCGGGGCCCTCGACGCCCTGACCCGCGCTCACCTGCAGGACAGCGTCATGGAGATCCACGGCCAGCTCAAGAACACCGTGCTGATGGTCACCCACGACGTCGACGAGGCGGCCCTGCTGTCGGACCGCATCGTCATGATGACCAACGGCCCGGCCGCCCGCATCGGCCAGATCCAGCCGATCGACCTGCCAAGGCCACGCATCCGCCTCGAGATCGACCGCGAGCCGGCCTACCTCGACGCCCGCCACCAGGTGATCGCCTTCCTGCACGGCGGCCGCCAGCGCAGCGCCGCCTAGCTACCAGCGGCGGACCGGCGAAGCGGAGACCGCATGGCCGCCCGGCCATGCGGGGGCCGCCGGCCCACCGGCCAGGACTTCGAAGGCGGCGACGAAGTCGGCTTCGTCGATCAGGTCGGGAGCCTGGAAGTAGCTGACCGTCAGGCCGGCGGTCAGGGCGTCGATGACCTTGACGAAGCGCTCGGCCGGCATCGGCAGGGACCCCGGCGGCACGAGGCGGGCAAAGCCATTGGCCATGCTGCGCCAGCCGCCGGCCGTCGCCTCGGCCCGCTGGCTGAGCAGGTCCGGCCGGGTCATCAGGTGCAGCTGGATGGCGGCGGTCAGGGCCCGCCGCTCCAGCCGCGCCTTGGCATGGGCGAACACCGCCTGGCCCAGCAACCGCATCTGAACTTTAAGCGACGCGCCGGGCTGGAACTGCACCGACACCGGCGCGGTCTCCTGCTCCATGACCGCCATGAACAGGGCGTCGCGGCTCTCGAAGTTGCCATGGAAGGCGCCACGGGTCATGCCGGCCCGGGCGCAGATCTCGTCCAGCGACGTCCGCTCGAACCCCTTCTCGGCGATCAGTCCGGCGGCGGCCGTGACCAGGGCGCGTCTCGTGCGGAGGCGCTTGTCGCCCTTCGGCCTGGGCGGAGCGGCGGGAACGGAATCGGCGACGGCGGTCATCGAACGGGAATACGAAGCGGTATCTTTCGGCGCAACCGGGTTTTCGGCATTCCTGAAAACCTGACAGGCGACCGAGCGGCTGCTTGTTGGAGGTCGCGCCATCGGGCAAATCTGCCAGGTGGCGTTCACCGAACCGTTTTTCCTGCTTTGCTTTGTCCCTGTCGCCCTCCTGGGCTTCTGGGCGGCCGCGCGTCTGTGGGGGAAGGAAGCGGCGCTTGGCGTCGTGCTCGTCGTGTCCTGCCTGTTCTATGCGGCCTACGGCGTCAGAGTCTTTGCCCTGATGGCCGCCGGCACACTGATCAACGGCGCCATCTGCCTGGCCCTGATGCGACTGCCCGCGTCGCGGCGCGGGCTGCGGGGGGTTCTGTTCTGGACAGGCCAGGCCTGGAATTTCGGGACCTTGGCGCTGTTCAAGTATCTCGCGCCGATTGTCGGCCAGGCCCAGGGCGCCGAGGTGAGCGCCATTCCGGTCGGCATCTCCTTCTACACCTTCCAGCAGGCCGTGCTGCTGTTCGACGCCTTCAACCTCGATCGGCGGGTTGTCGAGTACCTGCCCGGCCGGCGGCCGGCTCTGGGCATGGTAAGGTTCGGCGCCTTCCACACCTTCTTTCCGCAGCTGGTGGTCGGCCCCATCACCTATCTGTCGGAATTCGGGCCTCAGGCGCTGTCTCGCCGGTTCGGTCGCTTCAACCGGATCGACCTGGAGGCCGGGTTGACGCTGATCGCCATCGGCCTGTTCAAGAAGGTGGTGATCGCGGACTCGCTGGGCCGGATCACCGCCCCCGTTTTCGATGGCCTGGCCCAGGGCATGCCGGCCAACAGCGTTCAGGCCTGGCTGGCGGTGACCGGCTATTTCGCCCAGCTCTATTTCGACTTCTCCGGCTACAGCGACATGGCTCTGGGGCTGGCGCGGCTGTTTGGCATACGCTTGCCGTTCAACTTCGACAGCCCTTTGCGCGCCAGCGGCATCGCCGACTTCTACCGCCGCTGGCACATCACCCTGACCCGGATCATCGGCCGCTTCCTGTTCACGCCGCTGTCGCTGTGGGGCGCGCGGACGGCCGCGCGCCATGACCTCCCGGCCCCTGTCGGCAGGGCGCTGTCGGCCTGGGGACCGATGCTGGCGAACTTCCAGGTCATCGCCCTGTGGCACGCCGCCCTGCCGACCTTCATGCTGTTCGGCCTGATCCACGGCCTGTGGTTCATCTTGGAGACCGAGGCCAAGGCCACGAAGCTCTGGCGGCGCTTCAAGAAGGGGACCGGTGAAGATTTCCGACTGCGTGCGGGTCAGGCGCTGACCATCCTGCCCTTGATGCTGACCTTCGCCCTGTTCCGCTCCGCCGACCTCGGCGTCTTTCGCGAGTTGCTTGGAGCCCTGGCGCCGACCCGCCCGGGTCCAATGAACTGGACCGGCGCGGCGCAGGTCGCCGGGGCCTTCGCCCTGATATGGCTGGCGCCCAACTCGCAGGAACTGCTGCGCCGATACCGGCCCGGCATCCGCACCTGGAACACCCCCTCGACCACCCCGGGGGCGCTGCGGATCGAATGGCGCCCCACCCTGCTGTGGGGCGCGTTCACCGCGGTGCTGCTGCTGAGCGCCTTGGCGATGATCGCCTACCGCTCGCCCTTTATCTACATGGGGTACTGAAGGTGACCGGCTGGACGCGCCTGCTTCGGAGCCGCCATCCGGCCCTGCGCTGGCCGGGGCGGTGGCCGTTCCTGGCCGCGACGGGCGCAGCCCTGTTCGTGGCGTCCGCCACGGCGCTGTTCGTCACTCTGATCGATCCGCACGATCTCTATCCCTGGGGCGCGCGCCCCCATCTCTCAGGAAAGATGCTGGCCGGTCCCGCCCAGGCCCAGGTGCTGAACGTGGCGACCAATGGGGATTTCGACACCCTGCTGATCGGCTCTTCCTCGGCGCAGCAGTTCGAGGGACCAGACCTGTCGCGTCATCTGTCGGGCACGAAGCGCGGCTACGCCATCGTCTACCTGGGCGCCCAACCCGCGGACCTGGCCATCGTCATGGACCGGGTGGCCCGGGCGCCGAACCTGCGGCGGGTCCTGCTGAGCTACGACCTGGGCTTCCTGGCGCCGGCCGATCGCATGCAGGCGAGTTTTCCCAAGGCTCTTTACGACGATAGCCCACTGAACGACCTGGGCGCGATGAGCGCGACGTCGCTGGAGCTGGCGTGGCGGCTGGCCGCGGGTGGGGACTATGACAATCGTCGATGGGACATGGCGCCGCTGCGGGCCGGCTGGGCGACCCGCTACCGCCTGAGCCAGACGCCGCGGACGGTCGCCATCTATCGCGGCTTCATGGCGCGGCAGAAGGCGCGGCTGGACGCGCCGACAGGCCTGACCTGCGCCGACTTCAGCGCCAACGCACAGATCGCCGCCTTTGCGCGGCGGCTGGAGGCCCGAGGCGTGCGCCTCGACATCATCATTCCGGCCTACAGCTACGCCGCCTACTCCGACTTCAACCGGCCCGAGCGGAACGAGCGGGTGCTGGGCCAGCCGGCGTTGGCGACGTTCCTGCAGTCGCGGCGCTGCATGATCGCGGCCGTCGCGCCCTTCGCCAATACGCGCGTCCACGGTTTCGACCTGGAGCGGGACCTCGTCGAGGACATGGCCAACTACTGGGATACCACCCACATCTATGGCCCGGCGAACGGACGCCGGATGCTGGATGCCATCGACCGGGGCGAGCACGTCTTGACCGTACGCAACTTCGAGCCCTACGCGCTGGAACTGCGTCGGCGGGTGGTCGCCTGGAAATACTACAACTCGAAGGCGGAACCATGAACCCGGCGCCGACAGAGACCCAAGGCGTCGCATCCGGCGCGGGGCCGTCGTTGCAGCGGCTCATCGCCGATCAACTGCGCGTCTTTCCCGAGCACGAGGGTTTCCTGCGCCGCCGGTTCGCGGAGGGGTCCGATCCGTTCTGCGAGAGCCTGGCCGCGACCATCGCCGACATCGCGGGCGCGGCGCTTTCGGCGCTTTGCGAAGACTACCGCTGGTTAGCGGGGGCCGTGCTGGAGGAAGAGCTGTTCTTCCGCCGGGAGGGCCGATACCGCCTGGCGAGCTTCGCCGAGGCCGAGGCGCTGGTCTATGCCGACCCCGCCTACATGACCCGCTACATGAACGGCCTCTTGCTGTCGCAGCTCTGGTGGCCGAACCATACCGCCGTGCTGGCCTGGTTCCGTGACCGCTACCTGCCTGGCAACACGCCGGGCGCCCGCCACCTGGAGATCGGGCCGGGCCACGGGCTGTTCCTGCTGCTGGCGGAGCAGGACCCGCGGACGGCCTCCTGCGTTGGATGGGACGTCAGTCCGGCGAGCCTGGCTCTGGTCGAGAAGACCTTTGCCGCGCTCGGACGATCCTGCCCGGCGCTGCTGCTGGCCAATCTCTTCGAGCCCCGGAGGGAACAGTTCGAGTCCATCGCCTTCTCAGAGGTGCTGGAGCATCTCGAGCAGCCGGCCGAGGCGTTGGATCGAATCTTCGATCTTCTGGCGCCAGGCGGCCGGGCCTTCATCAATGCGCCGGTCAACTCTCCCGCACCGGACCACATCACCCTGTTCGAGACTCCCGAGGCGATCGTCGATCTGGTCCGCGCGGCCGGCCTGGAGGTCGAGGAAGTGCTGCTGGCGCCGGCCGCCGGCGCCAGCATCGAGCGGGCGCGCCGGCTGCAATTGGCCATCTCCACGGTCGTCATCGCGCGCCGGCCGTTCTAGAGAAACCCTATGAGCCAGATTCAACCCGAGCTGGAAGACATCCTCCGCACCCTGTTCGACGAATATGAGGGGCCCGTGACCGGCGCCCTGACCGCCGCGCAGGTTGAACAGTGGGACAGTCTGGCGAACGTCCAGCTGGTGGTGCTGGCCGAGCGGACCTTCGGCGTGCGCTTCACCACCGCCGAAATCGCGGGCCTGGCCAATCTTGGCGCGCTGGCTGACCTGATACGAACCAAGCAGGGCTAGAGGTGGCCGACCCGGACCACAGGTTTGCGCTCATCGCTCCCGGCCTGACCGCCGAGCGGGTCTTCACGATCGACGCCGACGCCATGGCCGCTTTCGCCCGCATTTCGGGGGACACAAGCGCGGTCCACACCGATCCGGTCTTCGCCGAAAGCCGGGGGTTCAAGGACGTTATCGTCTACGGCGGGTTGATGCTTGCGCAACTGTCGGGCGCGCTGGGCAGCCTGCTGCCGGGCGACGAGGGGGTTTCGACCCGCTGGAGCATCGATTTCCGTAGCCCGTTGTACGTTGGCGAGCCCGCCGCCCTCAGCCTGGAGGTAGCGCACGTCTCGGGCGCCGTGGGGCTGGTGGACCTGCGGTTCAGCATACGGGCCGGGGAACGGCTGGTGGCCAGCGGCACGGCCCAGAGTCTGGTTCCGCCCGGGCGGATCGCGCCATGAGCCCGGCAGGCCTCGACGTCACCGGTTTTTTCTGGCGCCCGCCGCGCCAGGCGAACTGGGACGCGGCCTGCAAGGCGTTAGCCGCCGAGATCGCCGCCACGCCGGAAGAGCAGCCGGTTTCCGCCGACCTCTGCCAGGTCTTGCGCAGTCTGGCGGGCCAACAGCCGCAGCCGCTCGACGGGATCAAGCTTGGGCGACTGGCCAGGCGCCTGGCCGAGCGGCCGGGCGGGGTTCAGGGCCTGCGCCCGTTCCGGCTGGCCATCGTCGGAGAGCAGACGCTGGCCCTGTTGGCCTCCGATCTGGCGGCGGCGGGGCTGGCCCGGGGACTGCTGATCGAGACGGTGGTCGCGCCGTTCGGGGTCAGCGGCGCCGTCGCCTCGGGCCAGGTGAAGTTGCAGCAGGCCGAGGGCTTCGACGCGGTGCTGTTCATGCCCGACGCTCGCCACGACGGCGTCCTGGCGCTGGACCGGGACAGCGAGCAGGCCCGGATGGCGGAGCAGCGCGAGGCGCTGGAGCGGATGGTGGCCGGCCTGCGCGCCGAACTCGGCGCCCCGGTGATCCTGGCCAGCGCGCCGGTCCCCGCGCCGCTGGCGGCCGCGGACCTGGGTGTGCTGTCGAGCCCGACGCGGTTCGCCCAGGCCTTCAACCTGATGCTGGCCGACGGCATGGCCGACGGACACTGGGCCCTGTGGGACCTGGCGGGTCTGGCGGCCGAGATCGGCGGCGGACGGTTTCGCGACCCGGCGCGCTGGCATGCCGCGAAGCTGCCGTTCGATCCGGCCCTGGGACCGCTGGTCGCCGACCATCTGTGCCGGTTGCTGGCGGCGATGGCGGGTCTGTCGGGCCGGGCGCTGGTGCTTGATCTCGACAACACGCTGTGGGGCGGGGTGATCGGCGACGACGGGCTGGAGGGCATCCGGCTTGGTCAGGGCTCGGCCGAAGGCGAGGCGTTCGTGGCCGTGCAGACCCTGGCCCTGGCGCTGCGTGAGCGCGGCATCGTCCTGGCCGTCTGTTCGAAGAATACGGAGGCCACGGCCCGGCTGCCCTTCGAGCAGCATCCGGAGATGCGGCTGAAGCCCTGGCACATCACCGTCTTCCATGCCGACTGGACCGACAAGGCCAGCGCCCTGACCGCCATCGCCAGGTCGCTGGGCCTGACGACGGAATCCCTGGTGTTGCTGGACGACAACCCCGTCGAGCGCGCCTGGGTGCGGGCCGCCCTGCCCGGCCTGATGGTTCCCGAGTTGCCGGAAGACCCGGCCGGCTTTCCGGCCACGCTCATCGCCAGCGGCGTTTTCGAACACCTGCCGTTGGGCGGTGAGGATGTGGGGCGTGCTCAGGCCTATGCCGCGCGGGCGGCCGCGCAGCAGGCGCTGGACCTGTCGGGCGACTACCAGACGTGGCTAAGCGACCTGCAGATGCGCCTGACCATCGCCCCGTTCGACGCCATCGGCCGCAGCCGCATCGCCCAGCTGATCGCCAAGTCCAACCAGTTCAACCTGACCGGCCGGCGATACACCGAACCGCAGGTGGACGCCCTGGCCGCCGACCCGGATGTCCTGACCTGGCAGGCGCGGCTGTCGGATCGTTTCGGCGACCACGGGATGATCGGGGTTGTCGTGGTGCGGGGGCTGGCCGGTCCCGACTGGGAGATCGACAGCTGGCTGATGTCGTGCCGCGTGCTCGAGCGGGGCGTCGAACAGGCCCTGATGAACCAGCTGGTCGAAACGGCCCGCGCGGCGGGCGCCGGGACCTTGAGCGGTCGCTGGATCGACAGCGGTCGCAATGGCCTGGTCAGGGACTTCTATGACCGCATGGGGTTTGAACGCGCGGAGCCTGGCCAATGGCGATTGCGGATCGGGCAGGCCCGGCCGCTGCCGACCACCCTCTTGGCCGAAGGACTTTAGTCATGACGCCAAAGGGAGGACGGAGGTCCTGTCGATCCGTTCTGGTGGGGCTGGCGCTGCTCGGACTGTCGCTGACGGCATGCGGCCGATCGGTCCCTCCCCTCCTGGACCCCGCCATCGCCATTCACAGCGCCGATAAGGCCGACTGGGCAGGGTTGCCCAGGCTTCCGGTCAAGCAAGGTGTCGTGTTCCGGGGTCAGGCCGAGGTGTCGGCGTTCAACATCCACAACTACCTGGCGCACGACGGCGCCCAGTTCGAGATCATGTGGACCTCCAATCCGGTCAACGAGGGCGAGGCCGGATCCCGTGTCATGCGGGCCGTCAGCGTCGACGGCCTGACCTGGTCCCCGCCCAGCTTCATCACCCCCATGCCACCCCCAGGGCAGCGCTACTTTGCACGCGGGTTCTGGCGGCGCGGCGCCCAGACACTGGCCTTGGTCTCGCAGGATCGCGCCGGCGGCTATTTCGGCCCCGACTTGCGAATGCTGGCGTTTGAGCAGCAGGGACCGGCGGACCAGCTTTGGACCCCCCTGGGCGTCATGGCGCCCGATGTGATCACCAATTTCACACCGTCCCGGCTTTCGGATGGCGCCTGGCTGGAATCCGGCCGCGACAGCGCCAAGCGGATCAGCTTTCTCAAGGGCGGCGTGGCCGGATGGGACCGCTGGACCAAGCACCCCGTGCAACAACCCTCCGCCCGCTGGGACTGGCGCACATGGCCCGCCACCGCCCCGGAAAGGCGTTCACCGGGTGAGCGTTGGAAGTCATGGGTGCGAATTCCCCTGCTGGTTCGCGTCCAGCCCAGTCTGGACGAGCCCATCTGGTGGACCTTGCCGGACGGACGCCTGATGGCCCTGTTCCGCGACAACATCGGTCGGCGGCTCTACCAGTCGGTCGGCACGCCCGACGGCCAAAGCTGGACAAGGCCAGAGCGGACAAACTTCCCGGACGCCACGTCCAAGATCGCGGGTCAGCGTCTGACAAACGGCCTCTATGTTCTGGTCTCGAATGCGCGCCCTCAACTGGAGGAACGCAACCCGCTGGTGCTTTCGGTCTCGCGCGATGGCCTCACCTTCACAGCGATGGGCATCCTGCTGGACGCCCCGACCCGCCGCCGTGTTCTCGGCGAGCGCAAGACGCCGGGCTATCAGTATCCTCAGATTCTGGAGCGGAATGGGACGCTCTACGTGGCCTATTCCAGGAACAAGGAAGACATCGAGGTCGTCAGCGTCCCGATCGCCGCCATCGAGGCGCTGGCGGCGGGCGTCGGACGCCTCAGGGGCCCCGCCCCTCCGCCAGAGCCCGGCCCCGGTAAGCCCGCGGCGTGACGCCCGTCTCCGCCTTGAAGGCGCGGTTGAAGGGACCGAGCGAGGCGAAACCGCAGTCGAAGGCGATCACCAGGATGGGCCGGTCGGCCAGCGCCGGGTCGGCGAGCACCCGCCTGGCCCGTTCGATCCGGTAGTGATTGATCAGACGGTTGAAGTTGGCGAAGCCCAGGGCCGCGGTGATGCTCTGGGTCACCCGGTGCTCTGGCTCGGCAAGCCTGGCGGCGAGATCGGCGACCTTGAGGTCCGGCGAGACGCAGAGGGCGCCGTCGCGCACCACCTCGACGATCCGTTCGGCCAGCCGCCGGTCTTCAGGCGTCGCCGGGCGCCGGGCCGGCGCCCGGGCGCGCGGCAGCGGGCGCCGCAGCCGGAACCAGACGGCGCCGGCGCCGGCCGCCAGACCGGCCAGGGCGCAGGCGGCCTTGATGATCGCCGGGTCGGCGAAATCCGCGATCCCGTCGAGCAGCAGGGTCGAGACCGCCACCAGCAGGGCGTAGACGCCGAGGAAGGCGATGCGGAACCGCCTCTCGGCTCTGGGCAAGGCGCGTCGGAAACCCAGCAGCGGCTCCACGAAGATCATCAGAAGCGCGGCCGAGCCGCTGAGCGCGTAGGCGTTGTCGGCCGCCGTCGCGACAAGGCCCTGGGCCGGACCGGCGAGGATCGACACGGCGCCGGTCAGCCAGAGGATGGCGACGACGACGCGGGGCCAACGGGCGTCATGCTCGGCCGGGTCGAACAGCGCCCGCGTCAGCAGCCAGGCCCAGCCGCAGCTGCCCACCCCGACCAGGGCCAGCAGTGTCGGCAGGGCCCCGCCGTCGCCGGCCATCGCCTGTCCCAGGATGTAGCAGACGAAGGCGGCGGCGGTGATCAGGCCGTGGACCAGCAGCCGGCCCGGCCGGCGCGGGCGCCATAGGGCCTGGGTCGGCGCTTGCGGAACGCGGGCCGGGGCGGTCGCCGTGAGCCTGAGCATGCGGGAACTCCAACAGCTGGCGCGAGGGTGCGGCCAACACCCGGGAGACTGCAGAATCTCTCGCCGAATTCCAAATCGGCGAGACGGGCGGGCGCGGCTTTTCGGAGATGGAGCCCGCAGCCGCCCGTTGGGGCGGCATCAGGAGACCCCATGTCGAGCTTCAATCCCCCGGTCCGTCCGGCTTCGTCCCTCGCCGACCAGGCGCTGCGTTGGGCGGGCGTCGCCTGGTTCGCCGTCGCCGCCTTCGGCCAGGCGGCCTTCATCTACTTCATCCTGGCCTTCTATGGCGTTCGCACCCTGTCGGGCGACTACGCCCGCTGGAACGACAAGCCCCTGATCGACGGCTATGTGGCCGGGGACACGGCCGGCAACGCGGTGTTCGCCGCCCATGTGCTGCTGGCCGCGGTGGTGACCCTGGGCGGGCTGATGCAGCTGGTCCCGGCCCTGCGACGACGGTGGCCGAGGCTGCACCGGTGGACGGGCCGTGTCTTCCTGACCGTCGCCGGCTTCATGGCGCTCAGCGGCGTCTGGCTGGCGGTCGTTCGCGGCACCTACCTGTCGGTGGTGTCCGCCGTGGCCATCCTGATCAACGCCGTCCTGATCCTGGCCTTCGCGGCCCTGGCCTGGCGGGCGGCGATCCAGCGGCGCTTCGACCAGCACCGCGCCTGGGCCATGCGCGCCTTCATGGTGGTCAGCGGTGTCTGGTTCCTCCGGGTCGGGTTGATGGGCTGGATGGTCCTCAACCAGGGTCCGGTGGGCATGACCCGGGACATGTCCGGGCCGGCGGACGTGGTTCTGACGTTTGGCAGCTATCTGATCCCGCTGGCCCTGCTGGAGGTCTATTTCGCCGCCCAGCGCAGCGCCCGTCCGGCCCTGAAGCTGGCGGTGGCCGCCCTGGTCCTGGCCGCGTCGGTGTTCACGGCCGCGGGCGTGTTCGGAACCATCACCATGATGTGGGTCCCCCACCTGTGACGCCCGGCGAGGCGCGGGACGGCTGGCCGTGGGCCGGCTACAGCGTCGTCTCCGCCAGGTTTGAGCGGTACTTCGTCCCCGTCTGGCGGTCGTTGATCTCGATGTAGACGTAGCTGGGCGGCACGACCCCCTCCTCGAGCGAGAACCACAGCTTGTCGAGGTCGGCGGGCGAGCCCAGGGCGCAGAAGCCGTAGAGCCGCTTGCCGCGGGAATCGAAGATGTCGACCCAGGACCGCGCCGAATTGGCGTTGCTGCCGCAGGGCGGCAGGCCGGGGGCCGGGGCGAACATCTCGGCCGGATAGGCGCCGTTGTTGAGCACCGCGAAGCGATAGCGGATGAAGGCCTTGCCGCTCACGGTGTAGGGCTCGGAGCCGGTCAGGTAGAGGACGGGATTGGGCGAAGCGGCCAGGGCCGGTCCGGCGAGCAACAGGACGATCAGGCCGAGCAGGAACGCACGCATGGTCACCTCCCTGGCGCCGAGGCGGCGGTCGGCGCGACGCGTTGGTTGAACAGCATTATCCGAAACGGGGCAAGGGCGGGCCGGGCGGCCCTCCCCGCCCGCCACCCTTCCAGCCGCCGCCCTACCAGCCCGAGCCCGGCCCGAGGGTGACCTCCACCCGGCGATCGGCGGCGACGCCCTGGCCCGGCTTGGCGGAGCCGTCGGCCGGGCGGCTGGCGCCGAAGGCCTCGGTGGTCATCACCCCGTCCGGCACGCCCCGGCCGGCCAGGTAGCCGCGCACGTTGGCGGCGCGCCGCTGCGACAGGCCGACGGCGAAGCTCTCGGCCCATTTCTCCGCTTCCGCCGGCGTGCCGCCCTCGGCCACGATGGCGGCCTTGGCCTCGGCCAGGGTGGCGTGGCCGGCGATGCTCACCTGCATCTCCTGGCCGGCGTAGGCCCTGGCGAAGGCGTCGAGCCTGGCCCCGGCGGCCGGCGAGACCTCGTCCGAAGCGCTGGCGAAGGTGACGACGGCCGGCCCCTGCCCGACCTGCGCCACCGCCGGCGCGGCCAGCATGACCGCCGACAGCACCGCGCACACAATCCAACGCATGGGCCTTCCCCTCCCGAACTGAGCTCCGGCCCCTTCTCTGCCACGGCCAGGCGGCGGCGGGCAATCGGATGGCTCCCGCCGGAATGGTTCACCCCCAGGTCCCGCCGGCTGCTGATTGCCCGCCATTCGGCGGTCTGGCACGGTTGCGGGGAGGGCTGGCGGACGGCCGGCGGGCGGAGTGAGCGCGATGCATGCGGCGGCGGCGATGATCGGCCTGGCGGCGATCAGCCTGTTCTCGGGACTGGCGCCTCTGCCCCACGCGGCGACGACGGCCAACGCGGCGCAGGCCGCCGTCGAGCCGGCGGTCGCCGAGGCCCCCATCGTCGCGGAGGCCCCCGTTGTCACTGAAGCCAAGGCCTTCATGACCGCCTACGGCGCGGCCCTGCTGGCCGGCGACCGGGCCGGGGTGGCGGCGCGCTACAGCCGGGACGGCAGCCATATGGTCGGGGGCGACAGCAGCGGGCTGCTGCCCTACGCGGCCATCGTCGACCGCTACGCCGGCCCGGCCTGGAACCCGCCGGAGGCCTTCACCTGGAACGACCTGAAGTATGAGGCCCTCGGACCGGACGCGGTCGTCGTGACCGGCAGCTTCACCTGGGACCCCAAGGGCGCGAAGCCCGCCGTCACCATCGCCTACACCGCCCTGCTGCGGCGCGAGGAGGGGGTGCTGCGGATACGGCTGGAGCATGAGTAGGGGGCGGTAGGCGGGGCGGTACATCGGCTTTGGGCGGGTCCTGGCCATGCTGCAGCTGGAGGTGGCCAGCTGCCCGATCTGACGGGGCGCCGCTATCGAAGCGGCAGACCATTATACCAGCCTGGCGTCCCGCCAGGGTGTCAACGGCCCATCCGGGGTTCTGAGGGGCCCGCGCCGGGCGGCGGGCAAGGCGCTTGAAATCGTTGAGGTTTGCGTAGCGGAGGGCGCGGGGAATGTGGGCGCCGGCGTAGGCGCGGTGTTGGCGCCGGGGCGGGGAATGTAGGCGCCGGGCGTGGCGCCGGCGCCTACGCCGGGGCCGGCGGCGGCGATTTGCGGCTTCCGGGGCGCAAAACCAAGATGAATATGTCTAGACATATTGCTCAGGGCCTTGGCGGGGCTGGTTTTTTCGCTGGCGCCAGGGCGGCGTGGGATAATGGTCTGCCGCTTCGATAAGGCGGCCCCCTCCCCTCTTCGCGCCTCCGGAGCCGCCATGACCGCGACAAACGCACCCTCGTCCCAGCCGCGCGCGCTGAGCCCCCAACAGCTCCGGTTCGTGCAGGAACTGCGGCGCGACGGCCAGGCCACGGCGGCGGCGCGGCGCGCCGGCTACAGCCAGCGGTCCGCCCGCTGGGCCGCCTACCGGCTCATGCGCGATCCCCGCGTCCAGGCCCTGCTGGCGCCGCATCCCGCCCCGGCCCCGCGCCCCGACCCGGACGGCCACGTCCCGCCCGACAAGGCGACCGGCGCCTGGGCCCTGGCCGAGCTGAAGGCGGTGGCCGCCGGCAACATCCTCGACTTCGCCATCGTGCGCCCGGACGGCGCCCTGGAGGTCGACCTGGCCCGTCTGGAGCGCGGCCGCACCGCCGCCGTGCGCGAGGTCACCGTCCTCGAGAAGACCGCCCCCGACGGCGCCGTCACCCGCCTCACCCGCCTGAAACTGGCCGACAAGTCCCTGGCCCTGGCGCGGCTGCTGCGCGCTACCAACCTGCGGCTGGAGGGCCACCTGGAGGGCGTGCGCCTGGGCCAGAACGTGGTGGCGCGGCTGGACGAGAAGATGCTCCTGCGGTGGGCGAAGCGCAGGCGGGAGGAGGAGGGGCTGTGACGGGGGGCTCAGAGAGGGACGAGGCGGCGCGCGGCGTCGACGACCCGGATGGGGAGGGCTTCCCGGCGCGGGAGCGGGCGGCTATCTCCTTCGCCGGTGTGAGGGGTGACGTGTCGCGCCCCGCTGACGCAACCGCGCCAGCGGGTTTTCCACCTCCAGAGCTAAAACAGCCAGCCGGCGTCACCCTTCGGGGGATCAGCTGGCATCGGGCTGGGCAAGCCGATGAAGTCTGCGGCGCTCAGAGATGAGGCCTGCACACCGGTCAGGCTGACATAGCCGCCGTCGGCGAAGATCACTTTGGCCCCGCCAGCCAGTTGCACGATCGAGCTATAGCCGCCGTAACCGCTGACATCGATGCGATCCACCCCGTCCTGGAAATCAGCGATCGTGTTCGCGCCATCGCCGGCCGCCAGGACGAAAACATCCGCACCAGCTCCGCCAGTCAGGGTGTCTTGGCCAGCGCCGCCGATGAGAACGTCGTTGCCGTCGCCTCCGTTCAGCTTGTCGTTGCCGATGCCACCTTCGAGACGGTCCGATCCGCCCAGGCCATTCAGCGTATCGTTCCCGTCCAATCCTCTGATCCGCTCGGCGCGGCCATCGCCAGATAACGAGTCTGCGCTGGGCACGCCCGTCAGGACACGTTCATAGGCGACAGTCGTAAAGCTGGAGGAGGACAAGCTGCCAGCCTGAACGCCGGATAGCGTGACATAGCTGCCATCGGTGAAGTTCACCTTCGCGCCGCCCGCCAATTGGGTGATTGAGACATAGGAGCTGAAGGCAGAGATATCGATCAAATCCTCTCCCTGAACGAAGTCGGCGATGGTGTTGGCGCCATCCCCAAGGCCGATGACGAAGATGTCGGCTCCAGCTCCACCCGTCAGGGTGTCCTGTCCGACGCCACCTACCAGGATGTCGTCTCCGTCGCCGCCGAACAGCTTGTCGGCGCCGTCACCGCCTTCCAGCCGGTCATTGCCGCCCAAGCCATTGAGCGTGTCGTTTCCGCCAAGCCCTTGGAGCAGTTCCAATCGGCCGTCACCGTTGAGAGTGTCAGCGCCAATCGTACCAACCAGAGATCGCGTCTCTGACGGCGGGGGAGGCGGCGGAGGAGGAGGAGGAGGAGGAGGAGGAGGAGGAGGTGGTGGTGCGGAGAGGCCGATGAAATCCGCGTTGGTCAGGTTGGCCGCCTGCACTCCGGTCAGAGTGACATAGGAACCATCGGAGAAGGTGAGCTTTGCCCCGGCCGCCAGTTGTGACTTTGCCGTCCAACCGCCGAAAGCGCTCAGATCGATGCGATCCTGGCCCTGAACGAAGTCGGCGATGGTGTTGGCGCCATCCCCAAGGCCGATGACGAAGATGTCGGCTCCAGCTCCACCCGTCAGGGTGTCCTGTCCAACGCCACCTACCAGGATGTCGTCTCCGTCTCCGCCGAACAGCTTGTCGGCGCCGTCACCGCCTTCCAGCCGGTC
The DNA here is from genome assembly GCF_058809015.1 of Caulobacter sp. GW821-FHT11A05. NCBI lineage: Bacteria > Pseudomonadati > Pseudomonadota > Alphaproteobacteria > Caulobacterales > Caulobacteraceae > Caulobacter > Caulobacter sp. GW821-FHT11A05. The sequence continues at coordinate 453,047 of NZ_JBXASF010000001.1, read as the reverse complement.
ATTGCCGCCCAAGCCATTGAGCGTGTCGTTTCCGCCAAGCCCTTGGAGCAGTTCCAATCGGCCGTCACCGTTGAGAGTGTCAGCGCCAATCGTACCAACCAGAGATCGCGTCTCTGACGGCGGGGGAGGCGGCGGAGGAGGAGGAGGAGGAGGAGGTGGTGGTGGTGGTGCGGAGAGGCCGATGAAATCCGCGTTGGTCAGGTTGGCCGCCTGCACTCCGGTCAGAGTGACATAGGAACCATCGGAGAAGGTGAGCTTTGCCCCGCCCGCCAGTTGTGACTTTGCCGTCCAACCGCCGAAAGCGCTCAGATCGATGCGATCCTGGCCCTGAACGAAGTCGGCGATGGTGTTGGCGCCATCCCCAAGGCCGATGACGAAGATGTCGGCTCCAGCTCCACCCGTCAGGGTGTCCTGTCCAACGCCACCTACCAGGATGTCGTCTCCGTCTCCGCCGAACAGCTTGTCGGCGCCATCAGCGCCTTCCAGCCGATCATTGCCGCCTAGACCGTTAAGCGTGTCGTTTCCTCCAAGCCCTTGGAGTAGTTCCACTCGGCCATCACCGTTGAGAGTGTCAGCGCCGATCGTGCCAACCAGAGACCGCGTCTCTGACGGCGGCGGAGGAGGCGGCGGAGGTGGCGGTGGCGGCGGTGGCGGCGGCGGAGGAGGCGGCGGCGGCGGTGGCGGCGGTGGCGGCGGCGGAGGCGGCGGCGGCGGCGGCGGTGCGGAAAGGCCGATGAAATTGCTGGTCGCAATACTTGAGGCCGTCACGCCGACCAGACGCATCGTCACGCCATTGGTGACAGTTACTACGACATCCGCCCCAACTTGCGCGATCGACTGGTAACCACCGAAGTCAGACAAATCTATCTTGTCTGCGGCCGCTACGAAATCGCTGATGACATCCGCGCCGCCGCCGACTGTCGCTTTAAAGGTGTCGGCACCCGCACCCCCGGCCAAGGTATCGTCACCCAGCCCGCCCTGGAGAAAATCTGCCCCAGACGTACCAGAAATGACATCTGCTCCGGCACCTCCCAGTATGGCAACCGAGTTGACCCCCAGAATCCGTATCTTGTCTGACGCGACGTCAAAACTCCCGCCCGCCGAAACCAGATAATAATCCGGATTTCCTGCGTATATTCCGAACTGCGCCAACAATGTGGTGCTTTCTTCACTGTGGTCGATCAACACTCGGTCGTCACCACCCGACAGCGAGATACTGTTGAAGCCGACGTCAATTTCGGTAGCAACGAAATCCGCACCGGATCCCAGATCAATATCGAACCAACGCTCTACGTTTTTAATATACGTGCCGTCAGCCAGCCATTGGCCAGCGCCTGTTTTTGACAGGCGGGTATCGATATTGAATCCTATCGATGAATCGCTCCTATCCATACTGATCGTGTCATGGCCGGCGCCACCGTCGACCCAGTCGACCCCCGCGCCCAAGCTCAGGTCGTCGTCGCCCGCGCCGCCATCCAGATGGTCGTTCCCACCTCGACCGGTCAAATCGTCACCGCCATCGTTGCCGACCAAGATTGAATCGCCGACTCCGGCGCTCAGCCTGTCGTCCCCGCTGCCGCCGCGAAACACGACCTCTTCGATATTCGAGGCGTGTAGCTTGTGTGTTGATGAAAGATACTGTGTGCCAGTGTAGATCTCGAAGTCGTCATCGCTGGAGCTGTAGGTCACCCTCAGGCGAGCGCTAGTACCACTCAGATCAACTTCCAACCGATCCGTGCCTGCGCCACCATCGACGATATCTTTCGCAATCAGGGTAGAAAAGATGACATCGTCGCCGTCGCGGGTCTCGACATCATCGACATCCGCTCCGAGCCAAACGCGGTCATCCCCACTCCCTGTAATCAGATCGATACGTTCGATATTTCTGAGGTGCGTCCCGCTTTCAAACGTGAATCCGCCGTCGGACGCCGCTTGGGCGGCCACGTAAGAAAGGTCGCGACTTTCACCGCTCAGATCAACGTCGGCATGATCGTTGCCGGTGCCGCCATCCAGCCAATCATCTCCAGTACCACCATCTAGGCGATCGTCGCCGTCACCACCGTAGAGGGTGTCGTCGCGGTTCTCTGATGTCAGTTGATCGTCGCCACCCCCACCCTTGAAATAAGTCTCCTGATTGTCGCTGTGTGCAGTGTCGTCGCCTGAACCAAAGAGGACAGCAATCGCCTCAAAGTTCTCAAGTCGAATTTCGCCTTCGTTAGCCCCCGATTTGAGTGCGATCTTGATGTCACCGTCGTCTTCGGTCAGACGCCAATCACTGGATCGACTCGACAGGTCCACATACGCTAGGTCATGGCCTGACCCGCCGTCACCGAAGTCATACTGACCGGAAGGCGCGCCATAGAAGACAAGGCTGTCGTCGCCGTCCTCGCCGTACAAGCGATCTCCGCCGGAGAGTGCGAAATCATCGTCGATCAGTAGATCGTCGCCGTCCTCGCCGTGCAGTACGTCAGCGTCGGTTCCACCAAGAATTTGATCGTCACCGCCTTCTCCTGAAACGCCGTCAATCCCGCCCTTGGCGTAGAGGACATCCTTGCCATTTCCCGCGACATAGGTGTCGGAGCCGTTGGTCCCGGTCCAGGTAAAGCTATTTGGTGCTGTGATCGGCGGGGATGAACTGGACGGAGAAGTTGGATTCGGGGGTGGCGGAGCAGGGAGTTTATTTTTCTCTTGCCACAAGGCGGGTAGATTCCAAGGCTCTCCCGTGGACTGTGTGCCCTCCCCTCCCCATATCTCTACAGTTTCGATCCGCCCTGCCGATGACCCCATATTCTTTATTCTAATATTGATCGCTAACCCCGAGCCTGAGGAATTCGGAATCTGGACAAGAAAATCGGCACCATCGACGACAAACCATTCGGCCTTCAACTTATTCGCTATACTGCCCGTATATAAAACCAACGTGTCTGTTCCTGTGGAATCACCGCCATCATCAATAACGTCGTAACCTTGAAATAATCCCACAGAATATCGATCACCGTCCAGCCCACCCCGGAGTGTGTCAGCCCCCTTTCCCCCCTCAATAAAATCACGGCCCGCGCCTCCAGAAATCACATCATTTCCCAAGCCCCCCCAAATTGAGTCCGAGCCGCCGCCACCCTCAATCCGATCATTGCCAGCTCCACCTGACAGTAAGTCCCTGAGCATCCCGCCAAAAATTTGGTCATCGCCGCCACCTCCCTCAACTCTGAGAAAGAATGACATGTTTGCTCCGTCGATGACGTCAGAGCCATTCCCCCCGAAGACTGCCGGTCGGCCGGATATCGCCGCTTGTCCGGCGTAGTTCGACGCGTTCGCGGCCAATAGCAGGCTCGACGACAACTCGCCGGAACTCACCCCGTCCGATATGGGGGATTGATAAACAAAGTTATTTTGGCCGTGTTGAGAATCGTAAATCTGGCGAAGTTTCTGGAGAACTAACGCCTCGCCGCCGTAGTTATTATAAGCGATATCTCCCACTATAGAGGCTGCGATAACAGAGACGCCTCCGACAGGACCACCTAACGTAAACGCCACTCCCGTAACAATGGTGCCAGCGGCGTCTGCCGCTATTTGCAGAAGAAATTCCAGTACTCTAGCGTACATCTCTCTCTGAAAATTTTCAGGACCGGCTTGATGAACGGCGTTAGATATCTCAATAATATCTAACGCATAGCCAAATAACGACAGCTGCCCTTTAAGTCCTTCAAGGAACGGATCGATATCATTTACCGTCTTAACTGCTGACTTTAATTTGGAAGCAGCTTCGCCTAAATTTAACGCGTAGCCAAAATTTTGCGCCACACTGGCGAAGTAGGAGATTTCCGCGTCATAGTTGGCCATCGTCTGGCTCCGAATGCGCCCACCTAGAGTTTGGTTAATGGGCCAGAACAACCTCCCATAACGTCGGTCAGCTTACAACCAGTGCCTCCTTGACTGATAGTCGCAGGCCGAGGCGGCTTCCGCCGCCCCCTCACTTCCTGAAGAAATCAAACACCCGCTGCGCCAGCTGGGCGCTCACCCCCTCCACCTTCGCCAGGTCCTCCACGCTCGCCCGCCCCACCTCCCGCGCGCTGCCAAACGCATGCAGCAGCGCCTTCTTCCGCCCCGGGCCGACGCCCTCGATCTCGTCCAGCGGGTTCTTGACCATCTCCTTGCTGCGCTTGGCCCGGTGCGTCCCGATCGCGAACCGGTGCGCCTCGTCCCGCAGGCGCTGGAGGAAGTACAGAACCGGGCTCTTGGGTTCGAGCATGAACGGCGCCGCCGCGCCGGGGAGGAAGAAGCGTTCCAGGCCGGCGTCGCGGTCGGGGCCCTTGGCGACGCCGACGACCGGGATGTCGTCGACGCCGAGGTCGGCCATCACCTCCAGGACGACGCCGATCTGGCCGGCGCCGCCGTCGATCAGCACCAGGTCGGGGCGTGGGGTGGAGACCTCGCCGCCGGCTTCCTCCTCCTTGACCAGGCGGGAGAAGCGGCGGCGCAGGACCTCCTTCATCATGCCGAAGTCGTCGCCGGGGGTGAGGTCCGTGCCCTTGATGTTGAACTTGCGGTACTGGTTCTTCTGGAAGCCCTCGGGGCCGGCGACGATCATGCCGCCGACGGCGTTGGTGCCCATGATGTGGCTGTTGTCGTAGACCTCGATGCGCTCGGGCGGGGCGTCGAGCTGGAAGGCTTCGGCCAGGCCGGCCAAAAGCTTGGCCTGGGCGCCGCCCTCGGCCATTCGCCTGCCTAAGGCTTCGCGGGCGTTGCTCAGGGCCTCGTCGACCAGGCCCTTCTTCTCGCCGCGGCGGGGGCGGGCGATCTCGACCTTGCGGCCGGACTTCATCGAGAAGGCCTCGGCCAGGAGTTCGGTTTCGAAGGGGTCGTGGGAGACGAGGATCAGCTTGGGGATCGGCTTGTCGTCATAGAACTGGCCGATGAAGGCGCCCATGATCTCGGCATCGCTGTCGGACTTGTCGATGCGCGGGAAGTAGGCGCGGTTGCCCCAGTTCTGGCCGGCCCGGAAGAAGAAGACCTGGACGCAGGCCTGGCCGCCCTCGCTGTGCAGGGCGAAGACGTCGGCCTCGTCGACGGTCTCGGGGTTGACGGTGGTCTCCTGGGCGACGGAGGCCAGGGCGCGGATGCGGTCCCTCAGGCGGGCGGCGAGCTCGAACTCCATGTCGTCGGAGGCGGCCTGCATCTGCTCGGACATGCGGGCCATGACCAGCCGGCTCTTGCCGCGCAGGAAGGCCTCGGCCTCCTCGACCAGCAGGGCGTAGTCGTCCGGCGCGATCAGACCAGTGCAGGGGGCGGCGCAGCGGCGGATCTGGTGCAGCATGCAGGGGCGGGTGCGGCTGTCGTAGACGCTGTCGCTGCAGGAGCGGAGCAGGAAGGCCTTCTGCAGGGTGTTCAGGGTGCGGTTGACGGCGCCGGCGCTGGCGAAGGGGCCGTAGTAGTCGCCCTTGATCGTGTGGGCGCCGCGGTGCTTGCGCAGCTGGGGGGCGATGTGGTCGCGGCGGATGACGATCTCGGGGAAGGACTTGTCGTCGCGCAAGAGGACGTTGAAGCGGGGCTTCAGCTGCTTGATCAGGTTGATCTCGAGCAGCAGGGCGTCGGTCTCGGTGCGGGTGGAGGCGAACTCCATCGAGCGGGTGAGATCGACCATGGTGGCGATGCGGTTGGTGTGGAAGCGGCCCTGGGCGTACTGGACGACGCGCTTCTTCAGGGAGCGGGCCTTGCCGACGTAGAGGCATTCGCCGTCCTCGCCGTACATGCGGTAGACGCCGGGGGCGTCGGGCAGGCGGTCGGCGTGGAACTTGATCAGCGCGGCCGAGCGCAGGCTGGCGGCTTCGGTAGTCGGTTGGTCGATGGGTTCGCTCACGGGGAGCTATATAGGACGAGTCCCGGGCGTTGGCGCGGGGGGCTGGCGCCACTGGGTGGCAACAACCTCGTTCCCTCCCCTTCCGATCTCCCCGGCGAAAGCCGGGGCCCAGTGTCCGCTGTCCCAAAAGGGTCGGCTCTGACTTGAGCCTGCCCGTCATCTGGTTTGCCAGCTGGGTCCCGACTTTCGTCGGGATAATCGGAGTTTGGGGTCAGGCCCCTCCCCGAGGGTCAGGCCACGTCCAGCTCGATGCCGCCGCGGCGCAGCTGGCCGACCAGGCGCAGGGTGTCCTGGTATTGCTGCTCGACCATGCGTTTCTGGACCGGGTCGGCCATCCGTTCGGCGCAGGTGAGGATGCCGCTGCGGCTGACCCGCTTGACGTAGCCCTTGTCGATCAGCCGGCCGACACAGCGGCGGGTGGTCTCGTAGGGCATGTGCAGGGAGCCGGCCAGGGCATGGACGCTGATCGGCCGGCGCAGGTCCTCCGGGGCGATGGTGTCGATGCCGGCGTAGCGGGCCGACAGGGCCGGATCCTCCATCAACGGGGTCAGGTTGGCCTGCAGGATGGCCATGTAGACGACGGCCAGGGCGTAGTCGTGGTCGAGGCCGGCGGCGACGCCGATCATGGTGCGCAGGGTGTAGTCACCCCCGATCCGCGCCACCGCCCGGGCCTGAGTTTTGCGAAGCTCGTCTCGCGACCGCATGGCCGACCCCCCGGCTGGGCGACGCATGACGCCGCCCCGAATTGGGTTGAAATGGACGAACGCTTACTGAAGCGTCCGAACTATACGCCTGAATTCGACTGAAAGCCCGGAATTCCGCTGGCGGGGACTGCCCCCAGACCCGCCGTCGTCAAACCGTCACGCAGTTTAGCCGACTCGTCGGCGGCCGAAAGCGACGGCTGGCTCAAAATGGGTCAGGGAACCGGTGTCGGCGGCCTATTCGGCGGCCTGAAGTTCGGCGTTGGCGGCCTCGATCTCGGCGGCCTTCTTCTCGACCAGCTCGACGATGTGGTCGACCATGGTCTCGTTGGACTGCTTATGGTCGGGCTTGCCGGCCATGTAGACCATGCCCGAGCCGGCCCCGCCGCCGGTGAAGCCCAGATCGGTCATCAGCGCCTCGCCGGGGCCGTTGACCACGCAGCCGATGATGCTGAGCGACAGTGGGGTGGAGATGTGGGCCAGGCGTTCCTCCAGGGTCTCCACCGTCTTGATGACGTTGAAGCCCTGCCGGGCGCAGCTGGGGCAGGCGATGATGTTGACGCCGCGGTGGCGCAGACCCATCGACTTGAGAATGTCGAAGCCGACCTTGATCTCCTCGACCGGATCGGCGGCCAGGCTGACACGTATCGTATCGCCGATGCCGGCCCACAGCAGGTTGCCGATGCCGATCGAGGACTTGACGGTGCCGGTGCGCAGGGCGCCGGCCTCAGTGATGCCCAGATGCAGCGGGCAGTCGATGGCTTCACTGAGCTGCTGGTAGGCGGCGACGGTCATGAAGATGTCGCTGGCCTTCACCGAAATCTTGAAGTCGTGGAAGTCGTGGTCCTGCAGGATGCGGGCGTGGCTGAGGGCGCTCTCGACCATGGCGTCGGGACAGGGCTCGCCGTACTTTTCCAGCAGGTCGCGTTCCAGCGAGCCGGCGTTGACGCCGATGCGCATCGAGCAGCCATGGTCACGGGCGGCCTGGATGACCTCGCGGACGCGGTCGGCGTTGCCGATGTTGCCCGGGTTGATGCGCAGGCAGGCGGCGCCGGCCTTGGCGGCCTCGATGCCGCGTTTGTAGTGGAAGTGGATGTCGGCGACGATCGGCACGGTCGAGGCGCGGACGATCTGCGACAGGGCGGCGGTGGATTCGACATCGGGGCAGCTGACCCGGACGATGTCGGCCCCGGCCTCCTCCAGCGCCCGGACCTGGTCGATGGTCGCCTGGGCGTCGGCCGTCAGGGTGTTGGTCATCGACTGCACGGCAATCGGCGCGTCACCCCCGACCCGCACCTTGCCGACCATGATCTGGCGGGACTTGCGACGATCGATGTGACGCCAGGGGCGGAGGAGAGTGTGGTCTTGAGCCATGGCCTCGTAACTTAAGCCCTGGAGCGGCGTTCCCCAAGCGGTGAAGAGCCTCTATCGGGGGCGATAGATTTATTCCTATTCAGTAGATCGGCTTTGAGACGGTAGTGCGACGCTAGCTTTGGAGCGCCCATGGAAGACTTCCTGCTGTTCTGCCTCGTGGGCTTCGGCGCCCAGATCGTCGATGGCGCCTTGGGCATGGCCTATGGCGTCGTCAGCTCGACCGTGCTGCTGGCCTTCGGCGTGCCGCCGGCCGCGGCTTCGGCCTCGGTGCATGCGGCGGAGGTGTTCACCACCGCCACCTCGGCCGTCAGCCATGTGGCCCACCGCAACGTCAACTGGAAGATGTTCATCCCGCTGACCGTCGCCGGCATCATCGGCGGCGTGCTGGGCGCCTTCGTGCTGACCAGCGTCGATGGCAACACCATCAAACCCTTCATCGTCGCCTACCTGGGGATCATGGGTCTGGTCATCCTGTGGCGGGCCTGGAAGGGTCCGAGCAAGACCCCGACCTCGCCCAAGCTGATCGCGCCGCTGGGCCTGGTCGGCGGCTTCTGCGACGCCACCGGCGGCGGCGGCTGGGGCCCGACGGTGACCAGCGCCCTGGTCGGCACCGGCACCGAGCCGCGCTATTCGATCGGCACGGTCAACACCGCCGAGTTCTTCGTCACCGTCGCCATCTCGGCGACCTTCGTCTGGGCCCTGCTGACCGGCCAGTGGCAGAACACCGGCGGGCTGATGCAGCATGCCGCCGCCGTGGCCGGCCTGGTGGTCGGCGGGGTGCTGGCCGCGCCGCTGGCCGGCTGGGTGGTCAAGCTGATCCCGGTGAAGATCTTTACCTGGCTGGTCGGCTTCCTGGTGCTGTTCCTCTGCGTCTACCAGGGGCTGCGGCTGTTCAAGATCATCTGACCGTCCACGGAGGGATTGTCACAAATCCTTCGCGGAGTCCGTTTATCCGCCCCCGGATGATCCGGACCCTGACGACCTGCGCCGGCGCGAGCCTGCTGCTCGCCGCCCTGCCCTGCACCGTGATGGCGGCGGACGATCCGTGGGCGGTCAAGGCGACCCTGGCCAGCGAGTATATCTCCAAGGGCACGGGCAAGAGCGCCGGCGATCCGGTCGTGCAGGTCGATGCGGCCTACGACTTCAAGCCGGTCTATGTCGGGGTCTGGGGCAGCAGCGCCGACACCTCCCAGGGCGGCGACTCCGAATGGCACGCCTACGTCGGGGCCAGATACAAGGCCGGCGACGCGAAGTTCGATGTGCGGGCCATGCTCAAGACCATGCCCGGCACGGCCGAGGGCGCGCAGAGCGAATGGCTGGAGCTGCGGGCCGACGCCGCGATGCCGGTGGCCGGAACCGACCTGCGCCTGCGGGTCGAGTACAGCCCCGACAACTACGCCGCCACCGAGGCCGCCTGGTGGGTCGAGGCCCAGGCCAGCCGCAAGCTGGCCAAGGACTGGAAGGTTTCCGCCGCCTACGGACTGCGCGAGCAGGACGGCGGCGCCGACTACCGCGCCTGGAACGCCGGGGTGACCTGGAAGGCCAGCAAGCGGCTGGCGCTGGACCTGCGCTGGCACGACACCGACAGTCATGAGCGGGGCGTCAACTACGACGGCCGCCTGTTCGCCTCGGCGACGGTGGCCTTCTAGAGCCAACGATTTGATGGAATCAAATCGCTGGCTCTAGCTTTTTCGTTGTCGCGCGTTTGGTCCGACAACCGGTTCCCACTTATCGGAACGCGCTCTGGCGCCGCAAGCTGCCGGAACATGCTAGCAACATCGGCATGACCGACGGTTTGATTCGCTGCCCCTGGCCCGGCGTGAAGGACCAGATCTACATCGACTACCACGACACCGAGTGGGGCGTGCCGGAGTACGACCCCCGGGCGCTGTGGGAAAAGCTGGTGTTGGACGGGTTCCAGGCCGGGCTGTCGTGGATCACCATCCTCAAGAAGCGCGACGCCTTCCGACTGGCCTTCGACGGCTTCGACCCGGAGAAGGTGGCCCGCTATGGCGACGCCGACCGGGCGCGGCTGATGGCCGACGCCGGCATCGTGCGCTCCAACGCCAAGATCGACATGGCCATCAACGGCGCGCGGCTATGGCTGGACATGCGCGAGCGGGGCGAGGACTTCAGCGCCTTCCTGTGGGACTTCGTGGACGGGGCGCCGATCCAGAACGAATGGACCTCGTTCCGGCAGGCGCCGGTCAAGACGCCGCAGGCCGAGGCCATGGCCAAGGCCTTGAAGGCCAGGGGTTTCAAGTTTACCGGGCCGGTGATCGTCTACGCCTTCATGCAGGCTGTCGGAATGGTCAACGACCACGAGACGACCTGTTTCCGCCACGAAGAGTGCCGACACCTCAGCCATGGCCAGAAAGCCTGACCTTCTGCTCGAACGCGCCTGTCCCGCCCCTGTCTGCGGGGTGGACGAGGCCGGGCGCGGGCCGCTGGCCGGGCCGGTCAGCGCCGGGGCGGTGATCTTCGATCCGCGGAAACGGCTGCCCAAGGGGCTTAACGATTCCAAGAAGCTGACCCACAGGCAGCGGGAAGAACTGGAGTTCGAGATCAAGCTGCGGGCGGTGGCGTTCGCCGTCGGGTTCGCGAGCGTCGAGGAGATCGCGCAGCTCAACATCCTGCACGCGGCCGGCCTGGCGATGCGCCGGGCGGTCGAGGGGCTGTCGGTGACGCCCGTGTACGCGCTGGTCGACGGCAACTACCGGTTCAATCTGCCCTGCGAGGTGAAGACGGTGGTCGGCGGCGACGGGATCAGCGCCTCGATCGCGGCGGCCTCGATCCTGGCCAAGGTGGCGCGCGACCGGGTGATGGTGGCGCTGGACGCGGAACACCCGGGGTATGGGTTCGCGAGCCACAAGGGCTACAGCGCCAAGAGCCACTTCGAGGCGTTGCGGACCCTGGGGCCGTGTCCGCAGCACCGCCTGAGCTGGGGCGCCGTTCGGGAGGTGTGCGGCTTGCCGCCTCTGGTTCCGGAGTTGCCTCTCGAAGTTCCTCCTCCGGGGGCGTAGCCCACGGGGGAGGGGGACCGCGACCGAAGGTCGTGGTGGAGGGGGCAGCGCCGGCGGTTGCGGGCTGATCCTGAACGCCGTCGTCAACGACTGCTTCAGAACGCGTTTCATCCTGACAAGCCGGCGCGGCCCCCTCCACCACCGGCCCTAAGTCGGGCCGGCGGTCCCCCTCCCCCGCCGCTGCGCGCCGGAGGAGGACCTGCAACTCATCCCGCCACTCAGATCCCCATCTGCCGCGCCGCCAGATCGCGCATGATCTCCTCCGAGCCGCCGCCGATCGCATAGACCCGCACCTCGCGGTAGATGCGCTCGACCCGGCCGCCCCGCATGTAACCAGACCCGCCCATCACCTGCATGGCCTCACGGGCGCAGTATTCCATGGTCTCGGTGGCCTGGACCTTGAGCAGGGCGATCTCGGCGATCGGTTTTTCGCCCTGCTGCACCCGCCAGGCCAGGGTCTCCAGCCAGGACTGGGTGGCGTTGATGCGCTTGTACATGTCGGCCAGCTTGTGGCGGATGACCTGGTGGTCGGCGAGCCGTTTGCCGAAGGTCTTGCGCTCCTGGGCCCATGCCAAAGCATCTTCGAGGCAGACCTTGGAGAAGCCGACGGCGCCGGCGGTCATGCCGATCCGTTCGGAGTTGAAGTTGTTCATGATCCCCGCGAAGCCCTGGTTCTCGGCCCCGATCAGGTTCTCGACCGGCACCCGGACGTCGTCGAAATAGAGGGCGGCGGTGTCGGACGCCCACCAGCCCTGCTTCTTCAAGGGCGTGCGGGTGAAGCCCGGCCGGTCGCGCTCGATCAGCAGCAGGGAGACGCCGCCGGCCCCCTCCCCGCCGGTGCGCACCGCGACGGTGTAGTAGTCGGCCCGCATGCCCGAGGTGATGAACATCTTGGAGCCGTTGACGACATACTCGTCGCCCTCGCGCCGGGCCGTGGTCTTGAGGTTGGCGACGTCGGAGCCGCCGGTCGGTTCGGTGATGGCCAGGGCGCTGATCTTCATCCCCGACAGGACCTGCGGAATGATGCGGTCCTTCATCTCCTGACTCCCGAGATGGCGGATCGGCGGCAGGCCGATGCCGTGGCTCATCAAGCTGGCGTTGATGCCGCCGGCCCCGTGGCGGGCCATCTCGGTCGAGGTGACGATGGACATGAAGGGGTCGGTGGGGATGCCGCCGTACTCTTCAGGCCAGCCGAGGCGCAGCAGGCCGATCTCCGAGGCCTTTTTGTAGAGCTCGCGGGGGAATTCACCGGCCTCGTCCCACTGGTCGGCGAAGGGCATGATCTCCTTGGCGACCCATTTGCGCAGGGTGTCGCCCCAGGCGCGGTGGTGGTCCTGGTAGAAGGGGCTGAGGCGGGATTGGTAGAGGTGGTCGAGGGCGGGCATGGCGTCTCCGGGGCCTCTCTGGCGGAGGCGCTCTGGGACAGCATCCAAGCCTTTCCGTTGGGAGAGTCGAGCCCTTCAATCAGACCGGCGGACATGCTATCTAGAAATCCGATCTAGAAAGCTCATCCCATGGCGCTGAGTATCAAGACTGCCGAAGCCGATCAGCTGGCGCGCGAACTGTCCCGACTGACTGGTGAAAGCATGACCGAGGCCGTCACCGTCGCCTTGCGGGAGCGGTTGGCCCGCCAGCGCACCCTGCGCGAGACGAATCTCGCGGACCGGATCATGGCGTTCGCCGAGCGGGTGGCGCCTGAATTCGATCGCAGGCCAGTGACCAAGGAAGAATGGGACTGGGCGTCTGGGGACGAGGACTAGTGCTGGTCATCGACAGTTCGGCCATCGTCGCCATCCTGCTTAAGGAACCTTCCGCGCAAGCGTTGGCAGACCGCATAAACGCGGAGACGGACAGAGACTACCGCCTTTCAGCTCCGAACTATGTTGAAGCAGGAACCGTCCTGGCAGGCAGACATCCGAACGCCTCGGCAGCCCGCGCCATGCTGGACGAATTCCTGACCGATGTCGGCATCAAGGTAGAAGCGACAGACCTCGCCCTGGCCCAGATGGCGCTGGAGGCGCGCATCCGGTTCGGGCGAGGGTTCGGCGCGCCTGCAAAGCTGAATTTCGGCGACAGCTTCGCTTATGCGTTGGCCCGCAAACACGCTGCCCCGCTGCTCTTCATCGGCGACGACTTCAGCAAGACCGACATCCGCAGCGCCCTGTAGCCGGTAACCTCTTGCTAACCACGTCCCCTAACGCGCCCTTCACCATGACCCTTGAGAATGCCCGGACTCACTTTCCTGTCGGGGTATCCTATGGCGTTCGGGTCCGAGACCATCCTTCACGGCGACTGCATCGAACAGCTGCGGGCCCTGCCCGACCGCTCCGTCGACCTGGTCTTTGCCGACCCGCCCTACAATCTGCAGCTCGGCGGCGACCTGCTGCGTCCCGACAATAGCAAGGTCGACGCGGTCGACGACCACTGGGACCAGTTCGAAAGCTTCGCCGCCTACGACAAGTTCACCCGCGAATGGATGAAGGAGTGCCAGCGCGTCCTCAAGGACGACGGCGCCCTGTGGGTGATCGGCAGCTATCACAACATCTTCCGCGTCGGGGTGGCGCTGCAGGACCTGGGATTCTGGATCCTCAACGACGTGGTCTGGCGCAAATCCAACCCGATGCCGAACTTCAAGGGCACCCGGTTCACCAACGCCCATGAGACGCTGATCTGGGCGTCGAAATCCAAGGGCGGCAAGCGGTATACCTTCAACTACGACGCCCTGAAGGTGTTCAACGACGACACCCAGATGCGGTCCGACTGGACCCTGCCGCTGTGCACCGGCGACGAGCGGGTCAAGAAGGCCGACGGCACCAAGGCCCACCCGACCCAGAAGCCCGAAGCCCTGCTGCACCGGGTGCTGCTGGCGACCAGCAAGCCGGGCGACCTGATCCTCGATCCCTTCTTTGGCAGCGGCTCGACCGGGGCGGCGGCCAAGCGGCTGGGCCGGCGGTTCATCGGCATCGAGCGCGAGGCCGAGTACATCGCCGTCGCCAAGGAGCGCATCGCCAAGGTGCAGCCGGTGGCGCCGCAGGACCTGGAAGTCATGGGCAGCCGGCGGTCGGAGCCCCGCGTGCCGTTCGGCCAGCTGGTCGAGGCCGGCCTGCTGCAACCCGGTGACGAGCTGTGGTGCCCCAAGGGCTTGAAGGCGGCGCGGGTGCGGGCCGACGGCAGCCTGGCGGTCGGCGACCTGACCGGTTCGATCCACAAGATGGGCGCGATGATGGAGAACGCCCCCGCCTGCAACGGCTGGACCTACTGGCGCTTCAAGACCGACGCCGGCCTGGCGCCTATCGACGTGCTGCGCAGCAAGGTGCGGGCGGGGATGGCGGCTTAAGCCAGCGCCAGCCGCGCCGCCTTCAGGAAGACGCTGGGCAGGGCGCCGAGACCTTCGCGCGGCGTCCAGGCGACGCCATCGGCATCACCGTCGGCGCGCAGCACCCGCAAGGTCAGCGAGAAGTGGGTGAAGACGTGCTCGATCTCGCCCATGTCGCGCCAGGCGGCGGCGGCCGGAGCGCCCTGTAATGCCTCGGGCGGAGCCGGGGTCCAGTCGCTGGTCGGCAGGCCGAGCATGCCGCCGAGCAGGCCCTTGTCGGGGCGGCGGACCAGGGCGACGTCGTCACCGCGCGTGAGCACATAGGCGACGCCGTACCGCCTCGGCCTCGCCGCCTTTTTCGTCTTGCGGGGAAAGCTCTCCTGGTCGCCCCGGGCATAGGCCGCGCAGTGCATCGACACCGGGCAGCGGTCGCAGAGCGGCGACTTGGGCTTGCAGACGGTGGCGCCGAGATCCATCAGCGCCTGGGCCCAGTCACCGGGGCGGTGGGCGTCGATGAGATCACCGGCCAGGGCCTTGAGGCGCGGCTTGCTGTCCGGCAGGGGTTCCTCGACGGCGAACAGGCGGCTCATCACCCGCTCGACATTGCCGTCGACGACGTTGGCGGCGCGGTCGAAGGCGATGGCCGCGACGGCCGCCGCCGTGTAGGCGCCGACGCCTGGCAGGGCGCGCAGGCCCTCTTCGGTATCGGGAAAGACGCCGCCGTGGTCCTGGGCCACGGCGCGGGCGCAGGCCAGCAGGTTGCGGGCCCGGGCGTAGTAGCCAAGGCCGGCCCAGGCAGCCATCAGATCGCCGTCCTCCACCGCCGCCAGGTCGGAGACCGTGGGCCAACGGCGGGTGAAGCTGAGGAAATACGGCGTCGCATGCGGCACGGTGGTCTGCTGCAGCATCACCTCCGACAGCCATACCCGGTAGGGGTCGGCGCGGACCCCGGCGGCATGGTCGCGCGGGCCGACGCGCCAGGGCAGGTGGCGGGCGTTGTCGTCATACCAGGCCAGGAGGCGGGCGCGCAGGTCGGGGGTGTCCACGAGGGGTGACTAGCACGCGAGGCGGTTTTTTCGAGGGGCGGTGTCGGAACCGGCTTGCCCGCCGCGTCCTCAGTGTCGAAGACCGACCAACCAAGGAAGTCCAGACATGCGCGCCACCCTGATCGCCCTGCCCGTCCTGATCCTGCTGGCCGCCTGCCAGCCGGCCCCAAAGCCCGCCGAGGCTCCCAAAGCCGAAGCCGCGCCGGCCGCCTTCACCGTGCCGGACCTGCTGCCCGGGACCTACAGGATCGACCCCGACCACACGACCATCATCTTCCGCGTCGACCACATCGGCATGTCGAAGTTCACCGGCCAGTTCCGCAAGGTCGAGGCCAGTCTCGTGCTGGACCCCAAGAGCCCCGAGGCCTCTTCCGTCATCGCCGACATCGACACCGCCTCTCTGGACACCAACGTCCGGGTCTGGCCGGGTTTCGACAAGACGCTGGCCGGGCCGGAATGGCTGGACGGCGGGGCGCATCCGAAGATCACCTTCAAGTCGACGAAGGTGACCAAGACCGGACCCGACACCGCCGACATCACCGGCGACTTCACCCTGAAGGGCGTGACCAGGCCGGTGGTTCTGAAGGCGAAGTTCAACGGCGGCTACAAGCCCAACGCTGTGGACGGCGCCCGGGTCGGCTTCTCGGCGACGACCAGCTTCAAGCGGTCCGACTTCGGGGTCAGCTACGGCATCCCGGCCCCGGGGACCAAGATGGGGGTCAGCGACGAGGTCGAGGTGATCATCGAGACCGAGTTCACCCAAGGCAAGCCGACCGGCGAACCGGCGCCGGCGCACTAGCCCTGATCGCCTCCCTCCCCTTTATGGGGAGGGACAGGCGGCGAAGCCGCCAGGGTGGGGTAATCGCGTGACAGAGCGCGCGGCATCCGACTTCCCCACCCGTCACGCTGCGCGTGACACCCTCCCCATGAAGGGGAGGGAGAGCTATAGATTTCCCATGCCGCCCCGCCGTCCCCTCCCGACGCCTGAAGAAACCGCCCAGATCCTGGCGCGGCGGCGCACCAAGCCGATGCGCCGGCCGCCGCCGCCGGCCGGCCGGTCGCTGGCGCCGCTGATCAAGGCGCTGGACGAACGCTTCGGCAAGGGCAGCGCCGGGCTGACCTCCCGCTGGCGCGAGATCGTCGGCGAGACCCTGGCCCGCCACACCGAGCCGGTGCGGGTGGTCAAGGGCCGGGCCGGCCAGCCCTCGATCCTGGAAATCCGCGTCGCCGGCCCGGCCGCCGCCATCGTGCAGCACCAGGCCCCCGACATCCTGTCCCGCGTCGGCATGGTGCTGGGCGATCCGTCGGTCTCGAAACTGCGCATCGTCCAGGGGCCGGTGAAGCCGCAACCGGGCGCCAAGCAGCAGGCCCGCAAGCGGCCGAAAGGCCCGCTGGACGCCGCCACGGAAGCGCAACTGGCGGAGGGGCTTTCGGAGGCGCCGGAGGGTCCTTTGAAGGCTGCGCTGTTGCGTCTCGGCCGCGAGGTGCTGCGGGAGCGTTGACTCTTGCGACTGGCTGCCGCATCGCGCCTCTCAATTGCCGCCTTCGTACGCTCTGCAGAATCGCGTTCTACTGATCCACTGCATTTCGGGGAGCTTGAAAGCCCATGGGCCTGTTCAACCGTCGCGCCGTCCTCGGCGCCACTCTCGCTGTCGCCGCCCTGGCGATGGCCGCCTGCGGCAACAAGGGCGCCGGCGGCGCCGTCGATGGCGACATGACGCTGGGCGATCCGGCGGCCAAGGTGAAGATGATCGAGTACGGCTCGCTGAGCTGCAGCCACTGCGCCAACTGGAACAGGGACGTCTGGCCCGAGTTCAAGAAGAAGTACGTCGACACCGGCAAGATCCACTACACCTTCCGGGCCTTCAAGCTGAACCCCAGCGACAGCTACACCGCCGCCGGCGACCTGCTGGGCCGCTGCGCCGGCAAGGACAAGTACTTCGGCGTCATCGACGCCCTGTTCCACAGCCAGATGGAGGCCCTGGGCCAGGGCGGCGATCCGCGCGCCGTGCTGTTCAACGTCGGCGCCCAGGCCGGGCTGAACGAAGACGCCGTGCGCGCTTGCATCAGCGACGAGAAGGCCCTGGTCGCCCTCGACAAGCGCCTGTCGGAATCGAAGGCCAAGGAGGTTCAGGCCACCCCGACCTTCTTCATCGGCGACCAGAAGTTCGAAAGCGAACTGCCGCTGGCCGAGATCGACAAGGCCTACGCCGCCGCCGGCGGCAAGTAAGGGAGTCCGTAGGGTCCGACCGTGCAGTTCCAGAAGCTCCGCCTTACGGGCTTCAAGTCCTTCGTCGAGCCGACAGAGTTTCGGATCGAGCCTGGACTCACGGGCGTGGTCGGGCCCAACGGCTGCGGCAAGTCCAACCTGCTGGAAGCCCTGCGCTGGGTGATGGGGGCCAATTCCGCCAAGGCCATGCGGGCCGGCGGCATGGACGATGTCATCTTCAACGGGGCCGGGGCGCGGCCCCAGCGCAGCCATGCCGAAGTCGCCCTGACCATCGACAACAGCGACCTGACCGCGCCCGCCCAGTTCAACCAGCACCCGGTCATCGAGGTGGTTCGCCGCATCGACCGGGGCGAGGGCTCGACCTATCGCATCAATGGCCGCGAGGTGCGGGCCCGCGATGTGCAGCTGCTGTTCGCCGACGCCTCGACCGGGGCCAACAGCCCGGCCCTGGTGCGCCAGGGTCAGATCAGCGAGCTGATCGCCGCCAAGCCGCAGAACCGCCGCCGCATCCTGGAAGAGGCCGGCGGGGTGTCGGGGCTGCACACCCGTCGCCATGAGGCGGAACTGCGCCTGAAGGCGGCGGAGGCCAACCTCAACCGCCTCGACGACATCATCCGCGAGCTGGACAGCAACCTTGGCCGGCTGAAACGCGAGGCGCGGGCGGCGGAGAAGTACAGGCGGCTGTCGGCCGAGATCCGCGCCCTGCAGTCGGCGGTGCTCTACAGCCGCTGGAGTGAGGCGCGCGACACCCTGCAGCGGGTCGAGGGCGAGACCCAGACGGCCGGGGCCCTGGTCGAAAACACCGCCCGCGAGGCCGCCGCCGCCAACACCGCCGCCGTCGCCGCCGACGAGGCCATCAAGCCGTTGCGCGAGGAGGCGACGGTCGCCGCCGCCATCCTCGGCCGCCTCGCCATCGAGCGCGACCGGGTCGAACGCGAGGCCGAGGGGGCGCAGGCCGAGGTCGCCCGCCTGACCGCCGAGATCGCCCGCATCGACGCCGACAGCGCCCGCGAGGCCCACATCGTCGAGGACGCCGCCAGCGCCCTGGAACGGCTGGCCGCCGACATCGCCGCCGTCGAGGCCGAGATCGCCGCCGCCCCGTCGCGGATGCCGGAACTGGAAGCCGAGGCGAAAGCCGCCGAGGAGGCCCGCGCCAAGGCCGACGGCGAGGTCGAGCGGCTGGCCGCCAGCGTCGCCGCCGACGAGGCCCGCCGCCGCGCCGCCGAGGCCCGGCTGGACGACGCCCGCTCGCGGCTGAACCGCACGGTGCGGGCGCTGGAGCAGGCCAAGACCGAACGGGCCGCCATCGGCCCGGCCAACGACCCGGAAGCCGCCGCCGCCAAGGCCAAACTGGCGGAGGCCGAGGCGGAGTTGGCGAAGGCCCGCGCCGCCGTCGAGGCCGCCGAAAACGCCCGCGGCGACGCCGCCCGCGCCGAACAGGCGGCCCGCGACGAGATGCGCAAGCTGGAGGACCAGCTGGGCCGGCTGAAGACCGAGGCCCGGGGCCTGGCCCAGCTGTCGGCCCGGCCGGCCAAGAGCTCCTACGCCCCGGCCCTGGATTCGGTGAAGCCGGGCAAGGGCTATGAAGCCGCCCTGGCCGCCGCCCTGGGCGAGGACCTGGACGCGGCGCTCGACGCCCGCGCCGCCGCCTACTGGGGCGAGCGCGACATGGCGGCGCCGACCTGGCCGGCGGGGGCCGAACCGCTGGCGCCGCTGGTCGACGCGCCGAAGGAACTGGCGACGCGCCTGGCCTTCACGGCCCTGGTCACCCGCGCCGATGGGCCCAAGCTGCAGGGCGCGCTGGAGCCGGGCTGCCGGCTGGTCAGCAAGGAAGGCGACCTGTGGCGCTGGGACGGCTTCGTCTCCAAGGCCGACGCCCCCAAGCCGGCCGCCATCCGCCTGGAACAGCGCAACCGCCTGGCCGAGGCCGAGGCCGAGATCGAGCGGCTGACCCCGCTGCACGAGGCGGCGCTGACCACCGCCAAGGACACCCAGGCCGCCTTCAAGGCCGCCGAGGCCCACCTCGGGACCGTCCGCGCTGCGCCGCGCGAGATCGAGCGCACGCTTGCGGCCGCCCGCGACACCGTCGAACGGCTCGACCGCGAAGCCACCCGCCGCGACGCCCGCGCCCAGTCGCTGGACGAGACCATCGCCCGCTTCGAAGCCGAACGGGTCGAGGCCCAGGCCGGCTTCGAGACCGCCGAGGCCGGCATCGACGGCGACGGCGGCGACAGCCTGTCGCCGATGCTGGAGGCCGCCCGCCAGGGCGCGAGCGCCGCCCGCGAGGCCGCTGCGCTGGCCCGCTCGGCGCTGGACGCCGAACGCCGCGAACGCGACGGCCGGGCTCGCCGGCTGGAAGGCCTGACCCGCGACCTGGAGGACTGGACCCGCCGCTCAGCCGCCGCCGCCAAACGCATCGAGGCGCTGGACCAGGACCGCCTCAAGGCCCAGGCCGCCATGGCCCAGGCCAAGGACGCCCCCAGCCTGATCGAGGAACGCCGCGCCAGGCTGATGGACGAGTTCGGCGTCGCCGAGGCCCGCCGCGACAAGGCCAGCGACGCCCTCGACCAGGCCGAGACCAACCGCGCCGCCGCCGAACGGGCCCTGCGCGCCGCCGAGGCCGCCGCCAGCGAGGCCCGCGAGGCCCGCGCCACCCTGACCGCCCGGCTGGACGCCGCCCGCGACCGCTTCGGCGAGATCGCCGGCAACATCCGCGAAGCCGCCAAGATGGAGCCCGAGGAACTGGGCCGCCGCATCGCCGAGGAGGCCGTCGCCGTCCCCAAGGACGCCGAGGGCATCGAGGCCCACCTGTTCTCCCTGGAGCGCGAGCGCGAGGCCATCGGCGCCGTCAACCTGCGGGCCGAGGAAGAGGCCGGCGAACAGTCCGGCCGGCTGCAGACCATGAAGACCGAGCGGGCCGACCTGACCGGCGCGATCGCCAAGCTGCGGGCCGGCATTGAGGAGCTGAACGCCGAGGGCCGCACCCGCCTGCTGGCCGCCTTCGAGGTCATCAACGGCCACTTCAAGACCCTCTTCCAGGCCCTGTTCGGCGGCGGCGAGGCCGAGCTGCGGCTGATCGAGAGCGACGATCCGCTCGAAGCCGGCCTGGAGATCTACGCCTGCCCGCCCGGCAAGCGGCTGTCGACCATGAGCCTGATGAGCGGCGGCGAGCAGGCCCTGACGGCCTCGGCCCTGATCTTCGGCGTCTTCCTGGCCAACCCGGCCCCGATCTGCGTGCTCGACGAGGTCGACGCGCCGCTCGATGACGCCAACGTCGACCGCTACTGCAACATGCTCAACGAGATGCGCCAGCGGACCCAGACCCGCTTCATCGCCATCACCCACAACGCCGTGACCATGAGCCGGATGGACCGCCTGTTCGGGGTGACCATGCCCGAGCGTGGGATTTCGCAGCTGGTCAGCGTCGACCTGCACCAAGCCGAGGCGCTGGTCGCGGCGGAGTAATGGCGCACCCCTCCCCCTTCCGATCACCCCGACGAAAGTCGGGGCCCAGTGTCCACCTGCGTTACAGGGCTGGCGCTAGTCAGAGCCGAACCTTCAACAGCTTGTCAGCTGGGCCCCGACTTGCGTCGGGGTGATCGGACTTTGGGGTGGGCTCAGGCGGCGTCGGGACGGAAGGCGATCACCCCCTCCGTCCGAGCGCGAACCTCCGGCGAGGCGAGGCAGCTGGCCAGGGCCTCGTAACCGGGGGCGCCAGGGTGCGGCGCGACCAGTATCGGGGGCGCGTGGTTGGCGGGGCAGAGGATGAGGGCTTCATCCGGTCCGACGGCGGCGAGGTCGAGCATGGCGCTGGAGCGGGTCATCGCCAGAACCGCGCAGGCCGGCGCGCGGTGGCGCAGCCAGGCGGCGAGCGCCTCCTGGGTGGCGTGGTCGAGGCCCTGTTCGATGAGGTCGATGACCAGGGCGCCCGGGTCGTCGGCGGTCAGGAAGGCCAACAGGGCGACGAGAGCATCCGAGGGGGCGGCGCCTTCCTCGACCAGCCAGGCCAGGGCCTCGTCGGTGCGAGGGGTCGGAGCGGCCGTGCGGTCGAGGCCAAGGAAGACAGCGCCCGGCAGTTCCTCGGCCAGGCGCATGGCCAGGCGCGTCTTGCCGCTGCCGAGCGGGCCGATGATCCAGGTCAGGGGTTTCAGGCCCCGCAGTTCGAAGCGCTCGCCGCCCCAGGGCCAGGGCA
The DNA here is from genome assembly GCF_058809015.1 of Caulobacter sp. GW821-FHT11A05. Classification (NCBI taxonomy): domain Bacteria; kingdom Pseudomonadati; phylum Pseudomonadota; class Alphaproteobacteria; order Caulobacterales; family Caulobacteraceae; genus Caulobacter; species Caulobacter sp. GW821-FHT11A05. The sequence goes on along the minus strand of NZ_JBXASF010000001.1, from coordinate 431,308 downwards.
GGTCGAAGGCGGCGGCGATCTCGCCGGCCGGCCGGGCCAGGCGGGTCAGGTCGGCGAGGCTGGGGGTGTGGCCCTGGGCCAGTTCGGCGCGGAGGTCGCGGACCTGCTCGACCATGCCGGCGACATCGCGCAGGCGGCTCTCCAAGGCCGCCTGATGCGTCGCCAGCGCCGGCTCCAGGCCGTCTGCCTGGCCGCTCAGCACCCGGGCCACCTGGGCCAGGCTGAAGCCGAGGGCGCGCAAGGAGGCGATCTCGCCGGCCCGGACCATCTGCTCGGGGCCATAGGCGCGCCAGCCGGCTTCGGTGCGGCCCGGGACGACCAGGCCGCGCTGCTCATAGAGGCGCAGGGCCTTGGCGGAGACGCCGAGCCGCAGCGCGGCCTCGGCGGGGCTGAAGTATCGGTTTGGAGCGCTCACGACTCACCTCGCGGGTTGGAAGACCGCCGCAACAGTCGGGGCGGACCCTGGGGCCGGGTCAAGGGCCGATCAGAAGCGGCCTTCCCAGCGCCGCAAAATCGCGGCTAGTCTTCGTCCAACGCCAGTCGGAGCTCCCCTATGAAACGCGCCCTTATCGCCGGTCTCGCCATCGCCCTGACGGCGGGGGCGGCCTTCGCCTACGACGCCGCCTCGCAGATCAAGGAGCGGCAGGCGAACATGAAGCAGATCGGCGGCAGTATGAAAGGCCTGTACGACACCCTCAGCGGCGACAAGGACCCGGCCAAGCTCAAGCAATACGCCGCCGCCATCAACGGCCTGGCCCCCAAGGTTCCGACCTGGTTCCCGGCCGGCAGCGGCCCCTCCAGCGGCGAGAAGACCAAGGCCAAGGCGGAGGTCTGGACCGACCAGGCCGGCTTCAAGGCGGCGGCCGGCGCCTTCGCCGCCCAGGCCGCCAAGCTGAACGCCGCCGCCCAGACCGGCGACGCCGACAAGGTGCAGGCCGAATTCATGGCCATCCGCGGGACCTGCAAGGGCTGTCACGACAAGTTCCAATCGAAGTAGGCAGACTTACATCCTCCCCCGTTTACGGGGGAGGGGGCGAGGGACGGAGTGCGGGTGTTGGCAGGGCTTTCGCGGACCGGACGGCAAGGGCGGCGCACGGCCCTCGCCCCCTCCACCGCTTCGCGGTCCCCCTCCCCCGCTACGCGTGGGAGGATGAGCCGATGCCGACCCTGATCTGGGACCTGCCCACCCGCCTGTTCCACTGGCTGCTGGCGGCCCTGGTCGCCTTCTCCTGGTGGACCCACTACGACCACCTCGACTGGCACAAACTCAGCGGCTTCGCCATCGCCGGCCTGCTGGTGTTCCGGCTGTGGTGGGGGATCGCCGGCAGTTCGACGGCCAGGTTCGCCGGGTTCCTGAAAGGGCCGGCCGGCATCGCCGCCTACCTGAAAGGCGGCGCGGCCGGGGCGCCGGGGCACAATCCGCTCGGCGGCTGGAGCGTGGCGGCCATGCTGCTGGTGCTGATTGGCCAGGTGACCCTCGGCCTGTTCGCCATCAACGAGGACTTCGAGGGCGGCCCCCTGACCAAGTACGTCGACTACGACACCGGCCTGGCCATCGCCGGCTGGCATGAGATTCTGTTCAACGTCCTGCTCGGCCTGATCGTGCTGCACCTGGTCGCCATCGGCTTCTACGCGGCACGGCGGAAGAACCTGATCGGCCCGATGATCACCGGCAAGGGCGTGGTGGCCGAGGGCGTGGAAGCGCCGGTCATGGCGCCGCTGTGGCGGCTGCTGGCCGGGCTGGCGCTCGGCGGGGCGACGTTCGGGATTCTCTATTGGCTCAACCAGCAGGCCTCGGCATTCTAGCGCCAACAGAAAAACCGGTACGGCGGGAGGCGCTCATGAAGTTCCAGATCACAGCCCTGGCGATGTTCGCCAGCCTTGGGCTTTCCGGCCTCGCCGCCGCCCAGACCCCGCCCGCCGCCAACGACTATTCGAAACCCGAGACCTGGCTGTGCCTGCCCGGCCGGGCCAGCGACGCCTGCACGGTCGACCAGGCGACGACCTCGGTGGCGACCGACGGCAAGACGACGGCCGTGCCCTTCACAGCCGCCAAGGACCCTGGGATCGACTGCTTCTACGTCTATCCGACCGTCTCCACCGACCCGGCGCCCAACAGCGACATGGTCATCGACGAGGCGGAGCGGCGGGTGGTGGCCGTGCAGTTCGCCCGCTTCACCTCCGTCTGCCGCCCGTTCGCGCCGATGTACCGGCAGGTGACCTTGACCGCCCTGCGCCAGGTCATGCTGGGCCAGAACCCCGGCGCCGACTGGCCCCTGGCCTACAACGACGTCAAGGCGGCCTGGGACTGGTACCTGGCCCATGAGAACAAGGGCCGCGGCGTCGTCCTGATCGGCCACAGCCAGGGGTCGGGCATGATCACCGCACTGGTCAAGCAGGAGATCGACGGCAAGCCGGTGCAGAAACTGATCGTCGGGGTCATGCCGATCGGGACCAATGTGCCGGTCGACGACAGGGGCATGTTCGGCTCCATCCCCAGCTGTTCGGCCAAGGGCCAGACCGGCTGCCTGGTCTCCTACGTCAGCTTCCGCGACACCGTCCCGCCGCCGGCCACCAGCCGCTTCGGCAAGGTGACGGAGGCGGACGCCGGCAAGCACGCGGCCTGCGTCAACCCGGCGGCCCTCCTTGCGGGAAATGGGGGCGGCGGCAAGGGTCAGCCGGTGTCCTACTTCTGGAACCGGCCGCTGACGGCGAGCGCCGCGCCGCCGGCCTGGGCCAAGGATGTGAAGGTGGATACGCCCTACGTCACCACGCCCGGCCTCCTGACCACCGAATGCGTCCGCAGCGGCGAGTACAGCTATCTGAAGGTGACGACTAACGCCGACCCGGCCGACGCCCGCACCGACGCCATCCCCGGCGACGTGGTCATCCTGGGCAAGGCCGATCCCAACTGGGGCCTGCATCTGATCGACATGAATGTGGCGATGGGCGACCTGGTCGGTATCGTCGGCGAACAGGCCAAGGCCTGGAAGAAGAGCCACTAGCCCTTTTTCTCTACCGCTCATCCCGGCGAACGCCGGGACCCATCCGCGTGATCTCGATGTCGTGGGATTGGCCTGAATGCGGGATTCAGGGTTAGCCTTGAAGCGCTGGCGCCCTACGAAATGGGTCCCGGCATTCGCCGGGATGAGCGGGAGTGGGTAGCGCGAATCCCGATCAAATCAGGTTCCCGGAGGCCCCAACCGTGAAAGCCCACCTCATCGCACTCGGCGCGGCCCTCCTGCTGGCCGGCGGCGCCGGCTGCGCGGCGGCGCAGAACCCGCCGAGCTTCGCGCCCAACGACTACGGCGACGCCAAGGCCTGGCTGTGCCTGCCCGGCCGCGCCGATCCCTGCTCGACTCAGGACCTGACCACCACGGTGATCGCCGCCGATGGCTCCACGACCCTGGAGCCCTTCACGCCGGCGGCCGATCCGGCCATCGACTGCTTCTACGTCTATCCGACCATCTCGACGGACAAGACCCCCAACAGCGACATGACGCCGGACGACGAGCCGCGGGTGGCGGCCGTGCATTTCGCCCGCTTCAGCGGGGTCTGCCGCACCTTCTCGCCCCTCTACCGGCAGATCACCCTGGCGGCGCTGGCCAGGACCATGAGCGGTCAGGACGCCGGCGCCGACCGCGAGCAACCCTACCGGGACGTGAAGGCGGCCTTCGACTGGTACCTGGCCCATGAGAACAAGGGCCGGGGCATCGTGCTGATCGGCCACAGCCAGGGGGCCGGCATCGTCCAGCGGCTGACGCGCGACTACTTCGATGGCAAGCCGCTGGGCAAGCAGCTGGTCGGGACCATGCCGATCGGCTGGAGCGTGCCGGTCGACGACAAGGGCAGGTTCGGGACCATCCCCAGCTGTTCGAAGCTCGGCCAGACCGGCTGCCTGGTCTCCTACGTCAGCTTCCGCGACACGCTCGGGCCCGTGCCGGCGACCATCTTCGGACGGGCGCCGGCCGCGGGCCTGCACGCGGCCTGCGTGAACCCGGCGGCGCTCCTTGCGGGAAATGGCGGCGGCGGCAAGGCCCAGGCCCACAGCTACCTGCGGACCAAGAGCGGCGTCGGCAAACAGCCCTGGGTGCAGGGCAAGACCATCGAGACGGGCTACGTCTCGGTTCCCGGCCTCTTGACCACCGAATGCGTGAGCGAGGGGGCGCATCGCTATCTGAAGGTGACCACCAACGCCGACCCGGCCGACCCGCGCACCGACAGCATCGGCGGCGACCAGAACAACAACGACCCCCTGTGGGGCCTGCACACCCTGGACATGAACATCGGCATGGGCGACCTGATCGCCGTGGTCGAGGCGCAGGCCGAAAGCTGGAAGGAAACGGGGACACATTGAATTGCCGAACACGGCGGCGCCAAGCTCGCCCCGGCGGTGGGCGGCAATTCAATGTGTCCCCTCTGCATCCAAATACCGGCACAGATTCAATCGCTTGCGGAATATGTCTAGACATATTCATCTTTGAAAACTGGTAGAACCACGCGTTTTCGCGGACACTGCGGAGCGCGTTGACCTGGCCGTGTCACAACAGGCCAACATTTCCCGCGCCGGCGCCTACGCCCTGTCAACGCCGGCGCCAACCTTCACAGCCTTCGCATCAACCAAATTGTCACGCCGGATCAAGGGCTTGCCGGACCTGTCACCCCTTCCATCGCGGGAACGGGGTATAATGGTTGACCGCTTCGATAGCCTCTAGACCAGCATATCCAGCAGCTCGCCCATCATCTCGTTGGCCGAGCGGATCACCGCCACGTTGGCCTTGAAGGCGACCTCGGCGCTGACCTGCTCGACGGCTTCCTTGGCCAGGTCGACGTTGGAGTTCAGGCCCCAGGACGCGGTGCGTTCGGCGCTCGCCTGGAGACGCTGGGAGGCGGCCGCGAGGCCGGCGGTGGCTGAGGTGATCGCCTGCATGACCCGGAGATTATCCAGGCGCGGTTAAGTCCTCGCTCGCAAACAAGGTAAATCGCCGCCTTGGCCTTTCCCCCGCCCCAGGCGGGTGTTTAAAACGGACGCATGAGCGGCAAGACCGAAAGCCCGACCGAACCCTTCAAGCGCGCCCTGGCCCATGCCGCGCGGTCGCTGGCCGAGATGCCGGACCTGGAGGTGGTGTTCTCGGGCGACGGGCCGCAGCTGTCGGGCAACCGGGCGGTGCTGCCGCACCCGCCGCGCGACCTGACCATGGCCGAGGCCTCGCGCATCCGCGGCCTGGCCGACCAGATGGCCCTGCGCCTGGCCCACCACGACGCCGTCGCCCATGCGCGAGGCCGGCCGGCCTCGCCTCAGGGCCAGGCGGTGTTCGAGGCCGTCGAGCAGGCGCGGATCGAGGCGATCGGCTCCAACAACCTGGGCGGGGTGCGCAAGAACCTGACGACGGTTCTGGAGCTGGCCGTCGAACGCAAGGGCCTGGCCCGCATCCAGGACCGGGCCAACGCGCCGCTGGCCGACATCGTCAGCCTGATGGTCCGCGAGCGGCTGACCGGGCAGCGGCCGCCGGAGCCAGTCCGGCCGCTGGTCGACATGTTCCGGGCCGAGATCGAGGCCAAGGCCGGCGCTGATCTCGACCGGCTGGCCGGCAGCATCGACAACCAGGCCGCATTTGCGAAAGTCACGCGGGCGATCCTGCGCGACCTGGACATGGGCGACGAGGGCGCCGACCCGACCGAGGGCGAGGAGGACGAGCAGGGCGAGGAGCAGCAGGAGCAGTCGGACGACAGCGAAGGCGATGGCGAGGGCCAGTCGCCCGAAGGCAGCTCCATGCAGGAGACCGAGACCACCGACAGCGACCAGGACGACGGCGAGGAACAGGCGGTCGAGACCGAGGACGACCAGGACGCCGAGATGAGCGACGAGGCCCCGGAGATGGGCGACGGCGCCAAACCGGCCCGGCCGGACCCCAAGGACTCGGGCAGGCCCGAGCCGGCCTACAAGATCTTCACCACCGCCCATGACGAGATCGAGCCGGCCGAGGACCTCTGCGATCCGGAGGAGCTGACGCGGCTGCGCGCCTATCTCGACCAGCAGCTGGCCAGCCTGTCGAGCGTCGTCTCGCGCCTGGCCAACAAGCTGCAGCGGCGGCTGCTGGCGCAACAGAACCGGTCCTGGCAGTTCGACCTCGAGGAGGGGATGCTGGACGTCGCCCGCCTGCCGCGGATCATCATCGACCCGACCGCGCCCCTGAGCTTCAAGCAGGAAAGCGACACCGACTTCCGCGACACGGTCGTCACCCTGCTGATCGACAATTCCGGCTCGATGCGGGGGCGGCCGATCATGGTGGCGGCGGTCTGCGCCGACATTCTGGCCCGGACGCTGGAGCGTTGCGCGGTCAAGGTCGAGATCCTCGGCTTCACGACGCGGGCCTGGAAGGGCGGCATCAGCCGCGACGACTGGATCAAGGCCGGCAAGCCGCCCTCCCCCGGCCGCCTGAACGACCTGCGCCACATCATCTACAAGGCGGCCGACAGCCCCTGGCGGCGGGCCCGCAAGAACCTCGGGCTGATGATGCGCGAGGGGCTCCTCAAGGAGAATATCGACGGCGAGGCGCTGATGTGGGCCCACCAGCGGATGATGGCGCGGCCCGAGCAGCGGCGCATCATGATGGTGATCAGCGACGGGGCGCCGGTCGACGATTCGACCCTGTCGGTGAACAGCGGCCACTATCTGGAACGCCACCTGCGGCAGGTGATCGGCGAGATCGAGAACCGCAGCCCGGTCGAACTCCTGGCCATCGGCATCGGCCATGACGTCACCCGCTACTACCGGCGGGCGGTGACCATCGTCGATGTCGAGCAGCTGGGCGGGGTGCTGGTCGAACAGCTGGCGTCGCTGTTCGAGGAGGAGCCCAAGCGGGTGGCCAAGGCGCGCGGCCTGCTCGGCGCCCTGCCGACCGTGGTCCCGACCCCGATGAAGGCGACGACCTTCGCGGCGGTGAAGGAAGCGCTGTCGTGAGGCGACTGGCGGGCTTTGCGGCGCTGGCTGCATTGCTGGCCTCCTGCGCCACGCCGGCCCCGCCCCTGCCGCCCGCGCCGCAGCCAGCCGGGCCGGACATCCAGATCGTCGCCACGCCCGTGCCGCTCGACGCATTGAATCCAGCGCGGACCAATGTCGGCGGGTTCACCTACATGGGCGGGCTGTCGATCACCGATCCGGTGACTAATCGGGTGCATGGCCTGTCGGACCTCAGGGTGACGCCGGACGGCCGCATGGTCGCCGTCAGCGACTTTGGCGACCTGTTCGAGGCCCGGCTGCAGTTCGGGGCCGACACCCGGCTTTCCGGCCTGACCGAGGCCAAGCTGTGGACGCTCAAGCGGCCCGACGGCCAGCCCGTGCAGGGCAAGGCCGAAGGCGACGCCGAGGGCCTGGCCATCCTGCCGAACGGCGACCGGCTGGTCAGCTTCGAGGGCGACCACCGCATCTGGCGCTATCCGGCCGCCGGCGGGCCGCCCGCTCCCGCGCCCAAGCCCGGCAACCTGTTCTCCGAGAACGAGGGCATGGAGGGGCTGACCGGATACCCCTTCGCCGGGCCAGACGCCTATCTGGTCGGCTCCGAGGAGGGCGAGGTCTGGCTGTGCCGGCTGTCGGCGCCCTGCCAGACGTTCAGCGTGCTGGGTGGCCCTGACCTGGAGTTCGGCCTCACCGCCCTGGCGCCGTTCCAGGACGGCAGCATCGTCGCCGTCCATCGCGCCTTTGACCCGGTGCGGGGGGCCCGGATCACCGTCTCGGTCTATGCCGCCGCCGCCCTCAAGGGCCGTCAGCCGCAGCCGATGGCGCGGCTGACCCTGCAGGCCCCGCTGACCCGCGACAACATCGAGGGCGTCGCCCTGGTCACCTCGCCGACCGGCGCGACCCGCATCCTCCTGCTCAGCGACGACAACGCCAGCGCCTCGCAGAAAACCCTGCTGCTGGTCTTTGACTGGACCGGCCGAAAATGACCCCAGCCTGCGTCACCGACTACCGGGAACTGGCCAAACGCCGCATCCCGGGCGTGCTGTTCGACTACATCGACGGCGGCTCCTACGCCGAGGAGACCCTGCGGCGGAACACCGCCGACTTCCAGGACCTGGCCCTGCGCCAGCGGGTGCTGAAGGACGTCTCGTCGATCTCGCTGTCGACGCAGCTGTTCGGCCAGGACCTGTCGATGCCGGTGGTGCTGTCGCCGATCGGCATGGCCGGCATGTACGCCCGCCGCGGCGAGGTGCAGGCCATGAAGGCGGCCCGGGCGGCGGGGGTGCCGATGTGCCTGTCGTCGCTGTCGATCTGCGACGTCGCCGAGGTGGCCCGCGATGCCGGGGCGCCGCCCTGGTACCAGCTCTACATGATCAAGGACCGGGGCTACATGCAGGCCCTGCTGGAGCGGGTGACCGAACTGGGCAGTCCGGTCGTCGCCTTCACTGTCGACCTGCCGGTGCCGGGGGCCCGGTACCGCGACGTTCGTTCCGGCCTGTTCGGGGCGCAGTCGCCGTTCGTCGGGCTGCAGCGGGCCTGGGACGGGATCACCCATCCCGACTGGCTGTTCGATGTGATGCTGAACGGCGGTCCCCACACCTTCGGCAACATTGCGCCGGCGATTCCCGAGGCCAAGGGGGTGATGGAGTTCTGGCCCTGGGTGACCCGGAACTTCGACGCGACCCTGACCTGGAAGGACCTCGACTGGATCCGCCAGCACTGGAAGGGGCCGCTGGTCATCAAGGGCGTGCTCGATCCGGAGGACGCCAAGGAGGCCGCCCGCTGCGGGGCCGACGGCATCGTCGTCTCCAACCATGGCGGCCGGCAGCTTGACGGGGTGCTGAGCGGCATCCGCGCCCTGCCGCCGGTCGCCGAGGCGGTGGGCGACCAGCTGACCGTGCTGATGGACGGCGGCGTGCGCTCGGGCCTGGACGTGGTCAAGGCGCTGGCCAGCGGGGCCAAGGGCTGTTTCCTCGGCCGCGCCTGGGCCTATGCCCTGGCGGCGCGCGGCGAAGCCGGCGTCGCCCATGTGCTGTCGATTCTCCGCCAGGAGATGCTGATGGCCATGGCCCTGACCGGCTGCACCGATGTGCGGGACGCGGACAGGAGCCTGCTGGCGCAATAGAAAACGGCCCGCGAGTCGCCTCGCGGGCCGTCTCAGAACTTTCGGCGAATGCCGGGCGCTTAGGCGGCCGCGGCGGTCTCGGCCAGCTTGGCCTTCACCTGGCGCTTGATCTTCAGGGCGCGGGGCGAGAGGTTCTCGTCCTTCAGCTTGACGATCACGGCGTCGAGGCCGCCCTTGAAGTCCAGGGTGCGCAGCGCGGCGTTGGTGATCCGCAGCTTGAACGACTGACCCAGCACGTCGGAGACCAGGGTGGCGGGAGCCAGGGCCGGCAGGAAGCGGCGCTTGGTCTTGATGTTCGAGTGGCTCACATTGTGGCCGACCATGGGGCCGACACCGGTGAGTTCGCAGCGACGCGACATGTTAGGAACCTTCGCAATAGAATTTCGGGCGCGCGAGGGATGGCCCGCGCACGAGAGGTGGGGTCTATAGGGGAAGCGGCGGGGAAACGTCAACCCTTTGACGGACTCTTGGGCAGACTCGCTACGCGTGCGGCGAGAGACCGCTTCAGCCGCCATTCATGCGCCGCCATTATGGAACAAGACCGCAAGACCGACGCTCTGGAGCCCATGCCTAAGATGATCCGCCCGGCCGCCACCATCGTCGCCATCGCCCTGCTGGCCATCCCGGCCGTCGCCTCCAGCCAGGCGACGGACACCATCCTGCCAGGCTACTGGGAATACCGCAGCAAGGTCTCTTACGGCGTCTCGTCCAAGAGCGTTGAAAAGAAGTGCGTCCAGCCCAAGGACATCGACAAGTTCTTCAGTGGCCCCAGCAACCGCCACTACAAATGCACCTACCCGACCCGCAACGTCGCGAACGGCCGGGCCGAGTTCCAGGGCACGTGCGTCGACAAGCGCGGCCGGACCGCGCAGGTCACCGCTTCGGGAACCTACAGCCCCAAACACTTCACGCTGAACGCCAAGATCCGGACCAGCATCATCGGCCTGCCGATCACCCCGACCGGCTCGATCGACGCCACCTGGATCGGCCCCACCTGCCCGCCCAAGCCGCCAAAGAAGGCCAGGTAGGAGTCTGTGGGTTGTGGTTAATCCGCTTTAAGATACAATAGCTTGTAGGGAACAAATGCCGAATCGGACGAGGTCGCTGATTCGGTCCTGATTCGTTTCGCGCCTGTTCGCGTGGACCTCCTCCCCGCGTTAACCCTCTCGTCCGATCACCCCGACGAAAGTCGGGGCCCAGCTGGCAAGCCGCGTATGGGCTCAGCGCTGAAGAGCGCCAGAGTTTGTTCCGCCGGTGGACACTGGGTCCCGACTTTCGTCGGGATGATCGGAGTTTGGGGGTCAGAGCGCTCCTGTAGCGGGCCGCGTGTCCACGCCCTCGCCCCATGCTACGCTCCCTGAAACAACGACTCTCGGGGCCATCCCTTGCACAAGCTCATCCGGCCGCTGGCCGCCCTTGCCGGGCCGATTCTGGGCGCCCTGATCCTTGCCGGCTGCGCGGCCCAGGCCGGCACGGCCGACGGCGACGACTTCCTGCTGTTCGGCGGCCCGATCTTCAGCGACGGCGGCGCCGCCCAGGCTGACGGCTCGACCCAGGTGATCCCGGCCGAGGCGCTGGTGGTGCGCGACGGCAAGGTGGTGTTCGCCGGCGACCTGGCCGCCGCCCGGGCCCAGGCCAGGGGCCTGCCGCTGGTCGACCTGAAGGGCGCCGCCGCCTACCCCGGCTTCGTCGACAGCCATGTGCACCTGACCTACGTCGGCCTGCGCGAGATGACCCTCAACCTCGACCAGGTGAAATCGGTCGCCGAACTGACGGCGGCGGTGAAGACCTGGAACACCGCCCACCCCGGCGCCGAACCACTGGTCGGGCGCGGCTGGATCGAGACCCACTGGCCGGAGAAGCGATTCCCCAACCGCGCCGACCTCGACGCCGTGGTCCCGGGCCGCGCCGTGGTGCTGTCGCGGGCCGACGGCCATGCCGTGGTGCTCAACAGCGCCGCCCTGAAACTGGCCGGCATCACTCGAGAGTCGAAGGATCCCAGCGGCGGCCGCATCGAGCGCGACGCCGCCGGCGAGCCGACCGGCATGCTGATCGACAACGCCCAGGGCCTGATCGACGCCAGGCTGCCGCCATTGAGCGAGGCCAGCCGGCGCGAGGCGCTGGAGAAGGCCGTCGCCCTCTACGCCGCCCGCGGCTGGACCGGCGCGGCCAACATGAGCACCGACGCCGACGACGTGAAGGTGCTCTTCGCCCTGGCCGCCGAGAAGAAGCTGCCGATCACGGTCGATGTCTTCATGACGCCGGAGGATACCGGCGAGGTGCTCCGGCGCGGTCCCTACAGCGATCCCACCGGCATGGTGCGGGTGCGCGGGGTGAAGCTGTACATGGACGGCGCCCTGGGCTCGCGCGGGGCCCTGCTGCTGGCTCCCTACAGCGACCAGCCGGCGACCAGCGGCCTGCAGATCGCCCAGCATGACGAGACGCTGGCGATGATGAAACAGGCCCTGAAGGTCAAGGCCGACGTCGCCTTCCACGCCATCGGCGATGCGGGCAACCGCCAGGCCCTGGACTGGATGGCTGAGGCCTTCGCCGCTGACCCCGCCGCCGCCAAACAGGTGCGCTGGCGCATCGAGCACAGCCAGATCGTCAACCCGGCCGATATTCCCCGCTTCAGGCAACTGGGCGTGATCGCCTCCATGCAGCCCTCGCACGCGATCGGCGACCTCTACTTCGCGCCGGCCCGCCTCGGCCCTGAGCGGCTGAAAGGCGCCTACGCCTGGCGCAGCCTGACGGCCAGCGGGGCGCTGGTCATCGGCGGCACCGACGCCCCGGTCGAGGTCGGCGATCCGAGGATCGAGTACTACGCCGCCGCCGTCCGCAAGGACCTGAAGGGCGCTTCGGGCCCTGACTGGCATCCGGAAGAGGCGCTGAACCGCGTCCAGGCCCTGGCCCTGTTCACCTTGAACCCGGCCCAGGCCGACCATCGCCCCGAAGGCTGGGGCCGGCTGGTGGTCGGCAGCCCGGCCAACATCACCGTCTTCTCGCGCGAGCTGCTGACCGCGGTCGATGCCGACATCCCGACGGCCAAGCCGGTGCTGACCGTGGTCAAGGGCCGGATCGTCTTCGACGCTCGCTAGAGGCCGATGAAGTCGGCGGCGCTCAGGCTCGAACTCTGGACGCCGGTCAGGATGGCGTAGCCGCCGTCGGCGAAGATGATCTTCGCCCCGCCCGCCATCTGGACGATCGAGCTGTAGCCGCCGTAGGCGGTGACATCGATCAGGTCCACGCCGTCCTGGAAGTCGGCGATGGTGTTGGCCCCGTCGCCGGGTCCGAAGGCGAAGATGTCGGCCCCCGCCCCGCCGTTGAGGGTGTCCTGGCCCGCGCCGCCGAGCAGGAAGTCGTCGCCGTCGCCGCCGAACAGCTTGTCGCCGCCGTCACCGCCCTCCAGCCGGTCGTTGCCGCCCAGACCGTTGAGCGTGTCGTTGCCGCCCAGGCCCTGGATCAGCTCGTTCTGGCCGTCGCCGGTGATGGTGTTGGCCCCGATCGTGCCAACCAGGGTGCGGTCGTAGGTTGGCGGTGGGGGAGGCGGAGGCGGAGGTGGTGGCGGGGGAGGAGGAGGTGGCGGTGGGGGCGGCGGGGGAGAAGCTGTCGCCACAGTCGTGATGAAGCGGCTCTCGGTCAGGTCGCCGGCCTGGACGCCCGTGAGGGTGACGTAGCCGCCGTCGGCGAACATCACCCGCACGCCGCCGCCGGTCTGCACCAGCGAGGCGTAGTCGCCCCAGGCGCTGACGTCGAGGTAGTCCTCGGTGACCGAGAAGTCGCTGATGGCGTTGTTCCCGTCGCCGGAACCGAAGACGAAGATGTCCGAGCCGGCCCCGCCAGTCATGTTGTCGGTGCCGGCCCCACCGACGATGACGTCGTCGCCATCGCCGCCGTAGAGCTTGTCGCCGCCGTCGCCGCCCTCAAGCCGGTCGGTTCCGCCCAGGCCGTACAGGGTGTCGTTGCCGCCCAGGCCCTGCAGGATCTCGGCCCGGCCATCGCCGGTCAGGGTGTTGGCGCCGATGGTCCCGGCCAGGGTCCGCTCGTAGGCCGGCGGCGCGGGCAGGATGGCGTTGGCGCCGGTCAGGCTGTTCCGGTCGACGTTCTGGAGGCGCAGGGTTCCGCCGCCGGCCAGGGTGAACAAGGTGTCGGCGCCGTCGGCGGTCCGCGACTGCCAGTCGGCCAGTGACAGCATAAGCCTGTCCTCGGCGACGTCGAAGTCGGTGACCACGTCCGTCCCGCCGCCGGTATCGACGACGACGGTGTCGGCCCCGCCGCCGAGCGTCAGCAGATCATCGCCGTCATAGCCCTGCAGCAGGTTGGCGCCGCCGTCGCCGGTCAGGGTGTCGTTGAAGGCCGAGCCGTAGATGTTCTCCACGCTGACCAGGCTGTCGCCCTGGGCGTGGCCGCCGTTGGCGGGGCCGCCGAGCATCACGTTGATGGCCGCGTTGGACAGTCGGTAGTCGACGGTGTCGATGCCGCCGCCGCCGTTCATCTGGTCGGCGCCGAGCGAGCCGGTCATCACATCGTCGCCGCCCAGCCCGATGAGATCGTTGTCGTCGGCGTCGCCGTACAGCACGTCGGCGCCAGCGGTCCCGACATCGTCGAGTGCGTAGGCGGCGTTCTGGGTTACTATAATAGGGCCGAAATCGACGCTCTGATGGTAGAACCCTGATCTATATAGAGTAAGAGATCCTTCTGAAATTGCGGTATAATTGTCATTGTACGCCGGAGAAAATCCTATCGATATGAAGAAATTCAAACCGCTGTAATAGTACACATCCGACTCTACTATCGTATCCAGCAATTCACCGGGGTACCATTCGACGTACACCGTCTCGCCTGCCGAGAGCAGGATGGCGACGATGCCTTCATCGCCCCGGCCGCTGTCGTCCTCGATAGAGATTCCCCAGCTCGAGCCAAACTGGACGTTGGTCATGGCGCACTCCCCTGTCCGGTGACGTGCTGCCGTCGCCGGCCCATTTCGGGCAAATTTACCACAGGTTGAATTTCCGCCAAGCGCCCTTTGAACACGGTTTTGCGATCTGTTCTCGGGCGCCGCAGGAACATTTCAGCCCGGCCCGCGGTTGATTGCCGCCCCTTGGCGCGGAGGACCGTGTCGATGCTTGCCCGACTCGAAGCCGCGCCCCACCTATAGGTCATGAGTGATCGCTCGACCGGCCAGGCGCCGGCCCGGCTTACGGCCGTTCTGGGGCCAACCAACACCGGCAAGACGCATCTGGCCGTCGAGCGGATGTGCGGCCACGCCAGCGGCATGATCGGCCTGCCCCTGCGCCTGCTGGCGCGGGAGATCTACGACAGGGTGGTGGCGTTGAAAGGCGTGCGCGAGGTGGCGCTGATCACCGGCGAGGAAAAGATCGTCCCGCCGCGCGCCAACTATTTCGTCTGCACGGTCGAGGCCATGCCGCTGGGCCGCGAGGTCGAGTTCATGGCCATCGACGAGATCCAGCTGTGCACCGATCCCGAGCGCGGCCACGTCTTCACCCATCGGCTGCTGCATGCGCGCGGCAAGCACGAGACCATGCTGCTGGGCTCTGGCGCCATGGTCAATCTGGTCCGCCGGCTGCTGCCCAAGGCCGAGATCGTCACGCGGGAGCGGTTCAGTTCGCTGACCTACGCCGGTCCGAAAAAGATCACCCGCCTGCCCCGCCGCAGCGCCATCGTCGCCTTCAGCGCCGACCAGGTCTACGGCATCGCCGAACTGATCCGGCGTCAAAGGGGTGGCGCGGCGGTGGTCATGGGGTCCTTGAGCCCCCGCACCCGCAACGCCCAGGTCGCCCTCTACCAGTCGGGCGAGGTCGATTTCCTGGTGGCCACCGACGCCATCGGCATGGGCCTGAACATGGACGTCGACCATGTCGCCTTCGCCGGTCTGCGCAAGTTCGACGGCAAGCGGAGCCGTTGGCTGCACGCCAGCGAGATCGCCCAGATCGCCGGCCGCGCCGGCCGCTATCGCCGCGACGGCACTTTCGGGGTGACCGGCGAGGCCGACGACATCGACGAGGACCTGGTCGAGCGGGTCGAGAACCACCAGTTCGAGCCGATCACCACGGCCGAGTGGCGCAACAGCCGCCTGGACTTCACCAGCCTGACGACCCTCATCAAGACGCTGGACGAGGCCCCGCAACGCGAAGGGCTGAAGCTGTCGGCCGAGGCGCTGGACGAGCTGACCCTCAAGCGGCTGGCCGAAGACCCGGACATCGCCCACCGCGCCAAGGCCCGGCCGCAGCTGGAGAAGCTGTGGGAGGTCTGCCAGACGCCGGACTTCCGCAAGATCGCCAGCGACGACCACCTCAACCTCCTGCGCCGCATCTTCAACGACCTGACCAGCGGCCGGCGACGCATCCCCGACGACTGGATGGCCGGGCAGTTCGCGACGCTCGACCGCACCGATGGCGAGATCGACGGACTTGCCGCCAGGCTGGCGGCGGTGCGCACCCTGTCCTACGTCGCCAACCGGCCAGACTGGCTGCACGATCCGGCCTTCTGGCAGGCGACCATGCGCCAGCTGGAAGACCGGCTCAGCGACACCCTGCATGAGAAGCTGATGGCCCGCTTCGTCGACCGGCGGACGAGTGTCCTGATGCGCCAGCTGGGCGACCGCGAGACCATGCTGGCCGGCATCGCCGACGACGGTGCGGTGACCGTCGAGGGCCACTATGTCGGCAAGCTGAGCGGCGTCGTCTTCGACCAGCCCAGGGCCATCACCAGCCTGGAGGAAAGGGCTCTGCGCGGCGCCGCCCAGCGGGCCGTGGCGCCGGAGGTGGCGCGGCGCCTGGGCGCCCTGGCGGCCGAGGAGGACGAGGCCTTCAGCCTGACCCCCGACGGCCTGGTGCTGTGGCGCGGCCAGGCGGCCGGGCGGCTGGACGCCGGGGCCAGGGTGCGGCTGCTCGGCGAACTGGGTCCCGCCCCGGCCCGCGAGCGCGCCCAGCGCCGGCTGGAGGCCTGGCTGGCCCATGAGCGGGCCCGCAAGCTGAGCCCCCTGGCGGCGCTGGAGACGGCGATGAGCGAGGGCGGCCTGCGCGGCCTGGCCCGGGGTCTGGCCCACCGGCTGCTGGAAAACGGCGGCGTCCTGCCGCGCCGGCAGGTCGAGGCGGAGATGCGGGTGCTCAGCCAGGCCGAACGCCGGGCCCTGCGTAGCCTTGGCGTGCGCATCGGCGCCTTCAGCCTGCATCTGCCCGGCCTGCTCACCGACGACGCCCAGGCCTTCGCCCAGTCGCTGGCCGCCGATCCATCCGCGCCGGCCGCCGGCAAGGTCAGCCGCCTGCAACCGGGGCCGGTCGACGCCAAGGGCCTGTCGGCGCGCGGCCTGATGGCGGTCGGCGGCCTGGCCGTGCCGGTCGAGGCGCTGGAGCGGCTGGACGCGGCCCTGCGGGCGGCGCCGCAGAAGGGCGGCGGTTCGGTGGTGTCCGACACCCTGATTGAAAACCTCGGCTGGACCGCCAGGGACGCCGCCGACATCCTGCGCGGCTTGGGCTATGCCCCCGTCAACCGCGATCAGCCCGTCGCCTGGCGCCGGCGCGGCGCCGCCAAGGCCGCCCCGACCCCGGTCAGCCCGCCGCCCGGATCGCCGTTCGCGGCCCTGGCCCAATTGCAGGTCCCGGCTCGCAAGCCAAAAATCCGCCGGCCGCGCCGCAAGGCCGCCAAGCCGTGACCGAAGCGGCCGAAACCTGCCGGGCGGACGTCTGGCTGTGGCGCGCCCGCTTCTTCAAGAGCCGCACCATCGCCGCCAAATTCGTCGAGGACGGCCGGGTCCGCATGACCCGCGGCGGCGTCGAGAGCCGCCTCGACAAGGCCAGCCGCACCCTGCACGCCGGCGACGAACTGGTCTTTGCGCTAGGCGGCCGCCTGATCGCGGTGCGCATGGAACAGGCCGGGATGCGGCGCGGTCCGCCGCCCGAGGCCCGCGCGCTCTATACCACCTTGGAGAATAACTGAGCGGCCGGGCGGCCTCGCCGCATTGACAAGGCGCCCTCCCCCATCGGATGACGCCACCCCACGATCCGATCCCGCGCGCGCGATCCCAAGGGCGCGCTTTTAGAGCCTCTGATGACCTACATCGTCACCGACCCCTGCATCAAATGTAAGTTCATGGACTGCGTCGAGGTGTGCCCCGTCGACTGCTTCTATGAGGGCGAGAACTTCCTGGTCATCAATCCGGACGAATGCATCGACTGCGGCGTCTGCGAACCGGAATGCCCGGTCGACGCCATCAAGCCGGACACCGAGGACGATCCCGACAGCAAGTGGCTGAAGATCAACACCGACTACGCCAAGGTCTGGCCGAACATCACCCTCAAGGGCGAACCGCCGGCCGACGCGGAGGCGTTCGAGCGTGAAGAGGGCAAGTTCGAGAAATACTTCAGCGAAAAGCCCGGCAAGGGCAGCTAGGCCCTTTTTCAGCGTTTGCAGCCTGTCCGAGCGGGGGAACCGGAGTCACTTCCGCCCGACGGGCTCCTGGCCCGCGACACGCGCGTGTCGCAAACCTTTCATTCGACTGAATTTTGTGCTATTACACCCTCGACGCGGAGGTATTTCGCCCCCGCGCCTCGGTTCAAGAACAGCCGCTCCCGATCGGCGCGCCCGGACGAAGGCGAAGGGTGTCCTAGAAGACTTTTGAACATGAACGATGAGCCCGCGCCTCTCCGGCGACTGGGGCTTTTTCGCGTCGTGATCAGGAGAAAGTGGGAGCGGCGCTCCGCGAGATCCGCGGAGGTGCAGGAGAAGGACGAGATATGAGCAAGACCGGACTGGCGTTTTCCGTGGGCGACCACGTTGTGTACCCCGCCCATGGCGTTGGCTCGATCCAGGCGGTCGAGACCCAGGAAGTCGCCGGCATGTCTCTGGAAGTCTACGTGATCACCTTCGACCACGAGAAGATGACCCTGCGCGTCCCGACCAAGAAGGCGGCCACCTCGGGCCTGCGTTCGCTGGCCGAGGAAGGCGTGATGAGCAAGGCCCTGACCACCCTCAAGGGCCGCGCCCGGGTCAAGCGCACCATGTGGTCGCGCCGCGCCCAGGAATATGAAGCCAAGATCAACTCGGGCGACCTGGTGTCGATCGCCGAGGTGGTCCGCGACCTGCACCGCGCCGAGAACCAGCCGGAGCAGTCCTACTCCGAGCGCCAGCTGTACGAATCGGCCCTGGACCGCATGGCCCGGGAAGTCGCCGCCGTCGAACGCATCGACCGCGACGCCGCCGTCAACCTGCTGACCAAGTCGCTGCAGAAGGCCGCTTAGGCGGTTCTTCTTCGGAAGACGAGTTGAACGCCCGGTCGAAAGGCCGGGCGTTTTTCTTTGTGAGTTCGCCTCGGGGCTCCCTTCTCCCCTTGTGGGAGAAGGTGTCGGCGAAGCCGACGGATGAGGGGTCCCCCCGGCCTCCGACACAGCCTGTCGCCGCCACCTCATCGCGGTTGAACCAATCATCGACCCCTCATCCGGCCCTTCGGGCCACCTTCTCCCACAAGGGGAGAAGGGACACTCACGGCAGCCGAACCGCTTTTGATCATCCGAAACTCATGAGAAGATGGCCACATCGGAACGGAGAGCCGGCGTGGATAGCTACGACGTCGAAGAGCTGATCAGGCAGGCCAAGATCGCCGCCATGGAGCAGTTGGTCGCGGAAGCTCTTGCCAGCGGGGTCAGCACACGATCCTTCCCTGAAATCCTGCAGGCCGCACGCGACCGCCTCCCGGCCGAAGGCAAATTTCCCACCGAGTGATGTGATCCACCCCGCGCCCTGCCCCGTATCTCGCCCATGGCGAGAGAGGCAGTCACGGCTGAGACGGCGGAGCGGCGGTATATCCGGCGCGCCATGCGCACGCCCATGCTGGAGGCCGATCACGAGCATCAGCTTGCCGTCCGCTGGAAGGACGCCCAGGACGAGGAAGCCCTGCATGAACTGACCGGGGCCTATATGCGCCTCGTCATCGCCATGGCCGGGCGGTTCAAGGCCTACGGCCTGCCGTTCGGCGACCTGATCCAGGAAGGCAGCGTCGGGCTGATGCAGGCGGCGGCGCGGTTCGAGCCGGACCGGGCCGTGCGGTTCTCGACCTATGCCGGCTGGTGGGTGCGGGCGGCGATGCAGGACTATGTGCTGCGCAACTGGTCGATCGTGCGGACCGGCACCACGGCCGCCGGCAAGAGCCTGTTCTTCAACCTGCGCCGGCTGCGGGCCCGTCTGGGCGACATGGAGGGCCGGCTGACGCCTGAGAGCCGGGCGGCCATCGCCATCGAGCTGGCCGTCGAGGAGGAGGACGTCGAGGCCATGGCCGCGCGGCTGTCGGCCGCCGACCGTTCGCTGAACGCCCCGGTCACGGCCGGGACCGACGACGCCTGGCAGGACTTCCTGCTCGACGAACGGCCCGACCCGGAGGAGGCCGCCAGCGAGTCGCTGGACGGCGAGGCCCGCGACCGGGCGGTGGCCAAGGCGCTGACCGTGCTGTCGCCGCGCGAGCTGGCCATCGTCCGGGCGCGGCGCCTGTGCGAGGAGCCGCGCACTTTGGAGGCGCTGGGCGAGGAACTGGGCGTCTCCAAGGAGCGGGTGCGGCAGATCGAGCATGCCGCCCTGGAGAAGCTGCGCCGGGCCCTGCAGACCGAGTTCAGCCCCGCCGCCCTGGCCGGCCTGGTCGGCTGACTATTGGGGATTGAGGATCTCGAGCCCTTCCGGGTGATCGAGTCTCAGCTGCCCGTCCCGCACATAGCCGCGCAGCCGCACCAGCCGCCCCTCCAGCGAGGCCGGCGAGCGGCCGGCGCTGTCGAAGTCCTGGATGGCCCGGGCCGGGATGACCGCCGAGAAGCCGTGGCCGAGGTCGAGCACGCGGGAATCGCTGCCGGTATGCACCTGGCCGACCTGGGCCTCGACCAGGGTGAAGCCGGGCGGGGCGACGGCCGCCTCGCTGGCGATCTTCACCTGATAGGCCGGCAGGGCCCAGAGGCCGCGTTTGGCGTTGCGGGCCTCGCCCTCGCGGCGCAGCATCTCCCGGGCCAGCGCCCGGCTTTCGGGGAAGGTGCGCACCCGCACCGCCCCCTCGCGCAGCATCCGGCCCTGCACCCAGCGCCGGCCCTTGGCCAGCCGCAGCTGCGCCACCTTGCGGCCGAACGGATCGCGGGCGGCGCCGGCCGACAGCAGTTCGACGTCATGGCCCAGCACCATCCTGGCCAGCCGCTCGCGCGACGCCTCGCCATAGGGGGCGTCCAGCCGGGGGGCGGTGACGCCGGCCAGCTTCAGGTCGCTGCCGTCCGACAGCCGGACCAGGTCGCCGGTGACCACCTCGACCACCGTGGCCCGCCCTTGCGTGGCCAGGGCGTCGAGCCGGGCGGCGTCGCCGCATCCCGCTAGCAGAAGCGCGGCGGCGAAAACGGCGAACAGTCGGATCAAGGGGCCGGCTCCAGCAGGGGTTCCTCGAGGGCCTGGATCGGGCCGCGGTCCAGTTCTGCCCGCAGGTGGGCGACGTCCAGCTCGCCCTCCCAGCGGGCGATGACCAGGGTGGCGACGCCGTTGCCGACCAGGTTGGTCAGGGCCCGGCACTCGCTCATGAAGCGGTCGATGCCGACAATGGCGGCCAGGGCGATGGCCGGAATGGTGTGGACCTCGGAGATGGTGGCGGCCAGGGCGATGAAGCCGGCCCCTGTCACCCCGCTGGCCCCCTTCGAGGTCAGCATGGCCACCCCCAGCAGGGTGGCGATCTGCCAGCCGTCGAGGTGGGTGTTGGTCGCCTGGGCCAGGAACAGGATGGCCAGGGTCATATAGATGTTGGTGCCGTCGAGGTTGAAGCTGTAGCCGGTCGGGATGACCAGGCCGGTCACCGATTTGGACGCCCCAAGCCGCTGCAGCTTTTCCATGATCTGTGGCAGCACCGATTCCGAACTCGAGGTGCCGAGCACGATCAGCAGCTCCTCGCGGATGTAGCGCAGGAACTTGAAGATCGAGAATCCGGCCCAGGCGGCGATGGCCCCCAGCACCAGCAGCACGAACAGCAGCGAGGTGGCGTAGAAGGTCAGGATCAGCTTGCCCAGCTGGACCAGGCTGCCCAGGCCATGCTCGCCGATGGTGTAGGCCATGGCCCCGAAGGCGCCGATGGGGGCGAAGCGCACGACGATGTGGATGATCGAGAAGAACACCTTGGCGATGTCCTCCAGCACGTGGCTGACCCTGTCCCCGAACTCGCCCAGCCGCGCGCAGGCGAAGCCGGTCAGAACGGCGATGACCAGCACCGGCAGGATGGCCCCCTCGGTGAAGGCGCCGATAAAGGTGTCGGGGATCAGATGCAGCAGGTATTCGGCCAGGCCGGGCGCGTGGGCGGCCTTGTCGGCGTAGCCGGCGACGGCCTTGGCCGCCTTGCTGGCCGGGTCGATGGCGGCCGGGTCGATGTTCATGCCGACGCCGGGCTGCACGATCAGGCCGACGACCAGGCCGATCAGCAGGGCGACGCTGGAGACCACCAGGAAGTAGAGCAGGGTCCGCGCCCCGACCCGGCCGAACTTGGCCATGTCGCTCATATGGCCGATGCCGGCGGCGACGGTGCAGAAGATGACCGGGGCGATGACCAGCTTGATCAGCTTGATGAAGCCGTCGGCCAACGGCTTCAGTTCGGTCCCCAGGCCCGGCGCGAGCGCGCCCAGCGCGATGCCGGCGGCGATGGCCAACAGGACCTGAACGTACAGCAGGCGCAGATAGCGCATGATCCCTCCCCGGGGTGTTGCGGCGATCAGGATAGAGCAGGCGCTGGCCGATGCGAAGGCGGCCGGTTCCGGCGGCCGGCCTTATCGAAGCGGGTCAACATTATACCGCGCCACCGGCGCGCCAAACTGGTCCCTCGGAAGAATCCCTATGAATTTCCATGACTTCCCGGTTGCGCCAGGCGCGGCGAATGTAGACCTGGCGTTGACATCCGCGTAGCGCGAGCGGCGGGGAATGTTGGCAGGCTGGCCGCAACAGTTGAGACGCCGCCTGGGAGAACCGGCCAGGGAGGCCCGGAAGGTCGATGAATATGTCTAGACATATTCATCGACGGCCGAACGGCTGCCGGAAAATCGTCCCTTCGCTAGGCGGCCTGGCTCTGCAGCTGCAGAAGGCGGTCGACCAGCGGCAGCAGGATCTCGGTGCGCAGCGGTTTCTGGAGCACCTCGTCGGCCTCCAGGCTGGCGGCCAGGCGCAGCAGGCTCTGGGCGCTGATGGTGCGGGCCCCCGCCGACATCACCACCACGGGCAGGTCCGGCCAGCCGCGCTTGAGGTGGCCGAGGACCTCGACCCCGTCCATCACCGGCATGATCATGTCGAGCAGCACCAGATCGACCGGCCGGCCCAGCAGCACGGCCAGCCCCTGCCGGCCATCCTCGGCGACGACGCAGTCGTGGCCGGCGTCGGACAGCATCTCGACCGCCATCTCCCGCAGCAGCGGGTCGTCATCGATAATCAGGATACGCTTGGCCATTCTGCCTTGGTCTCTCTTCCAGGTGACCACGTTCGGCGGAAAGCGCTTAAGAAAACGGTGACGATCGCCCTTGAGCCGGCCCGTGCGGTGTTCCGCCGCAGCCGCCCGTTCAAGCGGGCTTGTGAGCGGGGCGGCTTGGAGGGTATCACCGCCCCGCGTGGCCCCGTAGCTCAGCCGGATAGAGCAGGGCTTTCCTAAAGCCAAGGTCGGGGGTTCGAGTCCCTCCGGGGCCGCCACCACCATCACCGGGGCAACCATGCGTCTCTTGGCTTTCCTGTTGGCCGGCGCGCTTCTCGCCAGCCCCGTCGCGGCCGCGCCCGCCAATCTCGTCAAGGCGACCGAAGGCTACCTCTACTTCAACCGCGTCGGAGCCGATCTGGCCACCCACGATTCGGAGCTGAACAACTGCATCCAGACGTGGCAGGGGGGCTTTGTCCGCGCGCCGACCGACAATCTGGCGAACCGCTTTCCGAACGGAGTCACCGGTGGCGGGCTGGTGGACCAGGCGATCGGATCGGTCGTGCTGGAGAGCATGATGAAGGGCTGGGAAAAGGCCCGTTTTGCCGTCAACGTTGAGCATTGCATGGTCGTGCGGGGATGGCGCGTCATGCGGCTGGCCCCGCGGGAAGGCGAGCGGCTCGCCGGACTGGGCAAGCAGGCGCTACGCACCGAACTGGCCGCCTGGGTCGGCTCCGCAACCCCGCCTGGCGAGGTTGCGCGGGTTTTCAGGAACGAGGCGGGCCGGGCCGACAGCACCATTGTCCGCAGCCCGGAAGGCGCGCGTCGGACATTGCTGAGCATCGCGGCCGCTGATCCCCGCGCGCCGCCGCCGGCCGTGACCGTCGCCGCGCGGCCCTATCCTTGGGCCGTGCGGGTCCACCCCGGCCTTGCGCCCATGGCCAGGGGCGCCACGTTGGTTCCGCCGGATGGATCGGCGATCCTCGTCCTGAGGATACGGGGCGCGGCGAAGTTCCGGCGCTTCACGCTGAGCTTCGACCGTGAAGGCGGAACCGGCGGCCCCGACAACACCGAAGAATACTTCCATGCCAGCTTGTGGAAGGGGCAGAAGGTCGGGGCGGAGGTTGAGGAAACAGTAGCCTATGTGGCGCCGGCCGGGACCTGGCGGCTCTATGGCTTCGGCGCCCTCTTTGACTACTGCCTGGGCGCGCCGAGCTTTGAGGCCAGGGCAGGCGAGATCGTTTGGCTCGGAACCTTTGCGCTTGGCCCAAATCCGCTCAGACCCGACATGGACATGGCCCCGTTGGCCTCCTTTTCGGCCGGCCAGCGGGTGGCGGCGACAGCTCGGCCAGCGGAATGGACGAACGGATCAACCTGGGCATGCCGCCTATGGCATCCTTACGCCCTGACGTTCGACGGCTTCCCGACCCGACCCGGATACGGCTGGGCCAATACCCTGACGCAGCCCGTCGCCGCGCCTACCCCTTCCACGTCGGCTGGCGCGGGTGGACGTCGTCCTTGAAGATGTCGAAGCTTTTCCAGGCCGGTTCGACCGGGTCCTGGCCCGGACGGGGGGTGTAGGGCGACTCCTCGGCCAGCTGCATCGACGGGATGTAGCGCGGACAGTTGGGGAAGATGGCGTGGGCCTCGACGCGCACCATCTGCTGGGCGCCGACCGTGCTGCCCATCAGCGGGTCCTGGCGGTCGATACGCGCCGTCCCGTTGACGCGCAGCCGCCGCGGGGCTCCGTGCAGGGCGATGAACAGCAGGGCGACGTTGGGATTGACCGTGACGTTGCCGAGGCTCTTGAACATGCCGTTGCCGTCGTAGTCCGGAAAGGCCAGTTCCGACGGGCCGGTGACGCGCACGAAGCCGGCCGGGCCGCCCTTGAACGAGCAGTCGGGACGGCCCTCGGCGTCGGCGGTGGCCAGGAAGAAGTAGACGGCGCTCTCGATGAAGGCCCTGTCGTCGTCGGTGAAGGCGGTGCGCTTCAGCTGCTCGAGGCGATCGGCGATGGCCCGGCTCTCGAACTGGTCCTGCAGGGCGCGGTTGCCATCGTGGTAGAAGGGCTGGTCGGTCATGGGGCGTCTCCCGCGGGCTGGAACCCGAGGCCGCTCCCATACCAAGACGCCTGGCGCGGCCAAGTCGGCGGTCAGGATAGCCCAGCGCCGTCCTGAAACGAAGGCCGCCCTCAGCCGGCCCGCCGACCCAGCATTTCCACGTCCGGCGCCTCACCCTCGACCGTCCCTGTCTGGGCCAGAGCGGCGACCTCGCCGATCAGCAGCACGACCGGGCCGTCGAAGCCTTCGCTGGCCAGGACGGCCGGTAGGGTTTCCAGGGTGGCGCGGCGGATGCGGGCGGTGGGGGCTCCGGCGTTTTCGATGGCGGCGGCGGGGGTGGTGGAGCTCATGCCCTCGGTGATCAGGCGCCGGGTGAGGGCGGCGGCGCTGTCGCGGGCCATGTAGAGGGCCAGGGTGGTCTCGCCGTCGGCGACGCCGCGCCATTCGCTGGCGGCCAGGGCGCCGCCCTCGGTGCGGGCGGTGGCGAAGACCACCCGACGGGCCAGGCCCCGGTGGGTCAGGGGGATGTCGAACTGGGCGGCGGCGGCGCAGGCGGCGGTGACGCCCGGCACGATCTGCGTCTCGATCCCGTGGCCGCGCAGGAAGGCGACCTCCTCCCCTACCCGGCCGAACACCGAGGGGTCGCCGCCCTTGAGGCGGACCACGGTCAGGCCCTTGCGGGCCAGGCGCAGCATCAGGCGGTTGATGGTCGACTGGTCCATGCTGGTCCGGCCCGAGCGCTTGCCTGTCTGGATGCGGACGCAGGCGGCGGGGGCGAGGGCGAGGACCTCGTCGCTGACCAGGGCGTCGTAGAGCAGCGCCTGGGCGCCCTGCACGGCCCGCTGGGCGCGGACGGTCATCAGGTCGGCGGGGCCGGGACCGGCCCCGACCAGCAGCACGCGGCCGGGTTCGGGATCATGCGGCATGGGCGGTCTCCTCCGGTGCGCCGGCCGGCGCCAGCGTCTGGATCATGCGGGCCAGTTCGGGGCGGCAGGAGCCGCAGTTGGTCCCGGCCCCGGTGGCCGCGCCGACCGCCTCGACGCTGCAGGCGCCGGCGGCGATGGCGGTCTCGATGGCCCTCGTGCCGACCTTCAGGCAGGCGCAGACCATCGGGCCGGCGTCGACCACCGGGCCGGGCGGGCGGCCGATCAGCAGGGCGGCGCGGGCGGTGGCGGAGAGTTCCGGTTCCTCGAACAGGTCGACCAGCCAGTCGCGGCTCGGCAGGCGGCCGGAGACGGTGAAGAACAGCACGCGGGTGAGGCGACCGTTCTCGACCCAGGCCAGGCGCAGGCTGCCGGCCCGGGCATCCTCGTAGGTCAGCAGTTCGCCGACGGCGCCGCGCCCGGCCGCCTTGCGGATCACCTCCCGCTGGGCCTCGTCACCACGGCCGGCGAATTCGAACTGCTGGCAGGCGGTCTGCGGCAGGCGGCGCCAGACGATGTCCTTCGGGAAGGCGACGTCGGCGGCGTCCAGGGTCAGCAGGAAGCCGCGCCAGGTCTCGCGATAGGGGCGCAGTTGGGCCGGGGTGTGTTTGAACTCCGGCTGGCCGGAGGTGGGGTCGATGTTGGGGGCGATCAGGCCATTGCTGCGGCCCGACGGGGCGAAGGCGTCAGTCCAGTGCATCGGCATGAACAGGCCGCCGCGCCGCTGGCGGTCGGTCAGCCTGGCGAGGACGACGGCCTCGCCGCGCGCCGTGCGGACCCGGGCCAGGTCGCCCTCGGCGATGCCGGCGGCGGCGGCGTCTTCCGGGTGAACCTCGACATAGGGCTCGGGGGCATGACGGCAGAGGTCGGGGGCCAGGCCCGTGCGGGTCATGGTGTGCCAGTGGTCGCGGATGCGGCCGGTGTTCAGCGACAGAGGGAAGGCGCCGTCGAGGGCGCTGGCCGGCGGGGCGGGGCGGACGGGGATCAGGCGGGCGCGGCCGTCGGGGGTCTGGAAGCGACCGTCGGCGAACAGCCGCGGCGTGCTGCCGGCGGCGGTGACCGGCCATTGCACGGGGGCCATGGCCTCGTAGCCGGCGCCGTCGAGGCCGACGAGGCCCGACAGGTTGAGCAGTCGGTCCTGGTTCTCGTAGGCGGTCAGGCGGGTCCACTCGCGGAACACGGCGGCCGGGCTGGTCCAGGAGAAGCCGTCGGCGTGGCCCATGGCGCAGGCGACGTCGGCGATGATCCGCCAGTCGGCGCGGGCCTCGCCGGGCGCGGCCATCAGGGGGCGCTGGCGGGAGATGCAGCGCTCGGAATTGGTCACCGTGCCGTCCTTCTCGCCCCAGGCCAGGGCGGGGAGGCGGACGTGGGCCAGGTCGACGGTGTCGGTGCTGGCCATCACGTCGGAGGCGACGACGAAGGGGCAGCGGGCCAGGGCCTCGCGCACCTTGGCGGTGTTGGGCAGGCTGACGGCCGGGTTGGTGGCCATGATCCAGACGGCCTTGATGCGGCCGTCGTGGATGGCGTCGAACATGTCGACGGCTTTCAGGCCCGGGGCGCGGGCGGTCTGGGGCGCGCCCCAGAAGCGGGCGACGCGGTCACGGTCGGCCGGGGCGAAGTCCATGTGGCCGGCCAGGGTGTTGGCCATGCCGCCGGTCTCGCGCCCGCCCATGGCGTTGGGCTGGCCGGTGATCGAGAAGGGGCAGGCGCCGGGCTTGCCGATGCGGCCCGTGGCCAGGTGGGTGTTGAGGATGGCCAGGCCCTTGGCGACGCCCTGGGCCGACTGGTTGGCGCCCATGGAGAACAGGCTGACCGTGCGCTCATGGCGGGCGAAGAGGTCGAAGAAGGCGGTCAGGTCGGCGAGCTCGACGCCGCAGTCGGCGGCGACGGCGGCGGGCGACTGGTCGGCCTCGGCCAGGGCCAGCAGCAGCTCGGGCCAGCCGTTCACATGGGCGGCGATGTAGGCCTGGTCGACGGCGCCGCGCCGGATGAGGTCGGCCAGCAGACCGTTCCACAGGCGCACGTCGGTCTGCGGGGCGATGGCCAGGTGGATGTCGGCGCCCTGGGCGGTGTCGGTGCGGCGCGGGTCGATGACGACGTGACGCTGGCCCCGGGCCCGGGCGGCCTCCATGCGGCGGTAGAGCACCGGATGGGTCCAGGCGGCGTTGTGGCCGCTGAACACCACGAGGTCGGCCAGTTCGAGGTCTTCGTAGCAGCCGGGCACCAGGTCGGCCCCGAAGGCCTGCTTGTGGGCCGCGACGGCCGAGGCCATGCAGAGGCGCGAGTTGGTGTCGATGTTGCCCGAGCCGATGAAGCCCTTCATCAGCTTGTTGGCGACGTAGTAGTCCTCGGTCAGCAGCTGGCCGGAGACGTAGAAGGCCACCGAGTCGGGGCCGTGGCGGGCGATGGTCTCGGCGAAGCGCTTGGCGACCAGGCTCGTCGCCTGTTTCCAGGGAACGCGCCGGTCGCCGATCATCGGATGCAGCAACCGGCCCTCGAGGCCGACCGTGGCGCCGAGCGCCGCGCCCTTGGAACAGAGCCGCCCCTCGTTGGCCGGATGCAGGCGGTCGCCGGCCACCGAGAGCGCGCGGCCCTCGGCCAGGCCCGAAACCCCGCACCCCACCCCGCAGTAGGGGCAGGTGGTCCGTACCGCTGAAGGCGCGCCGCCATCAGCCATCGCGCGGCGTCACATAGAGGCCGATGAACAGTCGGCCCTCGCGCACTTCCACGGGCACGGTCGGGGCGCAGCCCTTGCCCTTGTCGGCGCCGGTCGGCTCGCCGGTGGCCAGGTCGATGACCCAGTTGTGCAGCGGGCAGGTCACCGAACTGCCGTGGACGATGCCCTGGCTGAGCGGCCCGCCCTTGTGCGGACAGGCGTCCATCAGGGCGAAGATTTCGCCGTCTCCGGTGCGGAAGACGGCGATGTCGCCCTGGGGGCTGGGCAGGCGGCGGGCGCCGCGGCGCGGCACGTCGGTGACGGCCCCGACGTCGGTCCAGTGCAGCACGGGGGGGACGGCGATCGCGTTCATGCCGGGGCGAACTCCATGCGGCGGCTGAGCGGGTTGAACTCGTCGGAGTGGCGGCCGGCCACCCGCTCGGCCCAGGGGTCGATGCGGGCGGTGCGCTGGGAGACGACGAAGCGGTCGTAGAGGGCGCGGCGCTGGTCGGGATCGTTGACCACCGCCTGGATGCTCTCAAGGCCGACGCGGGCCATCCATTTGTAGACCCGCTCCAGGTACCAGCCGTCCTCGCGGTACAGCTGCATGGCGGCGGCGATGGTCCACACCGTCTCCTCCTCGGTGGCGACGCGGGTCAGGACCTGGGTGCCCTGGATGTGCAGGCCGGCGGCGCCGCCGATGTGGATCTCGTAGCCGCTGTCGACGCAGACCACCCCGAAGTCCTTGCAGGTCGCCTCGGCGCAGTTGCGCGGGCAGCCGCTGACCGCCAGCTTGACCTTGGCCGGCGTCCAGCTGCCCCAGAGGAACTTCTCCAGACGGATGCCGAGGCCCGTGGAGTCCTGGGTCCCGAACCGGCACCAGTCGCTGCCGACGCAGGTCTTCACCGTGCGCAGGCCCTTGGCGTAGGCGTGGCCCGAGACCATGCCGGCGGCGTTGAGATCGGCCCAGACGGCGGGCAGGTCGTCCTTCTTGACGCCCAGCAGGTCGATGCGCTGGCCGCCGGTGACTTTCACGGCCGGGATGGCGAACTTGTCGGCGACGTCGGCGATGGCGCGCAGTTCGTCGGGGGTGGTCATGCCGCCCCACATGCGCGGGACGACCGAATAGGTGCCGTCCTTCTGGATGTTGGCGTGGACCCGCTCGTTGATGAAGCGCGACTGCTTGTCGTCGCGGTATTCGCCGGGCCAGGCGCAGATCAGGTAGTAGTTGAGGGCCGGGCGGCAGCTGGCGCAGCCGTCGGGGGTGGTCCATTCGAGGGCCTGGAAGACGGCCGGCAGGGATTTCAGCCCCTCGGCGACGATGCGCCGGCGGGTCTCGCCATGATCACGATGGGTGCATTTGCAGACCGGCTTGGGGCCGGTCTGGGCCTGGAAGCCGTCGCCGAGGGTCAGCTTCAACAGCTGCTCGACCAGCGGCGTGCAGCTGCCGCAACTGGCCGAGGCCTTGGTCACCGCCTTGACGTCGTCCAGGGTGGTGAGGCCCTGCGCGGTGATCGCGCCCGTGATCTGGCCCTTGCAGACGCCGTTGCAGCCGCAGATTTCCTGCTCATCGGCCATGGCCGCAACGGCCGCGCTAGGGTCCAGGCCGGCCAGCCCTTCGGTGATGGCCTGGCCGAAGATCAGACTCTCGCGGATGTCGCCGACATCGCGGCCCGACCGCATCAGGTCGAAGTACCAGTTGCCGTCGATGGCGTCGCCGAACAGCACCGCCCCGGCCACCTTGCCGTCCTCGATGACCACCCGCTTGTAGACGCCCCTCGCGGCGTCGCGGAAGACGATGTCCTCGCAGCCCTCGCCGCCGGCGAAGCGGCCGGCCGAGAAGACGTCGACGCCGGAAACCTTCAGCCGGGTCGAGAGGACCGAGCCCTCGTAGACGGTTGAGCCGTCGGTCATGGCGTCGGCCAGGGCCCGGCACATCTCCCAGATCGGGGCGACCAGGCCGTAGCATTCACCGCGATGCTCGGCGCATTCGCCGACCGCGAAGACGGCCGGGTGGCTGGTGCGCATGGCGTCGTCGACGACCACGCCGCGGCCGACCGCCAGGCCGGCCTCGCGGGCCAGGGCGGCGTTGGGGCGGATGCCGACGGCCATGACCAGCAGGTCACAGTCGAGGGTTCGGCCATCCTTCAGCTTGAGGCCGGCGACCTGGCCGTCCTGGCCGACGATCTCCTGCGACTGGGCCCCCATCACCGTCTCGACGCCGCGTTCGGCCAGGGCCTCGCGCAGCAGGAAGCCGGCCGACTCGTCGAGCTGGCGTTCCATCAAGACGTCCATCAGGTGGACGACGGTGGCCTGCATGCCCCGGCGAGCCAGGCCATAGGCGGCTTCGAGGCCCAGCAGGCCGCCGCCGATGACCACCGCCTTGGCGCCGGGCTTGGCCGAGGCGGCGACCATGGCCTCGACGTCGTCCAGGTCGCGGAAGGTGACCACGCCCTTCAGATCGATGCCGGGCAGCGGCAGCCGCACGGGGTCCGAACCTGTGGCCAGGATCAGCTTGTCGAAGGGAACCTCCAGCCCGCCCTCGGCCAGCACCTTGCGGCGGGCCAGGTCGAGACCGGTGACGGCCCGGCCGGCGTGCAGGGTGATGCCGTTGTCGCGGTACCAGGCCTCGTCGTTGATGACGATGTCATCGAAGGCCTTCTCCCCGGCCAGCACCGGCGAGAGCATGATGCGGTTGTAGTTGACCCGCGGCTCGGCGCCGAAGATGGCGATCTCGTAGCGGCCGGGGTCGCGCTTGAGGATCTCCTCGACCGCCCGACACCCCGCCATGCCGTTGCCGACAACGACCAGTCTTTCCTTGGACATGCCGCTTGCTCCTAGAGCCGGACCGGAACGGCGGCGGCGTCGCCGTGGAGGGTCGGCCAGACCGCCCGCCAGTGGTTCTTCAGGCCCAGCAGGGCGACCAGGGCCAGCAGGGACAGGGCGGCGAAGCCCAGGAAGCCGAGCTGGTAGGATCCGGTCAGCTTGCGGGCCATGCCGAGGCTGGCGGCCAGGTAGAAGCCGCCAAGGCCGCCGGTCATGCCGATCAGGCCAGTGACCACGCCGATCTCCTTGCGGAACCGCTGCGGGGCGAGCTGGAAGACCGCGCCGTTGCCGGCGCCGAGGGCCAGCATGGCGAACATCAGCACCGCCAGGGCCAGCCAGGGGCTGGGCATGTGGAAGCTGGCGCCGGCCAGACCGACGGCGGCCAGGACATAGACGGTGCTCAGCGTCTTCACCCCGCCGATGCGGTCGGCCAGGGCGCCGCCGACCGGGCGGATAAAGGAGCCGGCGAAGACGCAGGCGGCGGTGAAGAAGCCGGCGACCACCGGGTCCAGGCCGTATTCAGCGTTGAAGTAGATGGTCAGCGACGAGGACAGGCCGACGAAGCCGCCGAAGGTCACCGAATAGAGCAGCATCAGCCACCAGGCGTCCGGGACCTTCAGAACGTCGAGGTACTCGGTCAGCTTCTTGGGGGCGGGCTGTTCAGGGGCGTCCTTGGCCATCATCAGATAGACCACGAAGGCCACGGCCAGCGGGATGGCGGCCAGGCCGATGACGTTGCTCCAGCCGAACATCTTGGCCAGGGCGGGGGCGAACAGGGCGGCCAGGGCGGTGCCCGAGTTGCCGGCCCCGGCGATGCCGAGCGCCAGGCCCTGGTGCTCCGGCGGATACCAGCGCGAGGCCAGCGGCAGGGCGACGGCGAAGGAGGCCCCGGCGACGCCGAGCAGCAGGCCGAGGATCAGCACCTGCGAATAGCTGTGGACGCCCAGGAACCAGGCGCCGAGCAGGCCGGCCAGGACGATGAGCTGGCCGATCAGGCCGGTCTTCTTGGGGCCGATGCGGTCGACGAGCACCCCGGCGACCAGTCGCAGCAGGGCGCCCGACAGCACCGGCACGGCGACCATGAAGCCTTTCTGGGCCGGGTCGAGGCCGAAGTCCTTGGCGATGTAGACGCCCAACGGACCAAGCAGGACCCAGACCATGAAGCTGAGGTCGAAATAGAGGAAGGAGGCGAAGAGGGTCGGCGTATGGCCAGACTTCAGGAACGAACGGGGCGTCATGAGGCAGCCTTCGGAATGCGGGTGAGCGAGAACGGCGGCGTCGCCGGGCGGGGTGACCGCATCCGAGCGGTCGTCTCGATCAGCCGCGAACTTCGTTGTCCGTTGCCTGTCGCCATGGAGCGCCGCCCTGGCCGCCAGCGCCATGCCGGGATGGCCTCGCGGGCGCAAACAGGGCCGTTCGCACGATTTTGCGGCGCCGCAGCATGGCGGCTGACCGAAATCGCGGCGCCCTCAGCCTGCCGCCAAAGCCTGCTGCAGCAAGTCGGGGCGGTAGACCAGGCCGGCCGGGGCGGCGAGTCTGGGGTCCGGTCCCAGCTGCCCCCACCGCCGCATCTGCGAAAGGATCCAGTGGGTGTCCTCGGGCCGGGGCGCGGCCGCGCCGTCGGCCTGGAAGACGATTTCGCCATCCAGGGCGGGGGCGATGACCGACGCCGCGACGCCGACCACCTCGGGCCTGGCCAGCAGGGCGATCAGCTCCTCGCGGTTGCCGACCTGGTCGGCCCAGGCCCCGGCCCGCGACAGGGCCCGCAGCAGGGCGGCGAGGGCCGGCGGATCGCGTCCGGCTCGCCGCTCGGCCAGGCCCAGCACCTTGTCGGGGGCGCCCGGGTGCAGCGCCGCGGTGGTGGCCACCGTCTCGCCGGCCCCGGCCGCCGCGGCGACGGCGTTCCAGGGGGCGCCGGCGCAAAAGCCGTCGATGACGCCTGCGGCCAGCTGCTGGGCCATGCGGGCGGGCGGCACGACGATGATGCGGACATCGCGGTCCGGATCGACGCCCGCGCCGGCCAGCCAGCCGCGCAGGGCGTAGTTGTGGATCGAATAGGGAAAGACGACGGCGAAGGTCGGGATGCCCGCCTGGTCGGCCAGCGCCTGGGCCAGCGGCTGCTCACGGCCGGCCGCCTCGAGGTCGCGCACCGCCGCCGCCAGGCTGCGGGACAGGCTGATGGCCCCGCCGCCCCGGCTGAGCGCCATGGGGGCGACCATGGCCGCGGCGTCGCCGCCGATGCCAAGCGGCGAGGCGATGGCCATCGGGGCCAGGAGTTGCGCCGCGTCGAGGGTCCCGAAGGCCAGCTTGTCGCGGATCGTCGCCCAGGAGGCCTCGCGGCTGAGCGTCACCTCCAGCCCCTCCTCGGCGTAGAATCCCTTGTCGCGGGCGACGACCAGCGGCGCGCAATCGGTCAGGGGCATGAAGCCCAGTGTCAGAGCCGTCACCTGCCATCCCCCTTTTGATCTGGCCCCTTTTGATCTGGCCCCTTCAGAATGCCGGCGAAGGCCAGCAGATCGGCCGCCACCGCCCCGATCGGCCGGCCCTTGTCCATGGCCAGCTTGCGCAGCACGCCGTAGGCGGCCGTCTCGTCCAGGCCGCGCTCCTTCATCAGCAGGGTCTTGGCGCGATCGACGGCCTTGTGCGATTCCAGGTCGGCCTTGGCCCGGGCCAGGTCGCCGCGCAGCTGCTGCATCAGCGAGAACCGGCTCATCGCCACGTCGAGGATCGACCGCACCCGGTCCGGCGCCAGGCCGTTAACGACATAGGCCGCCACTCCGGCCCGCACCGCCTGTTCGGCCAGGCCCGCCTCACTGCGGTCGGCGAACATCACCACCGGGCGGGGGTTGGAGCGGGTCGACTCGCGCAGGCTCTCGAGGATGTCACGGTCGGGGCTGTCGCAGGCGACGACGATGACGTCCGGTTCGAAGGCCGCCGCCTCGGCCACCTCGAAGATGGCCGACTGCCGCACCTCCAACGGATCGACCCCGGCCAGGCCCTCGGCGACGAGGGCGGCCCGGGCGGGATCGGGATCGATGAGCAGGACGCGCATGGGTCAGACGCCTAGCGGTCCTCCCCTTGGGAAGCGAAGCGCAATCGCTCCCGCATATGCGATGGGCGGCGGGCGCCCAAAGTTTGCGCAGTCGCCCTCCGGTGGAGAAGACCCGCTTTCACCGCTTCAAAACACTTCCGTGCTGTCCTGCCGATCCGGGGGGACAGGTCAAGGCCATGAAACTGTTCGCAATCCGCTGGCGCTTCTTCCGCCAGGCCCAGCCACAGCGGGGCTGGAAGGACGCCGGTATCCTGCTGGCGGTCTACGCCCTGGCGGTGCTGAGCGCCGTCCTGTGGTTCCGCAGCGTCGAGAATTCGACCGCCTTCTGGGCCGCCAACGGGGTGATGGCGGCCGGCCTGCTGCTGCTGCGACCGAAGGTCGCCATCCCCTTCGCGGTCCTCTGCATCGCCATGAACCTGGGGCTGAACGTCATCGGCGGCCTGCCGCTGACGCTGAACCTCTCCTTCACGGCCCTGAACCTCGGCTACACCCTGGTCGTCGTCCTCCTGACCCGCACCTTCTGCGGCGCGGCGCTGGACCTTGGCCGCCTGCGGCGCTTCGTCCCCTTCCTGATCATCGTCGGCGTCACGGGCGTCGCCGAGGGCCTGATCGGCGGGGCGACGACCGCCGAGACCCTGGTCAACTACGGCGTCGTCTGGCGCCGCTGGGCGGCCTGCGACGCCACCGGTATGGTGCTGGCCCTGCCCGCCACCCTGATGATGATGCGCGGCATCAACCCGCTGTACGCCGGCCCGGCCAAACTGGTCGAGCGGGTGGCCCTGCTGGCCCTGCTCGGCCTCGGCACCTGGGTCGTGTTCGGCATCTCCCAGGCCCCGATCTTCCTGCTGATCTTCCCGGCTCTGCTGTTCGCCGCCTTCCGCCTGGGCGCGGCCTGGGCCTTCCCGGCCGTCTACATCTGCGCCATGGCCGCCACCGTGCAGACCCTGGCCAACAAGGGCCCGCTGGCCGTGTTCGACGGCAAGCCGCCCTTCATCGAGCTTGGCCTGCTGCAGGTCTTCCTGATCAGCCTGCTGCTCACCGCCTCCCTGGCCACCAGCGCCCTGGCCGAACGCATGCGGGCCGAGCTGCGCCTGCGCCGCAAGGCCGCCGCCACCGCCGCCGCCCACGCCCGGGTCGAACAGGTGACCGCCACCCGCGAACGCTTCCTGGCCGTCGTCGGCCATGAGATCCGCACCCCGCTGAACGGCATTCTCGGCTTCGGCGAGGCCCTGTCCAAGCGCGACGACCTGGACCCCGAGGCCCGCCGGCAGGTGGAGATGATCGGCCGCTCGACCCAGGACCTGATGGCCATCGTCGAGGACATCCTCGACTTCTCGCGCATCGAATCCGGCCAGCTGGAGATCCAGCCGGCCCCCGCCGACCTGGCCGCCGCCCTGGTCCGCGCCGTCGAGGCGGCCGGCTGCAAGGCCGCCGCCAAGGGCGTCACCCTGAGCCTCGACTGCGGGGCCCTGGGGGAGGCCCGCCACCTGGTCGACGTCCGCCGCGCCCAGCAGGTGCTCGGCCACCTGATCGACAACGCCATCAAGTTCACCGACGCCGGCGACGTCGCCATCAGCGTCGAGCGCCACCCCCTGGAGGGCGCCGACCGCCTGGTCTTCACCGTTTCCGACACCGGCGCGGGCGTCGCGCCGGCCCAGCGCGGCGACCTCTTCAAGCCCTTCGCCCAGCATGACGCCTCCCTGTCGCGCCGCCATGCCGGGGCGGGCCTGGGCCTCTCCATCTGCAGTTCGATCGTCCAGCTGATGGGCGGCGAGATCGGCTATCGGCCACGCGAGGTCGGCGGCTCCCACTTCTGGTTCGCCCTCACTCTGCCCCGGCTTGAGGCCGAGGGGCCCCAGGAGGACGAGCTGGCGGAACGCGCGCCCCGCATCCTGGTCGTCGACGACCACCCGATGAACCGCGAGGTCGCCCGCCTGTTCCTCGACGCCTTCGGCTGCGAGGTGGCCGAGGCCGAGGACGGCGCCGCCGCCGTCGAGGCGGCCAGGACCGGGGCCTTCGACCTGATCCTGATGGACCTGCGCATGCCGGGCGTCGACGGCCTGGCCGCCACCCGCATGATCCGGGCGCTGGGCGGTCCGGTGTCGCTGACCCCGATCCTGGCGGTCACCGCCGACGTCATGCGCGACGACGTCGAGCGCTGCCGCGCCGCCGGCATGAACGGCCACATCCCCAAGCCGATCAACCAGGAACGGCTGCTGGGCGCCCTCAGCGCCGCCCTGCAGGGCCGCGACGCCTTCCCGGAACCGGCCGCCGCCTGACCGCTCGACAAGCCTCTTCCATAGGCGGACAGTGATCTGGACGACCGGCGTTCAGCGTATTCACTCCGTCCGTCCGGGAGATGGCCGATGAAGTCCCTGCCTCTTTGCCTAGCCGCCGCTCTGCTGCTGACCGTCGCCGCCTGTGATCAGAAGACGAAGGCGCCGCCGGCCGCGCCGGCCGCCGCCACCACCGAGACGGTCGGCCTCAACGCCGAGATCGACAACGACGTCCAGCAGAAGAGCGTCACCGATCCGGGGTTCCGCGGCGCCCAGCTGCAGGGGCCGGTGCGCTACGCCGACGACATCCTCACCGCCGTCGACAGCCGCCTGCTGGTCCGCCTCAAGGACAACTCCGGCCTGACCGTCGGCCCCAACGCCCGCGTCAGCATCGACAAGTTCGTCATCGACACCGACGCCAGCGCGCCCGGCGCGGCGGTGTCGGTGGCCAAGGGCGCCTTCCGCTTCGCCTCCAGCGGCAAGGGCTCGCGCCCCGACGGCGTGCGTTTCAACACCCCGCTGGCGGCCATCGGCATCCGCGGCACCATCCTTGAAGGCGTGGTCGGCCCCGACGCCCTGAACGTCATCGGCGCCGGCCCCTGGCTGGCCATCCTGTCGCTCGACCCGGAGACCGCCACCCTCATCGTCCTGCGCGAGGGGATCATCGAGGTCCGCTTCGGCGACGAGACCATCGTGCTGGACCAGCCGGGCGAGGCCATCGTGCTGGGCGGCACGCGCCGCTCGACGGTGTTCCAGATCTCCGCCCCCGCCACGGGCCGGCTCGACGCCCTGCTGGCCCCACGCGGCGCCGGCCCGCGTCCGCCGGCGACGCCCGTGGTCGACACGCCGCCGCCAACCGACGGCGGCAGGCCCGACCGCGGGAGCAAGCCGCCGCCCCGGCGCAATCCGGCGGCCGGAACCTCCGACGCCGATTATTCGCATGACAACGAAGGCGTGGTCCGTCCGGGCGACTCCGGCGATGGCCGTCCGGGCCTGCGCCGCAGCGACGGCAGCGTCATCGAACCCCGCCAGCCGCCGCCGCGTGAGCGGCCGACCTACGGCGCCCCCCTGCCCCGGCGCGGTGAGAGCGGGCCGGGGACGCCGTCCTTCGATATCCCCATCCCCAAGGTGACGCCGCCCACCCGCGATCGGCAACCGGCGCCGCAGCCGAAGACCCAGTCGCCGGCCGCCCGCGATCCCGCCCCGACGCCGCCCCCGCAGCCGGCGCTTCAGAAGCCGACCAGCCTGAAGCAGCCGTCGCCGCAGCCGGCCAAGGACCAGCCGCCGCAGCCCCAGGAGCCGCCGCGCTAAACAACCCGTTAACGCGGCCCGCCTTACCTTCGTCGCGAAGCCCGAGCCCAACGGCCCGAGGAGTCCGCCATGTCCGTTACCCGCACCGGCAGTTTCCGCCGCACCTACGACCATTTCGAGCCGGAGAGCGACAGCGATCCGCACGCCCAGCGCCGCACGCGCGGCCTGCTGGAGCAGATCGACTACACCGCCTACGCCGCCAACAAGGAGCTGATCGGCCAGGCCCTCGGCCAGGGCGACATCCGCAAGTTCCAGCGGCTGGCCGTCGCCGCCGCCCAGGCCCGCGCCGTCTGGATCGCCCAGGCCCTGGCCGCCTCGGCCAGCGGCGGCAAGCTCTCCAGCGCCGACCTGGCCCAGCTGACCCACCTGCGCGCTACCTTCGAGGAACTGACCGACGCCTACGAGGCCATGCGCCGGCTGGTCGAGCGCGGCTACCTGACGATGCCGGCCGCGCCCGCGGGCTAGGTTACCGCTTCTTCCCCAGCTCCGCCGCGATGTCCTTGGTCATCTTGCCGACCTTGCGGTGGGCGGCGGTGAGCTGGTCGCGGGTCACGCCCCAGCGCTTCATCCAGTATTCGACGGCCTGACGCTCGGAGAGGTCGAGGCGCTCCTTGTCGATGAACCCCCGCTTATCCTTGAGGCCGGCCATGGAAGGTCTCTCCGCGTGAGGGGTCAGGATCGGCTGTTCCGGCCCGCCGATCAATCACCCTGTTGCGGCGACGCTGGGTCAGCCGGCTATGCTGGCCCTCCGATGACAGAGAGTCCCATGACCGACACCCCCCGCCCCGAGCACGACCTGCAAACCACCTTCGGCCTGGTGCGCCGGGTCGAGATGAACCCCGAGGGCCGGGCCATCCTCGAATACGAGGCCGGCCTGCATATGTGCCATTCGGGCGGCGTGGTGCAGGGCGGGTTCGTGACTGGCTGGATCGACGCGGCCATGGCCCACGCCCTGATCGCCAAGCATGGCGAGGGCTTTGTCCCCATGAGCCTGGAGCTGAAGGTCAGCTTCTTCGCCTCGGCCCGGCCGGGACGGGTGTTCGCCGAGGCCTGGATCGAGGGCGGCGGCAAGTCGACGGTGTTCATGGAGGGGCGGCTGACCGACCCGGCCGGCAAGGTGCTGGCCAAGGCCACCTCCACCGTGCGGATGATGGACCGCGCCCGCGTCGAAGAGGCTTCGAAGGCTGCCGTATCCGGCG
Organism: Caulobacter sp. GW821-FHT11A05; assembly: GCF_058809015.1. Classification (NCBI taxonomy): domain Bacteria; kingdom Pseudomonadati; phylum Pseudomonadota; class Alphaproteobacteria; order Caulobacterales; family Caulobacteraceae; genus Caulobacter; species Caulobacter sp. GW821-FHT11A05. Next base: position 392,505 of record NZ_JBXASF010000001.1, on the reverse strand, counting down.
GATAGGGACTGGCGCCCCGAGGGGAGCCTCGTCTATCCTGATCGCTGATAACCAACGGCCATCAAGAGCCGTCGCCCCCAGGAAACGGATACCCCAGATGCACTATGCGGAGCTGAACCAGGCTTGGGCCGCGCTGACCGGCCCCGGCGGCGCCTTCGAGATTGTCGAGATGGACGTCGGCGGCCACTGGATTCGCGGCTTCAAGAACGCCCCGCCCAGCGTCCGCGAGGTCTGGCTCTCGACCCTGCAGTTCGCCGAGCGCGACTACCTGGTCTATCAGGACGAACGGCTGACCTACGGCCAGTCCCACCAGCTGACCGCCTCCATCGCCGGCTGGCTGATGGCCCAGGGCGTCGAGCCCGGCGACCGCATCGCCATCGCCATGCGCAACTATCCCGAATGGATGCTGATCTACTGGGCCGCCTGCAGCATCGGCGTCGCCGTGGTCGGCATGAACGCCTGGTGGACCGCCCCGGAGATGGCCTTCGGCTTCAGCGACTCGCGGCCGAAAGTGGTGTTCGCCGACGCCGAGCGCCTGGCCCGCATCGCCGAGCAGCCGGACATGCTGGCCGGGGCGAAAGTCGTCGCCGTGCGCACCGAGACGCCGGCCGGCGGCGCGGCCTGGAGCGAGGTGATCGGCCACGGCGGGACCATGCCCGACGTCACCGTCGATCCCGACGCCGACGCCTGCATCTTCTACACCAGCGGCACCACGGGCTTTCCCAAGGGCGCCCAGCTGACCCACCGGGGCTGCGTCAGCAACCTGATGAACATGCTGTTCTCCGGCCAGGCCGGGGCCATGGTGCTGGCCCAGGTCACCGGCGTCATCCCCGACCCCAACGTCCCGCCGCCGCCGCCGGCGGTGCTGGTCACCACCCCGCTGTTCCACGTCACCGCCAACAACTGCGGGGCCTACGCGGCCACCGCCCTGGGCGGCAAGATGGTGCTGATGTACCGCTGGGACGCCACCCTGGCCCTGGAGCTGATCCAGGAAGAGAAGATCAGCTCGGTCAGCGGCGTGCCGGTCATGGCCCGCGAGCTGGTCACCCACCCCGACTTCGCCAAATACGACACCTCCAGCCTGCTTAGCGTCGGCGGCGGCGGGGCGCAGATCCAGCCGGACCTGGTCGACAAGATCGACAAGACGGTGCCGACCGCCCGGCCCAACACCGGCTATGGCATGACCGAGACCTGCGGGGTGATCACCTCGCTGAGCGGCGACTTCTTCGTCGACAAGCCCGCCTCCTGTGGCCGCGCCCTGCCCAACTTCGAGGCCAAGGTGGTCGACGACTTCGGCAACAGCCTGCCGACCGGCGAGGTCGGCGAGCTGTGGGTGCGCGGCAGCAGTGTCATCAAGGGCTACATCAACCGCCCCGAGGCCACCGCCGAGACCATCACCGACGGCTGGCTGCACACCGGCGATGTCGCCCGCATCGACGAGGAGGGCTTCATCTTCCTGGTCGACCGCAAGAAGGACATGGTCCTGCGCGGCGGCGAGAACGTCTACTGCGCCGAGGTCGAAGCCGCCGTCTATCGCCATCCGGCGGTGGCCGAGGCGGTGGTGTTCGGCGTGCCGGACGATCGGCTGGGCGAGGAGGTGGCGGCCGCCATCCTGCTGCGCGACGGCCACAGCGCCAGCGCCCAGGAGCTGCGCGACCACGTCGCCGTCCTGATCGCCAAGCACAAGGCGCCCCGCTACATCTGGTTCCTGTCGGAGAACATCCCGCGCAACGCCAGCGGCAAGTTCCTCAAGAAGGACCTCAAGGCGTCGCTGAAGCTGCACGAGGCGGCATAAGGGGAACAGGCAATCGGCTCACGGCGTTGCTGTCCCGCCTCAAGGGGAGCCCGCCGTGAATACTGAAAAAGCCTTCTCCAAGTTCGCTTCAAAGACCGCTAGAGTGACCGGCCAGCCGATCACCTTCCTGGCCTGCGTCGCCGTGGTGCTGCTGTGGGCGATCAGCGGGCCGTTCTTCGGCTTCTCGGAGACCTGGCAGCTGGTGATCAACACCGGCACGACCATCATCACCTTCCTGATGGTCTTCCTGATCCAGAACACCCAGAACCGCGACAGCGAGGCGGTGCAGGCCAAACTCGACGCCCTGGTGCTGGTCTCCGAGGCGGAGAACGACTTCGTCGGCATCGAGGATCTGACCGACCGGGAACTGCGCGAAATGCACCGTCGCTGCGCCAAGGCGGCCAAGGCCCACACAGACCTGCACCGGAAACTCAATGAGGAACTGGAAAGCCGCGAGGGCGACAAGCCCGCGCGCAAGACCGCCAGCCCCAAACGGCCTGCCAAGACAAAGACTTAGTCGGCCAGTCGACAGACAACCTGCAATCGACTCTCAGCACACACTCGCCCGGGAACGGCGGCGGCGAAAACCCGTTAGGTCGCCGAACGACCCAGAACCCGGAGGAGATCACCCATGGAAAAGTCATTCACCGCCGCCGACGCGCCGGACGCCATCGCCCTGCTCAAGACCGACCACCGCAAGGTCGAGGAACTGTTCGAAAAGTTCGAGGGCGCCAAGGGCGCGGCGGCCAAGCAGAAGATCGCCGAGCAGATCTGCCTGGAGCTGAAAGTTCACACCCTTATCGAAGAAGAGATCTTCTATCCGGCCTGCGAGGGCAAGATCGAGGACGACCTGCTGAAGGAAGCCTTCGTCGAACACGACGGGGCCAAGATCCTGATCAACGAGATCGAGGCCGGCAGTCCCGAAGAGGCCTTCTATGACGCCAAGATGAAGGTGCTGTCCGAGGAGATCGAGCACCACGTCAAGGAAGAGGAAGCGCCCGTCAAAGGCATGTTCAGCCAGGCCCGCAAGGCCGGCCTCGACATGGATGAGCTCGGCGCCCGGATGTTCGCCCGCAAGGAAGAACTGATGGAACAGGCCAAGGCCGGTGGCCTCGGCAAGGCCGAGACCACCATCGTGCAGAACGATCAGGCCCCGACGTAGGCCTTGAACCAGGGGACGAGGCGGCCAAGCGCCTCCTCGATCTCCGGGGTCGAGACCGCGAAGCTGAAGCGGATGAAGCGGTGGCCATAGACCGGGTCGAAATCGACGCCCGGGGCGGTGGCCACACCCGTTTCGGTCAGCAGGCGCTTGCAGAAGCTCATGCTGTCATTGGTCAGGTGGCCGATGTCGGCCCAGATGTAGAAGGCCCCGTCCGGCGGGGCGATGGCGGTGAGGCCCAGGCGCGGCAGGGCGGCCAGGATGAGTTCGCGGTTGCGGGCGTAGGTGGCGACATGGCCCTCCAGCTCGGCGATGTCGTCCATGGCCGCCAGGCCGGCGTGCTGGCTGAGCGAGGGGGCGGTGAGGAACAGGTTGCCGACATAGGCGCGGGCCGCCTCGCGCAGGTCGGTCGGCGCCACCAGCCAGCCCAGCCGCCAGCCAGCCATGCTGAAATACTTCGAAAAGCTGTTTATAATCAGCGCATTAGGCTCGAACTCCAGCATCGAATGGGTCGGGCCGACGTAGGACAGGCCGTGGTAGATCTCGTCGGAGACGATGCGGATGCCCCGCCGTTTGCAGACGGCGGCGATGGCGGCCAGCTCGTCGGCGCCGATGATGGTGCCGGTCGGATTGGCCGGGCTGGCGATGATCAGGCCGGCGGGGGCGGGATCGAGCGCCTCGATCATGGCGGCGGTCAGCTGGTAGCGAGTGGCCGGACCGCAGGCCAGTTCGACCGGGACCATGTTCAGCGCCGTCAGCGTGCCGCGATAGGCGACGTAGCCGGGCCGGGCCAGCGCGATGCGGTCGCCGGGCTGGAAGGCCGACGACAGGGCCAGCACCAGGGCCGGCGAGGCGCCGCAGGTCAGGATGATGCGGCCGGGCTCGATGTCGACGCCGTGCAGGGCCCGGTAGCGCTCGGCCAGGGCGGCGCACAGCGGCTGGCTCTCCCAATAGCCCATGCCGTCGGCGTCCAGCACCCGGTGGGCGGCGGCGATGGCGCTGGCCGGGGCGCCGGTCGAGGGCTGGCCGAACTCCATATGGATGACGCGCGTCCCCTCGGCCTTCAGGCGATGGGCCAGGCGGCTGATCTCGATGGCGCGGAAGGGGTCGGGGGTAGCCATGGGCTGGCGGTAGCGGCTTTCGGCGGGAATGGGAACGGCCAGGGCTTATCGAAGCGATCGCCCATTATAGCAGGCCCGGACAGGGGCAAGAGCCGCGGCGAGCAATTTTCCTTTTAAATACAGATATTTGATATCGGCATGGACGGACCATCCCATGGTGGCGGCATAGGGAATCCATGGGGGACCCCGGGAGGTTTCATGGGGGTGGAATCGGGCGGGTCTTGGGGTTTGCGGCGAACGGCGGTGGCGGCCGGCGCCCTGTGTCGCGCCCGGCCGCCCGGGCTCCGTACCCCGGATTCAAACTCGTCCGGACGGGCGCCGGGTTTGACTCCTTCGACGGCCTCGTGATGAGGTTGATCCGAGGGCGACAGGGGGCCCTTGCCCATGACCCGTCTTTTCGCGCTGGCCGCCGCCGCGCCGCTCGCCCTGCTCGCCGGCCAGGCCCTGGCCCAGACTCCACCGCCGCCGCAGGCCGAAGTCCTGCGCTTCGAGGCCCCGCAGCGGGCCATCGCCGTCGCCCTGCCGACCGCCGGAGAATGCCGCGCCCTGCTGCCGGTGAGCAGCAGCGCGCCGTCCAAGGTTCCCGTCGACGTGACCGGCGCAACGATCCTCACCAAGGACGATCTACGCGAGGGCTGGCTGCACCTGGGCGACAACGACGCCGGGGCTGATACCCCCACCAAGGTCGCGGCCTGGGTCGACTGCCGCTATGCGCAGGCGGGCTATGTCGGGGCGCGCAGCAGCATCACCCGGGACGGGACGACCTGGACCATCGCCGTGCGCGAAGGGCGGATCAGCGGCCTGGAGGTGCAGGGCGCCGACGCCTCGCAGGAGGCCTTCATCCGTCGGGCCTTTTCCGATGTGAAGACCGGCCAGCTGCTCAACGCCCGCGCCCTCAAGCGCGGCGCCGACGCCGCCTCCCGCTACGGCTTCTGGGGCGTCGCCCCGTCGGTGCGGCCGGACGGTGAGGGGGTGGTGCTGGTGCTCAGCGTCTCGCCGGGGCCGCCCGGCATCTTCCTGTCCGCCCAGAACGCCTCGGCCGAGACGGTCGGGACCTGGAGCGGCGGGGCCAGCCTGATCTTCGGCGACCTCACCCCGCTGCACGAACGGACCATCATCGGGGTCTTCCACGACCTGACCGGGGACGCCCAGCGCGGGGCGCAGATCTCCAGCCAGGTCCTGATGACCAGCTCGGGCCTGGAGCTGAAGGGCGACCTGGCCATCTTCGAACAGTCGCCGGACGAACGCCTGCCCAACCTCGACACCGAGGGAACGACCCGGGTCGGGCGGCTGGAGCTGCGCCATCCGCTGGGCCTGGCTGGCGGCGGCCAATCCAGCGTGCTGTTCGCCGGCCGGGCGGGCCTGGAGGCCATCGACCAGGACACCGACCTGGCCGAAGGACCCTTCTCCGGCGACGCGACGGTGCGCGACCGGCTGCGGGTCGCCTACGCCGGGGTGCAGGCCGACTTCCGCTCGAAGGATGCGACGGCGTACGGCTATGTCAGCCTGCGCAAGGGCCTGAGCGGTCTGGGCGCTTCCGAGGAGGGCGACGCCCTGCTCAGCCGGGTTCAAGCCGATCCCTCGGCCCTGGTCCTGCGCTTCGAGGGGGCGGCGTCGATCACCTCCGGCGGCTTTCTGATCGAGCCGCGCCTGCGGGCCCAGCTCTCCGACAAGCCGCTGCTGCAGTATGAGGAGTTCACCTACGGCGGCCTGATCGGCGGCCGGGCGCTCGATCCTGGCGCGTTGTTCGGCGACAGCGGCGTCAGTGGGTCGGTGGATGTCTACGGCCCGGCGGCGAAGCTGGGGACGCGTTTCTCGATCCGCCCGGCGGCGTTCGTCGAAGGGGCCTGGGCGACCAACGAGGACGACATCGGCCCGCTGGTCGACCGCCTGGAAAAGCACGGCGCCTTCGCCGGCGGCGGGGTGCGCTTCAGCCTCGACGGCCGCTGGAACCTGGATGTGCTCTACGCGGCGCCGGTCGGGGACACGGTCGGGGTGCCGGATCAGTTCGTGGGGCCGAAGGTGAGTGTCGGGATTTCCGGTGGGTTTGCGTTTTAACTGCTCCCTTCTCCCGCTTGTCGGGAGAAGGTGGCGCGAAGCGCCGGATGAGGGCAGCACCGGCTGAAGGGGTGATGCGCGTTCTGGTGCCAGGGCGGCCGCTGATCGGGCTCCTCGTCGTGAGCTGGCGCCGCCCTCATCCGACCCCCTTCGGGGGCCACCTTCTCCCGACAAGCGGGAGAAGGATCGTGCTTGGCTAGTAGGCGTACCGCGCCGGTTCCGCCTCCGACGCCTTGGCCACCGCCGCGGCCAGTCGGGCCTCGACGGCCTCCGCCGACAGCTGCAGCACCAGCGCCCCGTCGCGCTGCTCGGGGCTGATCAGGCCGCCATCCAACAAGCGCTCCCCGAGCGGTTTGCCCAGGCCCCTGCCCCGCGTCAGCGCCGCCTGCAGGTCGTTGTGGCTGATCGCCCCGGCCCGAACCAACAGGTCGCCCAGCCGCACGTAGCCTGACCGGATGCCGCGCCACAGAGCCGCCTCGTCCGAGGCGCTGATCCGGCCCTGGCCGCGCACCTTGGCGAGGGCCGCCCGGCCGCGGGCGAAAGGCGCCGGCTCCCAGGCGAAGCGGATGGCGAAGGCGATGTCGCTTAAGGGGGCGTAGAGGTAGCGGACGCTCTTCACCCCGGCGGCGCCGAGAATCTTCTCCAGCTCGGCGCGACGGGCGGGCGGCAGGGGTTCGGCCAGGGCGATGTCCAGCGTGCCGTTCTGGCGGCGCAGCGGCACGGCGGCGAACCAGGCGGCCTGTTCGGGCTTGAGGGTCCACAGCACGCCGCTGTCGATCTGGAAGGGATCGAAGATCGAGGCGTAGACCTCGCCGCGCTCGGCGAAGGCCTCGGCCAGGTGCTCGTCCTCGACGAGGCCGAGGTCGAGGAGCTGCAGGCCGATCGGACGGTAGGACGCCTTCTGGGCGGCCAGGGCCCGCTCCAGCCCGGCCTCGTCCAGATGGTTCCAGAAGCGCAGCACGTCGCCGACCCGGCCGCCGCGCTCCAGTTCCGACAGCGAGGGATAGCTGTGCTGGGTCTTGTCCCAGGCGATGGTGCGGCCGGTGATCAGATGGCTGACGTACTGGCGCAGGGAGCGGAAGAAGGCTCCGAAGCCGATCAGGTTGGAGACCACGATCCGCAGCGGCGTCAGCGGTACGTGCTTGAGGCCGTGGTTGAGGCCGGTGAACCAGGCCCGGTGCAGGATGCGGTTGACCAGGAAGATGAAGTTCAGGGCCACCAGGGCCCAGACCCACGGCCGGTCGATGATCGGCGGCAGTTTGGCGACCTGCGGCCAGATGGCGATGATCCCCCAGTAGCCCAGCACCTGGATGACGATCAGATAGGCCATCGCCCCGACCGGCGAGGTGAACAGCGCCTTGCGGTCGCGGAACAGGTAGTAGCGGTTGGCCAGGTCCCCGAACCAGCCCAGCTGCTTCCAGCCCAGATAGGAGATGCCCAGCATCCAGCGGGTTTTCTGGCGCACCGAGGTCTGGAAGCGGTCCGGGAAGAACTCCTTGGTGGCGACCAGCTCGCGCTTCATCACCGTCACCTCGCCTTTGCCGAACCAGCGCTTCCTCTGGCGCGGGACGCGGGCGTGGTAGCGGATGAACTCCGACGGATAGCCCAGCGTCGCCAGGCGGTGGGCGACGTCATAGTCCTCGGTCAGGCTGTCGGTGTTAAACGGCTGGCCGTCCTTCTCGCGCAGCAGGGCCAGCATGGCCGAGCGGGCGAAGGCGGTGGCGACGCCGGCCGAAGGGGTCATCCCGGTCACCGCCGAGCGGACCGGCAGGTCCTTGGTGTGGAACTCGGCGAACTCGTCCATGTAGTGGCAGGCGACCAGCCGGTTCCAGGCCCGGTCCATGCTGAGCACCGGCATCTGGATCATGCCGTTGTCCTCGATGAACCAGCTTACCGTTTTCAACCCATAGGGATGCACCACGTCCTCGGCGTCGTGCATCAGGAAGACGTCGAACCGCTCCCCGGTCCGCTGCTCGTGCAGCAGGATGTTCTGGACCAGCCAGTTGAGGCAGTCGGCCTTGCTGGTCGGGCCGTCGTGCGGGACCTCGGCGAGGTAGGTGTTGGGAAAGCGCTGGCGGACCTTCTCCACCTCGCGCCGGGTGTCCGGATCGTTGGCGTAGACGCCGACGAAGATCCTGTAGCGGGCGTAGTTGAAGGTCTTGTTGGTGTTGGCCACCATGTTGGCGATGACGTCGCTCTCCTGCCAGGCCGGCACCATGATGGCGATCAGCTTTTCAGGATGGGCGTCGAGCCGGGCCTGTTTGGGCGGGCGGCCCCAGAAGTCCCACAGCTTTTCCCAGCGTTGCCACCAGTAGAGCAGGTCGATGAACAGGTCGTCGAGCGAGCTGATGGTGATCAGCACGGCGGTGACGATGATGGCGACCTTCAGCGCCCCCCAGTAGCCGAGGACGGCCGCGAAGGCGCTGTCGCCGGTGATGCCCACCGACGCTAGCCAGGCCGCGATCTGCGCCATTGCGCCGTCCATCACCCCAATCCCCCAACCCTTGAAAAGGGTTAACCGGCATTCAGCCTTTCCACGGCCCCGGCCGCAAGTCTGCCGGCATATTGCCGCGTCAGGATCTCGGCGATCCGTTCGGCGGCGTAGCCGTCGCCGAACGGGCTGAGGGCCTTGGCCATCCTGTGCCGTTCGTCCTCGTTGGTCAGCAGCAGACAACCTGCGGCCGCCACGCCGTGGCGGGTGACGCCGACCAGCCGGGCGACGCCGGCGGTCACCGCCTCGGTCCGTTCGGTGGATTCGCGCAGCACCAGCACGGGGACGCCGAACACCGGGGCCTCCTCCTGGACGCCGCCGCTGTCGGACAGGATGGCGACGCAGCTCTTCAGCAGGCTGAGGAAGTCGGGGTATTCCAGAGGCCCGACGATACGGACGCGCTGTTGCCCTTGCAGGGCGGCGAACACCCGCTGGCGCAGGGCCGGGTTGGCATGGGCGACGAAGACGATCTCGACGTCCGGCACATGGTCGCGGATGTCCAGCAGGGCGCCCAGCACCTGGTCGAGCGGCTCGCCCCAGTTCTCGCGCCGGTGCAGGGTGACCATGATCCGCCGCAGGCCGGCGGTCAGCGGCTCGGGCGCGATGCCGGCGGCGGTGAGGCGCACGGAGTCGACGCCGGTATTGCCGGTGACGAACACCCGGTCCTCATGCACCCCCTGGCGATGCAGGTTGGCGGCGGCGACGCCCGTCGGGGCGAAGTGGAGATCGGCCAGCTGGCCGACGACGCAGCGCCAGCCCTCCTCCGGAAAGGGGCTGGTCAGGTCGAAGGTGCGCAGGCCCGCCTCGACATGGGCCACCGGGATGCGGCGGGCGAAGGCGGCCAGGGCCCCGGCGGCGGTGGTCGAGGTATCGCCCTGGACGATCACCAGCTCGGGCGCGGAGCGCTCATAGGCCTCGTCCAGCTGGCCCATGACATGGGCGAAGCGGGCGCCGAGGCTGGCGTTGTCGGCCGGGGGGGCAAGGCTGAGGTCGGGGGTGATGCCCAGCGTCGCCAGGGTCTGGCGGTTGAGCGCCGCCTGTTGCTCGGTCGAGATCCAGATGGGGTCGAACCCCGTCTTCGTCGCCAGCGCCGCCTTTACAGGCGCCAGCTTGACCACCTCGGGCCGGGTCCCGGCCACAATCGCCACCCTCACGGTCGTATTCCTTTGACCGGGGCGACCCGTCGCCGCCCCATATGTGGAGGAATGACGGCGTTCGATTGAACTCTGTCTGAGGTCGCCGTTGGCTGGCGTTCATAAACCGGGCGGATGAGTAGGGATTGGGAGGGTTCGAGGCTCCTGTCCTATTTTCTACCGCTCATCCCGGCGAATGCCGGGACCCATTTCGTAAGGCGCGGTGGCAAGGGAGCGTGCCCTTGGGCACGGCATTGAATGTCTCAACCCAAGCCCCGCCGTGCCTGAAGGCACGAGTCCTGACCGATGGCGCCCTATGAAATGGGTCCCGGCATTCGCCGGGATGAGCGGAAGGGGGGGGGCGAACTTTCGGCTGATACTAGCCAGCCAGCCCAATCGCCTTCAGCCGCTCATGCAGGAACTCGCCGGCCGAGATGTCCGGATACTTCTTGCCCTCGTCCCCGAGGCATTGCGGCAGGACGTCCAGCCGCGTGGCCAGGGTGGGGTGCATGAAGAAGGGCATGGAGTAGCGGCTGGCGTTCTCGGCCCCCTGCGGATTGACCACCCGGTGGGTGGTCGAGGGGATGACGCCGTTGGTCAGGCGCTGCAGCATGTCGCCGGAATCGACGATCAGGTTGCGGGGCGCGGTCTCGACCGGCAGCCAGGTCCCGTCGCGGTCGAGCAGCTGCAGGCCGGCGCCCTTGGCGGCGACCAGGATGGTGATGAAGTTGATGTCCTCATGCGCCGCCGAGCGCACCGCGCCGTCCGGGTCGCCGTTGATCGGCGGATAGTGCAGGACGCGCAGCAGGGAGGTGCCGTAGCGGACCCGGTCGTCGAAATAGTCCTCCGGCAGGCCGAGGTTCGGCGCCAGGGCGCGGAGCAGGATCTGGCCGGTCTCGTTCAGGGCCGCGAACAGGCGGGTGAAGACATCCTGGAACTCGGCGATCTCGGCGGGCCAGACATTCTCGGGGAAGGGCTCGTCAGCGGGGGCGTCCGGCGAGGGGTCATGGCCGATCTGCCAGAACTCCTTGAGGTCGGGCTTGGCGCTGTCCTTGGCGTGCTCGACGCCGAAGGGGGTGTAGCCGCGCATGCCGGCGGCATAGGCCTGCTTGGTGGCCTCGGGCAGGGCGAAGACCTTTTCGGCCAGGCCGTAGGCCTGCTCCAGCAGCTGCGGCGAGACGTTGTGGTCGGCCAGGGTGAAGAAGCCGTACTGCTTGAGACCCCGGAACAGGTCGGCGGAGAACTTGGCGCGGCTGGCGGCGTCGCCGTGGGTGTAGGCCTTGAGGCTAAGCTCGGGAACGTGGCGGGTCATCTGTCGTGTCTCAAATCGGAAGCAGCGGAGCCTAGACTCTGTGCGGGCGGATTCAAAAAGAGATCAGCCGGTTAGCCCCATCAAATCCGCTCATCCCGGCGACACGAAGTGCGGCGCGGCCCATGTCGGGACCCAGTTTGATCGCGACCTCCCCTCACCACCGTGTGTCCTCGCGAAGGCGAGGACCCATAGGCGGGTGGCCGGTGACCGGAGGTTCAGGGTGTTCCGATCGATTGCCCGCCGCCACCTATGCATGGGTCCTCGCCTTCGCGAGGACGGTCGGTGGATGGGGTGAAAGGGGGGAATCAAGGGCTGAGCAACTTCGCCTCGACCTCGGCCCGCCAGGGCAAGGAAGGCTGGGCTCCGGCCTTGGTCACCGCCAGCGCGCCGGCCGTGCAGGCGAAGGCCAGGGCCTCGGCCGGCGACTGGCCCTCCAGCAGGGCGACGGTGAGGGCGGCGACGAAACAGTCGCCGGCCCCGGTGGTGTCGACCACGGCGACCGGCGGCGGAGCGGCCAAGGCGATCTCCAAGCCATCCCTGAACAGCTTAGCGCCGGCGCCGCCGAGGGTGACGGCGACCAGTCCTGGGGACTGGTGCAGGGTCTCGCCATAAAAGGCGGCTTCGGTCTCGTTGACGATCAAGAGGTCGGCGCGGTCGAGCAGGGTCTGGGGGACCGGCGCGGCGGGGGCGAGGTTCAGGGCCACGAAACCGGTGGCGCGCTCAGCGGCGGCGGCGACGGTCGGGATCGGCAGTTCCAGCTGCAAGATGACCGCGCCTTCCAGCGTGTTGGGCAGGTCGGCGGGGGAGACGCCGGCGTTGGCGCCGGGGGCGACGACGATCTGGTTCTCGCCCTCGGCTGATACGGCGATCAGGGCGACGCCGCTGGCCAGGTCCGGCTTGGTCGCCACACCCCAGAGGTCGACGCCGTCGCGGCGCAACAGGCCCAGCGCCTCGTCGGCCATGCCGTCCTTGCCGGTCGCCCCAATCATCTGGACATTGGCGCCGAGGCGGCGGGCGGCCAGGGCCTGGTTGGCGCCCTTGCCGCCGGGGTGGCGGGCAAGGGATGCGCCGGTCATCGTCTCGCCGGGGGCCGGCAGGGTGGCGGCGGTGGCCACGAAGTCGAGGTTGATCGAGCCGACGACCGTGAGGGAAACGCTCATGCCAGCCTCGCGGTGATCAAGTCGAAGACCCCCTGCCCGTTCGCGGTCGTCACCCAGCGGTGCGGCGAGCCAGCGGCGGCGCGGAACTCGACAGCGGTGTGGCCCAGGGTCAGCGGCGAGGCGGTCTCGACGGTGACCTCGCAGGGGACGGTCTCGAACAGCTCCGGCGCGACCAGCCAGGCGATCGGACAGGGGTCGTGCAGCGGCGCGTCGAGGCCGCGGACGATCTCGTGCTCGATCTGGCGCGAGAAGCGCAGCAGGCTGGCGGCGGCGGCGGCGCGCGGATTGCCCAACGCCTCGATGGCGGCGATGCGTTCCTCGGTGGCCCGCACCTGGTGGGTGGCGTCCAGGCCGTGGACGATGACGGCGGCGCCGCTGGCGAACACCACATGGGCCGCATGCGGATCGGCGAAGATGTTGTACTCGGCCGAGGCGGTGATGTTGCCGCCCTCGGCCCGCGCCCCGCCCATCACCACCACCCGGCGCAGACGGCCGATGATGGCCGGTTCCAGCACCATGGCCACGGCCAGGTTAGTGAAGGGGCCGGTGACGACCACGTCGACCGTGCCGGCCTCGCGCTCCATCAGGGTGCGGACCAGGAAATCGACCGCGTGCGGGCCGGGCTCGTCCGCGACCTTGAGCAGCGCCAGGTCGCCAAGGCCCGAATCGCCGTGGAAGTGGCCGGCCTCGACGGGGACGCGCACCATCGGCCGCTGGCAGCCGGCCAGCACCGGCACGTCGTGACGGCCGGCGATCTGGCGGATGATGCGGGCGTTGCGGGCCGTCAGGGCGGCGGCGACGTTGCCGGCCACGGTGGTGACGCCAAGGATGTTCAGCTCGGGGCTGGCGAAGGCGAGCAGCAGGGCGACGCCATCGTCGACCCCCGGATCGCAGTCAATGATCAGGGTGGAATGTGACACCGGCCCATTGTCGGCCGGACCAGGGCCCGGCCGCAAGTAGGGCTAGATGACACCGACCTCCCGCATCTGGTCGAGGAAGCGACGGGTGTTGGCGTAGTTCTTGGCGGTCAGGCCTTGCGTCTCGTAGGCGGCGAACACCGCGTCGGGGACCACGACGCCCTCCTCGACCCGTTCGATCTTGCCGGTCTTGATCAGCCGTTGCACGTGGCGGCGGGCGGTCTCGTAGGAGATGCCCAGCTCGCGGGCCACGACATAGACACTGACCGGACGGCGGGCGTCGTTGGGCGGGATGTCGTTGCTGGCCTGGTAGCGGCCGTCGGGGCCGTTCAGGTGGCGGGTGTTGGCGTCGGTGATGGCCAGAAGGATCAGGCCGTCGAGAATGTCGCCGCCGCCGAAGCTCTTCACGAGGGTCAGGCTCTGCAGGAACCAGCGAGAGCCCAGCCGCGCGACGATGCGCTTCTGGTCGAGGGTCGTTTCGTCGTTCACCGCCGACGGGAAGTCGGTCGTCTTGAGAGCGGACTGAGGCATGGGTGCGTCCCCCCGGAGCGCATTTTCTGGTGTTGAGCGAATAAGCTACTCACGAGTAATCTGCACCAATCTGGGCATAGCTCAAGCGTTGCAGCGACCCAAAACGAGGATTGGACAAGATGTCGCGCCACGAGGGATGATCGGGTCCTCTTCGGGTCGGACGTCGGGGGTCTCCATGCGCCAATCTCTTCGCTTCGCGCCAGCGGTAGCGTTGCTCGCCGCCGCGCTCATCGCCCTGCCGATGGCGGGCCTGGCCCAGCCGGCTGACGGCTATCGCCTGCCGCCCGCGCCGATTCCGCAGATTCTCGACGCCGACCCGACGCCGGTCATCGTGCCGTCGCGCGACCGCAGCCTGATCGCGGTGATGGGCCGCGAGAACCTGCCCTCGATCGCGGCGGTCTCCGAGCCGATCCTGCGGCTGGCCGGCACGCGGCTGAACCCGCGCACCAACGGCCCGATCGAGGCGCGCACCACCTATCTGCGCTCCCTGAGCTTCATCACCGTCAACGGCGGGGCCGAGGTGAAGGCCCGGCTGCCCGAGGGCCTGCGGTCGCTCAGCCTGTCCTGGTCGCCGGACGGCCGCTGGCTGGCGATGATGGCCGAGGCCAGGAACGGGCTGGAGCTGTGGGTGGTCAATCCGAAGACCGGCGACAGCCGCCGGGTCAGCGACGCCAGGCTGAACGCGGCGTTCGGCGCGGCCTACGGCTGGCTGCCGGACAGCAGCGGCTTCCTGGCCCGCATCGTGCCGCCCGGCCGGGGCGAACCGCCGGCCGCGACGACGACCCCGAGCGGTCCCCTGGTGCAGGAGAGCAAGGGCCGCGCCGCGCCGGTGCGCACCGCCCAGGACCTGCTGGCCTCGCCGCAGGACGAGGCGATGTTCGAGCACTATTTCACCAGCCAGCTGGTCCGCATCGACCTGGCCAGCGGAGCGCTGAAACCCATCGGCAAACCTGGGCTCTACAGCGGCGCCACGGCCTCGCCCGACGGCCGCTACATCCTGACGACGCGGGTCAAGCGGCCGTTCAGCTACATCGTGCCTTCGGGCCGCTTCCCGACCGAAATCGCCGTCGTCGACTGGAACGGGACAGTGGTGAAGGCCGTCGTCGACCGGCCGCTGGCCGACGACCTGCCGCCGCCGTTCGACGCGGTGGTGACCGGGCCGCGCAGCGTCGGCTGGCGCGACGACGCCCCGGCCACCCTCTACTGGGTCGAGGCCCAGGACGGCGGCGATCCGCGCACCAAGGTCGACATCCACGACCGCGTGCTGATGCAGGCCGCGCCCTTCACCGCCGCCCCGACCACGCTGGTGGACCTGGCCGAGCGGTTCAGCGGCGTCGACTGGGGCCGCAAGGACCTGGCCGTGGTGCACAGCGCCTGGTTCGACACCCGTCACGAGACCCGGCTGGCGGTGAACCCCGCCCATCCGGGCGCGCCCAAGGTGCTGGTCAGCCGCAACTACCAGGGCCAGTACGACGACCCGGGCGACGTCTTGATGACCGCCCTGCCCAACGGCCGGCAGGTCATCCACTTCACCCCCGACGGCCGGGGCATGTTCATGAGCGGGGCCGGGGCGACGCCCAAGGGCGGCTTCCCCTTCCTGTCGGAGATGTCGCTGGAGGACGGGACCAGCAAGCGGCTGTGGACCTCCAGCGCCAGCCACTACGAGATGGTTCTCGACCTCATCGACGACGAGCGGCTGGTGATGCTGACCCGGCGCGAGAGCCGGACCGACAACCCCAACTTCTTCCTGCGCGGCGTCAAGGCGGGCAAGCTGGCCCAGCTGACCCGCATCCCTGACCCGGCCCCGCAGTTCGCCGGCATCAGCAAGCAGGAGGTGAAATACAAGCGGGCCGACGGGGTGCAGCTGTCGGGCACCCTCTATCTGCCGGCCGGTTACGACGCCCAACGCGACGGGCCGCTGCCGATGCTGATGTGGGCCTATCCGGCCGAGTTCACCGACGCCGGGGTGGCGGGCCAGACGGTCGACCGCTCCAACCGCTTCACCCGGCCGGGCGGCATCAGCCATCTGTTCCTGCTGACCCAGGGCTACGCCATCTTCGACAACCCCTCGATGCCGATCGTCGGCGAGAAGGGGACGCAGCCCAACGACACCTACATCGAACAGCTGACCGCCGACGCCGAGGCGGCGGTGAAGGCGGTGGTCGACATGGGCGTGGCCGACCGCGACCGCATCGCCATCGGCGGCCACAGCTACGGCGCCTTCATGACCGCCAACCTGCTGGCCCACACCGACCTGTTCCGGGCCGGCATCGCCCGCTCCGGGGCCTACAACCGCACCCTGACGCCGTTCGGCTTCCAGTCGGAGCAGCGCACCTACTGGGAGGCGACCGACACCTACACGAAGATGAGCCCCTTCACCTTCGCCACCAAGATCAACGAGCCGATCCTGCTGATCCACGGCGGGGCGGACGACAACTCCGGCACCTTCCCGATCCAGAGCGAGCGGTTCTTCGCGGCGCTGAAGGGGGCCGGGGCGACGGCGCGCTACGTCGTGCTGCCCAACGAGGCCCACGCCTACCGGGCCCGGGAATCGACCCTGCACACCCTGTGGGAGATGACCGACTGGATGGACCGGTATGTGAAGAAGGCGCCGGCTCGACCCAAATAGCTCGTCATCCCGGCCGTAGCGAAGCGAAGAGCCGGGACCCAGGAGGGACGGAGCGCGATTCGGGCGGCCGCCGCGTTCGGCGCGGTCGCCCCTGGGTCCCGGCTCTCCGGGCTGCGCCCTGCGGCCGGGATGACGGTTGGGGGTTGCGGCCACACCGCTAACAGGCAACGTTCACCCCCTGAACCGGTAGGAATAAACGATGCTCAAGTCCCTCGCCGTCCGCGTGCTGATCGCGTTGATCCTCGGGTTGCTGGTCGGCGCCGCCTTGCAGGTCTGGGCGCCGAAAGCGGTCCAGGATGGCATGAGCATCGTCGAGGCGCTGGGCTCCCTGTGGCTCAACGCCCTGCGCATGACCATCGTGCCGTTGGTCTTCACCCTGCTGGTGCTGGGCATCGCCTCGGTGGCTGACGCCGCCGCCACCGGCAAGCTGGCGGCCAGGGCCATCCTGCTGTTCGGCGTCTTCCTGGTGGTGTTCGCCACCTACAGCGTGCTGATGACCCAGGGCTGGCTGGCCCTGTGGCCGATCGACGAGGCCGCCGGCGCCGCCCTGCGGGCCAGCGCCCAGGCGCCGGACGCCGCCGCCGCCCAGGCCTCGACCCTGGCCGACTTCCTGAAAGGCCTGGCCCCCGCCAACGCCCTGAAGGCCGCCGTCGAGGACGCCATCCTGCCGCTGGTGGTGTTCGGGGTGTTCTTCGGCTTCGGGGCCAGCCGGTTGCCGGACGAGCTCAAGCAGCCGTTGCTGACCGTGTTCCGGGGCGTGGCCGAGACCATGCTCAACGTGGTGCGCTGGGTGCTGTGGGCGGCGCCGGTCGGAGTGTTCGCCCTGTCGCTGAGCGTCGGCCTGCGCACCGGCATCGCCAGCGCCGCCACCCTGCTGCAGTACATCGTCATCGTCTCGACCATCACCGCATCGATCACCGTCATCATGTTCCTCGTCGTGGCCGTCAGCCGGGCGGCGAAGTTCGGGGAGTTCCTGCGGGCCTCGGGGCCGGTGCTGGCCGTGGCCTTCTCCACCCAATCGTCGCTGGCCAGCCTGCCGCTGATGATCGAGCGCACCCGCGACAACCTCGGCGTTCCGGTCCGCATCACCGGCCTGGTGCTGCCGCTGGCCGTGGCCGTGTTCCGCGCCACCAGCCCGGTGGCCAACCTCGCCGCCGCCCTGTTCGTGGCCCACCTCTATGGCGTCGAGCCGGGCCTGCCACAGATCGCCGGGGCAATCCTGGTGTCGTTCGCAGTGGCCGTCGGCTCGGTCGGCCTGCCGGGCCAGATCAGCTTCTTCGCCAGCGTCGCGCCGATCTGCATCGCGCTTGGGGCGCCGATCGACCTGCTGCCGATCCTGCTGGCCGTCGAGGTGGTGCCGGACATCTTCCGCACCCTGGGCAACGTCACCGCCGACATGGGGGTGACGACCATGCTGGCCAAGGGCGAGCGGGAAATCCCAACCGCCGTCATCCCGGACAGCCCGCAGGGCTGATCCGGGATGGCGGAGACTAGGTGGGGAAGGCCGGGGCCTCTACCGTATCATCCTTCTGGGCCGCCTTGGCGCGTTGGAAGGCCTCGCGCCCCTGCAACCGCTGCCAATAGGCCGCCACCGCGGGCGGGAAGCCGCTGTCGATCCTGATGCTGCGGGCCAGAAGCAGGGCGTAGCCGACCGAGATGTCGGCGGCGGTGAAGCGGCCGGCGACCAGCCACTCGCGACCGTCGGCGAGGGCCCGGTCGAGACCCTTGAGGCGGGCGAAGAACCAGCGCTCGTAATCGTCGGCCGCCGCCTCGGCCCGGCCCTTCTCGAAGACGCGGTAGCGCAGCACCAGGGTCTGGGGGAAGGTCAGGGTCGCCTCCCCGAAATGCAGCCAGTTGAGCCAAGCGCCGTACTCGGCCTCGCCCGGCTGGATGCTCAAGGTGGTCGGGCCGTCGCGGGTGGCCAGGTACTGGGTGATGGCCGCCGATTCGCTCATCCGGGTGTCGCCGTCGACCAGGAAGGGGATGGTGCCGAGCGGATTGACCTCCAGGTAGTCGGGCTGGCGGATGCGCGGCGGGAAGGGCAGCAGCTTCAGCTCATAGGGCAGGCCAAGCTCCTCCAGGGCCCAGAGGGCTCGGAAGGAGCGGGCGTCGGCGCAGTGCCAGAGCTGGATCATCAGGTCGCTCCCAGCCCCGCGACCGGGGCGCGGGCCTGGTCAATGGCCGTGGCCACCGAGGGGCGGGCGGCGGCGCGGGCAAACCACTCGGAGAGCTTGCCGGTCGGCGGGAAGCCGAAGCCGATGGCCCCGGCCACGAACGGCGCAACACAGAGATCTCCCCAGCCGAAGGCCTCGCCGTTGAACCAGGGGCGGTCGCCGAGCTGGGCTTCCAGCCAGGCGTGGAGCTGGCCCAGTTCCTCGCCGGCCCTGGCCCGCATGGCGGCGGCCTGGTCGCCGGTGGCGCGCTTGAAGTTGGCGATCTCGGACAGGCCCCAGGTGATGGCTTCGTAGTGGGTGTCGACGAGGTCCTCGATCATGCGGACGCGGGCCCGGTCCGCGGGGCTGGCGGGCAGCAGCGGGGGGTCCGGGAAGCGGTCCTCGATGAACTCCAGGATGATGGTCGAGTCGAAGATGGCCTGGCCCTCGACATGGATCACCGGCACCTCGCCGCGTGGGTTGGCGCGGGCGAAGGCGTCGGAGACCTGGCCCGAGCCGATAGCGCCGGGGATGCGGGCGACGAAGGGGACGCCCTTCTCGGCCAGGGCGATCTTGACCTTCTGGGCGTAGGGCGAGAGCGGGTGTTCGAGGAGTTCGATGGCCGGGTGGGGCATGGCGGCGTTTCCCTGTTTGGGAGGGACGCTGCGCCGGTTTCCGCTAGGCGCGTCAACCTCGCGAGGAATTCCTCCCTCCCCTTTATGGGGAGGGACAGCGAGGCGAAGCCTCGCAGGGTGGGGCACTCAGGTTCAAGCTCGAACGGTGGCGGTCTTGGGGTTCCAAGACAACGGGCTCCGGGCGCGCTGCATCCGACTTCCCCACCCTGACCGCTTCGCGGTCTGTCCCTCCCCATAAAGGGGAGGGAGGTACAACGCGTCGCCCTAGTGCAGCTTCAGCCTCCCCGACACCCGCTCCTGCAGCAGCCGCGCCAGCGCCAGCACGATCGTCTTCGTCGTCCCCAGGATCGCCCGGTGGTGGGCCAGGTGGAGGCTCATGTAGATCCACTTGGCGATCAGGCCCTCGATGAAGAAGTTGGGACCGCCCAAACCGCCCATCAGGGAGCCGACGCCGCGGCTTTCGCCGAGCGACACCAGGCTGCCGAAGTCGCGGTACTGGAACGGGGCCTCGTGGCGGCGTTCGGCCAGGCGGGCGGTCAGCACCTTGGCCAGGTAGTCGGCCTGCTGGTGGGCGGCCTGGGCGCGGGCGGGGATGGTGCGGCCCTCCGTCCAGGGCGCGGCGGCGCAGTCGCCCATGGCCCAGATGTCGGCGGCGGAGGTCTCCAGCCGCTCGTTGACGACGATCTGGTTGAGGCGATTGGTCTCCAGGCCCAGCGTGGTGTTGCTGTCGGCCGCCTTGACCCCCGCCGCCCAGACGATGATCGAGGCCGGGATGTCGCCCTTGGAGGTGACCACGCGGTCGTCCTCGACCGACAGCACCTTGGCCGCGGTCAGCACCTTCACGCCCTTGCGCTCCAGGGCCAGCTGGGCCTGGTCGGAGATCTTCTCCGGCAGGGCGCCGAGGATGCGCTCGGCGGCCTCCAGGATGGTGATGTCGAGGCGGAAGCGCTGGTCCTTGGCCAGGCCGTCGATGAACTCGTTGTGGGCCTCGATCAGCTCGGCCGACAGCTCCACGCCCGTGGCGCCGCCGCCGACGATGGCGATGGCCAGGGACCGCTCGGCGGCGAAGCTGGCGCGGGTGAAGGCGGTCAGCAGGCGGGTGTGGAAACGCTCGGCGTCGGCGGTGTTTTCGAGGAGGCGGGCCTTCTCGGCGCCCGGGGTGCCGAACAGGTTGGCGCCGCCGCCGATGGCCAGGACCAGATGGGTGAAGGTGATGGACCGCTCGGGGGCCAGTTCCCTGCCCTGCTCGTCGGTCATGACCGCGAGGGTCAGGCGGCGGGCGGCGGGGTCGAGGGCCGACAGCTCGCCGAGCGTGAAGCTGAAATGGTTGCGGCGAGCGAGGATGGGGTAGCTGAGCCCCTCCTGGTGGGTGTCGAGGGTGCCGGCGGCGACCTCGTGCAGGGTCGGCTTCCAGATGTGGAAGACGGTGCGGTCGATGAGCAGGACTTTTTCCGCGCCCCGGCGCCGGCCGAGTCTGCGCCCCAGCTGGGCGGCGAGTTCCAGGCCGCCGGCGCCGCCGCCGACGATGACGATGTCGTAGTGCATGCGGCTATCCCCTTCCGCTGACTACGGTGGGGTTTAGGCCTGTTGGGCGTGTGGGGGAAGCGGGTTCGCTCTCCGCCCCCGCGAGGGGGCGGAGGACGGTTCGGAGCGTCAGCGACGGACCAGGAGGCGGGGCCGCGCCGGCGGTTGGTGACTAGCCTTGCGCCGCCGGTGGGAACACCCTCGGTTTGGCTCGCTTGCAGCGCTCGCCAAAGCCACTCCCCCATTTCATGGGGGAGAGCGGAGCGCTTGCGCCGCCTTTTTCTAAGCCGCCTTCTTCCGCCGGACCTTCACCCGTTCCTCGTCGAGGAACTCGCGGATCAGGGGCGCGCTGACGCTGGCCTTGCTGACCAGGAACAGGTGCCCGCCGTCCTTGATGATCTCCAGCCGCGCGTTGGGGATGAGGGCGCAGAGGAACTTGCCGTTGACCAGGGGGACGATCCTGTCGGCGTCGCCCATCATCACCAGGGTCGGGGCCTTTACGAAGGGCAGGAAGGGCACGCTGGTCCAGCCGCTCATGGCCATCAGCTGGTAGAGGTAGCCGGACCGCGAAGGCGGGCTGATGCGGCCGATGTGGCCGTCGGCGCCGGTGGTCTCGCCGCCGTAGAGGGCCTCGAAGTTCTTGCGCATGAACTCGGGGTCCACATAGCGCTTGGGGTCGGCCATCTTGCTCAGCGACTTGAGGTCGCCCGGCACCATGATCATGCCGGCCGACGTGGCGGCCAGCACCAGGCGCCCCGTCATCTTCGGGAACTGGAAGGCGAACTGCTGGGCGAGACCCCCGCCCCAGCTGACGCCCATGACATCGACCAGGTCATAGCCCAGCTGGTCGAGCAGCCGGGCGGCCGTCCAGGCCATGGTCCAGGGGCGGTAGGGCACGGTCGCCTTGGGCGAGCCGCCGACGCCGGGCATGTCGAAGGTGATCAGGTCGCGGTCGGGGAACCAGTCGGCCAGGGGCGCCATCAGCTCGATGTTGGCCCCGATGCCGTTGAAGAACAGCAGCGGCCGGCCGTGGCCGGACTTGGGGCCCTGGGCCTTCCAGACCGCGACCCGCAGCATGCGGCCGCCCGCCCTCAGCATCGAGAACTCGGGCTGGCCTTGCGCGGCCGTTTTGCGGGAAGCGGTCAATGGAGGTTCCTTTTATTCGAACGCATAGAGGCCGGGCGCCGGCTCCATGGCCTTGTGTTTCTTCGAGCCGAGCGTCTTGGGCGCCGGCCTGGTGGGTCCCGAACGCTCGCCCAGCCAGCTGGCCCAGAAGGGCCACCAGCTGCCGGCCTTTTCCTCGGCCTGGCCGTTCATCCAGGCGTCGATCGAGGGCCCGGGCCGCTCGGCGCTGTGGAAGTATTTGGCCTTGGGGTTGCCGGGCGGGTTGAGCAGGGCCTGGATGTGGCCAGCCTGGCTGAGCACGAAGTCGACGTTCGGCGAGCCGATCAGCTGGGTCAGGCGGTAGCAGGCCTTCCAGGGGGTGATGTGGTCGGTGACGCCGGCAACGACGAAGAGGTCGTTCTTGACCGCCGACAGGTCGACCTTGTGCCCGGCCATCTCGACCTCGCCGTGGTTGCGGAACGGCTGGTTCTCGTAGACCGACAGGTAGTCGCTGTGCAGGGTGGCGGTCAGGTTGGTGCTGTCGTTATTCCAGAACAGCACGTCGAACGGCGGCGGATCGTCCCCGTGCAGGTAGTTGTTGATGACGTAGTTCCAAACGAGATCGTTGGGCCGCAGCCAGGCGAAGGTCCGCGACAGGGATGAGCCCTCCAGGATGCCCTTCTTGGCCGACCGCTCGCGGGCCATCTGGATGCCGTGCTTGGAGGTCAGGGCCCCGGCCTCGGAGTCGCCCGGGTCGGGATCGAGGACGCAGACCATCATCGAGACGGCGTTGATGCGGTCGTCGCCTTTTGCCTGAAGCTTGGAAAGCAGGGTGGCGGTGGTGATGCCGCCCGAGCAGGCGCCGGAGACGTTGACCTTCTTGGAGCCGGTGATGTTCGCGATGACGTCGGTCGCGTCGATCAGGCTGTCGACATAGTCGCCCAGGCCCCAGTGGGCGTATTCCTTGGTCGGGTTGCGCCAGCTGACCAGGAAGACCTGGAAGCCCTGAGCGGTCATGTAGCGGACCATCGACTTGTCCGGCGACAGGTCGTTGACGTAGGCCTTGTTGATCTGCGGCGGGATGACCAGCAGCGGGATCTCATGCACAGCTTCAGTCGCCGGCTGGTACTGGATCAGCTCCATCATCTCGGTGCGATAGACGACGGCGCCGGGGCTGTTGGCCAGGTTCTCGCCGACCTTGAAGGGGCGCTTGTCGACCTGGCTGACGATGCCGTCGTTCTTGGTCATGTCGTCGTAGGCGTTCTTCAGACCCTTGAGCAGCGAGCCGCCGCCGGTGTCGTAGGCCCGCTTCACGGCCGAGGGATTGCCGATCAGGGTGTTGGACGGCGACAGGCTGTCGAGGATCATGCCGGTGACGAAGTTGGCCCGGGCCCGCTCCAGCTCGTCGAACTCGACATCGTCGATCCAGCCGGCGACGCCCTTCTGGACGGCCAGGTAATATTGCATCGCGCCCTTGTAGAGCGGGTTGTAGCGCCAGGCCGGGTCGGCGAAGCGCTTGTCCTTGGGGCCGGATTCCAGCTCCGACTTGCCGGTCAGGATCTTGACCAGCTCGCCGTTGAAGGCGGCGACATGCTTCAGCGTCTTGACCGGCCGGCCGGCCGTCTCGCGCAGCAGCACGCCGACGGCGCCGATCAGGTCTTCCCGCGCCACCCCGACGATCGGGTTGAGGCCGCCGGCATTGTCGGTGGCGCCGCCGCTGTCGAGGCGGATTCCGGGCTTGGTCATCGATCGTTTCCTCCCGCGCGCCAGATCGTTCTCGCCCGGCTGCGCCTTGAGGGCATATGCTGGACGGACGTGACGCGAAGTCAACGGGGGACGCTCAGGGTGAAGACGCGCGACCGCATCCTCGAGGCCTCTCGGGAGCTGTTCAACGCCGAGGGGGTGGGGCCGCTGTCGGCGGTCGACATCGCCTCGGCCCTGAACATGAGCGCCGGCCACCTCTACTACCATTTCAAGGGCAAGCCCCAGATTCTGGCCGAGCTGATGACGGCCCACGCGTCCGAGATCGAGATGGTGCTGGAGGCCATGCGCAAGGCCTGCGCCGCCCGCCCCGATGTCGAAACCCTGTGGACCCATGTCCATATCCTGGTCGAGGAGGCCTGGGACGCCCGCTTCTTCTGGCGCGAACCGGCCTTGGCCCTGGGGAACGAGGCGGCGGCGGCGGCGGCCAGGCGGGTGATGACGAGCCTGGTTTCGGGGCTGGGGGATGTCCTGAAGGCCCTGCACAAGGCGGGGGCCATCAAGGCGGAGGCTCAGGCGCGGGACGGACTGGCGGGCCAGCTGGCCACCGGCATCGTCTTCCACGCCATCGCCCTGGAACTGCGGGGCGACACTGGGCCGCCGCGAGAGCTCGTGGCTCGGGCGGCGGCCCAGGTCATGCTTCCGGCGGCGTCTCTCGCATCATGACAGCCGCCTTGCGGCGCCCGTCATGATGCAAAGTAAGAGACCGGGTCTGCAGAGCAGACCCTGGGGGCATCCTGATCCCTTGGGGGGAGGGGGAGGATCGCTACGCGGACGCCTGGCCGCCGGAAGATATCAGGCCGCTTCGTCGGTCTTGGCGGCGGTCTTCTTCGAGGCCTTCTCGGCCTTGAGGGCCGCGACTTCGCCGGTCAGGGCCTCGACCTGGGCGGTCAGGGCCTGCACGGCCTCACCGAGGGCGGCGAGGTTGTAGGGGGCGAAGGTTTCGGTCAGCGACTTGCGGACCTTGCCGATACGCTCTTCGAGGGCGGCGCGGCGCTCCTTCGACTGCTTGGTCAGGTCTTCGACCAGGCTGACGACCTTCTTGCCGGTCGGGGCGGCGGCGATGCGGCCCCGGACCTCGTCCTCGATGACTTCACCCTTGGCGACCAGCTGGTCGAAGGCTTCGGTCGCGCCCTGGGCCAGCTTCTCGGCGCTGTCCTTGGCTTCGGTGAAGGCGCGGCCATAGGCGCCGACGCCGGCCAGCCAGATCTTGCGGGCGATGTCGAGGTCGGCGCCGGTTTCGGCGGCGGGCTTCTTGTCGGTCTTGGTCTTCTTGGCGGCGGCCATGGAAGGCTCCTTGAATGCTTGCTGACGCCGGGGGAGCGGCGAATGGCCCCATGATCTAGTGGAGCCGTCTAGAAAGATCATTCTAGGCCTAAGCCAGAACTGCGTTATGCTTACAGCCAGGGGTTTTGGGGGACGGCAGCGAACCTACGGTGGACCTGCGCCCCGGACTGGGAAAACGTCGGGTTATTCACATGGACGGGAATGACGACGAAAAGGATGGCAAGCTCGGGCGGCTGACAAAGCGCGAGCGTGAAATCCTGTGGCTGGTGGACGAGCACCTCAGCAGCAAGGAGATCGGCCGCCGCCTCGGCCTTTCGAACCACACGGTCTCCAACCATGTCCGCAACGCCCTTGAGCGGCTGGGCATGGACGACCGTTTCGCGGCGGCGCGGCTGCTGCGAAACACCGAAGATGGCATGACACACGACGTGTCAGGCGTGACGGGTGTCATGGCGAAGGGGCCGGATCACGGCTCAGTCTCTGCTCCAACAACTGGAGCCGAGCATGACACCCGCCAACGACCATCAAGCCGGTATCGCGACCCCGGGCCTCAGCCAGGCATTGTGGATGAAGCAGGAAGTCGATCGCTTCGAGGCTTCGTTCCAGCGCACCCCGCAAACGGGAACACCCCTGCCGGTGTGGACCTGGGAGCAGCTGGAGCGTCAGCTCGTCAGCCTGTCCTCCAGCCCGGCCATGGCGGCCGCGACGCCGGAACTGATTTCCGCGGTCCGCAAGCAATCCCGCTGGCTGCCGCCCGAGATGGTGCTGCGGGAAATCCTCTGCGCGGCCTTCGCGGTGATGGATGGGGACTTCTATCCGCCGGAGTCGGAGGACAGCTCAATACGCTAGGCCCGGTCCAGCGGCTGGGGCTCATCGTGCTGATCATGGTGATCGCGGCGATGACCTTCGGCGGCGCCCTTTCCGGCCTGGTGGCACTGCAACAACTGATCCGCCCCTGAGGTGATCCGGGCGGATCGCCCGGACTTCACACAAGCGCCCCGCGGGGGGGCACAGGGAGGCGACTATGTTGCATCAACGACGCGCTGCGGTGGACGCTGTGGCCAAGCAGCTGTTCGAGGCGGAAGACGCCCTGGACATTGCCCTGGCGAAGGTGGCCGGGCTGGCGGTGACCATGCCGGCGGTCCGCAAGCAGGCCAATCTATCCGTCATGTACGCCCAGGACGCCTTCGAGTGCGCCAGCGAGACGCTGTCCCACCTGACCCAGGCGCGCCGCACCATCATCGCCACCCACAAGGCCCTGGCCGTGGCCCAGGACCAGTTGGGGCTCAAGCGCTACGCCGTCGGCCCGGGCAGCGACAAGCCGGAGACCGAACCGGTCCCCACCGGCGTCTACCTCAAGGAAGTGAAGGCGGCCTGATACACGGCTGAATTGGCATAAGCCCAAATTGGCGCCAGAAAGGGTCCCGTCAACGCGGGACCCTTTTTCGTGTCGCTGCCGGTCTGGTTCATCTTCAACTTCAGCATCACCTTCCTGGTGACGGGCTTTGCCATGTGGCGCGGCGGGGGCCCGGAACGGCTGGTCGGCCTGCTGGTGCTGATGGCCACCATGCTCACCTTCGTCCTGCCGGACCGCCGCTGGAACGATGTGCAGTTCAGCATGATGTGGCTGGACATCGCCTTCTTCGTGATCCTGATCGGTCTCGCCCTCATGGCCGACCGCTGGTGGACCCTGTTCGCCGCCGCCGTGCAGGGATTGAGCGTGCTGCTTCACCTGGCCTTCTGGGCCCAGATGAAGATCACCAGCCTGGTCTACACCACCGGCCTGAACATCGTCGGGCATCTGCTCCTGGTGACCATCCTGGTCGGCACCATCAGCTATGTCCTCCGTCAGCGTCGCGACCTAAGGGTTCAGCGCGGGGCCAGCTGAGGCTCGCCCCATCGCCGGCCTAACGCGCCGCCTTCCAGGCCTCATAGCGGGCCTTGGTCTCGGCGTTGGGCGGGTAGAGGCCGGGTAGCGGAACGCCGCGCTCGACCTCGCTGACCACCCAGCCCTCGAAGCGTTCCTGCTCGACGCCGAGCTGGGCTGTCTCCTCGACCAGGGCGGCGGGGATGACCACGCAGCCGTCCTCGTCGGCGCTGATGACGTCGCCCGGAAAGACGGCGACGCCGCCGATCGAGACCGGCTCCTGCCAGCCGACGAAGGTCAGGCCCGCCACCGAGGGCGGGGCGGCGACGCCGGCGCACCAGACGGCCAGGCCCGTGCCGCGCACGCCGACGGCGTCACGGATGACCCCGTCGGTGACCATGGCGGCGACCCCGCGCCTGACCATGCGGGCGCAGAGGATGTCGCCGAACACCCCGGCGTCGGTCACCCCCTGAGCGTCGATCACGGCGATGACGCCGGCCTCCATCGCCTCGATGGCGGCGCGGGTCGAGGTCGGCGAGGCCCAGGATTCGGGCGTCGCCAGGTCCTCGCGGGCCGGGACGAAGCGCAGGGTGAAGGCCTCGCCGACGATGCGGCGGGTCCCCGACGACCAGGGCGCGGCGCCGCGCAGCCAGACGTTCCGCAACCCCTTCTTCAGCAGGATGGTGGTCAGGGTGGCGGTGGAAACGCCTTCGAGGGCGGCCTTGGTTTCGGGGGACATGAGGTTCGTTTCGCTAGAGGCTGGGGATCTGGCCGCCGTCGACGCGGACGACGGAGCCGGTGACGTAGGCGGCCGGGACGCTGCACAGGAAGGCGGCGACGGCGGCGTATTCGGCGGGCTCGCCGAGGCGGCCGGCGGGAATGGCGGCGAGGCTGGCGGCCTCGACGGCGGCCAGGCTGCGCCCCTCGCGCTCGGCCCGCTTCTCGTCGAGGAAGCGGATGCGGTCGGTGGCGATGCGGCCGGGGACGATGACGTTGCAGGTGACGCCGTCCCTGGCGACCTCGCCGGCCAGGGTCTTGGACCAGCCGACCAGCGACAGGCGCAGGGCGTTGGAGAGGGCCAGGCCCGGGATCGGGGCGGCGACGCCGGAGGAGGTGGAGGTCAGGATGCGGCCGAACCGGCGCTGGCGCATGCCCGGCAGGACACGGTCGGTGATGGCGATGACGCTGGCGACCATGGCGTTGAACTGGGCGATCCACAGCTCGGGGTCCTGGCCGGCGGCGGGGGTCGGCGGCGGGCCGCCGGTGTTGTTGATCAGGATGTCGACGGGGCCGAGGCCCGCCTCGATGGCCGAGACGTTGGCGTCGATCACCGAGCGGTCGGCGAGGTCCCAGGCGATCGGCAGGGCCCGCACGCCGGCCGCCTCGCACTCCGCGGCCAGGCCTGCGAGCAGCTCGGCGCGGCGGGCGGCCAGGGCGAGGTTGACGCCCTCCTGGGCCAGGCCCAGCGCGATGGCGCGGCCCAGGCCGCTGCTGGCCCCCAGGACGAGGGCGGTCTTGCCGGCGATGCCAAGGTCCATGGGAGGTCTTTCTAGAGGGCGGCGCGTGGATCGCGCAGGGCGAGCCGGGCGAGAAGGTAGTCCACTTCGGCCTTGGCCGCCGCCGTAAGGACGGGGGCGGGCTTGCGCATCGTATCACTGGCGATGACGCCGCGCCGTTGCAGGACGTACTTGCGGACCGCAAGCCCGACGCCCTGCTGGTGCTCGTAGCGCAGCAGCGGCAGGTGGGCGTCGAACAGGTCATGGGCGTCGTCGCGCCGCCGGGCCTTGGTCATCCCGACCACATCGACCAGCATCTCGGGGAAGGCGTAGCCGGTCATCGCCCCATTGGCCCCGCGCTCGACCTCGAAATCGAGGAACAGGCCGCCGTTGCCGCAGAGGATGGAGATCGGCCGCATCGCGCCCTCGGCCTGGAAGCGGCGCAGGGCGGCGATCTTCTCCAGCCCCGGCCAGTCCTCGTGCTTGAGCATGACGCAGTTCGGATTCTCCTGGACCACGCGGCGGATGACGCCGGGCGCGATCTGCACCGTGAGGGCCAGGGGGTAGTCCTGCAGCACCCAGGGGGTGTCCTCGCCGACGGCCTCGGCGGCCTGGGAAAAGTAGGTGGCGATCTGGTCATCGGTGCGCAGGGCCGGCTGGCCGCCGATCATCACCCCGACGGCGCCGGCGTCCATCGAGGCCTTGGCCAGGCTGGACATGGCGACCAGGCCGGGCGCCGAGACGCCGACGATGATCGGCAGTTTGCTGCGCTTGATGACCCGTTTGGCGAAGGCCAGGGCCTCGGCCGCGTCGAGTTTGGGCGCCTCGCCGAGGATGCCGAGGATGGTCAGGCCGCTGACCCCGGTCTGCTCGTACCAGTCGATCATGCGGTCGACGGAGGCGTCATCGATGGCGCCCTCCGGGGTGAACGGGGTGACGGCGATGGCGTAGACGCCGGCGGTGTCAGCGGTCAGGCGGGTCATGGTTTCACCATCAGGATGCGGGCCTGGCCCTCGCGGCGCCCGTCGGCGCCGCCGTCGATCGAACCGTCGGCGCGCAGGATGACGCCGTGGATGCCGCTCTCCTCGCCGGCGCCGCGCTTGACCTCGACGCCGCGCGCCCTGAGGCCTTCGAGGATGGCCGGGCTGAACTTCTGGGCCTCGCCGTTGAAGTCTGGGCCGCGCGAGACGAGGTTGGGCAGGTCGATGGCGGCCTGCATCGGCAGGCCCCAGTCGAGGACCCCGACCAGGGTCTTGGCGACATAGGCGGGAATGGCGTTGCCGCCCGGCGAGCCGACCGCGCCGACGAACCGGCCCTTGGCGTCGAGGATGATCACCGGGGTCATCGACGAGCGCGGCCGCTTGCCGCCGGCCACGGCGTTGGCGGCGGGGGCGCCGTCCTTCTCGTTCGGGCGGAAGGAGAAGTCGGTCAGCTGGTTGTTGAGGAAGAAGCCCTCGACCATCCGGCCCGAGCCGAAGAAGGACTCGATGGTGGTGGTCATGGAGACGGCGTTGCCCTCGGCGTCGATGACGACGAAGTGGGTGGTGCCCGGGACTTCGGCGGTGGCGTCGATGCCGACCATTCGGGCGCCCGGCGGACGGCCGGCGGCGATCTCCCCGCCCCGGGCTTTCGGGCCGACCTCCCTGGCGCGGGCGTCGAGATAGGCGGGGGTCAGCAGGCCTTCGACCGGCACAGACACGAAGCGCGGGTCGCCGACGTAGCGGTCGCGGTCGGCGTACATCACCCGGCTGGACTCGGCGAACAGGTACCAGGCCTGGGGATCGTCCGGGCCCCGCGCGGCGATGTCGGTGCGCTCCAGCAGGCCCATCAGTTCGAGCAGCCCCACCCCGCTGGCCGGCGGCGAGGGGACGCAGAGGATGTAGACCCGGTAGGGCCGGCAGAGGGAGGCGATCTCCTGCGGCCGGTAGCCGGCCAGGTCCTCCAGGGTCATGGTCCCGCCGAGCGGCGCGGCGCGGGTGCGGGCGACGATCTTCTCGGCGATGGGGCCGGCGTAGAGCACCTTCGAGCCCTCGGCGGCCATGCGGCGCAGGACGGCGGCGTAGGCCGGGTTCTTCAGGAGGTCGCCGGCAGCCAGCGGCTTGCCGTCGGGACCGGAGAAGTAGCGGGCGCCGTCCGGTGACTTGTCGGACGAGGCGAAGCGCCGGATCTGATCGGCCAGCCGGGGGGTGACCACCAGCCCGTCCTCGGCCGTGCGGGCGGTGTCCTCGAACAGGCTGTTCCAGGGCAGTTTGCCGAAGCGGCCCTGCACCGCTTCCAGCACGGCCATGGCCCCCGGGACGCCGGTCGAACGGCCGGCGCGGATGGCGTCCGGCTTCCTGAGCGGCGCGCCGTCGTCATCGAGGAACATGTCGGGCGTCGCGCCCTTGGGAGCCATCTCGCGGCCGTTCCAGGCCGTAACCTTCCCGGTCCTGGCCTCGTAGTGCATCACGAAGCCACCGCCGCCGATGCTGCTCGACTGCGGCTCGGCCAAGCCCAGCATGACCTGTACCGCCACCGCCGCATCGGCGGCGCTGCCGCCCCGGCGCAGGACCGAGAGGCCGGCCTCGACCGCGAGGGGGTTGGCGGCGGCGACGAAGCCGGGGACCGGGGCGCCGGCCTGGGGGGCGGCGGGCGGCGTCTGGGCGAAGGCTGTGGCGTTGAGCAGCGACGAGGCTGCTATCGCCGCCAGCGTCGTTCGAGCCAATTGGACGATCACGAGTCGAACTCTTGAAGGTAGGCTTTGCGGGCGAAGCCGCCGTGAGAGGTCCCTTCTCCCCTCGCGGGAGAAGGTGTCGGCGAAGCCGACGGATGAGGGGGCTCCCAGGTCGTTCAGCTGCGATGAGATGGCGGCGACAGGCTGTGCCCGAGGCCGGTGCGCCCCCTCATCCGACCCCTTCGGGGCCACCTTCTCCCACGAGGGGAGAAGGGAGACCTGAGGCGAACTCACGGCGCCACCGCGAGGGCGCCAGGCCTTCTCGGATCAGCCGCCCCCAGGAACAGGCCCTGGTCGATCATGATCGACTGGGCGCTGCCCATGGTCTGGGAAAACTTCACGGGGTGGCCCATGGCCTTGAGCCCGGCCAGGGTGTCGAGGTTGAAGCCGGGTTCGACCTCCAGGGTGTCGGTCGCCGCCTGGAAGATACGCGGCTGGTGGGTGGCGGCGGCGACGTTCATGTCGAAGTCGACGGCGTTGACGATGACCTGCAGCACCGTGTCGATGATGGTGCTGCCGCCGGGGGTGCCGGTGATCAGCCAGGGCTTGCCGTCCTTGAAGACCATGGTCGGCATCATCGTCGACAGCATGCGCTTGCCCGGGGCCATGGCGTTGAGCGGCAGGGGCTCCCCCTTCTCCAGCGCCTTCACGGTCTGTTCGTGGCTGTAGTTGTTCATCTGGTTGTTGAGCAGGAAGCCCACCCCGGCCGGCATCACCCCCGAGCCGAAGTCGGCGCCAAGGGTGTAGGTGGTGCTGACCGCATTGCCTTGCGCGTCAGCCACCGAGAAGTGGGTGGTGCTGGGGCTCTCGTACTTCCAGGGATCACCGCCGCGCAGCGCCTTGGCCGGCGTGGCCTTTGAGGGGTCGATCTTCTTCGCCTGCTCGGCGCCGTAGGCTTTCGAGGTGAAGCCCTTGAGGGGCGATTTCACGAAGTCGGTGTCGCCGAGGAATTCGTAGCGGTCGGCGTAGGCCAGCTTCATCGCCTCGGCCTCCAGGTGCAGCGACCGCGCGCCCCAGCCCATGGCCTTCAGGTCATAGGTCTCCAGGATGTTGAGCATCTGCAGGAGGGTGGCGCCGCCGGCGCTGGCCGGTGGGGTGGTGTAGACGGTGTGGCCGCGATAGCTGCCGACCAGGGCCTCGCGGACCACCGGGCGGTAGGCGGCCAGATCCTGCGCGGTGATCAGCCCGCCGTGGGCCTTCATGTCGGCGACGAAGCGCTTGGCGATCTCGCCGCGATAGAAGGCCTCGGCGCCGTGGTCGGCAATCTGGCGCAGGGACCAGGCGAGGTCGGGCTGCTTGAGCGTCTCGCCGGCCCGGTACAGGCTTCCATCCGCCTTGTAGAAGGTCTTCTTGGCGTCCTCGCTCTCGCTCAGCCGCTCCCTGCCCCAGGAGAAGACGAAGGCCTCGTCGGGGGTGAGGACGACGCCCTGTTCGGCCAGGGCGATGGCCGGGGCGATCACCGTCTTCCAGGGCAGTTTGCCGTAACGGGCGTGGGCCAGGTGCAGGCCGGCGACGGTGCCGGGCACGGCGGCGGCCCTGTAGCCCTTGGAGGCGTCCGGGCTTTCCTCGCCGTCGCGGTTGACGAAGTCCTCCAGCCTGGCGCCGCGCGGCGCGGTCGAGCGGTAGTCGATGACCACCATCTTCTGCTCGGCGGCCACCCAGATCATCGTGAAGCCGTCGCCGCCGAGGTTGCCGGCCCTGGGCAGGGTCACGGCCAGGGCGAAGGCGATGGCGACGTGGGCGTCGACCGCGTTGCCGCCCTGGCGGAGAACATCGGCCCCGATCTGGCTGGCCAGGGCGCTCTGGCTGACCACCATGCCCTTCTCGCCCACCGTCGGATGGTGGATCGAGGGGTATTCCAGGAGCTGCTTGCGCTGGGCCTGCGCCAGGCCGGAGACCGGCGCGAAGGCCAGCGAAGCGGCGGCCAGGGCGGCGGCAAGGCGGCGGAACAGGGACATGGGACGGCTCGCGTTCACTGGGGGTCAGACGTCCTTGGCGGACTTGTATTCCTCGACGTCGATCTCGCCCTCCCAGCGCGCCACGGCGGTGGCGATGGCCAGGTCGCAGGTGACGTTGGGGACGGTGCGCATCATGTCGAGGATGCGGTCGAAGGGCAGGATGAAGCCGACGATCAGGGCGGTCTGCTCGGGCTGCACCCCGATGCTGGCCAGCACCGCCGGCAGCACGAAGAAGCTGCCCGAGGGCACCGGGGCCGCGCCCATGGCGACGATGGCGATGGTCAGGGCGACCAGGACGTACTGCACCGGCTGCAGGTCGATGCCGAACACCTGGCAGGAGAACAGGGTCAGCATGCCGATGTACATGGCCGTGCCGTCCATGCCGATGGTGGCGCCCAGCGGAAGGACGGTGGAACTGATCGTCGGCTTGATGCCGAGGTTGTCCTCCGCCACCCGGATGGCCACCGGCAGCGTCGCCGAGCTGGAGGAGGTGGAGAAGCCGACCATGATGGCGTCGGCCACCCCGCGATAGAAGGGGATCAAGGGCAGCCAGGCCCCGAGGCGCACCACGGCGCCGTGGGTGATCAGGGTCTGGATCAGCGAACCGATCAGTACGCAGGCGGCCAGCTTGGCGATGTTGGTGAAGATCTCCGCCCCGCCGTTGCCCATCAGCACGCAGATCAGGGCGAAGACCCCAAACGGGGCGACCTCCATGACCATCTCGACGACCTTGAGCATCACCTCCGAGCCGGACTTGAGAATGTTCGCCGCCGGCTCGCCCTCCTTGCCGGCCATGATCACCGCCACGCCGATGACCATGGCGAAGAAGATGATGGAGAGGGTCTCGCCCTCGGCCAGGGATTTGATCGGGTTGGTCGGCACGATGGCGATGAACATCTCCGCCGTGCTCTTGGGCGCCGCCACCACGCCGGGGGTGACCCCCAGCAGGTTGGCGCCCAGGCCGGGGGCGATGAGGGTGGCGATGACCAGGCCGATGGAGACGGCGATGATCGTCGTCAGCAGGTACATGCCGATGGTCTTGACGCCGATGCCGCCGAGCCGGCGCGCATCGCCCAGCTGGGCGACGCCCGAGGCGATGATGAAGAAGACCAGCGGGGCGACGATCATCCGGATCAGGCGGATGAAGACATCCCCGATCCATTTGATGCTGTTGGCGCCTTCGCCCCAATAGAAGCCGATGACGCCGCCCAGCACCAGGGCGACGAGGATCCGTTGCCACAGCGGAATGGCGAACCAGAAGCGCAGGGGCCCGCCCCGCTTGGCCTTGGCGGCGGCGGGGACGGTCGGCTCGGCGGGGGGAGAGGCGGCGCCAGTCATGAAGCTCAGGCCTTCTTTGAACAGTCGTCGAGGGCGGCATGGTCTCTCGCCGCGCTCCGGTTGGCGAGAGGGGCCGGAAAGCCCCTCTCGCCGGACAAGCCCCCGGCGTTCTTCGACTGAAGAGCCGGATCATTCCATCAACGCCTCAGGTCAGGCGGCGATCAGAACCGCTTGCGGACGCTGGCGTAGATCACCCGCCCCCGCGGTGAGTGGAGCTCGCCCATGAAGCCCAGGTCGGAGTCGGCCAGCGGCGGCTGCTCGTCGAACAGGTTGCGCGCGCCGATGCGGAAGCGGGCGCCATCGAGCAGGCCCTCGTCGAAGCTGTACTGGACATAGAGGTTGTGGGTCTGGACCTCGTCGACCACCCAGCGCGTGCCATCGGCCAGGGTGGCGCTGGTGTCCTCCACATCCCCGACATAGGCGGTGTAGTAGCCCGCGCCCCAGTCGCCCTTGCGCCAGGTGACCGTGGCGGTCCAGCGCCACTCCGGACGGCCGTTCTGGCGGATCAGGCTTTCGGCCCCGACGATGGAGATGCTGGGGTCGATGGTCCCGGCCGCCTGGGCGTCGAGCAGTTCCTGCTGCTCCGGGCCGGGGGTCTGGAAGAAGGTCAGCAGCTTGGCGGCGTTGACCTTGACGTCGAAGTCGCCGAGCGGGGTGTCGTCGATGCTGTAGAACACACCGATATCGATGCCCTCGACTTCGCGTGGGCCGAGGTTGCGGTAGTTGTCGATGACGCTGAGGACCGTACCCGGAGCGTTCGCGCGGATGCCAAGACCTGAGCCTGGCAGGCCAGAGGATTCGAACTCGGCAAACTGGGCGTCCGTGGCGGTGGCCCGCATGACGTTCGGATTGGTCAGGCCCAGCGTGCGCAGATAGTAGTCATAGGTCAGGGCGTTGGCGTCGCCGAAGATGCCGATGATGTCAGTCTGCTCCACCTTCCAGTAGTCGAGAGTCGCCGTGAAACGGCCGAAGCGGCGCGGGATGAAGGTCGTCTCGAACGTGACGCCATAGGTCAGGTTCTCCGACTCTTCGGGGGTCAGCTCTTCATTGCCCGAGCGGTTGGAGATCACCGACACCGAACTGGAGCAGGCTTCGAAGTTCGGGATGGTCCCGTTGCGCTCCTGAATCTCGCAGCGGATCCAGTCGGTGCGGCTGTTCGATCGCTGGATGCCCTGTTCGTACTGCTGGGGCAGGTTCGGGGCCCGGAAGCCCTCCGACCAGGCGCCCCGGAACTGCAGGAATTCAAACGGCCGATACGACAGGGCGATCTTCGGCTTCGTGGTGCTGCCGAACAGGCTGTAGTTCTCGTAGCGGGCCGCCAGCTGCATATCGATCGAATAGAGGCCCGGGATCTGGCCCTGCGGGACCAGGGGGATGGCGAACTCGACGAAGGCGGCCTGGACGTTGCGGGCCCCGGAGGTGTCGGGTGTCGGGCTGACCCCCATGACGTCGCTGCCGGTCGTGACGCCGGCCAGGTCAGTGTAGGTGATCGTGCCGTCCAGGCGCTTGTCGCGGTCATCGCCGTAGGTCTCGCGGCGCAGCTCGGCGCCGGCGGCCATGCCGATGTCGCCGCCCCACCATTCGAACAGGCTGGCGTTTGAGACCTTGAAGTCGACCATGGCCATCGAGGTGTGGCTCTCGCGCCGGACCGGCACGATGAAGCTGTCGATGACGCTCTGCGGATTGCCTGAAGAATCCCCCTCGCCGGGGTTCATCGGGTCGCCGCCGTTGAAGGGGTTGTAGGCGGTGTCGGCGGTGGTCCCCGACAGAGCCGCCTGGAACAGGGTCAGGCTGGGCGCCCGCTGCACGTCCTCGGTCTCGGCCCGCGAGTAGACGACGGCCGATTCCCAGTCCCAACCCTTCCACTCGCCGCGCAGGCCGGCGAGGGCGCGGGTGACCATCTGGTCAACCTGATAGGTCTGGGCTCCGGCGTCGACCAGGCGGTAGTCGAGCAGCTCGATCGGCGCCCCGGTGTTGGCGACGCCGGTCAGCAGCGGCAGGCGGTTGGGGCTGCCGACCGGACCGAAGGGGTTCCAGTAGCCGGTGATCGGCACGATGACCCGCTGGTTGCCAAGCGTGGTCTCCTGCTCGCGCGAGCCCTCGGAGGTCGAGCCGAAGTAGCCAGCCTCAGCGAAGAACTCCATGCCGTTGTCGAACTCGTGGTTGGCGAAGGCGAACAGGTTGATCCGCTGCAGTTCGCCCCAGAGGGTCCGCTCATCGTTGGAATTGTAACGCAGGTTGTTGTCGGTGCTGGCCGTCGACAGGGTCGAGTTGTCGTAGCAGACCCCGCCCGACAGCGGCACGATGCAGCCCTCGTTGGTGCTGGGCTGGACGTGGAAGATGCCCGAGCTGGTGAAGCTGGTCCCGTTATAGCTGGCCGTCGTCGTCGAGGCGGCATAGCTGGTGGTCAGCCGCTGGAACTCGCCCCAGGGGGTGTCGGCCGAGTTGTTCTGCCAGTCGGTGTCGCCGGCCCAGGGGCCGGACTTGAACAGGCCGCGCATGTCGGAATTGCGCGAGAACTCGCGGTCGGCGGCCCAGATCGGATCGCGGTCGGTGAAGGCGCCGAACAGGGAGATGTTGCTGCGGCCGCCGTTGAAGTCCTTGCCCAGTTCGAAGGACAGATCCCACTGAGCGCGCTGGCCGGCCCCTTCGGCGACGCCGTATTCGCTCTCGATGGAGAAGCCGTCGAAGCTGGACTTGAGGACGGTGTTGATGACCCCGGCCACGGCGTCGGTGCCGTAGATGGCCGAAGCGCCGTCGCGCAGCACCTCGATCCGCCGCACGCCGGCGACCGGGATGGCGTTGGTGTTGACGGTGGCGACCGGCACCAGGTTCTCGACCTGGATGGCCGGGTGCAGGACCATGCGGCGGCCGTTGAGCAGCACCAGGGTGTTGCCGGTGCCCAGGCTGCGCAGGTTGATCGAGGCGGTGTCGCCGCGGGCGTCGTTGATGCCGCCGGTCGTGCGCGATTCGTTGAAGCTGACGTCGCCGGCCTGCGGAATGGAGCGGAACAGGTCGTCGCCGCTGCTGGCGGCGGTGGCGGCGATCTCGTCCTCGCCGATGACCGTGACCGGCAGGACGCCGGTGGCCTTGTTACCCTTGATCTGGCTGCCGACGATGGTGATCGCCTCGACTTCGGCAGCCTCTTCAGGGGCGGCGTTCGGGTCCGGCTCCTGCGCGAAGGCGGCGCCGGCGAGGAGGCTGGCGGCGGAGGCCAGCAGGGCGGCCTTCCAGGTACGATCGATGATGCTCTGACGGGCCATGCCCACTACCCCCATGTAAAACCCACGCCGGGCCGCTGTTGCGGTCTTGTGTCCGGCCTGTGACAGCATCGCCTCCCGACGGGGCGTCGCCAATAACCTGAGCCTTTCGGTTCGTTCCGAAAGTCATAGCCAACGGCTATACGTCTCACGCAGGTTCGCCCCAGAATCCCGCCGCCGGGGCGCGCATGACGCCGCCCCGCAGCCGCACACCCTCCGGCCAGTCGCCGGCCAGCCACCAGGGGCCGTCGAGGTCGACGAAATCGGAGGCGCCGGCGATGTGCAGGGCCGGGGCGATGGCCAGGGACGAGGCGACCATGCAGCCGGTCATCACCTGGAAGCCCAGCGCGCGGGCCGCCCGCAGGGTTTGGATGGCCTCGGTCAGGCCGCCGGTCTTGTCGAGCTTGATGTTGACCGCCTGGTATCGGCCCTTGAGCCGTTCGAGGTCGTCGGCCGTATGCAGGCTCTCGTCGGCGCAGACAGGCGCGGGCGGATCGAAGCCCTCCAGGTCGCCGTCGGCGTCAGCCGGCAGGGGCTGTTCGATCAGGGCGACGGGCAGGCGGGCCAGCAGGGGCCGCAGGTCGTCGAGCAACGATCGGGTCCAGCCCTCGTTGGGATCGACGATGAAGCGGGCGTTCGGCACGGCGGCGGCGACGGCCAGCAGCCGCTCGTCCGGCCGGTCGGCGTCGAGCTTGATCTTGATCAGTGGCGCGTCGCTGCTGGCCCGGGCGGCGGCGGCCATGGCCGCCGGCTCGTCCAGGCTGAGGGTGACGGCGCAGACCAGGCTGGCGGGGCGGGGCAGGCCGGTCATGGCGGCGACCGAGACGCCGGTCTCCCGCACCCTGAGGTCCCAGAGGGCGCAGTCCAGCGCGTTGCGGGCGGCGCCGGCCGGCAGCATGCCCAGGACCGCCGCGTCCGGCTGGCCGGCCTCGAAGGCGGCCAGGACGGGCCCCAGCTGATCCAGCACCCCCTCGGCGCTCTCGCCGTAGCGGGGATAGGGGCAGCTCTCGCCCCGGCCGCAGGCCTCGCCCCGCCGCAGCTGAACGATCACCGTCTCGGCGGCGGTCTTCACCCCCCGCGAGATGCGGAAGGGCGCCTTCAGCGGCCAGTGCTGGCGGCGGACGGTTGCGTTGCGAAGCATGAGATCAGCCGATCGACGATGAGGTGGGTTCCGTGGGCGACGGGGTCCTGGCAGGGCAGGCCCAACCGGTCCGAGACCTCGGCGCAGAGATCGAGGGCCGCGCCGGCATTCATCGCCGAGGTGTTGAGGGCGACGCCGACCGCGATGACATGCGGGTTGGTCAGGCGGGCGGCCTCGAGGTTTCGCTCCAGGCACAGCGCCAGGTCGGGCACCGGATGACCCGGCACGCCTCGCATGTGCGGCCGGCCGGGCTCGTGGCAGAGGACCAGGGCGTCCGGCTGAGCGCCGTGGATCAGGCCCAGGGTCACCCCGGCATAGGAGGGATGGAACAGCGAACCCTGCCCCTCGATCAGGTCCCAGCCGCCGTCGTGGCGGGCCGGCGAGATGGCCTCGACGGCGCCGGAGATGAAGTCGGCGATCACCGCGTCGACCGGTGCGCCGTCGCCGGTGATCAGGATGCCGGTCTGGCCGGTGGCGCGGAAGTCGGCGGCCAGGCCGCGCCGCCGCATCTCCTTCTCGATGGCGAGCGAGCTGTACATCTTGCCGACCGAGCAGTCGGTGCCGACGGTCAGCAGCCGCCGGCCAGCACGGGGAACGCCCTTGCCGACGACGAGATCGGCCGGCGGCTGACGCACATCGGTCAGGCGGCGGCCGAGGCGCTGGGCCGCCTCGCGGATGGCGGGGACGTCGCTCAACCGCTGGTGCAGGCCGCTGGCCACGTCGAGGCCGGCTTCGAGCGCGGCGAGCACGACGGGGATGGCGGCAGGACTGAGCACGCCGCCGGCGTTGGCTTCGCCGATGATCAGGGTCCTGGCGCCTTGCGCGGCCGCCTCTTCGACAGTCAGGTCCGGGAGGCCGAGGCTGACCGTGCAGCCCTCCAGCCTAAGTTGGCCCAGGCATCGGTCCGGCCGCCATTCGGCGACGCCGCGCGCGGTCTTCACCGCCAGCGGATCGGTCGCGGCGCCCAGGTAAAGGAGGTAGGGGGAGGCAATCATGGCGCCCTTCCGCATGGCCGTTGAACTGGCGCGGACTATTCTGCCGCCCAACTGCCCGGGGCAATGTCAGAGACAGGGGTATCCCATAGCTTCAGGCTAAGGGACGCGGACCTCTTCCAGCACGTCCTTCATCACCTTGACGAAGTTTTCCGACAGGTTGGACAGCGGCCGGTCTTCCAGGTGCATGCAGTAGACGCCGAACGCCAGGGCCGGTTCCAGCGGCCGAAAGTCGATCAGCTCGGAGGCCTCGGCCCGGGCGGTGAACTCGTCGACCACCGCCACCCCGACCCCGTGCCGCACCAGCGAGGCGGCCATGTAGAAGGTCGAGACGGTTATGGGCTCGTTGATGATCAGGCCCCGCCCCTCGACCTCGGCCGAGAAGATGTCGCTGACCGGGCCGGTGGCGCCCGAGCCGATGTAGTTGCGGCTCTCCAGACTCTTGAGGTCCAGCCGGGCCGGCGGCTGGTCGCCGAACTCGCCGCGCCGGAACATCATCATCAGCTCGCCCGAGCCGATCTGGAAATTGTTCACGCGCGGGTGGGCGATGGAATCGTAGGCCAGGGCCATGTCGACCTCGTGCTCGTACAGCGAGCGCAGCACTTCGTCGTAGTGCAGGGTGCGGAAGTCGAAGGTCACCGTCGGGTGCTTGGCGCGGAAGCGGGCCACCGCCGCCGGGGCGACACCCAGGCCGAGCGCCGGCAGCACGGCGGCCCGGATGTGGCCGCCCTCGCCGAGCTTGAGGTTGCGGGCCGCCTGCTTGAGCGAGTCGAGCCGCTCGAAGACCTCCTTCACCTCGCGGAACAGGGCGTGCGCCTCGTCGGTCGGGGCCAGCCGGCCCTTGACCCGGCGGAACAGCCCAAAGCCCAGCTGATCCTCGGCGTGCTTGAGCACCTTGCTGACCGACGGCTGCGAAACGTTCAGCGCCCGGGCGGCGGTGCTGATCGAGCCGTGGGCGTAGACCGCGTGGAAAACTTCGATGTGACGAAGGCGCATACGGCCTGTTTAGCCGACGTTCAGGGCCCGTATGCAACATTACCGAAAAGATCGGTGACCCCGGCCTGATTTCGGAGAACCCTGGGGCCATATCAGCGTTGAACTTCCCGTTGGGACTGACGGGCGAAAACAGGAGATGGATCGTGGCGCGTAAACGCCCCAAGGGGGTGCTGGAACTTGGCTGGGCCTGTATCGAGAGCGCCGCCAACGGCCGCTTCGAGCATGTGCCGACCGCCGAGCTCTACGAGGAGAGCGTCGTCAAGCGCATCTCCATGCCCTGCGGCGGCGACCACGGCTGGACCCTGTCGGCCCTGACCACCCCCCGCGACAAGCCCGCGCCCTGGAAGATCGTCGTCGTCACCGGCGCGCCCAGCTGGGCCGAGTACTGGGCCCCTGTGCTGGCCGAACTGCCCAAGGACCGTGAGATGGTCGTCGTCGACCGCCCCGGTTACGCCGGCAGCGAGCCGGTGGAATACGTCGGCGACATCCGTGTCCAGGCCGAGGCGCTGATGCCGTTGCTCGAGGTCGCGCCGGGCCAGAAGCTGCTGCTGGTCGGCCAGTCCTACGGCGCCGCCATCGCCAGCCTGATGGCCGCCCGCCGGCCGAAGGCGCTGAGCGGCCTGGTGCTGCTGAGCGGCTACCTCGGCGATCCGGGGCCGACCGCCCGCATGCTGGTCAAGCTCGGCCTGGTGCTGCTGCGCTTCCTGCCCGTGCCGCGCGACCTGCGCAACGCGGTGCTGGAGGTGGCCGGCCAGCCGGGCCAGATGATCCACATGCGCCAGGCGCTGGAACGGATCGGCGTGCCCATCCACCTGATCCACGGCGACCTCGACGACTTCGCGCCGATTGAGACGGCCGAGTCCCTGATCAAGGAGGTCCGCGCCGCGCGGCCCATGCGTTTCCGCCGCGTGCCGGGCGGCAACCACTTCCTCAACGACGGCCCGGCCAGCGCCTTGATCGCCGAGCTGGAAGCCTGCCTGCCGGAGCCGCAGTCGGTGTTCGCCACCTTGGCCGAACGCCTGAGCGAAGCCGCCGACCTCGCCCGCTCCCTGTCGGTTGGCCTGTTCGGGCGCAGGAAGACGGTCACGGCCTGACGTGGTATGGTCAAAGCCATGACACACGACCGCATTGAGCAGATCGCCGGTGTGATGGACGGAAGGCCCGTGATCAGGGGCACCCGCATTCCCGTCGAGCTGATCCTTCGAAAGTTTGCCGCTGGGCATTCGCCGGACGAGCTACTGCTCGACTATCCGCACCTGACCCATGCGGACCTGATGGCGGTCTTGGCCTATGCCGCCGACCATATCGCGCATGAAGGCTTCGTGGCGGTCGCCTAGCCTTGCGCCTTTTGCTCGACGAGTGCTGCTCCGCGCGGCTGGTCGCCGCGCTTCGGGAAGCCGGGCACGACGTCGTCTACGTTCGCGAGACCTATCCGGCCGTCTCGGACGACCGCGTCATTGAATTGGCGCGTGACTTGGATCGCGTTCTTGTCACCGAGGATTTCGGATTTGGAGAACGCGCGGTTCGCTATCGGGAGCCGGTGCCAGGCTTGATCACGCTGGCCTTCGGGCGCGAGCCGGCCGTCGAACAGATCGCGATCGTCCTGGCTCAACTCCAGGCCGGCGAGGAGACCCATCGCGGTCGGGTCACGACCATCGATGGGACACGCACTCGGGTCAGGCCGCTCTAACCCCCTACTCCGCCGCCACCCGCGCCGGGCTCGACACCATGCCTTCCAGACGGCCGCGGATCAGATCCTCGGCCTCGCTGATGATGCGGTCGATCAGCTCCTTGCAGCTGGGGATGTCGTCGATGATCCCCTGGACCATGCCGGCCGACCAGATGCCGCCGTCGGTGTCGCCGTTGGCCAGGGCGTCGCGGCCGCGGGTGCCGGCGACCAGGTGCATGACGTCCTCGAACTTGGCGCCGCCGGCCCGCTCGATCGACACCACCTCCTGGCTGACCTGATTGCGCATGACGCGGGCGGTGTTGTGCAGGGTGCGGAAGATCAGGTCGGTCTGGCGCTCGTCGTTGGCCACCATCTGCTGCTTGAAGCTCTCCGGGATCGGGGCCTCCTTGGTCACGCAGAAGCGGGTGCCCATGTTGATGCCGTCGGCGCCCAGCGCCAGGGCCGCGACCAGGCCGCGGGCGTCGCCGAAGCCGCCCGAGGCCAGCATCGGGATCTTCACCCGGTTGGCCGCGGCCGGGATCAGGATCAGGCCGGGGATGTCGTCTTCACCGGGGTGACCGGCGCATTCGAAGCCGTCGATGGAGATGGCGTCGACGCCCATCCGCTCGGCCGACAGGGCATGGCGGACGGCGGTGCATTTGTGGATGACCTTGATGCCGTGCTGCTTGAAGTGGTCGACGTGTTCCTGCGGCTTGTAGCCGGCGGTCTCGACCATCGTGATGCCGCTCTCGATGATGGCGGCGCGGTATTCGGCGTAGGGCGGCGGCTTGATGGCCGGCAGGATGGTCAAGTTCACCCCGAACGGCTTGTCGGTCAGGTCCTTGGTCCGCTGGATTTCCTTGGCGAGATCCTCCGGCGTCGGCTGGGTCAGGGCGGTGATGAAGCCGAGCGCCCCGGCGTTGGCGACGGCGGCGACCAGCTCGGCCTTGCCCACCCACTGCATGCCGCCCTGGGCGATCGGATGCTCGACGCCGAACAGCTCGGTGAAACGGGTGCGAATGGCCATGGCGGTCTCCCAAACGTTTGTTTGGAAGACCTTATCGGCAAATCACCCGGCGTCAGGCAAGAGCCGATTCTCTACTCGCCGCTCCGCGCCACCTCGCGGGCCAGCAGGGACTGCAGGCCGAGCAGCAGGGGCGCGGCTGCCTTGGGGTCCAGGCCCGGATGGCCGAGGGTGCGGATGGCGGCGACGTGGACCGTGATCGGCGGCGCGTCGGGCTTGCCGGTGCGCCGCTGACGGTCGACCAGGTCGCACAGGCTCCAGGCCGCCTTGGCCAGCGCCGGCAGGTCGGGCGGGCAGATGTCGATGACGTTGGCCGAGGCCCGGTAGACGTCGTCGAGCCAGGCCTCGCACAGGGGATCGGCGGCGGCCGTCTCCAGGGCGACGATCGCCTCGACCAGCAGGGCGCGGCCCTCCTCGCGCAGGCCGGCGGTCTCGGCCTCGGCCGCGCGCAGGGCGGCCAGGACGGTGCGGCCGCCCTTTTCGCCGACCAGCTTCGACAGGGTGGAGACGCGGCGGATGATGAGGGCGCTCATGAGCCGGTCTCTTCGTTGGCCGCGGCCTGTTTGCGCAGGAGATAGGCCCGGCGCTCTGGCTGGCCTTCGGGCAGCACCGG
Organism: Caulobacter sp. GW821-FHT11A05; assembly: GCF_058809015.1. NCBI lineage: Bacteria > Pseudomonadati > Pseudomonadota > Alphaproteobacteria > Caulobacterales > Caulobacteraceae > Caulobacter > Caulobacter sp. GW821-FHT11A05. The sequence goes on along the minus strand of NZ_JBXASF010000001.1, from coordinate 348,668 downwards.
GTCGTTGAAGCGGCGGTCGGGGCCGACATAGTCGCCGGCCTTCACGAAGGGGCGCGGGTCGCGCGCCATCCACAGGATGCGCTCCAACAGGACGGCCGCCGTGATCGGCCGGGTGATGATGAAACTGGCTCCGCAGTCGCGGGCCTTGGCCACCTGCGATTCCCGGGTATGGCCGGAGATCATCAGGGCCGGGGTGTAGGCGTTGGGCTCGAGGCCCGAACGCCGCAGCCAGCTGACCAGGTCATAGCCGTCGGGGCCCGGCATGTCGCAATCGACGATCAGGAGGTCGACCGAAAAGGACTTCAGAATCTCCACCGCCGACTCGCAGTCGTTGCACAGGTAGCGGGTCTGGATGCCGAAGCCGAGCAGGGTCTGGGTGGTCAGGCGCAGGGAGAAGTTGTTGTCGTCGATGACCATGACGACGGCCTTCGACAGGTTGAAGATCGTGCCCATCGTCAGGCCGGTTTCGCCGACCGAAGGCGCCGATGACGTCGATGTCTGTTCCGCTGCGCTCATGCTCGACCTGATCCCCGGGCGCAACCTGCCCCCGGGGGGTCACCGAAACCTTAACTGGAGGCCCCGCCACACCCAGCCTGGGGACAGTTTTTCCTGCCCTGCCAGGGATTTAGGCACAATTGTCGCAGGCGGCGGCGCCGAGGGTCATCCAGCCAGGCATTGTCCCGCCGCGAGCTTGCGGTCGGCCTCGGCCTTGGCGGCCAGGGCGGCGTCGCCGGCCGCCTTGGCGACGGCGTCGGTGATGTCGAAGCCGCCGACGGTCAGGGGCTTGCCCTCCTCCATGACCTGGATCTCGACCCGGCCGCCCTTAGCCAGCTGGGTGATGACGCCCGCCGCCTTGCGCGCGTCGGCCAGGCCGCCGGGGCCGAGCGCCTCGATATCGGAGGAGCCCAGGCCGGCCATGGCGTTCTCGAACTGATCGGCTTCCATGACCTTCGGCGCCGACACCTTGCTGGCGTCCGCCGACCAGACCAGTGCGCGGGACGGGCCGGCCTTGAGCAGCAGGCGGTGCTTGAAGACCGGATCGGGCTTTCCCAGGAAGCCGGCCATCGAGACCATGCCCAGGTTGGCGTAGGCCGGCGCGGCGATCACGACCTTGCCGAGGGCTTCGGCGTCAGGGCGCTTGCCATACTCGAGGATGACCACCCCCTTCGACGGGAACGCAAGGCGGCTCATGTCGACATTGACCTGGTAGGCGGCGTCCTTGTCCTCTTCGGGCAGCATCACCTGGTAGGTGTAGGTGGTGACGGTGTCGAACAGCTTGCCGTCGGCGCGGGTGTAGGCGACGTATTTGACGGCCCAGCCGGCCCCGCTGCGGAACGCCTTGCATTCCTTGGTCTGGGCGGCGGCGGGCGCGGCGACGCACAGGGCCGCGACAGCGGTCAGAGCAGTGATCAGGCGCATGGAAATCTCCCCCTGGCGGCGAAGGGATCATGGCTGGACCCCGGATGCAACGCGCCCCGAATTTGGGGGGCAGGCCGGCCAGGGCCCGAGTATCGAAGCGGCGACCATTATACCGCCGCCTGCCCGACCAACAAAAAAGGCTGTCGTCGCCCGGATGCCGCTGAAAGCGGGCCAAACCCCCGGCCCCGTTGGCTTTGGCGTGGGTCCGGGCGCTGCGATGGTGGCCCGGGGCGTTGGTCAGCGGGTTGGTCGATGCGCCGGGTTTGTTGGTCGAAAGGTCTGCGCGGCGACCAACACCTCCGGCCGGGCGCACGGCGGCGGCCCTCAGGACGGGTGAATATGTCTATACATATTGCGCAAAGCCCCGGCGGGCGGGCGTTTTGCGCCGGATGAACACCGGCCCAGACGTCGAAACAGCCTAGGCCGGCGCGGTGCGGCCGATGGCGTAGTAGCGCTCGGCCCGCTGGGCCAGCAGCTGCTCAGGGGAGAGGTTCAGGAGCAGCTGCAGCTCGTCCTCGATGACCTCGCCGACCAGCCGGATGGCCTCGGCCGGGTCGGAGTGGGCCCCGCCCGGCGGCTCGTCGATGATGCGGTCGACCACCCCGGTCTTGATCAGGTCCTGGGCGGTGATGTGCATCTGGGTGGCGGCGTCCTTGGCCCGGGCCCCGTCGCGCCACAGGATGGAGGCGGCGCCTTCGGGGCTGATCACCGAATAGATGCCGTGCTCCATGATCAGCACGCGGTTGGCGGCGGCGATGCCGATGGCCCCGCCGCTCATGCCTTCGCCGGTGACGGTGGCGATCATCGGGACTTTTAGGGTCAGGCAGCGCTCGGTGCCGCGGGCGATGGCCTCGGCCTGGCCGCGTTCCTCGGCCCCCAGGCCCGGATAGGCGCCGGCGGTGTCGACGAAGCTGAGCACCGGCAGGTTGAACTGCTCGGCCATGTCCATCAGGCGGACGGCCTTGCGGTAGCCCTCGGGCCGGGCCATGCCGAAATTGTGCTTCAGGCGGGTGGTGGTGTCGTGGCCCTTCTCCTGGCCGATGACCAGCACGGGCACGCCCCGGAAGCGGCCGAGGCCGCCGAGGATGGCCTGGTCGTCGGCGAACTTGCGGTCGCCGCGCAGCTCGACGAACTCCTCGATCAGGCCGCTCAGGAAGTCGACGAAGTGGGGCCGTTCGGGATGGCGGGCGACCTGGGTCTTCTGCCAGGGATCGAGCTTGGAATAGGCCTCGCGGCGCAGATCGTCGAGGCGGGCGCGCAGGGACTCGACCTCGGTCTCGAAGGAACTGGCGCCGGCCGCGTCGGAGAGCTTGGACAGCTCCTCGATCTTGCCTTCCAGTTCGGCAATCGGCCGTTCGAACTCGAGATAGTGATGGACCATAGTTCGCCTAACGCAGCCCGTTCCGAAAGGTGGCGAAACTAGTCGCTGTCCGCCGCCGATGGAACCCATATGCCGCGATTCTGAGCCCGGCGGGGTTGGGAGGCGACCCGAGGCCGCCTCCCGCCCGGATCAATAGACGAAATTGACGTGGCTGACGTGGTTCCCCGTCAGGGTGATGGTCATGTCGGCGACGCTGTCGCCGTTGACGTCAGCCTTCAGCAGGGTGCTGGCCCCCGACAGGCTGAGGGTCATCTGGCCGGCCACGCCGGTGAAGGCGGCGACCTTCACGAAGGCCTGGTCGCCCCCTGTCCCGGTGTCGGCGTCGATGGCCGACAGGTCGATGAAGTCCTCGGCCAGCAGGTCGGTGATGGTGTCCCGACCGGCGCCCGCCACGGTGCTGTCGGCAAGGTCGGTGTAGACGAAGGTGTCGACGCCCGTCCCACCGGCCAGGAAGTCCTTGCCCGCGCCGCCGGTCAGCACGTCGACGCCGTCGCCGCCGAACAAGGTGTCGTTGCCGATGCCGCCGGTCAGGGTGTCGTCGCCCTCGTCGCCGTTGACGGTGTCCGCCCCGTCCTCGCCGTGCAGGACGTCGCCGTCCAGCCCGCCGCTAAGGGTGTCGGCCGCCGCCCCGCCCCAGACCTGGTCGGCGCCGGCCCCGGCGGTGACGGTGTCGGCTCCGGCCCCGCCATGGACGGTGTCGTCGCCGCCACCGCCCTCGATGACGTCATTGCCGCCGTCGCCGCCCAGGATGTCGGCCCCGTCGCCGCCGTCGATGGTGTCGATGCCGCCGCCGCCGGCGATCAGGTCGTCGCCCTCGAAGCCCCACAGGCTGTTGGCCTGGCCGTTGCCGGTCAGGCTGTCGTCGAGGACCGAGCCGCCGACGTTCTCGACATTGTAGATCCGGCCCATGCCGGAAAAGCCGTCGTTGAGGATGCGGCTGGTGGCCAGGTTGACCGCCACCCCCATGTAGCCGTTCTCGACCTCGGCGATGCCGTCGCCGTTGGTGTCGCGCAGCCGGGTCAGGGTGAACTGGGTCAGGGTGTCGATGCCGTCGCCGCCGTCGAGCCGGAACGGCGCATCGTCGACCTGGATGTCATCGTCGCCGCCCAGGGCATAGAGGGTGTCGCCACCGCCGATCAGGAAGAGGTTGCGCTGGTCATCGCCGGTGAAGTGGTCGGCGAAGCGGGTATGCGAGCCCAGGCCCTCGATCGAGCTCATGGTCTCGGCGTTGCCGAAGCCGTCGTTGGCGATGGTCTGGGTCGAGAGGTTGGCGACCACGCCCTGGGTGGCGTCGGCGTTGTAGAAGCTGACCCGGTCGAAGCCGTCGCCGCCGATGAAGGTGTCGGCCCCGCTGCCGGTGCGCAGCAGGTCGTCGCCGTCGCCGCCGTCGAGGGTGTCGTTGCCGCCGCCCGCGCGGATCTGGTCGAAGCCGCCCAGGCCGATCAGGACGTTGCTCTGGGCGTCGCCGAACAGGACGTCGTCGAAGTCCGTGCCGGTGACGTTCTCGACATTGTAGATCAGGCCGCTGTCGCCGAAGCCGTCGTCATAGATGCGATTGGCCAACAGGCTGACGAACACCCCGGCCATGGCGTCCTCGGTGTCGGGGATGCCGTCGGCGTTGTTATCGACGATGCGGAAGGCCGAGAATTCCAGACTGTCGACGCCGTCGCCGCCGTCCAGGCTGGCGGTCGCCCCGGCTAGCAGGATGTCGTCGTCCCCGGCCCGCGCGTCGACGGTGTCGCCCGTGCCGGCGTAGATGAAGTTGACGCCGCTGCTGCCCAGGAAGGTGTCGCCGAACAGGGTGCCGAGGCCGACGCCCTCGATGGAGGTCAGGCTCTCGACGTTGCCGAAGCCGTCGTTGAGCACCTGCTGGATCTCCAGGTCGACATAGGCCGCCTGGGTCGCCGCCGCCTCGAACAGGCTGATGCGGTCGAGGCCATCGCCGCCGATGAAGGTGTCGACGCCCTCGCCGCCGCGCAGCAGGTCGTCATGCGCCCCGCCGATCAGCCAGTCGTCGCCGCCCCCGCCGCGCAGATTGTCGTCGCCGTTGCCGCCGTCGAGGGTGTTGGCGCCGGTGCTGCCGATGAGGACGTCGTTGAAGCCGCCGCCGGTGGCGTTCTCGATGCTGATCAGGGTGTCGCTGCCCAGCACCGTGGTTCCGGCGGCGTCCAGCCGCTCGCCGTAGCCGGAGCTCAGGACGACGGTCACCGAACCGGCCGCATCGGTGTAGTCGGCGTTGTCGATGCCGGCCCCGCCGTTGAGGATGTTGGTCCCGTTGCCGCCGTTCAGCACATCGTCGCCGGCATAGCCGCCGTCGTCGGTCTGGGTGATCGGGCCGGAGGCGCCGACCAGGGCGAAGTCGATGGCGAACTGGCCGTCGCCGAGCAGCAGGTCGTCGCCGTCGCCGCCGAACAGGCCATCGTGGCCGTCGCGGCCGGCCAGGATGTTGGCGCCGGTATCGCCCCGCAGCACGTCGTTGACGACGGAGCCGGACAGGTTCTCGATGCCGCTCAGGGTCATCAGGCCATGGCCGGTGTCCTGGGCCGCACCCTGCAGCGCCAGGCTGACGATCACGCCCTCGAAGCCGGCGGCGCCGATGTCGCCGTTGCTGAAGAAGCTGACAGTGTCGGTCTCCGTGCCGCCGTCCAGGGTGTGATTGCCCTGGCCGACTTCCAGGAGGTCGTCGCCGCCGCGGCCCGACAGCACGTCGTCCCCCGAGGTCCCGCCGGGACCGGAGACGCTGCCCCACAGCCAGTTGGCGCCGCCGTCGCCGCTAAGGGTGTCGCTGTAGATGGTGCCGGAGAGGTGCTCGATGTTGAACAGGGTGTCGAAGCCGTGGCCGGTGTCCTGGGCCACGCCCTGGAGGGCCAGGTCGACCGTCGCCCCGACCTGCGGGTCGGTCGGCAGCAGCGCATAGGCTGCGCGATCGAAGCCGGCGCCGCCGTCGAGGACGTCGTCGCCTTCGCCGCCCTGCAGATAGTCGTCGCCGTCGCCGCCGAGGGCGGTGTCATTGCCGTCGCGGCCGCGCAGGATGTCGTCGTCCGCGCCGCCGTCGAGAATGTCGTCGCCGCCCTGGCCGACCAGGATGTCGACCCCTTCGAGGCCGGTGATGGTGTCGCTGTCAGGGGTGCCGACGAGGTTGTCGTCGCCGGAGGTGCCGATGATGTCAGCCATTTTTTGAGTGCTCCACATGCGCCCGGGGGGAACGGCGCGCGGCACCCTATTTTGAGGATAACAACCTTGGAAACCCGCGTTCAGCGACTTGTGATCGCCACCCGGTTAACGGGTGTCGGCGGTCAGCAGGGCCAGGGCGAAGGGCTGTTCCTGCGCGATCCAGACCTGCTCGATCGACCAGCCGCCAGCGTAAGCCAAGGCTTTTAAACGGCTTTCGTCGAACTTGTAGCTGCTCTCGGTATGAATGGTTTCGCCGGCCGCGAAGTCGAAGCGATGGCCGTCGATGGTTACCGTCTGGGCCTTGCGCGCAACCAGATGCATCTCGATGCGCGCCGCTGCAACGTTCCAGACCGCGCGGTGTTCGAAGCCGCCAAGATCGAAGTCGGCGCCCAGTTCGCGGTTGGCCCGGGCCAGCAGGTTGAGGTTGAAGCGGGCCGTCACCCCCTGGGCGTCGTCGTAGGCCGCTTCCAGCACCGGCCGGTCCTTGATCAGGTCGGCGCCGAGCAGCAGCTGGCCGCCGGGTCCCAGGTGTTCGCGCATGGCGGCCAGCAGGGGGCCGGCCTCCTCGGGCGGGAAGTTGCCGATGGTCGAGCCGGGAAAGAAGCCCAGGCGCGGCCGCGACCCGGCCGCCACCTCGCCGCGCAGATGGGTGAAGTCGCCGGCCACGCCGCGCACCGGCAGCTCGGGGAAGGCGGCCTTCACCTCGCGGGCGGTGGCGCGGGCGGCGCCGGGGTCGATCTCGACGCAGAGGTAGCCGGCCGGCGCCTCCAGGGCCCCCAGCAGGGCAATGGCCTTGGCGGCCGAGCCCGAGCCGTATTCGACCACCGTGCGGCCGGGGCCGATGGCGGCGGCGATGTCGGCGCCGCGGTTCTCCAGCAGGGCCATCTCGGTGCGGGTCGGATAGTATTCGGCAAGCTGGGTGATCTCGCCGAAAAGGGCCGAGCCGGCGGCGTCGTAGAACCACTTGGGCGGCGTCGCCTTGGGGGTTTTCGACAGGCCGGTGATCATGTCCTCGGCGAACAGGGCCCGCTCGAGGTCGGGATGCAGGGCGGTGAGCTGGTTCATGAACAGTCTTTCGCCAGTCGCAGCCCGGAGAACATCCAGCGCTGATGGGGTTCGAAGAAGTTGCGGTAGCTTGCCCGCATATGGGCCGCCGGCGTGACGCAGGCCCCGCCGCGCAGCACCTGGCGGCCGGACATGAACTTGCCGTTGTACTCGCCGACCGCCCCGGCCGCGGGCGCGAAGCCGCGATAGGGCCCATAGGCGCTGGCCGTCCATTCCCAGACGTCGCCGTACAGCTGGTCGCCGGAGGCGGCGGCGGTGCGCAGGATGTCGCTGTCCAGGAAGTTGCCGGCGATCGGCCGGCTCTCGGCGACGGCCTCCCATTCGGCTTCGGTCGGCAGGCGGGCCCCCGCCCAGCGGGCGTAGGCGTCGGCCTCGTAGAAGCTGACGTGGCAGACCGGGGCGTGCGGGTCGACCGTCTCGCGGCCGGCCAGGGTGCGGCGGCTCCAGACCCCGCCCTCCTCGTCCCAGTAGGCGGGCGCCCGCCAGCCCTCGGCCCGGGCCCGGTCCCAGCCGTCCGACAGCCAGTGGGCCGGGGTGGCGTAGCCGCCGTCGGCGATGAAGTTCAGCCAGTCGCCGCAGGTCACCAGCCGGTCGCCGAGCGCGAAGGGCTCCAGCCAGACCTTCTGGCGCGGCCGCTCGCAGTCGAAGGCGAAACCGCCCTCCCCCGCGCCGATCTCGACCAGCCCGCCGTCATGGCTGATCCAGCCGAGCGGCCCGCGCGCCGGGCCGGCGGCGGACTGGAGGTCGCCGCGATAGGCCGGCGCGGCGGGATGCAGGGCGAACAGGCTGAGGATATCCATCAAGAGCAGTTCCTGATGCTGCTCCTCATGGTTCAGGCCCAGTTCCAGCAGCGGGGCCAGGTCATCGATCAGGGCGGCGGGCGCCTGGGCGAACAGACGCGCCAGGGCCTCGTCGACCCGCAGCCGCCAGTCGAGGATTTCCCGCACCCCAGGCCGGGTGACCAGGCCCCGGTCTGGCCGCGGATGCCGCTCGCCGACCGCCTCGTAATAGCTGTTGAACAGGAACCGGGCGTCGGCCGGCGGCGGCGGCGCATAACCGCGAGGCCGCAGGATGAACTCGTCGAAGAACCAGGTGGTGTGGGCCAGGTGCCATTTGGCCGGGCTGGCGTCCGGCATGGCCTGGGGCTGCATGTCCTCAGGCGACAGGGGCGCGGCAAGGCTCAGCGTGCGCTCCCGCACGCGGGCCAGCGACAGGGCCAGCGTCTCGCGATCGTCGGTGTCGAATGCCATCCCGCCTCTCCCAACGCGCAAGACGGCTCAACGCTCCGCCCCGGTGCAGGAGAACATATAGGGATCAAACAATGTTCCGCCAGAGGGTTTCCGGCAAAGAAAAGGGCCGGTCGCGCTGGCGACCGGCCCCGGTCCGGATCGTTGGCGCCGCCTAGAGCAGGAACCGCGCCGCCGTCAGCGTATGGGAGCCGCTGATCAGCACCTCGAAGTCGGCGACCCCGTTGCCGTCCACGTCGCCGTAGACGTGGGTGTCGGTCCCGTCGAATTCGTAGCGCAGCTCGCCGGCGACACTGGTGAAGGCGCCCGTGCCGATGAAGCTGAAAGTCTGGTCAGCCGCGACGAGGGTGTTGGCGTCGATGGGCCTCAGGTCGACCTGGTCGACGCCGTCGAAGTCGAAGATGACGTCGGCGGCCCCGACGGCGCTGTCACTCAGCGCCTGCAGGACGAAGTAGTCCTTGCCCGCGCCGCCGAGCAGGGCGTCGGTCCCCGCGCCGCCGTAGAGGTAGTCCGTGCCGGCGCCACCGCTGAGGATGTCGTCGCCCGCCTCGCCGTAGAGCTTGTCGTTGTCGTCGCCGCCATTGAGAACGTCGAGACCCACACCGCCGCGCAGGGTGTCGGCCCCTGCCCCGCCGTTCAGGGTGTCGGCGGCGGCGCCGCCGATGATGGTGTTGCCCAGGGCGTTGCCCGTGCCGGTGAAGCCGCCCGCGCCGGTGTAGAGCATGATCTCCACGTTATCGGCGAGGGTCAGGCTGGAGAGCGCGGTCTTGACCGAGTCGGTCGTCCCCTCGCCCACCGCCTCGACCACCACGTCGCCGGCGCTGTCGACGATATAGGTGTCGTTGCCGATGCCGCCGGCCGCGTAGTCGTCGCCGCCCTGGCCGTCGAGGGTGTCGTTGCCCTCGGCGCCCAGCAGGTTGTCAGCCCCAAGGCCGCCGTACAGCTTGTCGTCGCCGATCCGGCCTTCCAGCAGGTCGCCGTCGGCGCCGCCGGTGATGCTGTTGGCCAGGTCGTTGCCGACGCCGGTCACCGCGCCACTGACGCTGAAGGTCAGGTTCTCGACGTTGGCGGTCAGGGTGTAGCTGTTCAGCAGGCTGATGACGCTGTCCGTGCCGGCGCTGGCCGCCTCGGTCACGGTGTCGTCGGCGTCGACGTAGTAGATGTCGTTGCCGCCCTCGCCTTCCAGGGTGTCGGCCCCGGCGCCGCCGGTCAGGGTGTCGTTGGCCAGGCCGCCGAGCAGGTGGTCGTCGCCGTCGCCGCCGTTGAGCCTGTCGTCGCCGCCCAGGCCGCTGAGAGTGTCGTTCCCCGCGCCGCCGGTGATGATGTTGGCCAGCGAGGTGCCCGTGCCCGTGAAGTCGCCCGTCCCGTTGAAGGTCAGGTTCTCGAAGGCGCTGGAGGACAGGGTGTAGACGTTCAGGCTGGTGATGACGGTGTCGATGCCGCCGCCGACGTCGCTGATCGAGTCGTCGGCGCTGTCGACATGGTAGGTGTCGTTGCCGGCCCCGCCCTTCAGCGAATCCGCGCCGCCGCCGCCGATCAGGGTGTCGTCGCCCTCATTGCCGTTCAGCACGTCATTGCCCGTGCCGCCGGTCAGGACGTTGGCAACAGTGTTGCCGTTGGCGGTGAAGTTGGTCGAACCCGAGAAGGTCAGGTTCTCGACGTTGGTCGCCAGGGTGTAGGTGGTCAGGCTGGTGACGATCACCAGGTCCGTGCCGACGCCGGACTCGGTGACGACGTCCCCGGCGTTGTCGACATGGTAGGTGTCGCTGCCGAGACCACCCTGCAGGATGTCGGCGCCGCCCGCTCCGTCGAGGACGTTGTTGAGGGTGTTGCCGACGATGGTGTTGGCGCCGGCGTTGCCCGTGCCGGCGACGGCCGCCCCCAGCAGGACCAGCTTCTCCACCTCGTTGGCGAGAACCAGGTCGATGGTGCTGTTGACGGTGTCGGTTCCGCCGCTGGCGGCCTCGACGACAACGTCGCCGACGTTGTCGACCGCGTAGGTGTCGTTGCCGCCGCCGCCTTCCATGCGGTCAGCGCCGAGGCCGCCGTTGATGACGTTGTTGGCGGCGTTGCCGTAGATCTCGTTGTCGAGCTCGTTGCCGGTCAGGTTGAAGGCGCTGAGGCCATCGCCGCGCAGGATTTCGATGTTGGCGCCGAGGGTCCAGCTGATGTCGGTGATGACGGTGTCCGTGCCGCCGTCTTCCGCCTCGACCGTGACGTCGGAGACCTGGGCCACATACAGCGTATCGTTGCCGTCGTTGCCGATCAGGGTGTCGCCGCCGGCCCCGCCGAACAGGATGTCGTCGCCCGCCCCGCCGGTCAGGACGTTAGCCAGCGAGGTGCCCTGGCCGTGGAAGTTGCCCGTGCCGGTGTAGGTCAGGTTCTCGATGGTGGTGGCGACCAGATAGTAAGTGCTCAGCGCGGTTTGGACGGTGTCGACGCCGCCGGTGTCGCTGACCACCTCGTCCTGGCTGTCGACGATGAAGATGTCGTTGCCGAGACCGCCCTTGAGGGTGTCGATGCCGGCGCCGCCGTCGATGATGTTGTCCTGGTCGTTGCCGGTGATGGTGTTGGCCAGGGCGTTGCCCGTCCCGCTGATGGCGGTTCCGGTCAGGGTCAGCTTCTCGACGTTGTCGACCAGGGTGTAGTTGACGCCCGCCAGGACGGTGTCGTCGCCTTCGCCCGTCAGTTCGACGACGAGGTCGTCGGCGTGGTTGACCTCGTAGGTGTCGTTCTGGGTCCCGCCATCCATGACGTCGCCGCCCGCGCCGCCGTTGAGCACGTCGTTGCCCGCGCCACCGACCAGGTGGTCGGCATTGTCGGTCCCGGTCAGGGTGTCGTTGCCGCCCTGGCCCTGGAAGTCGACGGCCACGACCGAGGCCGAGACCGACGGCGCCACGACGTTGGCCGAGGCGTTGGTCGCCACCGGCAGGACGTTGACGTGGCCTTGCGATGTGCCGAAGGCGCCCGTCACCGTGTAGTTGAACGAACCGCCGCCGAGGGCGCTGGCGACGATGACCAGCTTGCCGCCGACCAGGCTGACGGTGACGCCGTCGGCGCCCGAGACGCCGGTGACCACGGCCGCGTCGTCGCCCTCGGCGAACTCGTCGTTGAGCAGCAGCAACGAGGCGTCGATGGAGGAGGCGATGCCGACCGTGGTCTGCAGCAGGTCGGACACCGTGCCCGGCGCGGTCTGGGCCAGTTCCTCGGCGTCGCGGCTGCCGTCGCTGAACAGGGCCAGTTCGATGTCGATCAGGTGATCTGTGCCGTCCGGCGAGCCTTCGCGCAGGTCGGTGATGTAGAGCTGCCCGTCCTGCAGGAAGGTGCTGTAGTCGGCCAGGGCGCCGGTGAAGACGGCGATGTCGAAGTCGGCCCCGCCATCGATGATGTCGGCGCCCGCGCCGGCTTCCAGCACGTCGTTGCCGTCGTCGCCGTGCAGTTCGTCCACGCCGGCCCCGCCGACGATGCGGTCGGCGCCGTCGCCGCCGTACATCAGGTCGTCGCCGCTGAGGGTCGGATCGTTCTCGGCGTCGGCGTTGTCTTCCTCGTAGCCGATCTCGCCGCTGTAGCCGATGCCGCTGACGCCGTAGACGCCATCGCCAAGCAGCAGGTCGTCGCCCTCGCCGCCTTCCAGGGTGTCGCCGCCGGAACCGCCGGCGATGATGTTGCCCTCGGCGTCGCCGGTCAGGAAGTCGTCGCCGTCACGGCCGGACAGGTTCTCGAAGCCGCTGGCGATGATCGTGCCGCCGCCGAACGCCTGTTCCGAGCCCTGCAGGGCCAGGGAGAAGGTGACGTTGGTCGGGGTCTCGCCCAGCAGGGTGAACAGCAGGGTGTCGTTGTCGGTCCCGCCGTCGGCGGTGTGGTTGCCGATGCCGACCTCGAGCAGGTCGTCGCCCTCGCCGCCGAGCAGCACATCGTCGCCGTCCTGGCCCCACAGCCAGTTGCCCTCGGCGTTGCCGTCGATGGTGTCGTTGAAGCTGGTGCCCGAGGCGTGCTCGATGCTGATCAGGGTGTCCATGCCATGGCCGGTGTCCTGGGCGACGCCCTGGATGTTCAGGTCGATGGTGGCGCCGACCTGGGCCTCGGTCGGCTGCAGGGAGAAGGCCACGCGGTCGAAGCCGTCGCCGCCGTCGATGACATCGTCGCCGTCGCCGCCGTGGAGGTAGTCGTTGCCCGTGCCGCCGCTGACCTGGTCGGCGCCGAAGCCGCCGCGCACGAAGTCGTCGTCCTCGCCGCCGTCGACGATGTCGTCGCCGCCCTCGCCGCGCACGGTGTCGGAGCCGAGGCCGCCGTAGAGGGCCTCGCCCGCCGTGCCGCCGCGGATGAAGTCGACATAGTCCGAGCCCTGGACGCTCTCGATGGAGGTCAGGGTGTCGCTGAAGTCCGAACCGCTGGCCGAGCCGGGGCCGTCGTTGAGGACGACGGTGACGCCGGCGCCGGCGCTGGCGTAGCTGGCCTGGTCGTAGCCGTCGCCGCCTTCGAGCGTGTTGTTCCCCGAGCCGCCGTTCAGCACGTCGTCGCCGCCGGCCCCGACCAGCCGGTCGGCGCCCGCGCCGCCGATCAGCAGGTCGTTGCCGATGTAGGCCGGGTTGCTGAAGAAGGTGGCCAGGTTCTCGATCGTGGTGATCGGGCCCGAGCCGCCCTGGTTGGAGACCATGCGGATGTCGCCGTCGCCCAGCAGCAGGTCGTCGCCGTCGCCGCCGGTCAGGGTGTCGGCCCCTTGCGCGCCGGCCAGGGTGTTGTTCGCGGCGTCGCCGGTCAGGCTGTCGGTCCCGGTGGTGCCGGTCAGGTTCTCGATGCCGCTCAGCGTCATCAGCCCGGCGCCGGTGTCCTGGGCCGCGCCCTGCAGGTTCAGGTCGATGGTGACGTTCAGCGGCGGGGTGATGTTGTCGAACAGCCGCACGGTGTCGACGCCGTTGCCGCCGGTCAGGATGTTGGCCCCGATGCCGGCTTCCAAGAGGTCGTTGCCGTCGCGGCCGTCCAGGGTGTCGCCGGCCCCGCCGCCGATGCCCCACAGCCAGTTGTCGCCGCCGTTGCCCGACAGGGTGTCGTCGAAGCTGGTGCCGGAGACGTGCTCGATGTTCAGGAAGGTGTCCAGGCCATGGCCGGTGTCCTGGGCCGTGGTGATGGCCAGGTCGACGGTGGCGCCGGCCTGGATGTCGGTGGGCAGGGACAGGAACATGCTGACGCGGTCGACGCCGTCGCCGCCGTCCATCAGGTCGTTACCCTCGCCGCCCGAGAAGAAGTCGTTGTCGGCGCCGCCGTAGGCGATGTCGTTGCCGTCGCGGCCGCGCAGGAAGTCCTCGCCGGTCCCGCCGTTCAGGGTGTCGTCGCCGCCCTCGCCGATTAAGAGGTCGTCGCCGCCCAGGCCGGTCAGCACGTTGTTGGCGTTGTCGCCGTCCAGGGTGTCGGAGATCTGCGAGCCGATGACGTTCTCGACGCCGGTGATGATGTCGAAGCCGCCATCGCCCTGGCTGCGGTTCTGGTTCTCCGGCCGCAGCAGGTAGACGCCCACGCCGATGCCGTTCACCACCGAGATGTCTTCGAAGGAGACGGTGTCGATGCCGTCGCCGCCGGCGATGACGTCGTTACCGATCCCGCCCAGCAGCAGGTCGTCGCCGCCGCCGCCGTTCAGGGTGTCGACGCCGGCCCCGCCGCGCAGGATGTCGTTGCCATCGACGGCGCCGTTGGCCGGATCGGCCGCCAGGTCGACGATGGTGGTGATGGCGCCGGACCCGCCCTGGGTGGTCTGCGTCCGGACCATGCCGTCGCCGTAAAGGGTGTCGTTGCCGTCGCCGCCGATCAGGTCGTCATTGCCCTCCGCCCCGGCCAGCAGGTTGTTTCCGGTATCGCCGGTCAGCACGTCGCTGAAGGTCGAGCCCGACAGGTTCTCGATGCCGGTCAGGGTGATGCTGCCGCCGCCGGTGATCGCCTGAGAGGATCCCTGCAGCAGCAGGGAGGCGACCACGCCGCTGGTGAAGTCGTTGTTGTTGAAGAACGACAGGGTGTCGCCGGTCCCGGCGCCGCCGCTGACGACATTGGCGCCGGTCGAGCCGATCTCGATCAGGTCGTTGCCGTCGCCGCCGCTGAGAGTGTCGCCGCCGCCGATGCCCCAGATCCAGTTGTCGCCGGCGTCGCCGGTCAGGGTGTCGGCCAGGGTCGTGCCCGAGACGTGCTCAATGCTGATGAAGGTGTCCATGCCGTGGCCGGTGTTCTGGGCCCCGGCGATGGTCAGGTCGACGGTGGCGCCGACCTGGGCGTCGGTCGGCAGGGAGAGCGCCATGCTGGCCCGGTCCAGGCCGTCGCCGCCGTCGACGATGTCGTTGCCCTCGCCGCCGGACAGGAAGTCGTGGTCGGCCCCGCCCTGGATAGTGTCGTTGCCGTCGCGGCCGCGCAGGAAGTCTTCGCCGGCTCCGCCGACCAGGGTGTCGTCGCCGCCGTGGCCAACCAGCAGGTCGTTGCCGCCGAGGCCGGTGAGCACGTTGTTGTTCCCGTCGCCCTCCAGGGTGTCGGAGATCTGCGAGCCGATGACGTTCTCGACGTTGGTGATGATGTCGAAGCCGCCGTCGCCCTGGCTGCGCGGCTGGTTCGGCGCGCGCCACAGGTAGACGCCGACGCCGATGCCGTTGACCACCGAGATGTCCTCGTAGGACACCGTGTCCGTCCCGGCCCCGCCGTCGATGGTGTCGTTGCCGAGACCGCCCAGCAGGGTGTCGTCACCCTCGCCGCCTTCCAGGGTGTCCGTACCATCGCCGCCTTCGAGACGGTCGTTCCCTTCCAGGCCCTGCAGGGTGTCGTTGTCGCCCAGGCCGGTGATGGTGTCGTCGCCCACGGTGCCGGGCAGGGTGTTCGGACCGTTGTCGCCGGTGATGTCGGCCATGATGAAGTTCCCCCAAGATGCGGAATTGAGCAGCGCTAGAGCATTCCGAGTGGCGTCGGCAGTGCAAAAAACAGGACCTATTTTTTGGCGGCCAGACGCGAGTCCCCCTGCGCTTAGCAGGCGATCCTAGTCACGGACGGGCGGCGGGCTAGGGGACGCACCGCACGGGCGAGGCGGCGTTTACCGTGTTTGGCCGCCCTGCGACTGAAAAACCGGCATTTCAGAAGCCAGCGTTCAACCATCGCCCGAAAAGGTGCGACAATCCGCCACACTGCTTAACCAACTGCGGCAGCCTGCCGCACCCCATTTTAGGCGGAAAACCCATACAGGGCTTGGAATTGCGGGTCGCGGGCGGCGATCTGGCGGGCGCAGTCGACCATCACCTTGGCCTGTTTCCATGTGGCGTCGTCCTGCATCTTGCCGTCGAGCATGACCACGCCCGTGCCGTCCGGCATGGCCTCCAGGATGCGCACCGCGAACTTCACCTCGTCGGGGTCAGGGCTGAACACCCGCTTGGCGATGTCGATCTGGCTGGGGTGCAGGCTCCAGGCCCCGGCGCAGCCGAGCAGGAAGGCGTTGCGGAACTGCTGTTCGCAGGCCTCGGGATCATCGATGGCGCCGAACGGGCCGTAGAAGGCCTTGATGCCATGGGCGGCGCAGGCGTCGACCATCCTGGCGAAGGTGTAGTGCCAGATGTCCTGCTGGGCGGCGATGCGCGGCCCACCATCAGCGCGCGGGTCCTCGATGACCTTGTAGAAGGGATGACCGCCGCCGACCCGGGTGGTCTTCATACCGCGGCTGGCGGCGAGGTCGGCCGGGCCCAGGCTGATGCCGTGCATGCGCGGACTGGCGGCGCAGATGGCCTCGACGTTGTTCACCCCCTCGGCGGTCTCCAGGATGGCGTGCAGCAGGATCGGCTTCTTCAGCCCGTGCCGCGCCTCCAGCACCGCGAGGAACTGGTCCATGTAGTGGATGTCCCAGGGCCCCTCGACCTTGGGGATCATCATCACGTCCAGGCGGTCGCCGACGCCCTCGACGATCTGGGTGACGTCGTCGAAATGCCAGGGGCTGTTGAGGCAGTTGATGCGGGTCCACAGGCCGACGCCGAGGGCGGCGAAGTCGGTCTCCTGGGCCATGGCGATGAAGCCGGCGCGGGCGGCGTCCTTGGCGTCGGCGGGGATGGCGTCTTCCAGGTTGCCGAGGATGACATCGGCCTGCCTGGCCATCTCCGGAACCTTGGCGCGCACCTTGTCCAGGTGCGGCGGCACGAAGTGGATCATCCGCTCGACCCGCACCGGCAGCTCGCGCGGCGGCGTCGGCGCGCCGATGGCCAGAGGCTTGAAGTATCCCCGCGGCGTCTTCATGGCGCTCGTCCCTTCGCAGTTGCGAACGGTTGTTTGAGGTCTGCGCTGCGGTGCGTCAAGCCGTCGGCGAGCGGAACAGCGGCAGGACCAGCCAGACGCAGAGCGCCAGGGCGGCCAGCCAGATCAGCACGACGATGACCGCCGCCGTTCGGCTGGTTGGCCGCTCGGCCATCACCACGGCCGCCGCCCGGCTATCGCGCCAGACCTCGGCCGGAACCAGGCGAGAGACCGCCAGAATGCCCAGGGGCACGATGATCACATCGTCCAGCAGACCAAGCACCGGGATGAAGTCCGGTATCAGGTCGATGGGCGAAAAGGCGTAGGCCGCCACGGCCAGGGCCAACGCCTTGGTCCACCAGGGCGTGCGAGGGTCCCGCGCCGCCAACCAGACTGTCAGGGCGTCCTGCTTGAGACGCCGGGCCCAGTCCCGGAGGATCATTGGCGCGGCTCGCCGTATCGGACCTCGCGCGGCGAGCGGCCGGTCCAACGCTTGAAGGCGCGGGAGAAGGCGGCCGGCTCAGAGAAGCCGACGAGATAGGCGGTTTCGTTGACCGACACCTTGCGGGCCGCCAGGTAGTCGACCGCCAACCGGCGCCGCAGGCCGTCGAGCACGGCTTCAAAGGTGGCGCCCTCGGCCTTGAGACGGCGGAACAGGGTCTGGCGGCTGACGCCCAGCTGGCCGGCGGCGTAGTCGACGCTGGCCTTTCCCGTATGCAGCACCGGCAGCAGCAGGCCCTCGACGCGGCCGCGCAGGGTGGTGGCCTGTCGCAGGTCGGCCAGCATGGCGTCCGCCCGGTCGGTGAGAACGCCGAACGCATAGCCCGGCAGCAGGGCGACGGGGTGGTCGGCCAGGGTCATGTCCATCCGCATGCCGTTCCAGGCGGCCCCGAAGGTCACCGGCACGCCCCAGACCCGCTCGTATTCATCGCCATGGGCCGGCCGGCCGTGGGTGACCTCGACGGCGGTGACGATCTGGCGGGGCAGGATGTGGCGCGGGCCGACGACGAAGCGGGTGAAGGTGCTCTCGGTCAGTTCGGGAAAGTCGTTGGGCCGGGCGCGCTGGTCGACCAGCCAGACCTCTTCCCCCCGCATGACGATGGCGAACCGCTCCCCGTCGGCGACGCCCTCGACCTCCATCACCAGCCGGCCATAGCGGTTCAGCTGCAGGAAGGCGTCGGTCATGGTCTCGGCCGCGTGGCTGATCAGCCCGACCACCGACAGCTTCGACAGGTCGAGCGCCTCGGCGAAATGCAGCGACAGGGCCGGGTCGTCGCAGGCGACCTTGGCGGCCCGCATCAGGGCCATGTAGCGGACGAAGGACACGCGGCCGTCGAGGTCGATGAGCTCCGCTTCGGTCAGGCCGGCGGCGGCCAGCAGCGTCGTCCGGTCGGCGCCCCGGCCGGTCGCATAGTCGGCCAGGCCCTTGGCCAGGCCTGCGGCCACCGTCGCCCGCGCGGACCCGGCGGGCGCATAGCTGCAACCTGCGATCATGTCTTTGGTGTCCGGCGTCATGGCTCCTCGGCGTGGCCTGAGCGAGGCTGATCTTCAATCGCCTCAAGGCCAAGTGACAAACAGGAAAGAGTGGTTCCCTTGCTCGGACTTTCAGCGACCGCCCTGGTCCATGTCGTCAGCGGCATGGTCGCCATCATCGCCGGCCCGGTCTCCCTGCTGGCCCCCAAGGGCCAATGGCTGCACCGCAAGGCGGGCATCGCCTTCTACTGGGCCATGCTGGTGATGGCCGGCGTCGCCCTGGTGATGGCCACGGTCCGCGTCCAGAAGGTCAACATCTTCGCCGCCGCCCTCACCCTCTATCTGGTGGTCACCGCCTGGAGCATCGTCAAGGCCCGGGCCGGAACCCTCACCCGGGTCGAGCGCTGGGCTCCCTGGTGGGCGGCCGCCGTCGCCGTCGGGGCGGCGAGCGTCGGGGCCCTGGTCGCCGTCGTTCCGGAGTGGCTCTACGAGGGCGATCCGCGCGCGCCCGCGGGCGCCGTGATCTTCCTCGTCTTCGCGGGAATCGCGGCCCTGGCGACCGCCGCAGATATCCGGACCCAGCGCCGTGGGGGCCTGAGCGGCGCGGCGCGCGTCTCTCGCCACCTCTGGCGGATGTGCCTGGCCCTGTTCGTCGCCATCGGCTCCTTCGCCTCGCAGGCGCCTCTGCTGGCGCGGCGCATGGACCTTGAGCCGCCGCCGTCCCTGACAATCTTCGGCCCGGCCCTGGCGGTGCTGGTCCTGATGGCCTTCTGGCTGATCCGGGTGCGGATGGGGCGCCGCTACAGGCCCGCGCCGGCCGCCGCATGACCGCCCACCTGCCGGTCCTGCTGGTCCACATCGCGGCCGGGACCCTGGCCTCGGTCACCGGCTTCGTGGCCCTGTTTTCGCCGAAGGGCGCCTGGCTGCATCGCCGCGCGGGGACCATCTACGTCGCCGCCATGATGCTACTGGCCATCAGCACGGCGGCGCTGGGCGTGATCATCGCCAAGCCGGGTAACATCTTCGCCGGCGCCTTCACCTTCTACCTGGTGCTCAGCTCTTGGCTAGCGGTGCGCCGTCCGCCGGGGACCTTCGGCTGGATCGAACGCGCCGGCGCCCTGATCCCGCTGGTCATGGCCGTTCTCTCCATCGCCGACGCGGTCTCGGTCCTGACCACCCCGGGCGGTCCTCCGGCCGGCCTGCCGCCGGGCGACCGGCCGCAGGTCGTCCTGACGGTGGGCCTCATCGCGCTTCTGGCCGCCGGTCTCGATCTGCGGGTGATGATCAAGGGCGGCCTCTCCGGCGCGGCGCGGATCGCCCGGCACGTCTGGCGCATGTGCCTGGCGATGTTCATCGCCACCGGCTCGTTCGGGGCGCAGATCCCGGCCATGCTGAAGCGGATCGACGTCGGCCCGCCGCCGCTGCTGGTCGACTTCGCGCCGGCCCTGCTGGTGCTGGTCCTGCTGGCCTTCTGGATGATCCGGGTGCGGATCGGGACACGCTTCAAGACGGTCTAGCTCTTCCGCCCCAGCGGGTGCTTGCTCTCCACCACGGCCCGCAGGCGGCCCTCGGCCACATGGGTGTAGATCTGGGTGGTGGCGATGTCGCTGTGGCCGAGCAGGGTCTGCACCACCCGCAGGTCGGCGCCGCCCTCCAGCAGATGGGTGGCGAAGGCGTGGCGCAGGACGTGGGGACTGACCCGGGCCGGGTCGATGCCGGCGGCCAGCGCCGCCTCTTCCAGCAGCTGCGAGAACCGCCGGGGCGTCAGCCGGCCGGCCTTGCCCCGCGACGGGAACAGCCAGGGACTCTCCTTGACGCCCTTGGACAGGAAATCCTTGCGCACCTCCAGCCAGGCCTTCACCGCCGTCCGCGCCGCCCCGTTCAACGGGGCCAGCCGCTCCTTGCCGCCCTTGCCCTTGACGATCAGGTAGGCCGGGTCGCGCGCCAGGGCGGCCAGCGGCAGGGCGACCAGCTCGCTGACCCGCAGGCCCGAGGCGTAGGTCAGCTCGATCAGACAGGCGAGGCGCAGGCCCTGGCCGCCGTCCCTGGCCGAGGCGGCGCTAAGCAACCGATTGACCTCATCCCGCGTCAGCACCTTGGGCAGCGGCCGCCCCTGCTTAGGGGCCTCGACCCGGCGGGAGGGATCGTCGCTCCGCCAGCCCTCGCCGAGCACGAAACGGTAGAACTGCCGCACCGCCGCCCGCCGCCGGGCCGCCGTCGAAGCCGACAGCCCCCGCGCCGACAGGTCGATGAACCAGGCCTCGATGTCCTCGGCCACCGCGTCGGCGAAGCCCTTGCCGCGACGGGCGAGGAAGCCGGCGACGTCCTCCAGGTCCTTGCCGTAGGCGGTCAGGGTGTTACGGGCCGCGCCGCGCTCGGCGGCCATCATTTCGAGGAAGGCTTCAGGCCAGCCGCCGCCCTCTTTTCCGGGACTCATTTGGGACTGAGGGCCAGGATGCCCTCGACCGCGAAGGCCCGCGCGTCCTGCGTCAGCCCGGCCCTGTTCAGGGCCCGGATGACAAAGGCCCGGTCGGCCGGCGACAGACTGCCGGCTTCGCTCGCGATCCACACCGCCAGCAGCCCCGTCTCGCCCTTCAGCCCGGCCTGGGCGGCGATATCGAGGGCGAACAGCCGGGTCGGCGGGACCAGCGACTTATCGGCCGCGAACCCTGAGAAGGCGTCCCGCGCCTCGCCGTCCATCGGCGCGCCCAGCGCCGCGATGTAGAGCGACGCCGTCCGGGCCAGCGGATTGCCGACCACGCCGCGCTGGACCAGCGCATCCTGCACGGCGGTGAGGTTCTCGCCCGTGGCGGCGGCGATGGCGGCGTCGAGCAGGTCGATGTCGTGCGGCTTGGCGCCCGGAATGACGTCCTGGGTCAGGCTGGCGCGCAGGGCCTTGGCCCCAGCCAGGTCGCCGGCGGCCAGCATCTGACGCCCGGCCCGGATCGGATCGCTGGCCAGCAGCTCGGGCGGCGGCGGGGCCGGCGCGACGGTCGCGGCCGGCGGCGGGGCCAGGGCCAGCTTTCGCGACAACGCCGTCTCGACACCGTTGCGAGCCGAGGCGGCGCCGGGCTCGCCGCCGACCAGCAGGGCGGTCATCAACCGCGCGAACACCGCGTCCTTGGCCTTCTCCTGGGCCAGGGTCAGGCTGAGCTGCGCCGCCTCGGTCTGGCCGGCGATGGCCTGGCAGTAGGTCCGCAGGCGCAGCCAGTAGGTCTCGCCCCGGCCGACGGTCACCGTCTGTTCGATGCGGCAGGCGCGGTCGTCGGCCCCGGCGATCAGCGCCGCCTCGGCCGCCACCTCGGCCAGCGCCGGCTCCGCCGCCAGGTTGGGAATGCGCTCGACCGAAGCGTTGGCGGCGGCCGGCTCGCCCAGGCTGAGCAGGGCCCGGCCCCGGGCGGCGGCCAGGACGCGATCCTCGGCGGCGCCGTCGGGCGCGTTGGCCCCGGTCGACAGCAGCCGCACGGCCAGCGCCTTGGCGGCGGGGCTGAGCGGCTTGGTCCCTATGCTCGGCATCACCCGCCGCGCCAGCTCGGCCGACGAGCCTTTCCACAGGCCCGCGCCCAGCCCGGTGTCCCGCGCCCCGCCCGAAAACACGTCCGGCGCGGTGAGCGGCGCGACCTCGACGCCCTGAGCCAAAGCCAGGGGGCCATATGCGGCGGTGGCGATCAGGCAAGCGGCCAGGAGGGGCGGGAGCAGCTTCATGCGAGGAGCCTAGCACGGCGCCTGCCCCTATGGCGCCTCTCCCGCACCGCAGCAGGATCGTGTATCGCCATCCCCGTGAGCTCGCCCCTGCCCTTCCCGCGCGACAAGACCATCGCCCTCGTCGGCCTGATGGGCGTCGGCAAGTCGAGCGTCGGCCGGCGGCTGGCGACGGCGCTGGGCCTGCCGTTCAAGGACGCCGACACCGAGATCGAGACGGCGGCCGGCCGCTCCATCCCCGACATCTTCGAGACCTTCGGCGAGGCGCAGTTCCGCGACGGCGAGCGGCGGGTCATCGCCCGGCTGTTGGAGGAGGAGCCGATGGTGCTGGCCACCGGCGGCGGCGCCTTCATCAACGACCAGACCCGGGCCCTGATCGCGCAGAAGGCCCTGTCGGTCTGGCTGAAGGCGGACGTCGACATCCTGGCCCGCCGCGTCGCCCGCAAGGACAACCGCCCGCTGGTCAGCGGCAAGGACCCGCTGCAGGTGCTGACCGCCCTGGCCGAGGTCCGCTACCCGATCTACGCCCAGGCCGACATCACCGTCGAACTAGGCGAAACCCCGCACCAGGACTCGGTCGCCGCCATCCTGCGCGCCCTGGAGGCCCACGCGGCATGACCCTGCATGTTCCCGTCGCCCATGTTTCGGTAAATTTGGCCGGCCGCGAATACGACGTCGTCATCGGCCCGGGCCTGATCGACCAGGCCGGCAGCTACATCGCCCCGCTGCTCAAGCGCGGCCGCACCGCCATCGTCGCCGACGAGACGGTCGCCCACCTGCACGCCGGCCGCCTGGTCGCCGCCCTGGCCCACGCCGGCGTCGAGGCCCACCTCATCACCATCCCGCCGGGCGAACAGTCCAAGAGCTTCGAAGGCCTGGCCGACCTTTCCGACCGCCTGCTTGCCCTCGAACTGGATCGCGGCGACTTGATCGTCGCCCTCGGCGGCGGCGTGGTCGGCGACCTCGCCGGTTTCGCGGCCAGCATCTACAAGCGCGGCATCGACTTCATCCAGATTCCCACCACCCTGCTGGCCCAGGTCGACTCCAGCGTCGGCGGCAAGACCGCCATCGACACCCCGCGCGGCAAGAACCTGATCGGCGCCTTCCATCAGCCCCGCCTGGTGCTGGCTGACCTTGGTGTATTGGATAGCCTCCCCGACCGCGAGATGGCCTGCGGCATGGCCGAGGTCATCAAGTACGGCCTGCTCGGCGACGCCGGCTTCTTCGCCTGGCTGGAAGCCCACGCCGCCGCCGCCATGGCCCGCGAGCCCGCCGCCCTGGCCGAGGCCGTCCGCCGCTGCGTGGAAATGAAAGCCGAGATCGTCATCGAGGACGAGAAGGAAGCCGGCCGCCGGGCCCTGCTCAACCTCGGCCACACCTTCGGCCACGCCTTGGAGGCCGAGAACGGCTACGGCGAGGCCCTCAAGCATGGCGAGGCGGTCGCCGCCGGCTGCGCCCTGGCCTTCCGCTACGCCGCCGCGCAGGGGACCTGTCCGCCGGCCGACGCGGCCCGGGCCGAGGCCCTGCTGGCGCTCGTGGGCCTGCCGACGCGGCTGGACCAGGTCGCCGGCCATCCGTTCGACGCCGCCCGGCTGGTCGGCCACATGGCCCAGGACAAGAAGGCTGAGGGCGGCGCCATCACCCTGGTGCTGCCCAGTACGCTCGGCGACAGCCATGTCGCCCGGGCCGTCGATCCGGGTCCGCTGGCCGATTTCCTGCGCGCCGAGGGGGCGCTCTGAATCTTTTTCAGGTTGTTGCTGGAACTTTCGGCAACCCTACCCGTTTTTGGCCATTACGCGGATCAGACCGACTTGGGTTTCCGCGGGTTGAGTTGTGGTCGGCGCCCAGGGCGCCGACCGTTGGTTTCGGGCGGAGGGGTTCGCATTGATGGTCGATAGCGTCGCTGGTCTCGACGGCCTTCGTGTGTTGGTCGTTGAAGACGAAATGCTCGTGTCCATGCTGGTCGAGGACATGCTGACGGAATTCGGCTGCGACATTGTCGGCCCCGCCCCCGACCTCGACCAGGCGATGAGCCTGGCCCTCGACGCCGAGCTCGACGCCGCCATCCTCGACGTCAACGTCGGCGGCCGCCAGATCTTCCCCGTCGCCGACCAGCTGAAAGCCCGCGGCATCCCCTTCGCCTTCGCCAGCGGCTACGGCGAAGCCGGCCTCGTCGACGCCCACCGGGGCGCGCCCGTGCTGCAGAAGCCGTTCCGCCAGGGCGACCTGGAACGGGTGCTGAAGGAACTGGCGGCGAGGCGGGGTTAGGCAGGCCGCATGATCGCGCGCTCCCTCCCCGAATTGGGGAGGGTGTCACGCGTAGCGTGACGGGTGGGGTAGTCGGACACATCCCCGACATCTGAGTGGTTGTCGTATTCCCCACCCTGACGGCTTCGCCGTCTGTCCCTCCCCATGAAGGGGAGGGAGGACTCCAGATGTTATTCCCCCGGCGCCGTCGCCTTGACCGACAGCGCATGCACCGGCCCAGCAAGTTCTTCACGAAGCGCCGCGTAAACCTGCCGCTGCCGCGCCACCCGGTTCACCCCGGCGAAGGCGGCCGCTTCGATGACCACGTTGAAATGGCTCTCGCCGCCTTCGCGATGTCCGGCATGCCCCTGGTGGCGCGCGCTGTCGTCCACCACCTCCAGGCGGGAGGGGGCGAAGGCCAAAGTGAGCTTTTCATGGATCACTTTTGATATGGGGGCTGAGTCGGTCATGTTCAATTCTAGAAAAGGCCACGCTGGCGGCCCATACTTCGTGCGATGAGTGGCGCCTTTCAATACCGACCCCGATTTGTCGACATCCGTGTCCGCCCCCCCAAGGAGGGCGAGCAGGAAGCGGAGAACGACGTCAACGCCCTCAAACCCGGCGAGCGGGCCTGCGACCACGCCGGCTGCCGCACCGCCGCCACCGCCCGCGCGCCGAAATCGCGGCAGATGATGAATGAGCACTACTGGTTCTGTCAGGCCCACGCGGCCGAGTACAACAAGCAGTGGAACTTCTTCGCCGGCATGAGCGACGAGCAGGTGGCCGAGGTCCAGGCCTCGCGCCTGACCGGCGAGCGCCCGACCTGGTCGTTCAAGGCCTCCAACCGCAGCCGCGAGGCCCAGGCCGGAACCCGCGACCCGGGCTCCTTCGCCGACCCCTTCAGCCTGTTCGGCAGCGGCACGTCACAGGTGCAGGCCAAGCCCCGCTCCGACGGCCGGCTGCTGGGCAAGATGGAGCGCGGCGCCCTGGCCGACCTCGACCTCGACGACACCGCCGAGCCCAAGGACATCAAGAAGCGCTACCACGAGCTCCTGAAACGCTGCCACCCCGACAGCAACGGCGGCGACCGCTCGGCCGAGCACAAGCTGCAGCGGGTCATTCAGGCGTGGAAGACACTGAAGAAGGCGAAGCTGGCTTAACGTTCCTCCCCCTCTTGGGGGAGGGGGACCATTGCGCAGCAATGGTGGAGGGGGTCACCGCCGAAGTCGGCGGGTAAACCTGCCAGAAGCTGCCGCCATCGCCGGTGGGGACCCCTCCGTCAGCGGCTTCGCCGCTGCCACCTCCCCCGGGAGGGGGAGGAACTCGGCGCCTTATCCCCCTCCTCCACGTCTTTCACCCACCACTTCTCGACCGCCCACACCGCCAGCCAGCAGGCCATCGCCCAGGCGGCGCCGACGCACCAGCCGGCCAGCACGTCGCTCGGCCAATGGACGCCGAGGTAGACCCGGCTGACCCCGACCATGGCCGTCAGCAGCAGCCCCACGCCCATGGCGAACCACTTCACCCGCCGCCGCTCTGCGAACCGCGCCACCAGCGCCCCGAGCGTCAGGTAGACCACGGCTGACATCATCGCGTGGCCGCTGGGGAAGCTGGTGTTGACCACCTCGACCAGCCGCCATCCCTCCTCCGGCCGCGCCCGCCCGAACAGGCCCTTGAGCGCCTGGCTCAGCGCCGTGCCGCCCATCGCCGCCACCAGCAGCAGCACCGCCTCGCGCCACCGCCGCAGACTGGCGAACAGCCCGACCAGCAAGAGCACGAACAGGCTCAGCACCGTCACCCCGCCCAGCGCCGTGACGTCGCCCATCGCCTCGCGCAGGAACCGTCCGCCGATCGGCGTCGCCGGATCGCCAGGCATGCGGAACATCAGGAGCAGCGCATGGTCGATCCCGCGCGTGTCGCCCTCGGCCACGTCGTCGGCGATCTCGATGAAGGACAGCAGCCCGACGCCCAGCACCAGCATCGCCAGGGTCGCCGCCAGCTCCGACCGCGCCGCCCGAACCATCCGTAGCGTCAAGGCGGGCCAACGGGCCGGCTGCAACAATTCCTTACGGTTCATGCTCTGAATCCCATCGAACAGCTGTTTGCCGAACGCTTCAAACGCGCTATCGAACCTTCGACATGGCCGACCTGACCGACAACCCCGCCGCCGCCGACACCCTGCTCAGCCTCGTTCCCGACAAGCAGGTTTCCATCCGTGACGTCTTCGGCGTCGACAGCGACATGAAGGTGCCCGCCTTCAGCCATCGCGACAGCCACGTCCCGGACATCGACGAGGCCTACAAGTTCGATCCGCAGACCACCCTGGCCATCGTCGCCGGCCTGGCCTTCGATCGCCGCGTCATGGTGCAGGGCTACCACGGCACCGGCAAGTCGACCCACATCGAACAGGTCGCCGCCCGCCTCAACTGGCCGCTGGTCCGGGTCAACCTCGACAGCCACGTCAGCCGCATCGATCTGGTCGGCAAGGACGCCATCGTCCTGAAGGACGGCAAGCAGATCACCGAATTCCGCGAAGGCATCCTGCCCTGGTGCCTGCAGCGCCCGATGGCCCTGGTCTTCGACGAATACGACGCCGGCCGCCCGGACGTGATGTTCGTCATCCAGCGGGTGCTGGAGGCCGGCGGCAAGCTGACCCTGCTCGACCAGAACAAGGTGATCCGCGCCAACCCCTATTTCCGCCTGTTCTCGACGACCAACACCATTGGTCTGGGCGACACCACCGGCCTCTACCACGGCACCCAGCAGATCAATCAGGGCCAGATGGACCGCTGGTCGATCGTCACCACGCTCAACTACCTCGACCACGACGTCGAGGCCGAGATCGTGCTGTCGAAGAACCCCGGCTACGCCACGGCCGAGGGCCGCCGCACCATCGCCGCCATGGTCCGCGTCGCCGACATGACCCGCAACGCCTTCATGAACGGCGACATCTCCACCGTCATGAGCCCCCGCACCGTCATCACCTGGGCCCAGAACGCCGACATCTTCGCCGGCGACATCGGCCTGGCGTTCCGGATGACGTTCCTCAACAAGTGCGACGAGCTGGAGCGGCCGACGGTGGCGGAGTTCTACCAGCGGGCGTTTGGGGAGGATCTGCCGGAGAGTGCGGCGCGGGTGAAGGTGGCTTAGGCAGGCGAAGCCAGTTCCTGCACGTAAGATATCATTTCCTGCAAATGGTCTGGCTTGTTCTCCAGTAACCACTGCGTAAGCTGAACCGAATGGGTTCTCTTACGGTATTCTACTTTGGCCTCAGATAGTTCCTGGAATAGCTCGGCGAGTAGTTTTGGCGCGTTACAGACGTCTTGCCAATCACTGCCCGCCGCGACCGACGACGCTTTCGGCTTGAATCTGCCGCGATTGTCTTTGATCCAGCGCGCCACATCTGCCGCTGTTGAAGCCTCGCCGCCTTCAGCAAGAATATGAGCGATCGCATCCACATCCAGCAGGTAATTTTCGTAGGTTCGCCTTCCAATCACTCTCGTCTTGACCGGCCGTCGCAAAAGATCGCCTAGCTCCGCCTCGCTCCTTAGTTCTCGGTCGAAACTAAAGGCTAAGGCGGGTGCAACCACTGCACCGGACTTTGTAAGGCGAGAGTAGAGATCAAGCGTGGCCGCTGCCCGCGGCGTATGCTTATCGATTTCCGCCGTGCTTCTCATAGCCAAAAATCTGAGGCCCCGCGGAACCGCCCCTACGGCCTTCCGCAAAACAATCGGGAAACAGGCTTCTTCGGTCTCTCCTTCGACCCAGACAACCTCATCCGGTCCAAATACGTCCGACAGGGAAACGCCGAGGTCACTAAGAATCTGACTCATATCGTCGATCTCAGACAAGCCCATTGTTGAAACCTTCGACTGTCCGCCAACCCATCTAACAAGGTGAAGGAAACTGGGCTCCGTCCAAGAAACTACGCCGGACGAGTGCGTGGACACTACGTACTGATTGCTTGGGTATTCTTTCAAGATATCGATTAACCTTTTGGATGCTCCTGGATGTAGGAAGCTATTTGGTTCGTCAATGCACACCACGGCATCAGACATGTTCATGGCGACATAGAGAATCGCGAGCACCTGCCCCACTCCGGACCCGCCCTCATCCAACGAAGATGTGAGGTCAACGCGCTCCGATGTCGGACTGACACCCCAAACACGCAACTCGATCTGATTGTTGGAAAGAGGGTTCGGGGCCACCCAATGAATATTCGGGAATATCTCAGATACGTGGGCGTTGAATCTCTCGTATCGCGCCTTGTTCGCCTGCAACTTTAACAACACTCTCGGCAAGTTGTCTGCGTTTGGCGTTAGTGCGGCCTCATCTCCGTATGCGCACTGACCTATATTGTGCCTTTGAGCCGCAAATATAAATGTGTGCTGAGGAACGTAGTTGACGATGATATCGAGTAAATTGTCCTCCTTACCACCGAAGGTACCCTCGTAGTCGAACCCCGTTCTATTGGAATTCGGAATTGCATGGATTGATAGATCATGAGAGTCATCACTAAATATTCCATGCGATGGATACTTAATATTGTGGAATTTATGCTGTCCTGGTCGGCACGAGAAATTGAACAATATCGGCACATCTGAATTCAGTATGTTTTGGAGTCTTTTGGACTCTTTTTCTACATTTTGACCTAAGACAGGCCAGTGGATCGTACTATTGTTCATCAGGGCGGCCGCTGCGATTTCCCTGCCTCTTAGGGAAAGGCCGACGGTAAAGGTCGCATTGGGGTTCAGGGCGGCGCTCGCCGCGATCTTCTCGTTTCTGTGCGGCCGGTTTGAAGCCTGCACGAGGCGAAGCGCCTCCAGGATTGAGGTCTTGCCTGCATTGTTTTGGCCCACGAGTACGTTGAAACCCGGCCCAAATTGAATTGGAGCAGATGCTTCGAAGCCTTTGAAGTTCTCGATCGATATGGAATGGAACTGCATAGGATCGCTTTCTGGGGGTGGTACTGAATTCAAGTCCGACCTTGGGGACCTAGGCACAGCATACCGATTCCCAATGTGATGGGTCAGGCCTCCGACAACGTCAGCACATTGCCGTCCGGATCGCCGAAGAACGCCACCTTCGTCCCGTCCGGCCCAGTCCAGATACCGGCCGCGTCCTGCCCCATCCCCTCGTAGTGGATCATCGCCACCCCTCGCCCGCTCAGCGCCGCCACCGCCGCCGCGATGTCGGCGACGTTCCAGCCGAGCACCGGGTGGCCGCTGGCCTTGTGGTCCGGGTTCACGGTCATCCGCAGCAGGCCCTGGCCGCCCAGCGCGATGAAGTCGCCGAAGCCGTCGCTGCTCTTCAAGGTCAGGCCCAGCACGCCCGCGTAGAAGGCCAGCGCCCGGTCGCGGTCGCTGACGAAGAGGAAGGCCACCGGGGTGGCGGATGCGTCGAAGGTCATGGCGTGGCTCCTGGCCTGCTTGAGAGCCGACCATGGGCCCGCCAGCCGCCTCCGCCAATCGCCCGAAAGGGTGATTTCGCGCCCTTAGCCCGCGATCGGCTCGCTCAGTAGGCGCGCCGCCGGATGCCGTCCTCAGTAACGATGGTCAGGTGGCTCCGCAGCGCTTCGCCGAGCTCGGCGACCACGGCCCCCACTCTGCTCGCTCGGGCAGCGGGCCGCAGACTCGGGCAGAAGACCAACAGGACACCAGTTTGCGGCGACAGACGCCGAACCGCGAGCTCACCGAAGTCGAAGTCCTCGCTGATGACGATCCGGTCCTCGGCATCGGCCAGCGCCGCCAGGCTTTCGTCCGCCGCGCCTCTTGCCGCGTCGGCGACGAACAGCACGTCGTGAGAAAGCTCGCGGAGGGTGACAGCCACCTCGCGTGGACAGCATTCATCAACGAGAAAACGCAAGACCCCCTACTCGGCCGCGATGCCGGCCTGGGCGCGCATCACGTCGGCGGCGTAGATCAGCGCCGCCTTGACGTCCTGCGGCGTGACGCTCGGATAGTGGTCGGCGATCTCCTCGGCGGTCATGCCGTTGGCGGTCTCGCGCAGAATGTGCTCGACGGTGATCCGGGTTCCCCGGACGACCGCCTTGCCCACCATGACGGCGGGATCGATGCTGATCCGCTCGTGAAGCATGGGCCCACTATAGTGCAAAGCGCGCTGCGAGGCCATTCGCGCCCCATGTCTAGCTCGTCCACCCCACTCATGCTATCTTCCTTCATTCCCCGAGGAAGATTGCGATGGCCATCAACATCAAGGACCCCGCGACGGAAGGCGTCGTCCGGGAGCTTGCGACGGCGACCGGCGCCACCATCACCGACGCCATACGCATCGCCGCGCAGGCCGCGCTGGACGTCGTGAAGGCGGAGCGCGAAACCGACCGTACCGATCGCCTCGCGGCCATCCAGGCCCTCATGGCCGACGTCGCCCGGATGCCGGTCGCCGACGACCGGCCCATCGCGGTCATCCGCAAGGCGCTTTCAGGCGGCCTGTGACCATTGTAGTCGATACCTCGGCCCTGATCGCCATCCTCTTTTCCGAGCCCGAAGGGATCGCCTTCGCGCGGCTCCTGGTCGACGCCGACGAGGTGGCGGTTTCGGCGGTCAGCCTTCATGAGACGCGGCTGGTCTATGCCAAGCGTATGGTCTCGGCGGACCAGACCAGGCTGGACGACCTGCTGAGCCTCGTCCGCGCCGGCGTCCGGCCGTTTGACGAGGCGCAGTCCGACATCGCCTTCAAGACCTTCACCCGCTTCGGCCAGGGACGCGACGGCCTGAACCTCTGCGACTGCGCCTCCTACGCCCTCGCCAAATCCCTCGGCGCCTCCCTGCTGTTCAAGGGAGAAGACTTCGCCCGCACCGACATCCCGCCGGCCGCTGAGCGCCATGTGTAACAACTACGCCAACCACATCCCGGTCGGCGAGATCTTCGAGATCTTCAGCGAGAGCCGCTTCCCGCTGGTCTTCCCGAGCGGCCCGCCCAACCTCGAGCCCAACGACGACATCCGCCCGACCGACGCCGCCCCGGTCATCCTGCCGGCCGGCGACCACACCACCCTGCTCCGCCTCAAATGGGGCCTGGTCCCCAGCCAGCCCAAGCGGCCGCCGGTGATCAACATGCGGGCCGAGGGCCGCCGGTTCGAGAGGGGCCGCTGCCTGATCCCCGCCTCGTCCTTCTTCGAGTTCACCGGCGAGAAGTATCCCAAGACCCGCTGGCGCTTCAGCCGCACGGACGGCGACTGGTTCTGCTTCGCCGGCTACCAGAATGGGGGAGAAGACGCCCGCTTCAGCCTGCTGACCGTCGACCCCGGTCCCGACATCGCGCCCACCCACGACCGCCAGCCGGTGGTGCTGGATCGCGCCGACTGGGACCGCTGGCTGGCCGGCGAGGACGGCCTGCTGAAGCCGTCGCCGGCCGGAACCTGGGTCATCGAGGAAGCGCCGCGGGCGGCGCAGGGGTCGCTGTTGTAGGGGATTGGCCGCCCGCCCTCCCCACCCACCGACCATGCTCGCGAAGGCGGGCATCCATGCGCGGGTCGACGTACACGCTGGCGGCGGCGGTCAGCGACGTACCTGACGCGGTTTATTCAGCTGAACCTCAGCATGGATGCCCGCCTTCGCGAGCATGGTCGGTAGAAAAGGTGAGCAACTGCTCCCCGCCGCCAGGATCAGTTCCTGAACAGCTGCAGGATCAGCTGCGGCTGCTGGTTGGCGATGCTGAGCGCCTGGATGGCCAGCTGCTGCTTGACCTGCAGCGCCTGCCAGCGGGCGCTTTCCTTGGCCAGGTCGGCGTCGACCAGCCGGCCGATCGAGGCCTCGATGGTGTCCTGCAGCTTCGAGATAAAGGTCTCGTGGGTGTCCAGCGCCTTGGCCCCGGTGCCCAGCTTGGCCACCGCCCCGTTGACGCCCTTCAGGGCATTGTCGAGGTTGGTCAGGTCGGCGGCGGTCACCGTCGTCAGGTCGGCCAGGGTGCCGCTCAGCAGCGAGCCGGTGGTCGACAGGTCGATGTGGTCGACATTGATGCTGTCGGTGGCGGAGGCGTTGGCCAGGGCGCGGACATTGCCGCTGGCCCCCGAGGAGATCAGGCTGACGCCGTTGAAGCTGGCGTTGGAGGCGGCCAGATCGATCTGCTTGCGCAGGGCCACATAGTCGGCGCTGAGGGCGGCGCGGTCGGTGGCGTTCAACGAGGCGTCCGAGGCCGCCAGCATCTTCTCCTTCATCTGGGTCAGGAGATCGCTGATCGTCTCGCCGCCACTGATCGCCACGTCGACGATCGACTGGCCGCGCTGCAGCGAGCCGGTCACGGCGCCGAGGGATTTGAGTTCGGCCCGCTGGCCCTGGGCGATCACCCAGGTGGCGGCGTCGTCCTTGACCGACGAGACCTTGAGGCCGGTGCTGATGCGGCGTGTGACCTCGGCCAGCTCGCGGTTGACCGCGCCCAGGCTCTGGAGCGCGATCATCGCGCCGTAGTTGGTGTTCACGCTCAGCATGACTGGCCCGTTCTGGTGTCCGCTCACACGGAAGGGCCTTTTGCCCCGCCTACCTCAATACCGGAGCGGGGTTAGGGGAAGATTACCACTAGAGCGCGTTCCGATAAGTGGGAACCGGTTATCGGAGCAAACGCGCGACAACGAAAAAGCTAGAGCACGAGCCAGGTCCCGTTCGTCTCGGGGTGACCGTTGACCAGGATGCGGGCGTCGGCGACGCCGTCGCCGGTGACGTCGAGCTGGACGACGGTGAACTTTTCGACCGTGTCGTAGCTGAGCATCAGCTGCCCGGCGGCCTTGGTGAAGGCGGCCACCTGCTTGAAGGCCTGGTCGCCGGCCAGCTTGCTGTTGGCGTCGATCAGCGACAGGTCAAGCAGGTCGCCGTTGGCGAAGTCGTAGATCCGGTCCGGGGTCATGGCGAGCGAGTCGCCGGTCTTTTCGTAGATGAAACGGTCCGCGCCAGCCCCGCCGTGCAGGAGGTCGTCCTGGGCGCCACCGATGATGACGTCGGCGCCATCGCCGCCCCACAGCCCGTCGCGGTCCATCCCGCCGACCAGCCGGTCGTCCCCGGCGCCGCCGAACAGGGTGTCGTGGCCCCCGGCGCCGATCAGGGTGTCATTGCCGCCGGCGCCGTTCACGGTCTGGCCGGGGCCGATCAGGCCTGCATAGTAGGTGTCGTTGAAGCTGGTGAGGTCGAACGTCTTGATGCCGCTGAAGGTGTCGAGCCGGGCGTCGCCGGTGTTGGCGCTGCCGTCGACGGTGCGCAGATCGAGCCGGATCGCCGAGCTATGGCCGGCGTAGGTGACCTTGTCGTCGCCGCCCATGCCAAGATGCTGGTCCGCCCCGGCCCCGCCGACGAAGACATCATTGCCGCCCGTGCCGTACTGGTAGTCGTCGCCCGCGCCGCCGATGAAGTGGGTGTTTCCGAGCTCACCCCACAGACGGTCGTTACCGTCGCCGCCGTCGAGCAGGTCATCGCCGCTGCCGCCGTACAGGGTGTCGTCGCCCGCGCCGCCGAACAACTGGTCCTTCCAATTGCCGCCGCTGAGGAGATCGTTACCGTCGCCGCCGTACAGCTGGTCGTCGCCGTCGCCGCCCAACAGCACGTCCTTGCCGCCCTCGCCGGACAGCCAGTCGTCGCCGGCGCCGCCGTTCAGCTCGTTGTTCGCGGCGTTGCCGGTGAAGCGATCCTTCGCGGCGCTGCCGTTGAGGTTCTGGATATTGATCAGCCGGTTGTTTCCCGCCCCGCCGGTCGCCTGGAAACCGGTGAGGTTGAGGTTCACCGTGACGCCAAGCCTGGACCAGCTGTAGTCGACCGTGTTGACGCCCGTTCCGCCGTCGAAATCGTCGTCGCCGCCCATGCCGAAGAAGGTGTCGGCATCCTCGTAGCCGAAGAACTGGTCGGCCCGGGCCGACCCCTTGAGGATGTCGTTGTACTTCCCGCCCCTGTACAGCATGTCGTCCCCCCACCGGACCAAGGCCGCCAAAGACCTGAGCATACTCCACAGGCCCCCGCTCCCTCAATATCGGGGGGCTGCGTCAATCAGCGCCCGGCGAACGGCCAGAACAGCGAGATCAGCAGCGGCGCGATGAGCAGGATCAGCAGCGACAGCGGCGCCCCCAGCCGGGCGTAGTCGCCGAACCGATAGCCGCCCGGCCCCATGACCAGGGTGTTGCACTGATGGCCGACCGGGGTGAGGAAGTCGCAGCCGGCCCCCACTGCCACGGCCATCAGGAAGGGATCGGGGCTGAGGCCCAGCTGCTTGGCCAGGCCCATGCCGATGGGGGCGACGATCAGCACCGTGGCGGCGTTGTTGAGGAAGGGGGTGGCCAGCATGGCGACCAGCATCATCGCCGTCAGGGTGACCAGCGGCGGCATGCCGTGGAAGGCGCCCGACAGGGCATGGGCGATCAGATCGGCCCCGCCGCTCTTTTCGATGCTGTCGCTGACCGGGATCAGGGCGGCGACCAGGATCAGCACCGGCGCGTCGAGGGCGGCGTAGGCCTCGCGCATGCGCAGAGCGCCAACCGCCACGACGAGGACAGCGGCGATGAAGAACCCCGCCGCCACCGGCAACAGGCCGGTGGCCACCACCACCATGGCCCCGCCCAGGATGAGGGCCGGGGCGACGGCGTGACGGATGCCGCCCAGCCGCACCGCCCGCTCGGCCAAAGGCAGCAGGCCCAGCGCCTTCAGCGCCTCGGGCAGCGACTGCTCGCTGCCCTGCAGGACCAGGATGTCGCCGCTCCTCAACCGGGCCGTGGAGAGGGGGCCGCGCCTGCGAAAGCCGCTGCGGCTGACCCCGATCAGGTTGACCCCGTGGCTCTCGTGCAGGGCGAAGCTCTTGGCGCTCTCGCCGATCAGGTCGCTCTCGGCCCCGATCACCGCCTCGACGACGCGGACCTCGTCGGTCGGCTCGGCCAGGGCGACGGGCCTGTCGGTCAGGCTGAGCTTGAAGCCGGCCCGCACGATCAGCTCGTTCAGCTCCTGCTCCTCGCCCTCCAGCAGCAGGATGTCGCCGGGCAGGATCTTGCGGTTGGCGTGCGGGGCGCTGAAGCGTCTGCGGCCGCGCAGGATGGCGATGACTTTGTTGGAGCCGTCGCCGAATTTCTGGATGTCGACGACCCGGCTGTCCTTGAAGCTCCAGCCTTCCGGAACCTCGACCTCGGTCATGTAGGCGTTGGCGGCCAGGGCGGCGTCAACGCTGATGCTGGCCTTGCGGTCCTTGGGCAGCAGCCGGTAGGCGAAGCTCAGGTAGAGGATGGCGATCACCGTCAGGATGCCGCCGACCGGGAAGTAGTCGAACATCCCGAAGGCCTCGCCGCCGGCCTCGCGGCGCACCTCTGAGACGATGATGTTGGGCGATGTGCCGACCAGCACGGCCAGGCCGCCGACCAGGCTGGCGAAGCTCATCGGCATCAAGACCCGCGAGGCCGGCGTGCCGGTGCGCTTGGCGATCTGCAGGGCGGTCGGCATCATCAGGGCCAGGGCCCCGACGTTCTTGCTGACCATGGAGAGGAGGGCGGTGGCGGCGCTGAACACCGGCACCTGGCTCTTCTCGGTCTTCAGGCGGGGAACCAGCGGCGCGAGGATGGTGTCCACCAGCCCCGACCGCGCCACCGCGGCGCTGAGCACCAGGGCGCTGGCGATGATGATGACGATGTCGTTGGAGACCCCATCGAAGGCGCTCTTCACCGGGATGACGCCGATGACCACCCCCACGGCCAGGGCCCCCAGCGCGACGAGATCATAGCGCCAGCGACCCCAGATGAAGACGATCACGGTCAGGCCGACAAGGCCGAACGACAGCGCCTGCTGCAAGGTCATGTGGTGCGCCCCATCGCTGGGGAGAACGTGGCGGGGAAAGCGCGGTTCCTTTACCGGCCCGTGGAGAGAAGGGACGCGATCATATCACCGCAATGGCCATCGGCTGGCGGAACTCGACGTCTTCGCCCAGGCCCGGTGCGACGGGCAGCATGCCGCAGCTCGCATGGCCTGGGGCCGATCTACAGGACGAGCCAGGCGCCGTTCGCCTCCGGTCGGCCGTCGATCAGGATTCGAGCGTCGGCCTTTGCGTCGCCGTCGACATCCAGCAGGACGGTGCTGAGCTTGAAGTTGGCGTCGTAGCTGAGCACCAGCTGGCCCGCCGCCTTGGTGAAGGTCGCAACCTGCTTGAAGGCCTGATCACCGGCCAGTTTGGTGTTGGCGTCGATGGCCTGGAGATCGAGCAGGTCGCCTTTGCCGAAATCGTAGATTCGATCGGAGTAACCGACCGTCGACTCGCCCAGCTTCCTGAGCACAAAACGGTCGGCGCCCGCGCCGCCATACAGCACGTCGGCGCCGGAACTGCCGATGAGGACATCGCTGCCGTCGCCGCCGTTCAGATAGTCGCTGTTGAGGCTGCCGTTGAGCGTGTCCGCTCCTGCGTCGCCATAGAAGGTGACGCCGATGGAGCCCGAATACATCGTGTCGTTGCCGGCCCCGCCGCGGGCGACATGGCCCAGGCTGTCGACGAAGGTGTCGTTGAAGGCGGTGAGAATGAACTGGTCGATATAGCTATAGGTGTCGCCCAGCGCATCGCCGGCATTGCTCCGGCCGCCGGTGTTGGAGGTGAGATCGACCAGCACCGCCGCCGTCGACGCGGCGTAGGTCACGATGTCGTCGCCGCCCTGGCCGTAGTGGGTGTCGGCGCCGGCTCCGCCGACGAAGATATCGTTGTCGCCGCCGCCGACCTGATGGTCGTTGCCGTCGCCGCCGGTGATGCGGTTGGCCCCGCTGCCCGCCAGGATGTAGTCGTCCCCGGCGCCGCCGTCGATGATATCGGCGCCCCAATAGCCCTCGAGGCGGTCGTTGCCCGCGCCGGCGACCAGCTGGTCATCCCCCTCGCCGCCCTCAAGCTTGTCGTCGCCATCGCCGCCGAACAGCTGATCGTTTCCGTCGCCGCCGTACAGCATGTCCGAACCGCCGTTGCCGGACAGCCAGTCATTGCCGCCGTTGCCATACAGCTTGTTGTCCGCTCCATTGCCGGTGAAGCGGTCATTGTAGGCGCTCCCACCCAGACCCTGGATGTTGACCAGCTTGTTCGAACCGCCGCCGCCTGTCGCCTGGAAGCCGGTGACGTTCAGGTTGACCGTTACCGCCGACTTTGCCCAGTCGTAGTCGACGCGGTTGAAGCCCGTGCCGCCATCGAACGAATCGGCGCCGCCCATGCCAACGAAGGCGTCGTTCCCCTCATAGCCGACGAACTGGTCCGCCGCAGCGGTTCCCTTCAGATAGCTGCCGTATCTACTCGCCTTGTAAAGCATGTCGCCCTCTCCGTTCGGTCAACGAATGGTTGAGCACATTTGATCGAACAATGCTCGATCAAAATCAGGGGTTGCGACAATCTGCGCGCTCGCCTCGCGGCGGGACGGCCGAAATGCGGTAATCGGCGATCGCGGTTCAGGTCACCAGCGGCGAGGCGCTGGTCGGCGGCGGGAGGTCCTTGCCCGGCCCCGTCGGCCCGCGCAGCCTGGTTTTGAACTCGCGCCAGGTCACCGACTTGTCCTTGCGCAGCAGCCACTTCAGGAAGCCGAAGATGTCCTCCAGGATGGTGTACATCACCGGCACGAACAGCAGGCTGAGCAGGGTCGAGGTGATCAGGCCGCCGATGACGGCGATGGCCATCGGCTGGCGGAACTCGACGTCCTCGCCCAGGCCCAGCGCCACCGGCAGCATGCCGGCGCCCATAGCCACGGTGGTCATCAGGATCGGCCGCGCCCGCTTGTGGGCGGCGTCCATCATGGCGTCGTAGCGGGCCTGGCCGGCGTTGCGCGCCTCGATGCCGTACTCGACCAGCAGGATCGAGTTCTTGGCGGCGATGCCCATCAGCATGAGCAGGCCGATCAGGGCCGGCATCGACAGGTTGGTGCCGGTGATCAAGAGGGCGAAGAAGGCCCCGCCCAGGGCCAGCGGCAGGGCCATCTGGATGGTGATCGGGTGCAGGAAGCTCTTAAACAGCAGCACCAGCACCGCGTACATCAGCAGCACCCCGGTCGCGAAGGCGGTCAGGAAGCCGATGCCCAGTTCGGCGAAGGCCTCGACGTCGCCCGAGGGCTGGATCGAGACGCCGGCCGGCAGGGTCTTCAGCGCCGGCAGCGCCTTCACCGCCTTGTCGGCATCGCCCAGGGCCATGCCGGCCAGCTCGGCGGTGATGGTGGCGTTGCGGCTGCGGTCCAGCCGTTCGATCTGGCTGGGCCCGGCCCCGAAGGTGATGTCGGCCACGGCCGACAGCGGCACGGCCTCGCCCGAGGCGGTCGGCACCCGCAGGTTCTGCAGCACCTCCAGGTGCTCGCGGGCGTTCTCGGTCAGGCGCAGGCGGATCGGGATCTGCCGGTCGCCGAGGTTGAACTTGGGCAGCAGCTGGTCGATGTCGCCCAGGGTGGCGACCCGCACCGCCTGGCTGATGTCGCTGGACGACACCCCCATGCGGGCGGCGACGTCCGGCTTGGGCGTCACCAGGATCTCCGGCCGGGCGATGTCGGCGGTGTTGACGATGTTGGCCAGGCCCTGGATGCCGCGCATCTGGGTCTCGACCTCGCGGGCCGCCTTAGCCAGGGCGGCGCCGTCGTCGCTGGTCAGGGTGACGTTGTACAGCGGGGCAGAGCCATCGACGCCGAAGCGGATGCGGACCCCGGGGATGTCCTTCAGACTCTTGGCGATGTCCTGCTCGAACTCCTGCTGGGAGAGCTTGCGGTCGTGCTTGGGGACCAGGTTTGCGGTCACCGCAGCCCGCCGCACGTCGCCGAGCGCCCCGCCCGAGCCGCCAGGCCCGGTGGCCGCCAGGCCGGCGCCGACGCCGCCGTAGACGCTCTTCACCTCGGGCCGGGCCTTGAGGACCTGGGTGATCCGCAGGACCACCGCGTCGGTGTCCTCGATGGTCGCCCCCGGCGGCAGCTCGACGCTCATGGCGCTGTAGCCCTGGTCGCCGGCCGGGATGAACTCGCCCGGCACCATGGCCGCGACGACGATCGACAGGATGAAGAACAGCGTCCCCATGAAGAAGGAGATGATCCGGTGGCGCATGCCCCAGGCCAGGGCCTTGAGGTAGCCGCCCATCCAGAACGGGTCCTTGTGCTCGCTCATCTTGGCGGTGCGCTTGAGCAGGAAGGCGCTCATCAGCGGGGTGAGCATCCGCGCCACGACGAGCGAGAACAGCACCGAGACGCAGGCCGCCAGGGCGAAGCTCTTGAAGAACTGGCCGACAATGCCGGGCATGAAGCCGACCGGCGCGAACACCGCGATGATGGTCGCCGTCGTCGCCACCACCGCCAGGCCGATCTCGTCCGCCGCCTCCATGGCCGCCTGGTAGGGCGTCAGATTGTACTGCTGCATGTGGCGGACGATGTTCTCGATCTCGACGATCGCGTCGTCCACCAGGATGCCGATGGTCAGGCTGAGGGCCAGCAGGGTGACGACGTTGAAGCTCTGGTCCAGCGGCGCGAGGATGGCGAAGGTCGGGATCAGCGACAGCGGGATGGCCGTCGCCGTGATCAGGGTCGCCCGCCAGTCGCGCAGGAACAGGAAGACCACCGCCACCGCCAGGATGGCGCCCAGCAGCAGGGCCTCGACCGAGGCGTTGTAGCTGGCCTCGACGTACTGCACCGTCGAGGTGACCTCCTCGATGTCGAGGTCCTGGCGTTCGGCGTCGAGCTTCTCGATCGCCTTGCGGACCGCCTTGCCGGCCTTGACCTCGCTGCCGTCGCGGGTGCGCAGCATCGAGAAGGAGACCACCTCCTGGCCGTTGAACCGGGCCCTGATGCGCGGCTCGGTCCAGCTGTCGCTGACCTTGCCCAGGTCGCCCAGCCGCACGCTGCGGCCGCCGCCAAGCGTCACCCGCTTGTCGGCCAGTTGCTCGACGGTGTCGGCCCCGCCCAGGGTGCGGATGGCCCGCTCCTCGCCGCCGACCGTGGCCCGGCCGCCGGGCAGGTCGGCGTTGATGCTCTTCAAGGTCTGGCTGACCTGCGCCGCCGTCACCCCTTGCGCGGCGAGTTTGCGCGAGTCGAGCTCGACGCGGATCTCGCGCGACACGCCGCCCTCGCGGGTCACCTGGGCGATGCCGGGGATGGCCAGCAGGCGCTTGGAGACGTCGTTGTCGACGAACCAGCTCAGCTGTTCAGGATTGAGCGCGCCGGAGCGGACCACATAGGTGATCAGCGGCTGGCCGGAGATGTCGATGCGCTGGACGATCGGCTCGGGGATGTCCTGCGGCAGGTCGGCGCGCACCGAGGCGACGGCGTTGCGCACGTCGTTGGTCGCCCGCTCCAGGTCGGTGCCGATCTCGAACTCGACGCTGGTGTTGCTAACCCCGTCGCCGACGGTCGAGCGCACGTGGCGCACGCCGTTCAGGCCGGTCAGGGCATCCTCGATGATGCGGGTGACCTGGCTTTCCAGCTCAGGCGGCGCGGCCCCCGGCTGGCCGGCGGCGACCACCACCATCGGAAAGTCGATGTCGGGGAAGTTGTTCACCCGCATCTTCAGGAAGCCCTGCACGCCGGCCAGCGTCAGGATGATGAACAGCAGGATGACCGGGATCGGATGCTTGATCGACCAGGCGGAGATGTTGCGGAACATCGGCCGCCCCTAGCGTTTCGGCTGGGCGGCGACCACGCGGACAGTGTCCCCGTCGGCCAGGAAGCCGGCCCCGCCGACCACCACCCGTTCACCCGCCTGCAGGCCGGCGGCGATCTCGACGAACTCGCCGACCCGCGCGCCGGTGGTCACCTCGCGGAAGTGGGCCTGACTCCTGGCGTCGACGACATAGACGCCCGGTTTGGAGTTGCGGAACACCACCGAGGACTGCGGCAGGGTCAGGGCCGGCTGGTCGCCGACGTCGATGCTGGCCTTGGCGAACATGCCAGGCCGGAAGCTCTGCGGCGAGGCCAGGGTGACGCGGGCCAGGCCGACGCGGGTCTGGGCGTCGACGCGCGGGGTGACCAGGCGGACGACGCCACCGGTCTGGCCGCCCTCGTCGCCGGTGATCACCGCCGGCATGCCGGAGCGCACCAGGTTCAGCTGCGCCTCGGGCACCTCGCCGGCCAGCTCCAGCCGGCCGTCGCGGACCAGGCGGAGGAGTTCGACGCCGGGCTGGACGATCTGGCCCTTGACCACGGTGCGGCTGGAGACCCGGCCGCTGACCGGGGCGCGAAGGTTGGTCTGGTCCAGCTGGGCGGCCGAGGAGGCCGCGGCCGCTTCGGCCTGGGCCAGGCCGGCCGAGGCGGTGCGTTGCTTGGCCAGCGCCGTGTCCAGCGCCGCCTGCGACAGGAAGCCCTTGGCCTTCAGCTCCTGGGCCCGGCCGAGCGCGGCGGTGGCCTCGGCCAGGGTCGCCTTGGCCGACAGCACTCCGGCCTGCGCCTGGCGCAGCGCCGCCCGCTGGACGGTGTCGCTCATCTTGACGATCAGCTGGCCCTGACGGACCCAGTCACCCTCGTCGACCAGCACCTGCACGGCGGTCAGGCCGCCGGTCTCGGCGCCGACGATGACCTCGTTCCAGGCGGTGACGCTGCCCGACACCTCGACCCGCCGGGGCAGGGTCTGTTCGGTGACGACGGCAGCGGTGACGGTCTGGGCGGTCCGGGTCTTGGGCGCCTCTTCCTTCTTGCCACAGGCGGCCAGCGGCAACGCCAGGGCGAAGGCGAAAGTCAAAGCGAGGGTCCGCGTCCGGCCAGGCCGGTCGGTAAAGGCGCGCACTTAGAACTCCCCAGTCTGTGCAGGCGACCTGCGGTATCTAGGCTCCTGCGAGCATTTCGCAACCACGAAGCACCCCGTTCGTCCCTTAGGACGGCCGGGAAAGCCCAGTTCCGACAGGCTGCTGACAAAATAGGGACAGTGGGCTCAGCCTTCGGCCCGATCCGCCCAATGGCCAGGGGCGGCGGCCAGCACCGCGGCGACCTTGGCGGTCAGCTCCTCGGCGGCGAAGGGCTTGAGCAGGTAGCCGCCGGCTCCGGCCCGGATGGC
The DNA here is from genome assembly GCF_058809015.1 of Caulobacter sp. GW821-FHT11A05. NCBI lineage: Bacteria > Pseudomonadati > Pseudomonadota > Alphaproteobacteria > Caulobacterales > Caulobacteraceae > Caulobacter > Caulobacter sp. GW821-FHT11A05. The sequence continues at coordinate 306,777 of NZ_JBXASF010000001.1, read as the reverse complement.
CGCCTGGATGTCGACGCCGAGCCCCGAGGCGCTGAACACCAACACCGGGGTGTCCTTGAACCGGTTGCGCAGGCGGACGCGGCTGATCAGTTCCAGGCCGGACATGCCGGGCATGCTGACATCGACCACCAGCATGTCGGGGCGGCCCATGACCAGGTACTTCAGGGCGTGCTCGCCGCTCCAGGCGGTGGCGACCTCGTAGCCGGCCGCTTCCAGCACCAGCCGGGCGTATTCACGGACGGGTTCGTCGTCGTCGACGACCAGAATGAGTGGCGCCATCGCATACCTCGCGTCATGCGAACGCTCAGATTGGGCCCAGAGTTCTTCCGAACTGTAAATCCGTCGCGCGTCGCGGACGCTCGCACCGGGCGCGATTTGTGCTAGACGCGCCCCACCATGACCACCCCGCCTATCGACAAGATCCGCAACTTCTCCATCGTGGCCCACATCGACCACGGCAAGAGTACGCTCTCCGACCGCCTCATCCAGCAGACGGGCGGCCTGACCGCGCGCGAGATGACCGAGCAGGTCCTCGACAACATGGACATCGAGAAGGAGCGCGGCATCACCATCAAGGCGCAGACCGTGCGCCTCAACTACAAGGCCAAGGACGGCGAGAACTACGTCCTCAACCTGATGGACACCCCCGGCCACGTCGACTTCGCCTATGAGGTCAGCCGCTGCCTGGCCGCTTGCGAAGGTTCGATCCTGGTGGTCGACGCCAGCCAGGGCGTCGAGGCCCAGACCCTGGCCAACGTCTACCAGGCCATCGACAACAACCACGAGATCGTCCCGGTCCTCAACAAGATCGACCTGCCGGCCGCCGAGCCCGACCGCATCCGCCAGCAGATCGAGGACGTCATCGGCCTCGACGCCAGCGACGCCGTGCTCTGCAGCGCCAAGAGTGGCCTCGGCATCGACGACGTTCTGGAAGCCATCGTCACCCGCCTGCCCGCCCCCAAGGGCGACCCGGACGCGCCGCTGAAGGCCCTGCTGGTCGACGCCTGGTACGACGCCTACCTGGGCGTCATCGTCCTGGTCCGCATCTTCGACGGGTCGTTGAAGGCCGGCCAGCGCATCAAGATGATGAACGCCGGCAAGACCCACCTGGTCGACCGGGTCGGCGTCTTCCAGCCCAAGAACACGCCGGTCGACGCGCTTGGCCCGGGCGAGGTCGGCTTCTTCACCGCCCAGATCAAGGAAGTGGCAGACGCCGCCGTCGGCGACACCATCACCGACGAGAAGAAGCCGACGTCCCAGGCCCTGACCGGCTTCAAGGAAGTGCAGCCGGTGGTGTTCTGCGGCCTGTTCCCGGTCGACGCCGCCGACTTCGAGGACCTGCGCGCCGCCATCGGTCGCCTTCGCCTGAACGATGCGAGCTTCTCGTACGAGATGGAAACCAGCGCCGCCCTCGGCTTCGGCTTCCGTTGCGGGTTCCTGGGCCTGCTGCACCTGGAGATCATCCAGGAGCGCCTCAGCCGCGAGTTCGACCTCGACCTGATCGCGACGGCGCCGAGCGTCGTCTACAAGATCGGCCTGATGCACGACGGCGGCGAGATCGAGCTGCACAACCCGGCCGATCTGCCCGATCCGGTCAAGATCGACACCATCAGCGAGCCCTGGATCAAGGCGACGATCCTGACCCCCGACGAATACCTCGGCGGCGTCATCAAGCTGTGCCAGGACCGCCGCGGCCAGCAGCGGGAGCTTTCCTACGTCGGCAGCCGCGCCCTCTTGGTCTACGACCTGCCGCTCAACGAGGTGGTCTTCGACTTCTACGACCGGCTGAAATCCATCTCCAAGGGCTACGCCAGCTTCGACTACCAGATCGAGGGGTACAGGGTCGGCGACCTGGTCAAGATGCAGATCCTGGTCAACGCCGAGCCGGTCGACGCCCTCTCCATGCTGGTCCACCGCGACCGCGCCGAGCAGCGCGGCCGGGGCATGGTCGAGAAGATGAAGGAGCTGATCCCGCCCCACATGTTCGTCATCCCCATCCAGGCGGCCATCGGCGGCCGGATCATCGCCCGCGAGACCGTGCGGGCCCTGCGCAAGGACGTAACGGCCAAGTGCTACGGCGGCGACGCCAGCCGCAAGCGCAAGCTGCTCGACAAGCAGAAGGCCGGCAAGAAGCGCATGCGCCAGTTCGGCAAGGTCGAGATCCCGCAGGAAGCCTTCATCGCGGCGCTGAAGATGGACGACAACTGAGGTGACTCCCGAAGACGCCGAACTGCTCGAACCCTACCACCAGGAAATCGGCCGCCTGGCCCTGGAGGCCGCCGACGAGACGGCCACCAAGCTCCTGGTCTACGCCGAGATGGACTCCGACGGCCTGACCGCCGACCTCTTCTTCGACGACCCCGAGGCCCCCGACGACATCCGCTACCGCCTCTGCCCGCCGATGCTGGAGGCGGTCATCGAGGCCTATTGGGACGCCGCCCGCCAGATCGATCCCAAGGGCGAATGGGCGACCATGGCCTATGTCATCGAGGACGGCGGCTTCCGGGTGGAGCTGAAATACCCCGAAGAGATCGACGAACTGCCGGACGAGGACATCAGCGACCGGCGGCCCGTGGTGGTGGCGGCGGTGTTCGGCCCCGGTCTGGTGGACTACTCGCGGCCGGGGGCGTGAAGCGGCTGGGGGGTGGTGTTATCGAAGCGGGACCATTATAGCACGGCGCCAGTCGATGTGCCGGTATTTATTCTTGTATTTTCCACGCCTTAAGTCCAATCGAATGTCCGCCGGAAGGCGCCATTCGACGGTCGTCGGATGCCGTTTCGACCACCCGGGAACCTCCCGTGTCGGCTGCCTTGGCGGACCGGCGGCGGGGCGGCGAAATCGGGGGGAAAACAATATGTCTAGACATATTCATCCGCCCTGGCGGCGGTCGCCGCGTCAGACGCCCCAGAAATAGTCCGGCGCCACGCCCTCGGCCTTCTGCCAGACGCAGACCCAGCGGCGCTTGCCGCCGTCGTCGTAGGACACCGCCTGCAGCAGGGCGAAGCCCTGGGCGCGGAAGGCCTTGTCGCGGACGAGCGCGTCCTCGTCCCCGACCCAGGCCTGCCAGCCGTGCTTGCCGGCCGGCCGGTAGAGGCTGGCGAAGCGAAGCTGGCCGGCGTCGAGGTAGGGCACGGCGCGGGCCAGGCGGAAGCCCTTGGCCTGCATGGCCTTGGTCAGGGGTGTCAGGTCATTCTGCTTGAGGCCGTGGCGCGCCTCCCAGGCGGTCGCCGAGCGCCGCAGCAGGGTGGTGAAGCGGGGGGCGCCGTCCATGTTGTCGACGCTGATCGAGACCGGCTCCAGGCCGGTGCGCGCGGCGCGGGCGACCAGGGCCTGGTATTCGGCCGGCGTCTGGCCGATGTGCCAGCTTTCAGGCCCGGCCGCGCCGCCCAGCTGGAACAGGGTCATGACACTCTGGGCGTGGGCCTGCACGCAGAGGCCGCGCAGGCGATAGCCGTTGTCGCCCGCGTCCTTGATGACGCCCGCCAGCTCGCCGCCCGCGACGCCGAAGGCGGCCAGGCCGGGCGGCGGCGCGATCTCGCTGAGCACCACATCGACCTTGCCGAACCCGCCGCCGGCCAGGTCCAGGCCGGTCGGGCTGAAGCCGTCACCGTCGTCGGCGAAGCCGTCGCCGAAGTCGTCCGCCGGGCCGCTGAAGATGTCCTGCCGCGCAACCGCCGCCGTCGCGGCCCGCGCGCCGGCGCCCGTGCCGAGGCCAAGGCCGGCGAGGCCGGCGATCATCGCCCGTCGGTTGGTGGTCATCGCCAAAGCTCCCCTGGATACCGAGGCCTGCATGGCCAAGGGGGAGCAGTGGATCAATACCCGTTTGCGGTAGGTTGTCTGGGCGTGCGGACGCCGGCCCTCAGGCCGCGGAGGCGCCCGACGGCTCCTCGGCCACGACGCGGATCGGCCGCCGCATGCGGTACAGCCACAGGCCCAGCACGACCGCCCCGCCCATCATGACCGCCTGCATGGCCAGGATGACCGGCAGCATGACGATCTGGAGGAGGACGACGAAGCCGAAGGCGGTGGTGTCCGCGGATCCGGTCATGCTGGCCAGCAGCAAGAACAGGGCGATGAGCAGGAAGAAGGGCACGAAGATCACGCCCATGCCGATGGCATAGCCGATGGCGACCATCTTGAAGGCCCCGCCCAGCTGCAGCTGTCCCCCTGTCGTCCGCAGTTCCATGATGTCGCCCTCCCGTTGGCCTGGCCGGTGACGGTTACGCGGACAGGGTGTCCTCGGCAATCCGCACCCGCCGGCGGAAGGCTGAATCGGGGACAGGGCTAGGAGGGTGGCGATCGGACGATTGGGTATTTCGCGCTCCGGCACGTCCGAGAAAGTTCTTGACTTTTGCTCATTTTGAGAATAATGTCCAAAGACAAGCTTCGGAGTGGTTACAGGTTCAATTCCAATCGTCACGGCTTTGCCCGTTGTCGCCCTACTCTCTGTCCTAGGCCTCATGGCTGGAAAGGTGAAAGGTGACGATATGAATACAGGCAATCCGAAAAATCAGGATGGCAAACAGACGATAGTAACTAGGCTGGTGAACATAACGCGTAAATTTGCAGGTCAATTCCTGCTAGTAACCGCGGCGATGGGCGCAAGCTGGACGGCTGGAAACGTCGCTCTACCACTATGAAAGGGCCGCTAGCTGGGAAGCAGCGGCCCTCTCGGTTTCCGGCGGCAAGTTGCTGAGCCGTGCACTCTCGGTGGCAATGCAAAACACTCAAATTGGTGACGACGATGCTCCCATGCCGGGACCTAGCACCATTGCAAACATCTAGTATTCGGAGAAAATTTTGCACGCATTTCAAATCAAGGTCGCTCGTGTAAACGAGGGGGAGCACCAAGCCGCTGAATTCAGCGTCGAGGCTATTGGCGTGCATCTCGACGCAGAAGGGTCGCTCACCATCACCCAAGAAGGCGGCTGCAGTCAGTCGTTAGGGCCGACTTCGTGGGGAGCATTCAGGGTCTCAAGGGTGCCGTCAGCGAGCGACAGGCTGTAGCCCTTGGAGCTTTCGAGGGCGGCCATCTGACATTGCACTGCTGCCGCCCTCGTAAGTTCAAGAGGTTCTGCCTCGACACTCTGAAAAGTTGCACATTATGCTGACTTATCAGGGGGAGAATTTTGGCCAGCAATGAACGACCAGAAGTGCAGCACCGCTTTGGCGGCGCATGGACCGAGAAAAAGCTCGAAGCCGTCCGCTACTATCTAGAGTTCTATACTGGAGCCCTACGAAATCAGCCCTTCGACCTTTGGTACATTGATGCGTTTGCGGGAAGCGGAGAGCGTACCGAAACCCGCCTTGAGGGTGGCCTCCTTGAGGGCACGCCCACGGAGTTCAAGAACGTTCAGCTAGACGGGTCGGCCCGTCGCGCTATGGCGATCCAACCACCCTTTAGGCACCTTATTTTTGTTGAGGGTGACACAAAGCGATTTAAGGCCCTTTGCAAACTCCGCGACGAAGACACGCGCGTCGAATGCCTAAACGGCGATGCGAACGAAGTCTTGCGCGGAATATTCTCTAGACCGGCATGGCGCCTTTCCGGCCCAGGCAAAGGTTCTCAGCGTGGCGTCGTCTTCCTGGACCCATACGGCATGCAGGTTTCTTGGGAGACCTTGAAAATGCTCGCCGCTACTAAAAGAGTTGACGTCTGGTACCTCTTTCCGTTGGCGGCAACAACACGACAACTGGCAAGGAATTTTGAGGCAATCGATTCACACAAGACCGCCGCGTTGACGCGACTCTTCGGGGACGAGAGCTGGGCCACAGATCTTTATGAACCTAGCGCTACGACTAGCCTCTTTGATGAGCCTGCAGGCAGCGAAAGAGGCGCGACGCCGGAGCAAATCGAGGCCTACTTCAAGAAGAAGCTCGAAAAGATTTTCAGCTACGTTTCGCCGCCGTTGCCTCTGTTCACCGACGCGGGATCTCAGCAGTTTTCTCTCTTCCTGACGCTTTCTAATGATTCACCGAAGGCCATTCAGCTAGCGAAGAACGGCGTACGAGACCTCCTTAAACAGCACTCACAACAGGCATTTCGTCGTAAGTCCGCCCATTGAGCAGCCTGCCGGTGGCTTTCTTGTTCCGGCCGCCCCACTGTTTGAAGAAGAATGCGGTACCGTTCGCCGCGCAACGCAGCCGGATTTCGTCGACCCATTCCGGCGACATCGGTCGGGCCCTGGGGCCAGACTCTCCACCAACGATCGCCCAGCCAATCCCTGAAAGATCCGCAGCGGCGACAGAGCCGATCAGTGGTTCAAACGAGACAAATCTGACCTGAGCCGGAACCGCTCTAAGGTCATCCAGACGAGTGAGCACTGCAGAGTCCTCGACACTCGTGCCAAGCCAGACATTCGGCAAAACTGGCCCGGCAAAAGTGGACACTATCTCCCGCATGCGCTCGGGGCGCTTCGTGAGGATCTGATAGGTGTGGTGGGGCGTCCGGCGCATGACGTCCCAGACGCGCTCGACGAAATCCGCAGGAACGTCCTGATGGAAAAGGTCTGACATCGAGTTCACAAATATCTTGCGAGGAGATCGCCAGCGCAGCGGCGCCTCCAGCGATCCTTCGTCCAAGGTGATCTTGCCAGTCCAGATGTACCGATCGCCACTCTTGCGAGTTAGGCCGGCATATTTCGGCACCCGCATAGCGTCTAGACGTGCGGCCATTCTCATGGCGTAGCAGTTGGTGCAGCCCGGCGTAATGATGGCGCACCCAGCGACAGGGTTCCAAGTAGCGTCCGTCCATTCAATCGAAGTCTCGGCCATGCGGCGGACTCTCTTCTCAGAAATTGGCGTCAAGGAGTCCATGCCTGCATTAACCATGCCAAGTTCGCACTTTGTGAGAGCGATTCTCAAAAGCGAACAAAACAAGAACAACACGACTTATACGGTCGGTCAAGGAGCGCTCTCGCTGTCCGCCCACTAGAGTGGGCGGAGGACGGTTCGGAGCGGGAGCGACGGACCAGGAGGCGGGCCCGCGCCGGTGGTTGGGGGTTCGCGCCCTTCTTGAGGCGTTGGCGGCGGCTTTCGCCCTTCACATCCGCCAGTGGAAATCCCGCCTCGGTTTGGCTCGCTTGCAGCGCTCGCCAAAGCAAGGTTCCGCCCCCGCCGACGCGGAGGGCGAACGCTCCCTCCTACACTCCGCTCATCCCGGCGAACGCCGGGACCCATCCGCGTGATCTCGATGCCTGAACATCCCGGCTCGAAACCCGGTTGTTCGGGGGCCAATCCCGAAGGTCAGAGCTCTGGCGGATGGGTCCCGGCGTTCGCCGGGATGAGCGGAAGGGGGATGAGCGGAAGGGGGGTGGGCGGAAGGGGAATGACCGGAGCGGGTGAGGTGGGGTCGCGGGTCGGGAGGGTGGCCAGGAAGGCCTCCACATGGCCGGGCGGGCCTATGCCGCAGGCCTCCCAGTAGAGGTCGCGCCAGTTGGCGTTGGCTTCCTCGATCAGTTCGATCTTCCAGGAGCGGCGCCATTCCTTCATGCGGCGCTCGCGGCGGAAGGCGGCTTCCCGGGTTTCGAAGACCTGGAACCAAACGAGGCGGTCACAGCCGTACTTGGCGCTGAAGCCGTCGAAGGTCTTGTTCTTGTGCTGGCCTATGCGCGTGGTGAGGCAATCGGTGCTGCCGATGTACAGCGTTCCGTTCTGCTGGTTGGTCACGATGTAGCAGAAAAAGGCCATGCGTTTGAGCATGGCCTTCTGAGAACAAACACGCAACATCGAGATCACGCGGATGGGTCCCGGCGTTCGCCGGGATGAGCGGAAGGGAGGAGGGGGCGGTGGTCCTCCTCCCCCCTTGTTAGTGCACCTTCGCCTTGCCGATCTCCAGCGCCCCATCCCCGGCCCGCACCTGGATGACGCTGCCGTCCTCCAGCTCGCCGGCCAGCAGTTTCCGCGCGATCGGGTCGACCAAGTCCTTCTGGATCACCCGCTTCAGCGGCCGCGCCCCGTACACCGGGTCGTAGCCCTTCTCGGCCAGCCAGTGCATCGCTCCGTCGTCCAGGGCGATGGCCATCCTCCGGTCGGCCAGCAGCTTTTCCACCCGGGCCAGCTGGATGCGGACGATGCTGCCCATGTCGACCCGCGCCAGCCGCTTGAAGAGGATGATCTCGTCGATGCGGTTGAGGAACTCGGGGCGGAAGTTCTTGCGGACCACGTCCATCACCTGCGGGCGCACCAGGTCGGTGTCCTCGCCCTCGGCCTGGGCGGCCAGGTATTCGGCGCCCATGTTCGAGGTCATGATGATCAGGGTGTTGCGGAAGTCGACCGTGCGGCCCTGGCCGTCGGTCAGGCGGCCGTCGTCAAGGACCTGCAGCAGCACGTTGAAGACGTCCGGGTGGGCCTTCTCGATCTCGTCGAACAGCACCACCTGGTAGGGCCGGCGGCGGACGGCCTCAGTCAGGGCGCCGCCCTCGTCGTAGCCGACGTAGCCGGGGGGCGCGCCGATCATGCGGCTGACGCTGTGCTTTTCCATGTACTCGCTCATGTCGAGGCGGGTGACCGCCGCCTCGTCGTCGAACAGGTACTCCGCAAGCGCCTTGGTCAGCTCGGTCTTGCCGACGCCCGTGGGGCCGAGGAACAGGAAGCTGCCGATCGGGCGTTGCGGGTCCTTCAGGCCGGCACGGGCCCGGCGGACGGCGTCGGAGACGGCGACCAGGGCTTCCTCCTGGCCGACGACGCGTTGGCGCAGGCCGTCCTCCATCTTCAGCAGCTTTTCTCGCTCGCCCTCCAGCATCTTCTCGACCGGCACCCCGGTCCAGCGGCTGACGACGGCGGCGATCTGCTGGTCGTCGACGACCTCGGGGGCGACGTCGGGCTCGGCGGCGTCCTTGGCCTCTTCCTCGGCCAGGCGCTTTTCCAGGGCCGGGATCTCGCCATAGGCGATCTCCGAGGCGCGCATCAGGTCGCCGCTGCGCTGGGCGCTGATCAGTTCGGCGCGCAGGCGTTCGAGGGCCTCTCTGCTCTGGGCCTCGGCCCCGCGGTTGGCCTTCTCCTGGCTCCATTTGGCGGTCATCTCGTCCGACCGATGTTGGAGATCGTCGATCTCGACCTCCAGGTTCTCCAGCCGCGCCTTGGAGGCGTTGTCGGTTTCCTTCTTCAGCGCCTCGCGCTCGATCTTCAGCTGCACCAGGCGGCGGTCGATCTCGTCCAGCTCCTCGGGCTTGCTGTCGACGGCCATGCGCACGCGGCTGCCGGCCTCGTCCATCAGGTCGATGGCCTTGTCGGGCAGGAAGCGGTCGGTGATGTAGCGGTTGGAGAGGGTGGCGGCGGCGACGATGGCACCGTCGGTGATCCGCACCCCATGGTGCAGCTCGTACTTCTCCTTCAGGCCGCGCAGGATGGAGACGGTGTCCTCGACGCTCGGCTCGTCGACGAACACCGGCTGGAAGCGGCGGGCCAGGGCGGCGTCCTTCTCGACGTGCTTGCGGTACTCGTCGAGCGTGGTGGCGCCGACGCAGTGCAGCTCGCCGCGGGCCAGGGCGGGCTTGAGCAGGTTGGAGGCGTCCATCGCCCCGTCGCCCTTGCCGGCGCCCACGAGGGTGTGCATCTCGTCGATGAACAGGACGATGCCGCCCTCGGCCGCGACGACCTCGCCCAGCACGGCTTTCAGGCGCTCCTCGAACTCGCCGCGGTACTTCGCGCCGGCGATCAGGGCGCCCATGTCGAGGCTGAGGAGCTTCTTGTCCTTGAGGCTTTCGGGGACGTCGCCGTTGACCATGCGGATGGCCAGGCCCTCGACGATGGCGGTCTTGCCGACGCCGGGTTCGCCGATGAGGACGGGGTTGTTCTTGGTGCGGCGGGCCAGCACCTGGATGGTGCGGCGGATCTCCTCGTCGCGGCCGATGACCGGGTCGAGCTTCTGGTCGCGAGCCGCCTGGGTCAGGTCGCGGGCGTAGCGTTTGAGGGCGTCGTAGCCGTCTTCGGCGCCGGCGCTGTCGGCGGTGCGGCCCTTGCGCAGGTCCTCGGCGGCGGTGGTCAGCTGCTTTTCGGTGGTCCCGGCGGCTTTGAGGGCCGTGGCGGCGTCGCCGCCTTCCTTGGCGGTGGCGATCAGCAGGCGTTCGGTGGTGACGAAGGCGTCGCCGGCGGCCTTGGCGGCCTCCTCGGCGGCGGCGAAGACGCGGGCGGTCTCCGGCTTCATGTAGAGCTGGCCCGAGCCGCCCTCGACCTTGGGCATCTTGGCGAGGTTGGCCTCGACCGCCTGGTCGGCGACGTCGGGCCGGCCGCCGGCCGATTGGATGAGGGCGCGGGAGAGGCCGTCCTTCTCCTCGAGCAGGACCTTGAGGATGTGGTCGGGGGTGAGGTGCTGGTGGCGACGCGCCAGGGCCAGCGACTGGGCCGATTGCACGGCCTGCTTGGCGCGGTCGGAGTAGAGGTCGATGTTCAAGGTGTCAGTCCCCTCTGGAGGCGGAGTTGGCCGGAAGCCTCATCGGAGCGCAACCGGACTGGCACGGATGTAGGTGTGGCAGATGGGTCACACAAGGACATGGATCAAATTGTTCCTCCCCCATCGGGGGAGGGGGACCGCGCGCGGATACGCGCGTGGTGGAGGGGGTCCCCACCGGCGGTTCAGCCGTGAACAGGTTTACCCGCCGACTTTGGCGGTGACCCCCTCCGTCAACGGCTTCGCCGCTGCCACCTCCCCCGAGAGGGGGAGGAGCTGCTACTTCTGGTCCGCGTACAGCTTCACCACCTCGTGCAGGAACGTCCGGCTGTCGTAGAGGCTCTTCACCCGCACCCGCTCGTTCAGCCCGTGCGTGCCGCCGCCGTCGGGGTCGAAGAACAGGCCCGACAGGCCGTAGCTGGGGGTGCCGGCGGCCGAGGTGAAGCGGCTGTCGGTGGCGCCGGTCGACATGGCGGGGATGATCGGCACGCCGGGCCAGATCCTGGCCGCCACCTGGCGGGCCGGGCCGAGGACCTTTTCATCGAGCGGCGGGGCGACGGCCTTGGGGCTGGGGGCGGCGGCCAGCTTGAACTTGACGCCCGGGTCGCCGCCGACGCGTTCGAGCTCCTTCAGCACCTCAAGCGGATCGACGCCCGGCAGGATGCGGCAGTTGACGTTGGCGGTCGCTCTCTGGGGCAGCGCGTTGGGGGCGTGGCCGGCCGTGACCATGGTCGGCACGCAGGTGGTGCGCATCATGCTGTTGCGGCCGCGGTCCTTGACGATGACGGCCTCGGCCGCCTTGTCGGTGGGGTCCTTGAGGATGGCCAGCAGGGCGGCGGCGACGGCCGGGTCGGTCTCCAGCTTGGCGGAACCCTCGAAGTTCTGGCGGACGGCGTCGTTGATGGCGATCGGGAAGTCGTAGTCGCCGACGTTGGCCAGCACCTTGCTGAGCCGGACGATGGCGTTGTCCTTGAACGGCCGGCTGGAGTGGCCGCCCGGGTTGGTGATCTCCAGGGTGTAGTCCTGATAGACCTTCTCGCCGGCCTGGATGGCCAGGTAGAGGGGCTTGCCGTTGGCGTCGAGGCGGGCGGCGGCGCCCTCGTTGAGCACCATGCCGGCGGCCAGGGCCTGGGGGTGGGTCTTCATCAGCCAGTCGACGCCGTTGAAGGTGTCGGCGGTTTCCTCGCCGCAGGTCAGGGCCAGCTTGATGTCGCGGCGGGGTTTGTAGGCGGCCTCTTTGTACCGGACCATGCTGTCGGTGAAGATGGCGGCCATGGCTTTGTCGTCGCTGGCCCCGCGGGCGTAGAAGTAGCCGCCTTCCTCGACCAGGGTGAACGGGTCGCGCTCCCAGTCGGCCCGGTTGGCCTCGACGACGTCGATGTGGGCCAGCAGCAGCAGGGGTTTGAGCTTGGCGTCCTTGCCGTGCAGGGTGGCGATCAGGTTGCCATCCTTGGGGCGGCCTTCGGGGATCAGGATCTGCAGGTCGGCGTCGGGGTAGCCGGCGGCCTTCAGGCGAGCAGCCATGCGCTCGGCGGCCAGGGTGCAGCTGCCGACCGACAGGGTGGTGTTGGTCTCGACCAGCTCCCTGTAGAGGCCCTTGAAGCGGACGAGGTCGGGGCGGAGCGCCTCCTGCGCCTGAGCCGCGCCGGCAAAGAGGGTCAGGGCCAGGACGGCGGCGCCAGTCTTCAGAAGGGTTGGGCGGATGGACATGGAAGCTCCCCAGGACACGAAGAGCCGAGCCTATGGGGCGGGCAAAGGCGAGGCAACCTTTGGTCCTTCCTTCTCCCTCTTGGGGGAGAAGGTGGCCCCGAAGGGGTCGGATGAGGGGTCGCACCCGGTGGCCGGAGCGTGTTGACGACAAGCGTTCATTGAGTCATGTTCTCGTTATGTTCCAACGCGATCATCTGCCCCTCGCCAGGGCCATGCGCCGCCAGCCGACCCACGCGGAGGCCCGGCTGTGGGCGGCCTTGCGAGGCAGGAAACTCGATGGGCTGAAGTTTCGCCGGCAGGCGCCGGTCGGCCGCTACATCGTCGACTTCTTCTGCTCCGAGAGGTTCCTCATCGTCGAGGCGGACGGGCCGACCCATGTGGACAGCGAGCACGACCGGGTGCGCGATGCCTGGCTGCGAGCGGAAGGCTACCGCGTGCTGCGGTTTCCCAACGAAGACGTGGCGAACCGGCTGGAGTGGGTATTGGATCAGATCCGCCGGACAGTCGGAAACCGCGCCTTGCCTGACAGGATCGGTTGACGGCGACTCAGCCGCCGGTGCGCCCCCTCATCCGACCCCTTCGGGGCCACCTTCTCCCCCAAGGGGAGAAGGAGATCATTTTTTCAGCTCCAGCACATCCAGCTTCGATTCCTGCTTCGGGAACGGCACGGCCATCCGCCAGCGGTCGGTTCCGATGCGTTCGAAGACGCCGACCTGGTCGCGCTCCGGCTGCTGGCCGTAGGACGGGAAGCCCTTTTCGTCGGCGCCCCAGGCCTGGGCCCCGACATAGATTAGGCGGTTGGGATTTTCGGCGTCGGGATAGAGCAGGCCGCGGGTGCGCTGGCTGCCGGTGGTCTTGGTCAGGATCAGGTCGCCGCCGGGGGTCAGCTCTATGCTGCATTTGAACCAGGGGTATTCGACGTAGGCCAAGCCGGGCGGATTGTGCTGTGAGCCGAGCTTGATGGTGCGGCAGCGATAGGTCCCGGGGCCCGGTTGCAGGTTGCCGGCCAGCGCCGCCTTGGGCACCAGCAGCATGCCGTGGGTGTCGACCATCGCCCCGTACTCGACGTTGGCCTCCTTGAGGGCGGCGGCCCAGGCGCGGTCGAGGCGGGCCAGGCGGTCCTGGTCGTCGGCCTTGGCGACGGTGCGCCACTGGTCCGTGCCGCCCTGCTCGCCGCCGGGCGTGGGGTCCTTGACCGCGTCGACGGCGGCGCCGGCCGTGGCGATGGCGGCGTCGGACGGCGTGGCCTTGGCTTCGGGCGCTTGCGGCGCCGGGGCCTCGTCGGCCTTGCGGTCGCAGGCGGCCAGGGTCAGGGCCAGGACGGCCAGCGAGGAAAGGAGGGCGGGACGCATCATAGGCTAACGGTGAGGCGCCCCGCCGGTTTCGTCAAAGCCGCTCGTGCATGGGGACTGGTTGCGCGCGCGGGCGGGCCGACGACTGTGCTCAATCGGTTGGTGCGCGCTACCTGTCCCCGATCGGCGCTGATCGGGGACAGGAACGCCGCTCCAGCCGTGATGCAGAACCGGCGACGCCGTTGCGCGGCGATCCAGTCCCCACCTACACCCGATCCCTGAACGGATCGGCCGGGAAGACGCCGAGTATCTCGATGCGGTCGGTGAAGAAGGCCAGTTCCTCCAGGGCCAGGGCCAGGCCCCGGTCCTCGGGCCGGCCGTCGACCTCGGCGTAGAAGAAGGTGGCGGTGAAGGCGCCGCCCTCCATGTAGCTTTCCAGCTTGGTCATGTTGACGCCGTTGGTCGCGAAGCCGCCCATCGCCTTGTAGAGGGCGGCCGGCAGGTTCTTCACCCGGAAGCAGAAGCTGGTGATGCAGCGCTGGGTGAAGGCCGGGGCGGGCGGCGCCTTGTCGGCGGTCATGACCAGGAAGCGGGTGGTGTTGTGGCGCTCGTCCTCGATGTCCTTGGCGAGGATGTCGAGGCCGTAGATCTCGGCGGCCAGGGCCGGGGCGATGGCGGCCTTGGCCGGATCGGGATGCAGGGCCAGGGCGCGGGCGGCCCCGGCGGTGTCGCCGACGGCCTCGGTCTCGACGCCGAGCTTCTTCAGGGAGCGGCGGCACTGGTGCAGGGCGATGGCCATGCTGGAGACCGTCTTCACCTGGTCGAGCCTGACGCCCTTGTTGGCCATCAGCTGGAAGCGGATCGGCTTGAACCGCTCGCCGATGATCTTCAGGCCGCTGGAGGGCAGTAGGTGGTGCACGTCGGCGACGCGGCCGGCGATGGAGTTCTCGACCGGGATCATCCCCAGCTCGCAGACGCCGGTCTTCACCGCTTCGAAGGCTTCCTCGAAGGTGGCGTAGGGGGCGGCTTCATAGCCGGGGAAATAGTCGCGGCAGGCCTCGTGGCTGTTGGCGCCGGGGGCGCCCTGGAAGGCGATCTTCTTGAGCATGATGTCAGACAGTCTTTGCGTGAGCCCGGGCGGCTTCGAGGTCGGCCGGGTTGTCGACGGAGATGGGCGCGGCCTCTGCGATGGACGCCCAGTAGCTCAGCCCCATTTCGAGGCCGCGCAGTTGTTCCAGCTTCTCGCGCCGCTCCAGGGCCGAAGGCGGCGCGCTGTTAAATCGCTCCAGCGCCGCGCGCCGATAGCCGTAGATGCCGACGTGGCGCCAGACGGGGCCGTCGCCGTAGAGGGTGGAGCGGGTGAAGTAGAGGGCGCGGCCCGATCTGCCGTCGGCCTCGAGGGCGAGGATGGCCTTGACCACGTCGGGGTTGGCGCGGTCGGCCGGGCTTCCCTCGGCGGCGACCACGGTGGCGACGTCGCAGCCAGGCTGGGCCTGCATCAGGGCGGCGCAGGCGCTGAGCACCGACGGCTCGACGAAGGGCATGTCGCCCTGCAGGTTGATCACCGCGTCATGGACGCCGCCGGGGTCCAGGGCGTTCAGCGCCGCCTGGATGCGGTCCGAGCCGGATGGCAGGGCCGGGTCGGTCAGCACCGCCTGGCCGCCGGCGGCGCGCACCGCCTCGACGATCTCTGCATCGCCCGCCGCCACGGCGACGGGGCCGATATCGGCCTTCTCAGCCTGGCGCAGCACCCGCACGATCATCGCCACGCCGCCGATGTCGGCCAGCGGCTTGTCGGGCAGCCGGGTGGCGGCCATGCGGGCGGGGATCAGGACGATAGGTTTCATCGGCTTTCAGAGGGGCCTTGCGCTTGCGAAGGCGGCGGTAGCGTGTCAGAGACGCTCGCGCAACAAGAGCCGGGATTCTGCCGGCTCCGGACAAGACACAAACCTACGAGTTCGATGCGAACATGAGCGACCTGACGTTCAACAAAATCGCCGGCGGCGTGCTGGTGGTGGGCCTGGCGATCTTCGGCCTGCGGGAACTGAGCGGCATTGTGTTCGAGAGCCACGAACTTCATAAGCCGGGCTACGCCGTGGCCATCCAGGAAGAAGGCGAGGCTGGCGCGGTCGCCGAGGTCGCGCCCGACTGGGGCACGGTCATTCCGGCCACCAACCCCGCCCTGGGCCAGGCCGTCTCGGCCAAGTGCAGCAGCTGCCACACCTTCACGGCCGGCGGCGCCAACGGCACCGGCCCCAACCTCTACGGCACCATGGGCAAGGTCCCCGGCACCCATCCGGGCTTCGCCTATTCGGACGCCATGAAGACCTTCGGGACCGGCAAGACCTGGACCTGGGACGAACTGGACGCCTTCCTGAAGGCCCCCCAGAAGCATGTCGCCGGCACCAAGATGACCTTCGTCGGCCTGAAGAAGCAGGAAGACCGCATCGCCATGCTGGCCTACCTGCACAGCCTGGGCTCGACCCTGGCGGTCCCGGCGCCCAAGCCCGCCGTCGCCGCCACCGAGGCCCCGGCCGCTGGCGCCACCGACCCGACGGCGACCGGCACGACCGCCGACCCCAAGACCGCTCCGGGCGGCGCCACCCAGGCTCCCGCCACCGCCGAGCCGGCCAAGCCGGCCCCCGCCCCGGCCCACTAGGCCCCGGCTCCAAAAGACAGGACGGGCTCCACTTCGGCGGGGCCCGTTTTTCTTTGCGCCAAAGGCAGGCTAGTCTTTCCGCGATCGGGGAGTTCCACATGCGCCTTGTCCTTGCCGCCGCGATGGCGCTGCTGGCCCTGCCCGCCGCCGCCCAGCAGGCCGCCGACCCCAAGGCCGATCTGTCGGTCGCCAGCCCCGCATTCGCCGCCGGTACGGGCCCGCGGCTGGTCATCGACGGCGCCCATCACAACTTCCACACCGTCGACGGCCGCTTCGCCCCCTTCGCGGCCGTGGTCCGCAACGACGGCTTCCAGGTCTCGGGCGGCACGGCGCCGCTGACGGCGGAGACGCTGAAGGACATCAAGGTGCTGGTCATCGCCAACGCCCTGGACGCCGCCAACGACGGGGCCGGCGAATGGACCCTGCCGACTCCCTCGGCCCTCAAGCCGGAGGAGATCGCCGCCGTGAAGGCCTGGGTCGAGGGCGGCGGCGGCCTGCTGCTGATCGCCGACCACATGCCTTTCGCCGGGGCCGCGCAGGACCTGGCCCAGGCCTTCGGCTTCTCCTTCTCCAACGGTTTCGTGCAGCGGGTCCCGCCGCAGGGCCCCGACATCTTCAGCAAGACCGACGGCACGCTGAAGGCCGATGTGGTCACGCAGGGCATCGAGTCCTTACGCACCTTCACCGGTTCGGCCTTCACCGCCCCCGCCGGCGCCCGGCCGATCCTGGTGCTGCCCAAGGGCTATGTGTCGAAGGAGACCAAGGTCGCCTGGGAGTTCGACCACGACACCACGGTCGTCGATGTCGAGGGCCGGCTGCAGGGGGCGGTGATGACCGTCGGCCAGGGCCGCATCGCCGTCTTCGGCGAGGGGGCGATGTTCAGCGCCCAGGTGGCGGGGCCCGAGCAGAAGCGGATGGGCTTCAACGCCCCCGACGCGCCGGGCAACAAGCCTTTCCTGCTGGGCCTCGTCCGCTGGCTGGCCGGCGCCCTGCCCGCTTCATGACCAACGCAGCAGATCGCATCCGCGCTTTCCTCGCCGGCCTCAAACGCCTGTCGACCCTGCGCATCGTGCTGGCCAACGCCGTACCCATCGTCTGCGTCATCCTGTTCGGCTGGCCGGCCGGCGTGCTGCTGCTGCTCTATTGGTGCGAGAACGTCATCATCGGGGCGGTGAACGGCTTGAAGATGGCGGCCAGCGGCCTGGCCATGGGGCCGGTCGGCTGGGTGGTCAGCGCCTTCGCCCTGCCCTTCTACATCGTCCACTATGGACTGTTCTGCTTCGTGCACGGGATCTTCGTCCTGGTCATCGGCTCGATCGGCGAGCGCAAGGTTCCCGACTTCGATCCTTCGCTGATCGGCCTCTATCGTGTGGTCGATCACCTGGCGCGTCATGAACCCGGCTTCCTCTGGAGCCTGGCGGCGATCGCCGGCCTGCAGCTGCTCGCCTTCGTCTTCGACTGGCTGGCCAAGGGCCGGTTCCGCGAGACCAACCCGATGACCCAGATGTTCGAGCCCTATGGCCGGATCATCGTTCTGCATCTGACCATCATGATCGCGATGATCCCGGTCCTGATCCTCGGCGGGCCGGTCTGGGCGCTGGTCGGGCTGGCGATCATGAAGACGCTGTTCGAGCTGGGACGCCTTGGCCAGTTCGGGCCGACCCCCGAAAGCCTGGCCAAGTCCAACGAAGCCCTCGAGGACCTGCGCCAGAAGCTTCAGAGCCGGCGGTAGGCGGTCGGCTGGCCGACCCCGGCCGCGTCGATCCGGGCCACGGCCTCGGCCAGGGGCTCGACGACGGTGGCCATGTGGTGGCCGTTGGCATGCACCATGCGCGTCTCGTCGAGCATCATGCCGACATGGCCCTTCCAGAAGACCAGGTCGCCGCGCGTCAACTTCGCCGGATCGACGGCGACGCCGATCCTGGCCTGCATGTCGGTATCGCGCGGACAGGCGACGCCGCAGGCGGCCAGGGCCTGCTGCATCAGCCCGGAGCAGTCGAGGCCCAGGCTCTCGCGCCCGCCCCACAGGTAGGGGGCGCCGAGAAAGCCCAGCGCCACCGCCGCCGCGTCGGTCTCGAACCCCGCGCCGATCGGCGCCAGATGCTCGGCCATGAACCAGCCCGAGCGGGCGGCGCGGGCGAAGCGGCCGTCGGTTTCCTCGACGGTGACCAGGGCGTTCAGGGAATAGAGGCCGACGGGCGTCGTCTTGATGCCCGCCTGGCTGAAGGCGTAGGTGCGCAGCGCCTTGACCCGATGGGTCGGCATCAGCGGCGGCCCGCTGAGCGCCTCGGCCGGAACCCAGCCGACGTAGGCGTCGCGCGCCGCCTGGCCGAAGGCGTAGCCGTCCTTCTCCAGCAGCACGTCGAAGCGCTCGCCGAACAGCAGCCGGCTCTCCTGCTCGGCGTCATCGGCCGGATGGCGGCGCAGCGGCGCGGCCGGGGCGCTGACCTGCATGGCGGTGGGGTCGACGTAGGAGGTCGCGGGAACTACCCCCTCGAGGATGCGGGCCGCCACGCCGTCGTGGATCAGGGTCAGACGCCGGTCGAAACTCATCCGAAACGGTCCTTCAGCACCTTGAAGAGGGCCCGGATGGCCTGCGCCTCGGCCCCGGTCGGCCAGCCCGGCCGGCCCTTGGGGTTCCAGGCGAAGATGTCGAAATGCACCCAGCCGCCCGTCGTCGGGGCGAAGCGCCGCAGGAACAGCGCCGCCGTCACCGAGCCCGCCTGGGCCCAGCCGTCGGGGTCGTTCTTGAGGTCGGCGACATCGCCGTCCAGCGCCTCCTCGTAGCCGACCCACAGCGGCATGCGCCACAGGGGGTCGCGCACGGCCAGCGCCGCCGCCGCCAGCTCGCCGGCCAGAGCGTCGTCGTCGGTGTAGAAGGGGATCACCTGCGGTCCCAGCGCGATGCGGGCGGCGCCGGTCAGGGTGGCCATGTCGATGGTCAGGACCGGCGACAGCTCCTGGGCCCTGGCCAGGGCATCGGCCAGGATCAGCCGGCCTTCGGCGTCGGTGTTGCCGATCTCGACGGTCAGGCCCTTGCGGGTGTTCAGGACGTCGCCCGGGCGCATGGCGTCGCCGCTGATGGCGTTCTCGACGGCGGGTACGATGACCGCCAGCCGGATCGGCAGCTTCGCGTCCATCACCATCCGGCCCAGCGCCAGGGCATGGGCGGCGCCGCCCATGTCCTTCTTCATCAGCCGCATGCCGGCGCTGGGCTTGATGTCGAGCCCGCCGGTGTCGAAGGTCACGCCCTTGCCGACAATGGCGACCAGCGGCGCGTCGGGGCCGGCCCCGTTCCAGGCGATCTCGATGATGCGCGGGTCGCGGCCCGGGCCGGCGGCGCGGCCGACGGCGTGGACGCTCGGATAGCCGTCGCTCAGCAGTTCGTCGCCGGTCGAGACGGCGATGCTGGCGCCATGCTGCTCGGCGATCTCGCGGGCGATGGTCTCGATCTGCAGCGGGCCCATATCGCCGGCCGGGGTGTTGACCATGTCGCGGGCCAGGGCGCAGGCATGGGCGATGGACTTCACCGCCGCCAGGTCGGCGTCCGGGGCGACCAGCCGGGGACCGGGCTCGCGGGCGGCGCGGTAGCGGTCGAAGCGGTAGCCGCCCATGGCGAAGGCCAGAGCGATGTCGGTGGCGTCCAGCCCGTCGGGGGCCGGCGTCAGGACGTAGTCGCCGGCCGGCAGCTTGGCCGACAGCCCTCGGAAGGCGGTCGGATCGCCCCCTGCTCCGAGCCCGAACAGCACCTCGGCGATCTCGCCCTCGGCGTCGTGGGCAAGCAGCAGCTGGCCGGCCTTGGCCTTGAAGCCGCCGATCTCGGCGAGCCGCCCCAGCGCTGCCGGCCGGTCGCTGAGCACCCCGGGCCAGGCCTCCGCGGTCACCGCCAATACGGGGATGGCGCGGCCTTCGGTTGCGGCGATCACGGGGTCGGTCATACGACGAAGCCCTTAAGGAACATGCTTAACGATTCCTTGAGCCGGCCCGGACGATATTGGACGCCTGAAACTCTGGCCAAGGGTCTCCCTTCCATGTGTCCCAAGCGCGTCCTCGCCGCAACCGTTCTGATCCCCGCCGTCCTGTTGCTGGCCGGCCCGGCCGCCGCCTGGCCGTTCGGGGGCAAGAAGGAAACGCCGGCTCCCGCCGCCGCGCCGGCCGCGCCCGCCGCCACGCCGCCGGGCGCGCCCAGGGCCCTCGCCCCGCCGCAGAAGGCCACCGCCGCCCAGCGCGCCGAGGCCCGCCGCTATGAACCCCTCGCCGCCGCCGCCTTCTGGGGCCGCGAGGTCGAGATCGATCCGCGCGACGTCGAGGCCAGCATCGCCCTGTCGCAGTCCCTGCGGACCCTTGGCCGCTTCCAGGAGGCGGCCGACACCATCCAGGCGGCCCTGGTCGTCGACCCGAACAACCTCAACGCCCTGCTGGAAGTCGCCCGCGCCAATATCGGCATGAACCAGGGCTTCTACGCCATCGAGCCGGCCCGCAAGGCCGCCGCCCTCGCCCCGCGCGACTGGCGCCCGGTCGGGCTGCTGGCCGTGGCTTACGAACAGGCCCAGCGCGACGAGGAGGCCCTGGCCGCTCACCGCCAGGCCGTCGCCCTGGCCCCCGACGAGCCCGGCGCCTTGAGCAACTACGCCATGTACCAGGCCGCCCGCGGCGACCTGGCCGGGGCCGAGGCCCTGCTCCGCCGCGCCGTCGCCAGCCCGCGCGTCACGCCCAAGGTGCGTCAGAACCTGGCCCTGGTGGTCGGCCTGCAAGGCCGCCTGCCGGAAGCCGAACGCCTGGCCCGCCAGGACCTGCCGCCCGAGATGGTGGCCAGCAACCTGGCCTGGCTGAAGGCCGCCCTCGCCCAGGGCGCTCCTGCCCCAGCGGCCGGCCGCAGCTACCCGCCGATGGCCGGCGGCGGCGGACGCTAGGACCACTCCTCTACAGCTGACTATCGAAGCGGCGACCATTATACCGCCGCTCGTCCGACCCACAAAAAAGACGGCGACGTTCAAGGAGCGCGGAAAAGGGGCCAGATCCCCGGCTGCGTGGGCTTCGGCGTGGGTCCGGGCCGCGAGGATGTGGCCCGGGACGTTGGTCGGTGCGTGGGTCGATGGGCAGGGATTGTAGGTCGAAAGCGCGCCGCCGCGACCTACGCCCGCGCCGGGGTCCCCGGCGAGGCCCCTCATGACGGGTGAATATGTCTAGACATATTACGTAAGCCATTGTCCAGACAGCGTTTTTCAGACGCGAGTGGCTTGTTCCGGAACGCTAGCGGCTGACCGGCGGGCGCTCGTAGGCCATGGCCCCGATGGTGTTGCCCTCGGTGTCGTCGAAGCGGATCAGCACCCCGACGGTGGGGATCGGAGCCTTGCCCATGGTGACCTTGCCGCCATTGGCCTCGACGGCCGCCAGCACCGCGTCGATGTCGTCCACCCCGAAGGTCGGCTCGATGCCGTTCAGGCCCGTGCCGGTGCGCGGCTCGTGGCGCTGGTGCATCAGGCCCTGGACGCCCGGGTTGGCCGCGTCGCCGGTGTGGATCAGGTAGAAGCCCGGCGGCCCCCAGGGTTCGAAAACCCAGCCGAATACCGCCTCATAGAAGCGGCGGGCGCGGTCGACGTCGTCGACGTGAAGGGCGAAGGAGGAGAGGTTGCTGGCCATGGCCCGAAGGTTGCGACTCTGTCCGTCCTGTCGCAATCCCGCTAGATTGCCATTCGATGTCGCAAATCCGGCATACGGCGGCCGATGAGCCCTATTTCCTGATCCGCACCCTGGCGGCGCGGTACGAGGCCGGACGCTCGACGCCCCGCCACGCCCATGCCTGGGGACAGCTGATCTACTGCTCGGCCGGGGTGATGACGGTCTGGACCGAGACCGGCTCCTGGGTGGCGCCGCCGCATTGGGCGATCTGGGCCCCGGCCGGGGTGGCCCACGAGATCCGCTTCTCCGGCGACAGCGCCATGCGGACCCTCTACCTGCGCGCCGACCTGGCCGCCGCCCTGCCCTCTACCTGCGTGGCGATGACCGTCTCGCCGCTGCTGCGGGAGATGATCGCGCGGGCCATGGAGCTTGGCATGCTCGACGAGCGCCAGCCGCTGCACCAGGCGCTGGCGACCCTGATCCTGGCCGAGCTGAAGCGGCACGACGCCCCGCCCTTCGACCTGCCCACCCCGACCAGCGGGGCGGCGCGGCGGGCGGCCGAGCTGCTCGGCGCCGAGGGCGGGCTGGGGACCGAGGCCCTGGCCCGGCGGGTGGGCCTGAGCGGCCGCACCCTGGAGCGACGTTTCCTGGCTGAAACCGGGCTGACGGTGGCCGGCTGGGGCCGTCAGGCGCGGCTGCTGCAGGGGCTGCGCGGCCTGGCGGCGGGCGAGCCGGTGAAGCGGGTGGCGCAGGCGGCCGGCTACCGCTCGGCCAGCGCCTTCGTGGCCGCCTTCCGCGCGGCCTTCGGCCAGACGCCGGGACGCTACTTCGCCGGTCCGTCCTGAGGGCTCAGCCGCCGCCCATCAGCCGGCTGGGCCAGCCGATCCGCACCAGGGTCTGGTCGGGATCGGAGAGGGCGAACTCGTACATGCCCCAGGGCTTGTGATCCGGTCCGCCGGTTCCGAGGGCCTCGCCGGCGAACGCGGCGGCCAGCCGGTCGACCTCCTCGCTGTAGAGATACAGGCCGAACGGGTTGCGGCCCGGGACCAGCCAGTCCTCGACGGCGGCGGTCAGGTGCAGCGACCCGCCCTTGCCGTCAGACAGCATGCGATAGCTGTCCTCCGCCCCGGCCGGCGGGCGATCCTCCGGCGGGCGGCTGAACCCCAATCGGTTGTAGAAGGCCTCCGAGGCGTCGAGGTCGTTGCAGGGCAGGATGGCGGTCAGGCCGTGCGAAGGCATGGGTCAGCTCCTTGCGGGGGGATGGGCGGGTGGATGGGCGCGGGCCAGGTCGAGCACCAGTCGCAGGCCGGGTTCGGCGTCCTCGGCCCGCGCCTCGCCGCCGTGCAGCTTGGCGCAGGCGGCGACGATGGCCAGGCCCAGACCGGAGCCGGCCTGGGTGCGGCTTTCCTCCAGCCGCACGAAGCGCTGCAGGATACGCTCCCGGTCGGCGGCCGGCACGCCCGGCCCGTTGTCGGTCACCGACAGCAGCACCCGCCCGCCATCGGCCGCCAGCCCGACCCGGATCGTCGCCCCCGGTCCGGCATAGCGCGAGGCGTTGTGCAGCAGGTTGCCGAGCGCCTGGCGCAGCAGCAGGGCGTGGACCAGGGCCGGGGTCGGCCGGTAGTGCAGGTCGAGGGTCAGGGTCTGGCCGGCGTCCTCCAGCATCGGGGCGAACAGCTCGGCGATCTCGGCGACCAGCTGCGTCAGGTCGACCTGGCTCATGCTATCGGCCGACAGGCCGCTCTCGGCGCGGGCGATCTCCAGCAGGGTCGAGAGGGTGGCCAGGATCTCGTCGGCCCCCAGCACCGCCCGTTCGATCTGGGCCAGGCGCTCGGGTTCGGCCAGGGCCGGGTCGGCGGCCTGGGCCAGGGCGGCGCGCACCCGGGCCAGGGGCAGGCGCAGGTCATGGGCCAGGCTGTCGGTGGCCAGCCGCAGGTCGGCCAGCAGGGTCTCGATGCGCGCCAGCATGGCGTTCACCGAGGCGCCGAGATCGTCGAAGACGTCGCCATTGGGCATCGCGGGAGCCCGGGCCGACAGGTCGCCGGCCGCGATCCGCTCGGCCGCCTCGGCCAGCCCCCGCGCCCGCCGCACCAACAGCCGCTGCAGCCAGAGGCTGGCGGCGGCGATGGCCAGCAGGCCGGGGAACAGAGCCAGGCCGACGGCGCTGAGCACCGCGCGGCGGAAGGCGCCCCGGTCGGCCAGGTCCTCGAAGATGGCCAATGTGCCGCCGGTCGCCATCGGCTGGACCAGCACCTCGAAGCGGCGCTTTCCGATGTCGACGATGTTGTAGCCGGGGGCCGGCAGGGCGGTGGAGGCCAGCAGGGCCTCGCCGCCGAGCAGCCGGCCGTCGTCATCGAACACCGCGAAGGTGAAGGCCCCCTCCTCCATCCGCGCCCGCCGGTCCAGCGCCCGGGCCATGGCCGGCAGGCCCTCTTCGTGGGCGAAGGCGACGAAGTAGTCGCGGGCGGTTTCGGCCACCAGTTGCTGGCGGTGGGCGATCTGGCGCTCGCCGGCGACGTCGACCGCGGCCAGGCTGACGCCCAGCAGCAGCAGGACGCAGACCCCGAGCACGGCGGCCAGCACGCCGGGCCGGGCGCTGATCCGGAAGCGGTCCCTCACGGCGTCGCCGACAGTCGGTAGCCCGTGCCGCGCAGGGTGTGCAGCAGCGGGGCGTCGAAGCCCTCGTCGATCTTCTTGCGCAGGCGGCTGACGTGGGTGTCGATCAGGCTGGTGTGGGGATCGAAGCGGTAATCCCAGACCTCTTCCAGCAGCATGGTGCGGGTCACCACCCGGTCGCGGTGGCGCAGCAGGTATTCCAGCAGCTTCAGTTCGCGCGGCAACAGATCGATGACCCGGTCCTCGCGCGTCACCCGGCGGCTCAGTAGGTCGAGGGTGAGGTCGCCGCAGGCCAGCGCCGTCTCCTTCAGGGCCGGCGCGCCGCGCCGCATGAGGTTCTCAAGCCGCGCGGACAGTTCGGAAAAGCCGAACGGCTTGGTCAGATAGTCGTCGCCGCCGGCCCGCAGGCCCTTCACCCGCTCGTCGAGGTGGGCCAGGGCGCTGAGGAACAGGACGGGCGTCACCATCTCCGCCGCCCGCAGGGCCTTGACCACGGCCAGGCCGTCCATGCCCGGCACCATGCGGTCCATGACGATGGCGTCGAAGCTGGAGGTGGTGGCGAGGTAGAGGCCGTCACGGCCGTCGGCGACATGCTCGACGGTGAAGCCCTCCTGGCGCAGGCCGCGCAGCACATAGTCGGCGGTGTCGGCGTCGTCTTCGACCAGCAGGACGCGGCGGCTCATCAGCGAAATCCACAAGGAGCGGCGCGGCGGTTGAAGACCCTCGCCATGTCGAAAGTGCGTCGGGAATAATGCGGCGCGGACATGCGCCGGCCCCACCCGCGGCAGGCAGAGCAATCGCATATGGAGGCAGGTGACCAAGACCGGGTCAGCCGCCGTGAGCGGTTCCTTCTCCCCTTGTGGAAGAAGGTGGCGCGAAGCGCCGGATGAGGGGTCGATAGGTCTTTCAGCTGCGCAGAGGTGGTGGCGACAGGCTGTGTCAGAGACCGGGGAGCCCCCTTGTGTGTCTGAAATCTGCGAAGTTCGCGGTTGCCGCTGGACGGGTCATGACCCGTCCAGCGGCAACCGCGAACTTCGCAGATTTCAGACACACAAGGGGGCTCACCGGCCTCCGACACAGCCTGTCGCCACCGCCTCTGCGCGGTTGAAAGACCTATCGACCCCTCATCCGGCGCTTCGCGCCACCTTCTCCCACAAGGGGAGAAGGGAACACTTACGGCGGCTGACCCAGTCTTGGGCGTTGAGGACAGCGGTGACAGCCCCACCCATGGCCGGACCAACACCGGCTGGACAGCCCCGGGAGAGCGCCGCAAGGTGGCGCCATGTCCCTGGCCGACGCCTCCTCTTCGCCACGCTGGACCGGCCCCCGCTGGCCGGGACGGCTGGCGCTCGGCGCCGCCTGGTGGCTGGCCTTCCTGCTGCTGCTGGAGCCCGGCAACGTCGCCTCGGCCCTGGACGCCGGCCAGACCCTGGCCTGGGACCGTGAGGCGATGCGCATCCTCGTCGCCACCCTGATGGGCGCCTCGGTGACGCCGTGGCTGCTGGCGCTGGTCGAGCGGTTCCCCGTTGGCGGGTCGACGCCCTGGCGCCGCCTGGTCCTGCACGCCCTGGCCGCGGCCGGCCTGGCGGCGGGCCTGATCCTGCTGGCCAACCCCCTGGCCGCCTGGTTTCTCGAGCCGGATCACCGGCCGCTGCTGGTCGGCCTGCGCCAGGACCTGGCGGCCGACTGGCCGCTGATGACCTACGCCATCGGCCTGTTCATCGCCCTGGCCCACGGCCTGCGCCGCCTGCGAGCGCCGGCGCCCGCGACGCCCTGGCTGACACAGGTGACGGTGACGGCCAGGGGCCGCCAGACCCTCCTGCCGCTGGCCGAGGTCGACTGGATCGAGACCCAGGGCAACTACCTGGCCCTGCACGCCGGCCCGGCCGTCCATCTGCTGCGCGAGACCTCGCGTGGCCTGGAGGCGCGGCTCGACCCGGCCGGCTTCCTGCGCATCCATCGCCGGGTCATCGTCGCCTCGGGCCGCATCCGCGACCTCACCCTGCTGGACGGCGGCGACGCCAACCTGCGGCTGACCACCGGCCAGACCCTGCGGGTCAGCCGCAGCTACCGCCGCCAGGTCCAGGACCGACTGAAAGCGGCCCGTTAGCGGCCCTTGCGCGGTCCGCCGGTCGGCTTGCCGGTCGGCTTCGCCCCAGCGGGACGCGGCTTGCCGCCCTTGCCCGCACCCTTGGCCGGAGCCTGAGCCGGCCGGGTGGTCGCCGCTTCGCCGGGCGCCGTGAACCAGTGGCCCTTGGCCTTGCCTTCCAGGTGTCGGCCCAGGGGCTTGGCGGGCTTGTCCGGCTTGCCGGCGAAGGTCCGGGCCGGTTTGTCGCCGGCCTTTTCAGCGGCCTTGCCGGCAAACTTCCCGGCCGGCTTCTCACCCGGCTTGCCGGCGAACTTGCCCGCCGGTTTGCCGAACGGCTTGCCCGGACCGCCACGCCCCTTGCCAGGTCCGTCGTCCAGCCCCGCCAGCGCCTTGCGCAGGGCCAGGGCCTTGGCGTCCTCGGCCGCCGCGGCGGCTTCCCGGTCCTTGAAGTGCTGCGGTCGCAGGTCCTTCGGCGGCGGCCGGCCGGTCGTCGGCGGTGCGGCGACCTTGTGGCTCCTGGAGGCGCGGTCGGCGTCGGTCAGGGGGGTGTTGGCGCGGAAGGGGACGGCCTTGATCTCGCGCTTGCCGGGCCCGAAGTCGGCGACGATCTTCGCCTTCGGCCGCTTGGGCATGACGTGGTTGACCGCCTTCTTCTTCGGCTTGGCCCAGCCGGCCTTGTAGACGGGTTTCTCCGGCTTCTGCTCGCCGACCACCTTGGAGGTCGAGCCCAGGCTCGGGTCGCGCCGCGACTGGGCGGCGGCCGGGGCCTTGTACTGCACGGTGTTGCCGACCGGCGTGTTGGCCTCGTCGATGTACTCGCCAAGCAGCTCGCGGATCACCCGGGGACCGACCTCCTCGACAAAGCCTGGCGCCAGCGTCCCCAGCGAGAACGGCCCGTAGGCCAGGCGGATCAGCCGGTTGACCTTCAGCCCGATGGCCTCCAGCACCCGGCGCACTTCGCGGTTCTTGCCCTCGGCCAGGGTGACGGTGATCCAGCAGTTGCTGCCCGTCACCTTGTCCAGCTTGGCCTCGATGGCCCCGTAGCGGATGCCCTCGACGGTGATGCCGTCCTTCAGCCGGTCCAGCTTGGCCTGGGTCGCGTCGCCATAGGCCCGGGCCCGGTAGATCCGCTTCCACCCCGTCGACGGCAGCTCCAGCGCCCGGGTCAGGCCGCCGTCGTTGGTGAGCAGCAGCAGGCCCTCGGAGGCCAGGTCGAGCCGTCCGACCGAGATCAGCCTGGGCAGGCCCTCGGGCAGGGCGCTGAACACCGTCGGCCGGCCCTTCGGGTCGGCGTGGGTGGTCACCAGCCCGACCGGCTTGTGATAGCGGAACACCCGCGTCGCCTCGGCCCCGGCGATCACCTCGCCGTCGACGGTCAGGATGTCGTCGGGCTCGACCTTGATGGCCGGGGTGGTCAACAGGTTGCCGTTGATCGCCACCCGCCCGGCCTCGATCAGCCGCTCGACCTCGCGGCGAGAGCCGACGCCGGCCCGGGCCAGCACCTTGGCCACCCGGTCGTGGCCCTCGCTCTCGACGCCCTCCGCGACCCTGTCGCTGGCGTCGTAGGGCATGGGTTCGTCTTCGTAGTCTTCCGCAGCCATGTTCGCCGCTCCATAGTAGGACTTGGGCCGTCTCCCGACGGTCGGACCCGCCCTATAGCATGAACGCCGCCAGCTTGCTCCCTTCTGACGAATCGCTGATGCGGCTGGCTCTCGACCAGGCGCGGGCCGCCGCCGAAGCCGGCGAAACCCCCGTCGGCGCGGTGATCATGGACCCGGTCAGCGGCCATATCGTCAGCGTCGGGGCCAACCATCCGATCGGCGGCCACGACCCCACCGCCCACGCCGAGATCGCCGCCATCCGGTCAGCGGCGGCCAAGCTTGGCAACTACCGCCTGACCGACCTGACCCTGGTCGTCACCCTGGAGCCCTGCGCCATGTGCGCCGGGGCCATCAGCCACGCCCGCCTCGGCCGGGTCGTGTTCGGGGCCGAGGACCCCAAGGGCGGCGCCGTCGTCCACGGCCCGCGCTTCTTCGAGGGCGCCACCTGCCACTGGCGGCCGTCGGTGACCGGCGGCGTCCTGGCCGAGGAGAGCGCCGAGCTGCTACGCAGCTTCTTCCGCGCCCGCCGGGCGAAGTGATCCCCCGCTACGAGGAGTTCGCGCCCCGCGCCGATCTTGCGGCCCACGTCCGCTGCGTCTGGCTGTTCGAAGGCGGCGCGGAAGCCGAGGACCAGCGCATCGCCCCGGACGGCTGCAGCGAGCTGATCGTCCATGTCGGCCAGCCCTACCTGGAGCGTGGCCTCGGCGGTGAGACCTTCCGCCAGGCCCCGGTGGTCTTCGCCGGCCAGCTGACCCGGCCGCTGCATCTTCGCGCCGATGGGCCGGCCGGGGTGATCGGCGTGCGCTTCCACCCGGCCGGCGCCTTCGGCTACCTCGGCGAGGCGGCCAGCCGCTACACCGACCGCCGCACGCCGATGGATACCGGCCTGGACCTGACAGGTCTCGACGAAGCCGCTCGCCTGGCCGCCGTGCAGGACCATGTCGCCGCCCGCATCGCCGCCAACCCCGCCCCACGCGACCCCATCGTCGAGGCCGCCGTCGCCCAGCTGCAGGCCGGCCAGCCGGTCGAAGCCAGCCGCGACCTGCAGCGCCGCTTCGCCCGCATCGTCGGCGCGCCGCCCCGCATGCTGGCCGCCATCTTCCGCTTCCGCGGCGTGTTCGAGGCCCTCAGCGAGCCCGGCGTCGCCAGCTGGACCGACGCCGCCCAGGCCGCCGGCTATTTCGACCACCCGCAGCTGGCCCGCGACTTTCGCCGCTTCCTCGGCTGCACGCCAACGCAGTTCCTCAAGTCCCAGGCCGGCCTCGCCGTGAGCCTGGTGGACGGCTGAGCTGTCGCTTCGATACAAGCCGGGGTCTGGGGCGCCATGCTGTATGACGGAACGCAACGGAGACGCCCGATGAAGTTCCTCGCCCCCCTGGCCGCCGGCCTGGCCCTGTCCCTTGCCGCCTTGGCCCCCGGCCTGGCCGCCGAGCCCGCCGGCCTGGCCAATCTCGCCTGGTTGACGGGTGGCTGGCGCGCCGAGCAGGCGGACGGCTCAGTGGTCACCGAGACCTGGCTGGCCGCCGACGGCGGGGTCATGCCGGGCATCGGCCGCACTGTCGACAAGGGTCGGGCGCAGGTCGAGTTCATGCGGCTGGACGAGAAGGACGGCCAGCTGGCCTTCACCGCCATCGTCGGCCGCCAGCCGCCGGTGACCTTCCCCCTGAAGTCCGCCACCGCCGAAGAGTGGGTGTTCGAGAACCTGGCCCACGACTTCCCGCAACGGGTCATCCTGCGCCGCTGCGGCGCCGGCTACTGCCCGGCCATCGAGGGGATGATGAACGGCAAGCTCGAGCGGATGGACTGGACCTACAGCCGCCAGCCCCACCCCTGACGGCCTAGCTGGCCAACATCAGCACCCGGTGGCGATCATGCAGCGGCAGGTGCTTGAGTTCGGCCGCCTGGGCGCCGATCGCCATGTTCATCTGGTCGCTGATCGCCGGACCGGACAGGAAGGGGGCCCTGCCCTTGAGGGTGAGCTGGATTTCCTCGGCGGTCTCGACGTTGGTCATGCCTTGCCAGACCTCGGCCCGGCGGAAGGCGTCGTTTCGGCTCAGGAAGGTGCGCATCGCGGTCAGCCGGTCGCGCCGGTCGGCGGTCGGCAGTCGCAGGGTGACGCTGCTGACCGTCTCGCGGGCCAGGTGGGCGACGTCGAAGGCGGGGTCGGTGATCTGGAAGTCGGTGTAGGCGAAGTAGGGTTCGATCAGGGTGCGAATCTGGCGCAGGGCCGGGAAGCTCGGCTGGCGCGGCATGTCATAGATGGTCACCACCATCCGCTGCCGGTCGGCCGGGTCGAAGGCGTCCAGGGCCGGCAGGTAGCCGTCGCGCAGGCTGGGCCGCATCAGGCAGCTGTAGCTGATCGGGCAGAACACCACGCCCGACTTCAGGGTGCGCAGCGCCTGGCGGGCGGCCAGCAGGCCCTCGATGTCCCACATCTGGGTCCGCTCCTCGTCGGCCGCCGAGCGCCCTTCATAGGTGGAGACGAAGGAGCCGACGAAGACCTTCTTGCCGCCGTTGTAGACCCCGCGCCACAGCACCGGCTCGAGGGGCTTGGACGCAGGGGGCATGCGCAGGGCGCGGTGTGGCGGCGTATCGCCGCCGTCGCGCTCGGCGTCGGGCAGCAGCACGCGGGCCCCCTCGGGGGCGATCTCGGTCAGCCGGCCCGCCAGGCCGACGTCCTCGCCCTGCAGCAGGCGGCTGAGGGTGTCGCGGTCGGCGGCGGCGAAGCGCTGAATCTCAGCTTGGTCGCCTTCCAGCATCAACAGGCAGACCTCGCCCTCGCCATGGTCGCCGAACAGGCGGTGCTGCAGCTCCCCGGCCAGCGAGCGCAGGTCATTGGGATCGAGCCGCTCGACCCGTGGGTCGGTCAGCAGGAAGGCGAACGGGGCCGCGACCCCGTGACGGCGCGGCCACTTCCAACGGCCGTCAAGGAAGGCGGAGCCGACCTTGGCGATCAATGGCGCCAGGGCGTCGACCTTGTCGGTCGCCAGGTCGGCGCCGATGAATACACGGATGCAGGCTAGCGCAGTCATAACGCCACTCTGGCGCGACGTAGTGAACAAACTCTACCGCGCACATGGTGAATTTGCGCGACATGGTGTCGCTGGGATTAAGCAAACGTTTTGGGCAGGCGAAAGTTCAGCCTGGCCGGGGCGCCGGCTAGCCGAAGGCCGCCAGTCGCGCGTCCAGCCGGTCGCGCACCGCCGGCCACTCGTCCGCCAGCACCGAGAACACCACGGTGTCGCGCATGCGGCCGGTCCAGGTCAGGGTGTCGGCCCGCAGGATGCCTTCCTGCGTCGCCCCCAGCTTCAGCACCGCCGCCCGGCTGCGGGCATTGATCGCATCGACCTTGAAGCCGACCCGCCGCACGCCGTGGTCGAAGGCATGGCCCATCAGCAGGCGTTTGGCCTCCGGGTTGACCGCCGTGCCCCGTACGTCCGGGTGATAGTAGGTGCCGCCGATGTCGAGGCCGCGGTTGCGGGCGTCCAGCTTCATGCAGCTGATGCCGACGCACCGCCCCTCCCGCATGACCGCGAAGGGCAGCAGCGTCCCGGCCGCCTGCTGTGTCCGGGCGCCTGTCCAGAAGCCATCGAAATGCTCGCCGGCCATCGAATAGGGGTAGATTTCCCAGATCGCCTGGTCGGCGTCGCAGGCCGCCCGCAGCGCCTCGCGGTGGCTTTCGTCCAGCGGCTCCAGCGCCAGGTGACGGCCGATCAACGGCTCGGCGGGCGGCCGGCCCTCGCTCACGCAAAGGTCTCGCGCAGCCGGAAGTCCAGCCGGTCGCGCACGGCCGGCCAGTCGTCGTCGGTGATCGACAGCACGACGGTGTCACGGACATGGCCGGTCCAGGTGATCTTGTGGTTGCGCATCACGCCTTCGCGGGTGGCGCCCAGCTTCTCGACCGCCGCCTGGCTGCGGGAATTGCGCTCGTCGATCATGAACTCGACCCGGATCGCCCCGGCGTCGAACGCCTGGCCCAGCAGCAGCCGCTTGCTCTCGGGGTTTACCGGCCCGGACCGCACGTCTGGATGCAGGAAGGTGGAGCCGATCTCGACGCCCTTGTGCAGCCGCCGGATGTTGAGGAAGGAGCTGGTGCCGACCACCCGGTTGTCGCTTAAGCGACGGATGGCGTAACCGATCCGCTCGCCGCGCTCGGTCTCGCCCTTCAGCGCGCCCCACCAGTCCTCAAAGCCCTCACCGCAGCCGTTGACCGACATGATCTCCCAGGCCTCGGGATCGCAGTCGACGGCGCCCTTGAGCTCCTCGCGGTGCTCGGGGGTGATCGGTTCCAGCCGCACGTAGCGGCCCTTGAGCAGTTTGCCTTTGAGATTCATGGGCCCATCGTGGGCGAGTCTGGCCCGTCCGCCAACCCCGTCTCCAAACCTTCGCTTGCCCTATGCGTAACCCTCGTGCATTGTGCATTCAAACAACTGTTTGACTGATGCATAGATCAAGGCCGTCAGAGCGGCCGACAGGGAGACACTCCAATGACCGCAGTCCACACCAAGGCTCAGTCGTCGTTCAATCTGAACCCGCAGGACGAGCTGAACGACCTGCGCATGTCGTCCAAGGCCCTGCCGCTGCTGGAGCACGTCAAGCGCTTCATCGCCGAAACGGTCAACCCGATGAGCGAGGAGTTCGAGCGCCTCGGCGAGGGCAAGGCCGACATCTGGTCCTATGCGCCCGGTCAGCTGGAAGTGCTCGAAGCGGCCAAGGACAAGGCCAAGGCCGAGGGCCTGTGGAACTTCTTCCTGCCCAACGCCGAGACCGGCGAGGGCCTCTCGAACCTCGACTACGCCTACATCGCCGTCGAGCTGGGCAAGAACCGCATGGCGTCGGAAGTCATGAACTGCGCCGCCCCCGACACCGGCAACATGGAAGTCCTCGAACGGGTCGGGACGCCCGAGCAGAAGGAAAAATGGCTGAAGCCCCTGCTGGAAGGCAAGATCCGCTCGGCCTTCGCCATGACCGAGGTGCACTCCGCTTCGTCCGATGCCAAGAACGTCAACACCACCGCCACCCTGGTCGGCGATGAGTACGTCATCAACGGCGAGAAGCACTACATCTCCGGCGCCGGCGACCCGCGCTGCAAGATCATGATCACCATGGTCCAGACCAGCCCCGACGGCCCGGCCAACCACCGCCAGTCGCAGATCCTCGTCCCCACCGACGCCCCCGGGGTGAAAATCGTCGGAGCCATGCATGTGTTCGGCGATCCGGACGCGCCGCACGGCCACATGCACATCATCTTCGACAACGTCCGGGTGCCGGCCAGCAACATGCTGCTGGGCGAGGGCCGGGGTTTCGAGATCTCGCAGCTGCGCCTGGGTCCGGGCCGCATCCACCACTGCATGCGCGCCATCGGCTCGGCCGAGAAGGCCCTCGACTATCTGGTCACCCGCGGCCTGAAGCGTGAAGCGTTCGGCAAGCAGCTGGTCCAGTTGGGCGGCAACATCGAGATCATCAGCAAGGCCCGCATCGACATCGAGGCCATGCGCCTGATGGTGCTGAAGGCGGCCAAGGCGATGGACGTGCTCGGCAACCAGGAGGCTCGCATCTGGATTCACATGGTCAAGGCCATGGTGCCGGTCCGGGTCTGCGAGATCATCGACCAGGCGATCCAGATGCACGGCGCGCTCGGCGTTTCGCAGCACACCCCGCTGGCCCGGATGTACGCCCAGACCCGCACCCTGCGCATCGCGGACGGTCCGGACGAGGTCCACCACATGGTGGTCGGCCGCAACGAGCTGCGCCAGTACCGCGACATGCCGCAGGACCCGTCCATGGCGGCCGTGTTCCGGAACTAGACCTCTGCGGCGCGCATCGCTGGCGGCCGCTGAACGATCAACGCCCCGGAGTTCACGCTCCGGGGCGTTTTTCTTTGTCTCCGGGGGTTCAGAGCCCCTCGGCCGCCTTGACCACGCAGGTCCCGGTGTCGAGCAGGGCGTGCTGGCCGACGCAGTAGACGTCCTCATAGTTGGGGCCGGCCACCGACAGGCACATGTGGAAGTTCAGCTTGGCCATCTTCAGGCAGGTTCCGCTGCGGGCGTCCTGCAGCAGGGCCAGCGACTGCGGGGTGTCGAGCGTCTCACCCAGGGCCATGCGGGCGGCCAGGGCCAGGCCGTTGGCGACCACCGGGCTGACCCGCGCGTCCCAGCCCTGTCCCTGGGCCGACGGCGTGTTGACGGCCTTGATCAGCTTCGCCGCGTCGGCGTCGCTGGGCTGGACGATGCGGGCCAGGGCCTTGGCCTCGGCCAGGCGGCGCGGGGCGTTGGGGATGGCGGTCTTCGACCAGGGCTGGTGCTGCAGGTCATAGGAGGCCTGCTTGACCGAGCGGCCGGAGGCCAGGACGGCGTCGCCCTCGGCCTTCAGGGCCGCTTCGGCCATGGCCCCGGCCTGGGGCGCCCCTGGCAGGTTGATGATGCCGGTCGGATCGCTGTTCAGCAGGTTCAGGACCTGATCGCGGCCGTAGCGGGTCTCCATCTCCTTGATCGAGGCGACGAAGGTCGGTTCCTGCAGGGCCGTGAAGGCGGCGTAGACCACCATGCCCTGCTGCAGCTGCTGGGGATCGTAGGCCGCCGCCCGCTTGACCGCCTCGGCGACGCCGGCGGCATTGCGGAACTGGCCGTTCAGGGCCGAGACGTCGCTCATGTAGCGGTGGAACACCGCCGCCGAGCCGGCCGCCGCCGTCGGCGTCACCGCCACCGACCCCATCTCCCAGCCGCCCTCGGCCCCGGCCGCCAACGGCGCCGCAAGCAGGGTGACAGCGGCCACGGCCGCAAATCTCTTCAATCGCATGAGCAAACCCTCCGACAGGTCCATCAGAGGGGAGGGTAGCTTTCGGAGTGTTAAAGCGGCGGGGTTATTTCAGCGATAACGATGCCGCGCGCCAGTATGTCGCGGGAAAGCTGCCGGAGCCGTAGTATTTGTCGGGCGCCCGACAGTCATCGCCAGCCGGACGCCACGGCCTTCTTCTCCTGCGCCGCGTCCAGGGCCTCGCCGGCGATCAGCTCGTCGACCCGATTGAGCACCGGCGTCGCCGTCACGCTGGACGC
This sequence comes from Caulobacter sp. GW821-FHT11A05, assembly GCF_058809015.1. NCBI lineage: Bacteria > Pseudomonadati > Pseudomonadota > Alphaproteobacteria > Caulobacterales > Caulobacteraceae > Caulobacter > Caulobacter sp. GW821-FHT11A05. The sequence goes on along the minus strand of NZ_JBXASF010000001.1, from coordinate 271,742 downwards.
CATGCGGTATTCGGACTTCGCCGACGCCGGCTGGCGGACGGCGACTTCCAGTTTCCAGGCCTTGCCCTCGCGGCAGGCTAGGCCGGACATGCCTTCCAGAGCGAAGGTGCGGCAGTAGCGGCCGTCGCGATCCTTGAAGGTCAGGCCGATGGCGACGCTCTTGGCCCCGCCGCCGCCGCCGCCGCTGGTCCGGACGGTCAGGGCTTCCGCCAACTGGCCGCGCGCCGTCATGTCTTTGCCGATGGGGTCGCGGGAGGCCAGGGGAAGCTCCCGTCCGAACAACATCACCCCGACCACCAGGGTCGCGGCGATGGCCCCCCACCACTCATAGGGCGGCCGCAGCTTTCGCCGGCTGGCCAGGTCGACGACCTTGGCGGCCTCGGGGGCCGCCTCCGGCTGGATCAGGTCGGTCAGGCTGGCCGGCAGCGGCTCGTCGACCACCGGAGCATAGGCGGCCCGCACCCGCTCGGCGAGGGCTGCGTGGGCTTCCAGCCGGTCGACCAGGGTGGCGTCGGTGGCCAGGGCGGCGTCGATGGCCGCCATGCCCGCTTCGTCCAGCTCGCCATCGAGATAGGCGATCAGGGTCTCGTCGCCGATGTGGGGATCGCTGGTCATGCCGGGGCCTCCTCCAGCTGCGCCATCAGCGCCATGCGGCCGCGCGCCACCCGGCTGGCCACCGTGCCGGAGGGGATCTCCATGACCTCGGCGGCCTCGGCGTAGGACAGGCCTTCGACCAGCACCAGGGCGACGGCCAGCCGCTGTTCGTCGGGCAGCCGGGCCATGGCCTGGCCCACAGCATAGGCGTCGTCCCGCTCCGACGGTCCGGCGACATGGGGATCGGCCACCCGCTCGCCCGCCTCGGGGGCGTCGAACAGCCGGGCCTTGCGGCTGCGGCTGCGGGTCTCATCGATCCAGGCGTTCTTCATGATGCGCATGGTCCAGCTGTCCAGTCTCGTGCCGGCGATCCATTGGGCCCGTCGGGCCAGGGCGCGCTCGATGGCGATCTGGCACAGGTCGTCCGCGTCGGCCGACGACCCCGCCAGCGCCCGCGCGAATCGGCGCAGGCGGGGCAGCAGATCGACGATCCCGCGTTCGAACGGGTCCAAGGATTTCACCTCTTCAGGGATGAAACGACGACCACGGGACGTTTCTTCCGTCAGAATAGAGATATTGTGCCGGCCGATCCTGCAACCCCCCGCCTCCGGTGGAGGTCGCGGACACCGGCCGGCGGTAAGGAGGCGACCGCGATGGTGCAGAAACCAGGCAAACCGGGGCTCGGCGCGGCCCTGGCGCTCGTCCTGATGCTGGCCGGTCCGGCGGCGGCCCAGCTGCCGTCGATCCCGGGCGGCGGAGGCGGCCTTCCCGGCGGTGGCGGTCTGCCCACTGGCGGCGGCCTGCCGACGGGCGGCGAGGTCGGAGGCCGGGTGACCGGAACCCTGGACGGCGTCGATGACGTCACCGGCCGGGTGAGCGACCTGACCAGCCAGCGTGTCGACGCCCTGCGCGAGCTGATCCGCCGCAACCCGCGCGAGATTGACGTCGACGAGCGCGGCGGCCCGGTGGTGCGCGGCCAGATCCTCAGCATCGCGCCCAGCATGGCCTCCCTGGCCGCCGCCCAGGCCGCCGGCTTCAGCATTCTGCGCCGCGAGACGCTGGAGGGCGGGCTGGAGACGGTCATTCTCGCCCCGCCGGCCAGGCTCAATGCCCGCCAGGCGCTCAGGCGGCTGCGCCAGGCCGACCCGGCCGGCGACTACGACTTCAACCACATCTACTCCGGGGCCGGCGAGACGGCGCCCCTGCCGTTGGCTGCGGCCGCGCCCGCGGTCGCCGCCGGCTTCCAGGGCGGCGGCGGTGGGGGGGTGCGCGTCGGCCTTGTCGACACCGGCGTCGACGCCCGCCACCCGGCCCTGGCCGTCGCCCGCATCGAGCAGCGCGGCTTCGCGCCCGGCGGCGTACGGCCCGCCGCCCACGGCACCGCCGCCGCCTCCCTGCTGGCCGGCCAGGCCGGCGGCTTTCGCGGCGCCGCACCCGGCGCCGTGGTGCTGGCGGCCGACGTCTATGGGGCCGGCCCGACCGGCGGCTCGGCTGACGCGGTGGCCCGGGCGCTTGGCTGGATGGAGGCGTCCGGCGTGCCGGTGGTCAACATCAGCCTGGTCGGCCCACCGAACGCCCTGGTCCGGGCCATGGTTCGACGTTTGAGCGCCAGGGGGGTGCTGCTGGTCGCCGCCGTCGGCAACGACGGGCCGGCCGCACCGCCCCTTTATCCCGCCGCCTGGCCGGAGGTGATCTCGGTGACCGGCGTCGACCGCCGCGACCGGGTGCTGCCCGAGGCCTGCCGGGGGACCCACGTCGACTTCGCCGCCCCGGGCTCGGACATGGTCGCCGCCCGCCCCGGCGGCGGCTTCGCCGGACTGCGCGGCACCTCCTTCGCCGCTCCGCTGGTGGCCGGCAAGCTGGCCCTGCTGCGGCGCGGCCGGGGACCGGCTCAGGCGGTCGCCGCCCTCGGGGCCGAGGCGCGGGACCTTGGCCCGCGCGGGCCGGACCGTGTCTACGGCCGGGGCCTGGTCGCCGCCGAGCTGCGCATGGCCCCGCCGCCCCGCCGCTGAATTTTTTCGTGGCTGGGGGAAGAAGCTCCCGGGCCCCGTCGTTGAACCCTTCGAGAGGCCAGGCGCTCTGGCGCGCCAGGCCTCAAGGTCGAAGGAGAAAACCCATGAAGACGACTTTCCTCTGCGCCGCCGCAGCCTGCGCCCTTCTGGCGGCCGGCTCGGCCAACGCCCAGATCCTCGGCGGCTCCGGCGGCCTGGGTGGCAGCGTCGGCGGAACCGTCGGCGGCGCCACCGGCTCGGCCGGCGGCTCGCTGACCGGCAGCGGCAGCCTCGACCGCCCCGACCTGGGCGGCGTGCGTGACCGCGTGACCGACACCTCCAGCCGCGCCACAGCCGCCGCCGAGGCCCGCGCCGAACGCGCCCGCGCCCGGGCCGAAAAGGCCAAGGCCCGCGCCGAACGCGCCGCCGCCGCTGACGCCAGTGGCTCCGCCTCCGGCTCGATCGACCGCCAGGGCGGCGCCCTGACCGGCTCCGGCTCGGCTTCGGGCATGATCGGGACCTCCAGGGGCTCGGCCGGCGCCAGCGGTTCCGGCTCGGCCACTGTCGATCGCGCGGGCGTCGTCCGCGAGGTCGGTCAGGCGCGCGGCCAGGCCGCCCGGGTGGCCGGCGAGACCCGTGGCCAGGCGGCCCGCGCCGCCGGCGAGACCCGCGGCAAGGCCGCCTACGCCGCCAGCCGCGCCCAGGGTGAGGCCCGCAAGGCCGGCTCCGTCAGCGCCGAAGGGGCCGCCCAAGGCTCGGCTTCCAAGGGCTCGGCCCAGGGGTCGGCCAACGGCAAGGTCGCCAAGGAGCGCCGCAACACCGAGAGCGAGGTTCCGCAAGAGAACTGACGCCCCTGGGGAGGTCCACGCCGCCTTTCCCCGGCGGCGTGGCCTCCTCGCGGCGCCGCGTCATGCAGGCCTACATCTTCCAGCTCTCCCGCGCCGACCAGCCCGAGCCGGTCCTGCTGTCGATCGTCGTCGCCGGCGATCAGCGGGCGCGGGAACTGGCCGGCGAGATTCTGCGGCGCTCGCCCGACCACCTGGCCATCGTGGCCTGGACGGAGGGCGAGCCGGTCTTCCGGCTGCCGGAACCGGACGCGGCCGGCGGCGGAACCGAGTCCGATCTTCCGCGTTCGCCGAACTTGGGTTGATGAAATCCTAACACAACAGGGGGCGAGCCCACCGACCGCCGGATGGCTTCGCCAGGAGAGGGACATTCCATGGCTTACGATGCTTTCCGCACGGCCGGCGCCGGCGTGGGACCAAGCGCCATCATCGGCGTGGCCGGTGACGACATCCCCGACGACGACACCACTACCGTCACCCTCAACGCCGACGAGGGGACCAGCATCACCTCCAGCATCAACCATCCGGCCGATCAGGACTGGTTCGTCGCCACCCTGTCGAGCGGCAACACCTATCAGTTCACCCTGACGCCCACCGACGCCTCGGGCACGGGTCCGGACCTGATGTTCGAGATCTATGATTCGGCCGGCGTCCTGGTCGCCAGCTACGACAGCAACGGCATGGGGGCGACCGAGACCGCCAGCTTCACCCCGCCCGCCGACGGGACCTACCATGTGGCCGTGAAGGGCTATCTGCCCATCGACATCGGCGAATACACCCTGACCGCCCAGATCGACGACACCCCGCCGGCTGGCGGCGGCGGCCCCCTGGCGGCCATCGACTGGGGCGGCGTGCGGGTCGACACCGACGGCGTCGTCAACGGGGCCGGCCAGCAGGTCATCCACGTCTATTTCGGCCAGACCGGCGACGTCTACGGCCTGCCCGACGATCCGGTCATCGCGGTCACCTGGGAACAGTTCGGCAAGGACGCCGCCTTCACCGCCTTCGCGCAGTACGAGAACGTCATCAATGTGAAGTTCGTCGAGGTGGCTACCGACGCCGAGGCCGACTGGGTGCTCTGCGCCACCCCCAATGCGCCGGTCATCCTCGGCCGCATGCGTCCGCCCGGCGAGCCCAACGAAGGGGTCGGGGAGTTCAACACCCTGGCCGACAGCTGGTCGGAGGAAGGGCTGGCCCAGGGCGGCTATGGCTTCATCACCCTGATCCACGAGTTCGGCCACGGCATGGGCCTGGCCCATCCGCATGACACCGGCGGCGGCTCGGAGGTCATGCATGGCGTCGAGGGCGACATCGCCACCGGCTACACGACCGGCGATTTCGGCCTCAACCAGGGCGTCTACACCACGATGTCCTACAACGACGGCAACCCGGACGGACCGAACGGAACCTCGGGCGACAACGCCTATGGCTACCAGGGCACGATGATGGCCCTGGACGTCGCCCTGCTGCAGCAGAAGTACGGGGCCAACACCAGCTTCCATGGCGGCCACGACGTCTACGCCCTGCCCACCGTCAACGCCGCCGGGACCTTCTACAGCTGTATCTGGGACACCGGCGGCACGGACTGGATCATCGCCGGGGCAGGGGTCGACGTGACCATCGACCTTCGTCCGGCCACCCTGCAGTACGAGCTGGGCGGCGGCGGTTTCCTGTCCACCGCCACGGGCATCTACGGCGGCTTCACCATCGCCAATGGGGTGGTCATCGAGAACGCCGTCGGCGGGGCCGGAACCGACACCCTGATCGGCAACACGGCGGCCAATGCGCTGTACGGCGGCCTGGATAACGACAGCCTGACCGGCGGGGCCGGCGACGACACCCTCTACGGCGAGGCCGGCGACGACAGCTTGGCCGGCGGCGACGGCGTCGACACCGCCTCCTACGAGTCCGCCGCCGGGGCGGTGACCGTGCGCCTGGCCACCCTAATCGCCCAGAATACCGTCGGCGATGGCCGTGACACGCTCAGCGGCGTCGAGAACCTGACCGGCTCGGCCTATGGCGACACCCTGTCGGGCGACGCCGCCGGCAACACCCTGCACGGCCTGGACGGCAACGACCGGCTGGACGGGATGGGCGGCGACGACATTGCCGACGGGGGCCTGGGCAACGACACCCTGATCGGCGGCGACGGCGCCGACAGTCTCTCCGACACCCATTCTGGCGTCGACACCTTCTACGGCGGCCTGGGGAACGACGTCCTGACCGTCATCCACGCCTCGGCCACCACCAAGGTGGTGCTCGACGGCGGGGCCGGCGACGACATCCTGCGGCTCGACGCGCCGGGCGGCCAGACCTTCGGCTCCGGCGGCGACGGCAATGACCGCTTCGAACTGTCGGCCCAGGCCACGGCGACCGGCGGGGCGGGCCAGGACGTCTTCTACCTTGAGGACGACTACGACACGGCCGCCTTCGTCACCCTCAGCGATTTCGCGACGGGCAATGCCGGCGACCGCTTCGACCTCACCGACTTCCTGACCGACAACCTCACCGGCTGGAACGGCAGCGCCAATCCGTTCACCTCGGGCTTCCTGAAGCTGGCGGCCAGCGCCGCCAATGTGCTGCTGCAGGTCGACTTCGACGGCGGGGCCAACAGCTGGACCACCCTGTTCCTCATCAAGAACGTGGCGGCCTCGGCCTTCACCGCCTTCAACCTCGGCTTCGCCCCACCGCCGTCGGCCATCGTCGGCACATCGGGTAACGACACCCTGGTCGGCGGGACCGGCCCCGATGTCATCCAGGGCCTGGCCGGCGACGACAGCCTCAAGGGCAACGCCGGCGATGACACGCTGGAAGGCGGCGACGGCAATGACCTGCTGTACGGCCTGACGGGAAACGACCTGATGCAGGGCGGGGCCGGCAACGACAAGCTGACCGCCGAAGCCGGCAATGACGTGCTCGAAGGCGGCCACGGCAACGACACCCTGATCGGCGGCCAGGGCATAGACAGCATGACCGGCGGGGTCGGCGCCGACCTCTTCCTGTTCACCACCCTGGCCGATTCCAGCCTGGCGGCCAGCGACCTGATCCTCGACTTCGCCTTCGGGTCCGGCGACCGGATCAGTGTCGCCGCCATTGACGCCGACGCCGGCCTGGGCGGCGACCAGGCCTTCGTCTTCGCCGCGGCCTTCACCAACACCGCCGGACAGGCGGTCCGCACCTACGACGCCGGAACCGGCCGCACCACGGTGGCCTTCGACGTCAACGGCGACAGCCTGGCCGACTTCGCCTTCCAGCTGACCGGCGACCATACGGCCGGGGTGGCGGGCTGGCTGCTCTGACCTGCGCGGGAAGGTCGCGCATCGCCCGGTGCGCGACTTTCCCGGTGACGTGGCGCCACCCCTGCGCTAAGCCCGGGGCGGGGGTAAATGCGTGTCCGCTCAACCGAATAGTCCGACCGCGAACGATCCGGCCATCGTCGTCCGGGGTCTGTCGCATCGCTATCCCCGCGCGACGCGCGAGGCGCTGAGCGGCATCGACCTCAGCATCGCGCGCGGCAGCTGCTTTGGCCTGCTGGGCCCCAACGGGGCGGGCAAGAGCACCCTGATCTCCCTGATGACCGGGATGATGGCCCCGCAGTCGGGCGAGATCCTCGTCGATGGCGTTTCGGCCGCCGCCAACCCCTCGGCCCTGCGCCGCGCCGGCGCCCTGGCGCCGCAGGACTTCGCCTTCTATCCGGCCTTGAGCGGGGCCGACAACCTGGCCTTCTTCGCCGGCCTCTACCGCATCCCCAAGGCCGACTGGCCGGCCCGCCGCGCCGCCGCCGTCGCCGCCACCCAGCTGGAGGACTGGCTGGGCAAGCCGGCCGAGACCTACAGCGGCGGCTTGAAGCGCCGGCTGAACCTGGCCATCGCCCTGATCAACGCCCCGCGCATCCTCTACCTCGACGAGCCGACCGTCGGTATCGACGCCCGCTCGCGCCAGACCATCCTGGAGGCCATCAAGGCCTTGAAGGCCGACGGCGTGACCATCGTCTACACCTCCCACTATATGGAGGAGGTCGAACAGCTGTGCGACGCCGTCGCCGTCATCGACCACGGCAAGCTGGTGCTGCAGGGCCGCACCGCCGACCTCCTCACCGACGCCGCCGCCCGCCGCCTGACCGTCACCCTGGCCGCCCCGGCCACCGCCAAGGCGAAAAAGACCCTCGCCGCCCTGTCGCCCGACTGGTCGGCCGAGGGCCGCGTCGACCTCGACCTCGCCGGCCAGGCCGACCTGCCGGCGGTGATCGCCCAGCTGCAGGCGGCCGGCCTCAAGGTCGCCCGCGCCGAATACGGCGTCAGCCGGCTGGAGACCCTCTACCTGGGCCTGCTCGACCAGGCGGCGGCGGAGGCGGCGGCATGAGCCCGCTCGTCGCCACCATCATCAAGGAACTGCGGCTGCTGCGCCGCGACCTGCATGGCCTGGCCCTGCTGTTCATCCTGCCGCTGGTCTTCATCCTGATCATGTCGCTGGCCCTGCAGGACCTGTTCGCCTCCCGCGCCGGCCATCTTGCCGACGTCCTGCTGATCGACCGCGACGCCACGCCGAAGTCGAAATTGCTGCAGGAGGCGCTGGCGAAAAACGAGGCTTTCGGCATTAAACGCCAAGCCGCGCCCGCCGACATGAAACAGGCCCTGCGCGAGGGCCGCTACGCCTTCGCCATCGAGATCCGCAAGGGCTACGGCGCCAGCCTGGAAGGCATGCCGGACGCCAAGACCCCGCCCCTGCTGGCCGTCACCGTCGCCCCCGACACCGACAAGCGCACCGAGAAGCTGATGCTGGCGGCGCTCGGCGAAGCCACCGGCCTGCAGCGCACCCAGCAGCTGATCGCCTTCCTGCCCACCGAGGACCCGTTCGGCTATCCGATCGATCCGCCGAAGGTCGAGGCGCCCAAGATCGATCTCGCCTACGCCTACGCCCCGGCGGCCCCGGGCGACTCCCCTTCGGCCGTGCAGCAGAGCGTGCCGGCCTGGCTGGTGTTCGCCATCTTCTTCGTCTCCATCCCCTTCTCCAACACCTTCATCCGCGAGCGGCAGCTGGGCGTGCAGCGGCGCCTGGCGACCATCGACGTCGGGCCGGTGACCCAGTTCCTTGGCAAGCTGATCCCCTACTTCCTGGTCAACCAGGTGCAGGTGGTGCTGATGCTGGCGGCGGGGATGTTCCTCGTGCCCCTGTTCGGCGGCCAGGCGCTGCAGCTGAACGGCAGCCCGCTCGCCCTCGTTCTGCTGTCAGCGGCGGTCAGCCTGGCGGCGCTCGGCCTCGCCCTGCTCATCGCCGTCACCGCCCGCACCAGCGAGCAGGCGACGATGGCGTCGGGGCTGGGCGCCATCGTCCTGGCGGCGCTCGGCGGCATCATGATCCCCAAGTTCGTGATGCCAGAGGGCATGCAGGCCATCGCCGACCTTTCGCCGATGGCCTGGGGGCTGGACGGCTTCCTTGGGTTGTTGCTACGCGGGGGCGGGGTGGGGGACATCTGGGGCGAGCTCGCTAAGCTGACCGCCTTCGGCGCCGCCACCCTGGGGGCGGCCTGGCTCGTCCACCGGTATCAGAAGTAGGGCTCACGCATGTCTGATCGCGCGCAAATGCTGGCCGACCTCAAGGCGATGATCGTGCGCGAGTGCGACAAGGAAGAGGTGGACCCCAGCTCGATCGGCGACGACGAGCGGCTGATCGGCGGCGAGCTCGACCTGGACAGCCTCGACGCCCTGCAGATCAGCATGGCGGTCAAGGAACACTACGGGGTGCGCATCGAAGGCGGCCCCGACGCCCGCAAGGCTCTGGCCTCCATCAACGCCCTGGCCGACTTCATCGAGGCCGAGCGTGGCAAGAGCGGATGAGGCGCGCCTGGTTCCACGGGGCCGGGCTGCACACGACGCTCGGACGCACACTTTCTGAAAACCTCGACGCCCTGCCGGCCGGCCCGCCGCCGCCGGGGCTGACGCCCGTGCCGCTGGGCGCGGAGATCGAGCAGGTGCCCAGCATGCTGCTGGCCGGCCTGCCGCTGGAGGACATCGAGACCCGCCTGTGGCGGGCGCTGGAGCCGGTGATCGAAGCAGCCCTGGCCGCCTCGGACCTCAACCCCGCCCAGCGCGAGCGAACCGTCCTGTTCCTCGGCACCTCCAGTCTCGACATCTCGGTGACCGAGGCGATCTACGCCCGCGAGCTGGCGTCGGGGGCCGACGCCCATCCGCTGATGATCAACGCCGCCATGGGCGGTTTGGCCGAGGCCATCGCCCGGCGGTTCGGCCTGCGCGGGCCCGACTACACGATCAACACCGCCTGCACCTCCAGCGCCAACGCCCTGATCTACGCCGACGCCATGATCCGCGACGGGCTGATCGACCACGCCCTGATCGTTGGGCTGGAGATCTTCAACGTCATCACCGCGCTCGGCTTCCAGTCGCTGGCCCTGCTGGCGCCGGGCGGCATGCGCCCGTTCGACGCCGCCCGCGCCGGGCTGGTGCTGGGCGAGGGGGTCTCGGCCCTGGTGGTCGGGGCGACGCCGGGCCCATCGGGCTTCCACCTGCGGGCCGGGGCCAACCTCTGCGACACCCATGGCGTCTCGGCCGCCAACCCGGACGGCTCGACCGTGGCTGCGGTGATGCAGCAGGCCCTCGACGCGGCCGGCCTGCAGGCCGCCGACATCCTGGCGGTCAAGGCCCACGGCACCGCCAGCCTGCTGAACGACGAGGCCGAGGCGGCCGGCATGCACCGGGTGTTCAGCGCCGTCCCGCCGATGCTGGCCATGAAGCCCTTCATCGGCCACACCTTCGGCGCCTGCGGCCTCAACGAGCTTTTGCTGGTCTGCGGCGCCATCGAACGAGGGCGCCTGCCGCCGATGCCCGGCATCAGCGCCGAGCCCGGCGAGCTGGGCCTGGCGCTGAACCAGACCTGGGCCCCGGTGGGCAAGGGGCCCTTCCTGCTTAACTACTTCGGCTTCGGTGGCAACAACACCAGCCTGGTGGTGGCCAATGACTGAGGCCCGCATTGCCGGTGTCGGTGACTATCTTAGCGAAGAGGGCGGCCCGCTCACCGACCTCAAGCCGATCGTCAAGACGACCTTGGGCCAGCCGGTGCGCCGCATCGGCCGCTTCATCTCGCTCGCCCTGATCGGCGCCGCCCGCTGCCTGGAGGGCAAGGCCCCGCCGCCGGAGACGGCCGTCTACTTCACCACCGGCAGCGGCGACTTCGAGGTCACCGTCGAGGTCATGGAGCACCTGTTCCGCGACGGCTTCCCGCCCAAGCCGCTCAGCTTCATCAACACCGTCAGCAACGCCGCCTGCTTCTACGTCGCCAAGCAGTTCGGCCTGACCGGCCGCTCGACCTGCATGGGCAATCGCGCCTTCGGTTTCGAGACCGTGCTGCAGCTGGCCCTGCTCGACCTGAAGATGGGGACGGTGAAGTCCGCCCTGATCGGCTCGGCCGACATCGTGCTGGAGCCGATTCCCATCCACCGCCAACGCCTGAACCAGGCTCCGGACGCGCCGATCGGCGAAGGCGCTCACTGGCTGTGGCTGACGGCGGAAGGGGAGGGCGCGCAGGCGCCTGAGTGCCGTTTCTTCGCCAGCCGTGATGCGTTGATGGGCTGGGTGGCGACCTTCGACCCGGCCACAACCGTGCTCGGCGTCGGCGAAGGACTGGACGGCGACACCTTCGGCCTCGGCCGCACCTTCGACTACCGCGCCGGCCGGCCCTACTATGACAGCCGCACCGCCGCGGCCCCTTCGGCCTTCCTGGCTCAGGCCCAGCCCGGCGAGACGATGCTGCACGTCTCGACCGATGAGGCGGGCCGGTATGCGGCGTTCACGGTGCGCGCCGCGTAATCCCGGATCCTTCTCCCGCTTGTCGGGAGAAGGTGGCCCCGAAGGGGTCGGATGAGGGCGGCGCCAGCTATTGAAGGTTGGCGACAGCGCTGACCGCGCCAGAACCTGGATGTGCAGGACAAGCCGGTGCTGCCCTCATCCGTCGGCCTTCGGCCGCCACCTTCTCCCGACAAGCGGGAGAAGGGACCGTTGGGGCGGTCGCCGTCTCAGATCCCCTTCAGCCCCTGCCACATCGCCAGTTCCTTGTCGGCGATCCGGTTGAGAATGGCGTCCAACTCTTTGACGTCCAGCGCCTGGCGCTTGCGGGCCATCTTGGTCGCCACCAGGGCGAACCGCCGCCATTCGTCGCCGGCGTCGGTCAGGGCGACGGAGGCTTCCTTCAGGCGGTCGTTGCCAAGAATCTTGCCGCTCTCCTGCAGGAAGCTGGCGTAGAGGAAGCGGAAGCCCGCCCCGCCGGTGCCGATCTCCTCCTGCATGCGGACGATGTGACCCAGGTACTGCGGCAGCTTCGTTTCCGCATCCGCCCCGGCCGCCACCTTGGCGATGTTCCTGCCCAGGAACCGGATGCCCTTGACCCCGATGATCGGCAGCGGCGCCCCGACCATGATCCGCCGGTTCATCCGCACGGCCTTGGGCACGGCGGTGGCGTAGTCGATCTCGCCCGGCGTCCCTTCCGGGTAGTACATCATCCCCTTGGCCGCCATCGCCCCCTTGGCGAACCGCGCCTTCTGCAAGGACGCCGAATCACAGCGCACCGGCTGTTCGAAGATCGGGTCGCTGATCAGGTAGTCGTCGCCGTCCCGCCCGAAGACCACCAGGTTGTGGGCGTTGAAGTGGAAGCGCATGTCTTCCGGGAAGTAGGGCAGCCAGTAGACGCAGGTCTGCAGGCCCACCGCATGGCCCTTGTCCAGCTGGGCGTCGAGCGCCGCCTTGCCGGCCGCCGGGTCGCTGAAGGTCTGGCGCTTCCAGCTCATGCCCAGCTGCTTGGCGATGCCCTTGATGATGTGGCCGGGCGGCATGCGGTAGGCGATCAGCGGCATGCCGGCCATCTTGATCATCGGCATGTAGGCGAAGGTCAGGGCCGAGCTGAGGCCAAAGGCCATCGGCTCGTTCATGGCCAGGCCCCCGTGGCTGACCATGTTGGCGACCACGCCGCTTTCGCAGTGGGCCGACTGGCGGTGGGCGAAGTCGGTCATTCTCAAGCGTCCGGCGCGGCGGGAAGCGTCCGCAGCTGTTCGAGAGGAAGGTCCATGACCTCGGCATAGCGGGCCAGGATCTTGTCGGAGAGGCCGGCGAAGGCCTTGGGCTGGAAGTGGCGACTCACCCGCCAGGCCCAGAGGCCGGTGGTCGCCGCCAGGGTCGCCGGCTCCATGCGCCGGGCGTACATCCAGTAGACCAGCGGGCTCACCCTCCCGGCCTTGGCGTCGGCGAAGGCCTCGTCGCGCAGGCGGTTCAGCTCGTCCACGGCCTGGACGGTGGCGAAGGTCTCCGGCTCCCAGCCGGCCGAGTTCACCTCGGTGTATTCGCCGCTGTCGTCGACCGCATAGAGCAGCTTCTTGACGCCGCCATAGGTGCGGGCGGTCTCTTGAGGAACTTCATCCTTCTTCATCGGACCGTCCCGGAAAAGCCTTCCCCCTCGAGGGGGGAGGGCAATCGCATATGGAGGCAGGTGGCCAAGACTGGGTCGGCTGCCGTGAGTGTTTCCTTCTCCCCTTGTGGGAGAAGGTGGCGCGAAGCGCCGGATGAGGGGTCGATAGGTCTTCAAGCCGCACAGAGGCGGCGGCGACAGGCTGTGTCCGAAGCCTGTGCGCCCCCTTGTGTGTCTGAAATCTGCGAAGTTCGCGGTTGCCGCTGGACGGGTCATGACCCGTCCCGCGGCGGTGACCGTGAGCCCGTTCCCCCTGGGGCCTGCAAGCCGTGGATGAGCTGGGGCCACGGTCGCCTTCTTCCTGAACCCGAACAGTTGCTGGGGGCAAGACCCCGCACGCAAGGAAGGGACGCCGAAGATGACCGAGAAGACGAAGGTCTGGGTTGGAGTTGATGTCAGCAAGGACTGGCTGGACCTGGCGACCTGGCCGGAGACGAAGGCCTGTCGCTTCAACAACGATGAAGCCGGCTGGGCCGAGCTGATCAGGCGCTGTGGGGCCTGGACGGTGAAGATGGTGGTTCTGGAGCCGACGGGAGGACGCGAGCGGGGTTTGGCCCGGGCCTTGCGAAAGGCGGATTTGCCGGTCCGCATCATCAATCCGCATCGGTTTCGCCAGTACGCCAGCGGGATTGCCGGCCCAGCCAAAAACGACGCCAGGGACGCCTTGATGCTGGCCCGCTACGGCGAGCAGCTGCCGGTCCGGCCGGCCAGGCACGATCCTCTCGCCGAGCAGATGGCCGAGTTGATCACGGCGCGCCGTCAACGCATCGAGGAGCGGGTTCGCCTGAGCAACCAGACCGAACTGGTGGTCGACAAGGCGCTTCGCCGGTTGGCCGTCCAGCGGCTCAAGCGGATCGCCGCCGAGCTGGCCGTCATTGACCTCCGGCTCAGCGACCTGGTGCGCGGAGACCAGCGCATGGCCGAGCGGGACCGGCTGATCCGGTCCATCAAGGGCGGCGGCGTCATGCTCAGCCAGACCCTGCTGGCGCTTGTGCCTGAACTTGACGACTTGGACCGAAGAGAGTTGGCCGCCCTCGTGGGCCTGGCGCCGTTCGACGACGACAGCGGCAGGCGACGTGGCGCCAGACGCACCCAGGGCGGCCGGGCCGAAGTCCGCAGGGTCGTCTACATGGCGGCCCTGTCCGCGGCTCACCACAACCCCGTCCTCAGAGCCTTCCGTCAGCGCCTCATCGCCAACGGCAAAAGCCCCAAGGTCGCCATCATCGCCGTCGCACGACGCATGCTCGGCATCGTCGTCGCCTTGCTGCGCACCGGCCAGACTTGGCAACCAAACTACCAAGCCTAAACACAGTTGCTCATCCGACCCCTTCGGGGCCACCTTCTCCCGCGAGGGGAGAAGGGAGACCCGAGGCGAACTCATAAAGGTCGATTGGACGGTTTTCTTCTCGCACCAACTTCGCTAGGGATTGGATATGACCCAGTCCGCCACCGGACAGACCTTCACCGTATGACGCCCCTGGACTGATCAGGCGAGCAGCCGCGCGCGCGGCTCATGGGCGGCTCTGGCCGCCGGCAAACATACGGACTTCCCCAAGATGACCACCTCCTCCCCCGACCGGGCCCCCGACTGGGCCTCTCGTTTCAGCGACCGCATGACCCGCGTCCACGCCAGCGAAATCCGCGAACTGCTGAAGCTGCTGGACCAGCCCGACATCCTGTCCTTCGCGGGCGGCATTCCCGACCCCGGCCTGTTCCCGGCGGATCGCATCCAGGCGGCCTATGACCAGGTCTTCAGCCAGCCGGACCTGGCCCGCCAGGCCCTGCAGTATTCGGTCAGCGAGGGCTACCTGCCCCTGCGCCGGTGGATCGTTGAGCGGATGGCGCGCGACGGCGTCGCCTGCGACGAGCACAACATCCTGCTGACCGCCGGCTCGCAGCAGGCGCTGGACCTGCTCGGCAAGCTGTTCCTCAGCCGGGGCGACACCGTGATGGTGGCGCGGCCCACCTACCTGGGGGCGCTGGGGGCCTTCAACGCCTATGAGCCGGCCTATCTCGACCTGCCTGAAGGGGCCCTGTCCGACGGGGTCGATCCCGAAGCCCTGATGGCCGGCCGCGCGCCGCAGCCGCTCGGCTATTTCGTCCCCGACTTCGCCAACCCCACCGGCCAGAGCCTGACCCTGGACGAGCGCCACGCCCTGCTGGACCTCGCCGACACCCTCGACATGACCCTGATCGAGGACGCCGCCTATCGCGAACTGCGCTTCGCCGGCGAGGCCCTGCCGACCCTGCTGTCCCTCGACATCGCCCGCCGGGGCTCCATCGAGCAGGCCCGCACCCTGTTCTGCGGCACCTTCTCCAAGACCGTCTCGCCGGCCCTGCGTATGGGCTGGGTCTGCGGCCCCCGGGCGGTGATCGAAAAGCTGGTGCTGCTCAAGCAGGGCGCCGACCTGCACGTCTCGACCATCAACCAGATGGTCGCCCACAGCGTCGTGTCCGAAGGCTACGACCAGCACCTGGGCGCCCTGCGCGGCGCCTATGGCGCCAAGGCCGCCGTGCTGCTGGCCGCCCTGGAGCGCCACATGCCGCCGGGCGTGACCTGGTCACAGCCGCAGGGCGGCATGTTCGTCTGGCTGTGGCTGCCGCAGGGCATGGACGGCAAGGCCCTGCTGGCCCGGGCCCTGGCCGAGGAGCGCGTCGCCTTCGTGCCCGGCGAGCCCTTCTTCGCCGAGGTCCCGGCCGCCAACGCCATCCGCCTCAGCTATTCCCTGCCCACGGCCGCCCAGATCGAGGACGGCGCGGCCAGGCTGGCGCGGCTGATCGGCCGCTGAAACCCCCGTCCGCCGGGCGCTTTTGCAATATGTCTAGACATATTCATCGGCTCTGACGACCTCCGCCGGGGACCCGGCCGGAGGCGTTGGTCGCCGCGGCGCGCTTTCGACCAACAAAGCCCGCCCATCGACCAACGCATCGACCCACGCGCGGGGCGACATCCTCACCGCCTGGGCCAACGCCAAAGCCAACGGGCTCGGGCATTTGGCCGGTTTTCGGCGGCTTCCGAGCGACGCCGCCTTTTTTGTGGGTCCGACGACCGGCGGTATAATGGCCGCCGCTTCGATAGTCAGGCCGGCGGCCCTAGGCCAGGGCGATGGTCATGCTCATGCTCAGCGTCTCGCCGGGCGCCAGCACCACCAGGCCGGAGGCTTCGTCCGTCGGGGCGTTGACCGCGTCCGGCCGATGGGTCACCGGCTCCAGGCAGGCGTAGCCGGCCCCGGCCGGGGTAAAGACGTGCAGCCAGCCGGCTCCCGAAGCGGAAACCAGGGTGGTCTGGTCGCCACAGGCCAGCCGCGCCGGCCGGGTCCAGCCGGCGTAGCAGTGGTCCACCGCCGCCGCCTCGCCCAGGCGCGGGCCGGCGGACCAGTCCTGGACCGCAGCGGGAGGCGCCAGCCGCGTCGGGATCAGGGTCTCGTCGACGGTCCAGACGCCCGTGGCCTCGACGGTCAGGCGGCTGCTGGGGCCGGCGGGGAAGTAGGGATGCAGGCCGAGGCCCGCCGGCATCGGCGCGGTGTCGGTGTTGCGGATCGACAGGCTGATGGTCAGGCCAGTCCTGGTCAGGGAGAAGACCTGCCGCGCCTCATAGGCCCAGGGCCAGCCGCTGGCCGCATGGTCGAAGGCCAGTTCGACGCCGTCCCCCTCGCCGCGGACCGTTTTCCAAGGTGCGCGCCAGGCGTCGCCGTGCAGGGCGTTGGGGGCGAAGGGCGCCAGGACCTCGAGCGCCGCCTCACGGCCCCCGAAGGCGAAACGGCCGCCGGCGATGCGGTTGGCGTAGGGGACCAGGGGAAAGCAGGCGGTCTGCAAGGGATCGGTGGCGTCGGCCGGCGTCGGGCGCAGGATGTCGCGGCCCTTGAAGGACAGGCTGGCGACGGCGCCGCCAAGGTCGGGGCGAAGAACGGCGCACCAGTCGCCGGCGGCCAGGACGATCATAGCGCCACGCGCGCCTGCGGCTGGCCGGGGGTCTCGACCCGCAGGGCGTAGAGGCCGCCCAGGGTCGGCTGCTCGCCGCGCTTGTCGGCGTTGCCGAGCCAGGCGGTGGTGCAGAACAGGGTCTTCAGGTCATCGCCACCGAACGCGGCCTTGGTCACCGTCATCACCGGGAAGGCGATCGTTCCCAGCCGTTCGCCCGTGGGCGAGAAGCGGGCCACGCCCCAGCCGTTGAACAGCCCGACATGCAGCACGCCGTCGGCGTCGACCGAGGGGCCGTCGGCGTAGCCGTCCGGGGTCTCGGCGAAGGGCCGCTTATTGGAGAGGACGCCGTCCGCATGGTCGAAGGCGTAGACGCGCTTCTGCAGAGTGTCGTTGTGGTAGAGCACCTTGCCGTCCGGGCTCATGGCCGGGCCGTTGGTGACGCCATAGTCGTCGTCATGACGGGTCAGCACGCCCTGGCGCCAGCTGTAGAGGGCCCCGGAGAGGACGCTCTCGCTGTCGTCCATCGAGCCGAACCACAGGGTCCCGTCCGGGGCGACGAAGCCGTCGTTGAGCCGGTTCTGCGGCCGCTCAGGCTCGACCTCGGCGAGGAAGGTGAAGGCGCCGCTGTCGGGATCGAACCGGTGCAGACCCGAGCGCACGCCGCAGATCAGCGAGCCGTCATCGGCCGGCAGGGCGAAGCCGGTCTGGTCCGGCGTCGGCCAGCTGGTCAGGGCGCCGCCGGCCGGATCAAAGCGATGCAGCCGGCGGCCCTTGATGTCGACGAACCACAGGCAGGCGCGGGCGGCGTCCCACACCGGGCCTTCGCCGAGCTCGCATTGGACGTCGCTGATCAGGGTGGGTTCGGGTCCGAGGGTCAGCATGCGTCCTTAGCCGGCCGAGTAGGCGGTCTTGATCTGGGTGAAGAACTCCGCCGCGGCGAAGCCCTGTTCGCGAGACCCATAGCTCGACTTCTTCGAGCCGCCGAACGGCACATGGTAGTCGACCCCGGCGGTCGGCAGGTTGACCATCACCATGCCGGCCCGGGCCCGGCGCTGGAAGTCGCGGGCGTATTTCAGCGAGGTGGTGACGATGCCGGCCGAGAGGCCGAACTCGACGCCGTTGGCGGTTTCCAGCGCCTCTTCGTAGGACTTCACCCGGATCGTCGAGGCGACCGGGCCGAACACCTCCTCGGCGTTGATCCGCATGCCCGGCAGGGTGTCGGCGATCAGGGTCGGCTGCACATACCAGCCGGGCTTGTCGAGATTCAGCCGCTCGCCGCCGGTGACCAGCCGGCCGCCCTCTTCGCGAGCCACGTCGATGTAGCGGTAGGAGGTCTCGCGCTGGGCCTCGCTGACGGCGGGGCCGATCTTGGTGGTCGGGTCGAGGGCGTCGCCGACCTTAAGGCCCCTCACGGCCTCGCCGAGGGCGGCGACGAAGCGGTCATGGATGCCGTCCTGGATGATCAGGCGGCTGGAGGCCGTGCAGCGCTGGCCGGTGGCGAAGAAGGAGCCGTCGAGGGCGATGGCCACGGCGCGGTCGAGGTCGGCGTCGTCCAGCACGATCAGCGGGTTCTTGCCGCCCATCTCCAGCTGCACCCGGGCCTGCCGTTTGGCCGCGCCCATGGCGACGCCGGCCCCGATGCCCTGCGAGCCCGTGAAGCTGAGGCCGTCGATGCCGGGATGATCGACCATCGCCTGGCCGACCTTGCCGCCGCCGATGACCATGTTGAGCACGCCCTTGGGCAGGCCCGCTTCATGCAGGATGGCGACCAGGGCCTCGGCCGTGGCCGGGGTCAGGCTGGCGGGCTTCAGCACCACCGTATTGCCGAAGGCCAGGGCCGGGGCCGACTTCCAGGCCGGAATGGCGATCGGGAAGTTCCAGGGGGTGATCAGGCCAAAGACGCCGACCGGCTGGCGGTAGGTCTGGATCTCGACGCCGGGGCGCACAGAGGCCAGGTTCTGGCCGTGCAGGCGCAGAGCCTCGCCGGCGAAATACTTCAGGATGCGGGCGGCGCGGACGGTCTCGCCGATGCCCTCGGGCAGGGTCTTGCCTTCCTCCCGCGACAGCAGCCGGCCGACGGCTTCACGGCGCTCCATCAGGAGCGTGCCGGCGCGATCCAGGATGTCGGAGCGAACCTCCGGCGAGGCCTCGGACCAGGCCGGGAAGGCGGCGCGGGCGGCGGCCACGGCGGCGTCGACCTCGGCCTCGCCGCCGTCGGGGATGTGGGCGACGCGCTCGCGGGTGTCGGAGGGGTTGAGGCTTTCGCCGGGCCGCTGGCCCTGGACGCGCTCGCCGCCGATCCAGTGGGAAACTTCGAGCGTGTCGGTCATGGGGATCTCTCTAACAAAAAATGGCCCCGCCGCTGGGGAACGGCGGGGCCAAAGGGGAGGAATGGGCTAGCCGGTCATGTCTTCCAGTTCGCGGCCGCGGGTCTCCTTCACCCAGGCCTGGACCAGGAAGAAGGAGATCAGGGCGCTGACCGCGTAGAAGCCGTAGGTGAGCGGCAGGCCAAGGCCCACGGCCATGGCCGGGAAGCTGACCGAGATGGCGAAGTTGGCGATCCACTGGGCGAAGCCCGCCACCGCCAGCGCCGAGCCGCGCATCTGGTTGGGGAACATCTCGCCCAGCATGACCCACATCACCGGGCCCCAGCTGAGGTTGAAGAACACCACATAGGCGTTGGCCGAGATCAGGGCGATCATGCCGACCTGATCGGGCAGGTGCGGCGCTCCGTCGACCATGGTGGCCTGCGAGAAGCACCAGGCCAGCACGCCAAGCGTGACCGTCATGCCGGCGGAGCCAATCAGCAGCAGAGGCTTGCGGCCGATCTTGTCGATGACCGCCATGGCAGCCAGGCAGGCGACGATCGACAGGGCGCCGGACAGGATGTTGATCTGCAGGGCGTCGTTCTCGGAGAAGCCAACCGACTGCCACAGCACGGCGCCGTAGTAGAAGACGATGTTGATGCCGACCAGCTGCTGGAACACCGCCAGGATCAGGCCGGCCCAGACGATCGGGCGCACCTTGCGGGTGGCGGGATCGAGCAGATCGGCCAGTTTCGGCTTGTGGTCGGCGGCCAGGGAGTCGCGGATCTCGATGACCTTGCGGGTCGCGGCCTCGGCCCCGAACAGGCGGGTCAGGACGGCCGTGGCCTGGGCCTCGCGGCCCTTGACGACCAGGAAGCGCGGGCTTTCCGGGATCAGCAGCAGGGCGAACAGGTAGATGGCGGCCGGAATGGTCTGCAGCCAGAACATCCAGCGCCAGGCCGGCAGACCCAGCCAGAACTCGGCCGTCGAGCCGCCGGCCGTGGCGGCCAGGGCGTAGTTGGCGACGAAGGCCCCGGTCAGGCCGGTGATGATCATGATCTGCTGGACGCTGGACAGCCGGCCGCGGATCGAGGCCGGAGTGACCTCGGAGATGTAGGCCGGGGCCAGCACGCTGGCGGCGCCGACGCCCAGGCCGCCGATGAAGCGGGCGATGATGAAGTGGGCCGAGGTGTCGGCCGCGCCGGCCCAGAGGGCGCTGACGATGAACATGGCCGCGGCGATCAGCATGACCGACTTGCGGCCGATCATGTCCGACAGCTTGCCGGCGCCGAAGGCCCCGAAGGCGCAGCCCAGCAGGATGGCGCCGACGTTGAAGCCGGTGCCCAGCGCCGACAGCTTGAAGGCGCTCTCCAGCCCGTCCTGGGTGCCGTTGATGACCCCCGAGTCGTAGCCGAACATGAAGCCGCCGATAGTGGCGACCGAGACGATCAGGGCGATGAAGCCCATGTTGACCTTGTCCGCTCCGGCGATGTCGGGACCGGATCCCCCCGTGGCTGACGCCATGTCTTCCTCCCATTGGGCTCTGTCGGCCCGATTGCGATCCGCCGGCCTAACGCCAGCCGGCGTCCACGAAATACTCATGCCCGGTGATGAACCGGGCGTCGTCCGAAGCGAGGAACAGCGCCAGCGCCGCCACGTCCCGGGGTTCGATGCGGCCCTTCAGGCACTGGGCCGCGACGATCTCGGCCTCGCCTTCCGGGGTGTACCACTTCATCTGCCGCGGGGTTTTCACGTTGCCGGGCACGATGCAGGCGACACGAACCCCGTCAGGGCCCAGCTCGCGCGCCAGGGCCCGGGTCATGCCCTCGATGCCGGCCTTGGCCGTCTCGTAGAGCGACAGGTCGGGCAGGCCCAGGTGCCAGCTGATCGAGCCGAGGTTGAGGATCACCCCCTTGCCGGCGGCCTGCATGGCCGGGGCGGCGCTCTGGGTGGCGAAATACATGTGCCGCAGGTTCACGGCCATGCGGTCGTCCCAGTAGTCGGGCGTCACCTGCGCCAGGCTGTGGCGGTCGTCGTTGGCGGCGTTGTTGACCAGCACCTCGACCGGGCCGTGCTCGGCGGCGATCTCGGCCATGCAGGTCTGCAGGGCGGCGACCTTGGTCAGGTCGCAGTTGTGGAAGATCGGGGCCGGGTCGAGGCCGGCCAGCTCGACCGCCAGGGCCTCGGATTCGGCGACGGCGATGTCCATGAACACCACCCGCGCGCCCTGCCGGGCGAAGGACTCGGTCAGGGCCGCGCCGATGCCGGAGCCGCCGCCGGTGATGACCACCAGCCGGCCCTTGAGCGAAGGATAGATGGCGCTGCTCATTGGGCCGCTCCCAGCAGGCCGCGGGCGGCGAGATTGCGCATCAGGGCGGTGACCCCGAAGGTCCAGGGCGCGGCGGCGTCGCAGGCGGTCGTCACATTCTCCAGCACGCCAAGGCGCGGCGAGGAAACGCGCACGCGGTCGCCGCCATGATGGGTGAAGCCCTGGCCGGGCGCGTCGCGGTCGTCGACCGGCGCGAACATGGTGCCGAGGTAGAGGGCGAAGCCGTCCGGATACTGGTGGTGCTTGCCGCAGGTCTGGCGGACCAGCTCCTCGGGATCGCGGCTGATCATCGACATGGTGCTGCGGCCGGCCATCTCGAAACCGTCCTCGCCGGTCACCTGCAGAGAGACGGCGGCCTGGCGGACGTCGTCCATGGAGAAACCGGTGTCAAACAGGCGAATGAAGGGGCCGATGGCGGCCGAGGCGTTGTTGTCCTTGGCCTTGCCCAGCAGCAGGGCCGAACGGCCCTCGATGTCGCGCAGGTTGACGTCGTTGCCGAGGCTGGCGCCGACCGGCTTGCCCGACGGGTCGCAGACCAGCACGACTTCCGGCTCGGGGTTGTTCCAGGCCGAGTCGCTGCGCACGCCGACGGGCGCGCCCCAGCCAACCGAGGACAGCACCGGGGCCTTGGTGAAGATCTCGGCGTCCGGGCCGATGGCCACTTCCAGGTATTGCGACCACAGGCCATCGGCGATCAGGGCGGTCTTGAGCAGGGCCGCCTGTTCCGAACCGGGCTTGACCTTCGACAGGTCGCCGCCGATGCGGGCGCTGAGGCTTTCGCGGATGGCCTGGGCGGCGCCGGCGTCGCCACGGGCCCGCTCCTCGATCACCCGCTCCATGGCCGAGACCGCGAAGGTGACGCCCGAAGCCTTGATGCACTGCAGGTCGATCGGCGACAGCAGCTTCAGTTGGGGTTGGTCCGTGGTTTCCCAGGCGCAGGCGAAGTCCATCGCCTCGAGGTCGCCGAGATCCTCGCCGGT
This sequence comes from Caulobacter sp. GW821-FHT11A05, assembly GCF_058809015.1. Classification (NCBI taxonomy): domain Bacteria; kingdom Pseudomonadati; phylum Pseudomonadota; class Alphaproteobacteria; order Caulobacterales; family Caulobacteraceae; genus Caulobacter; species Caulobacter sp. GW821-FHT11A05. The sequence continues at coordinate 249,302 of NZ_JBXASF010000001.1, read as the reverse complement.
CAGGCTCGCGCAATCGGGACGGGCCAGAGCCTCGGCCACGGTCGGCGTCGTCCGGCTGATATCCAGAACCCGGCCTTGGCGCACCAGAATCGGACTGGGGCCGTCGGCCGTCTCAAGACGTCCGATCAGCGCGGCGCCCCGCCAGTCCTCCGGCAAATGGTCGACGATACGCAACTATGGTCCTCCCGCCCGGCATCGCATCTCCGCGCGCCAGCCCTTTTTGTTAGCGCTAACATTCTGGGCTGGGAGGCACTTGTCAAGGCAGAAGGTTCAGTCGGAGCAGGGACCTGACGAGTCCCGGACGATGAGGGTGTGGGCGATCAACCGCTCCGGCGGCTCCTCGTCCGATTCCGGTTCGCCGCCGTTGTGGCCCCGGGCCAGGAGTTGAACGGCCAGCTGGGCCATTTCCGACACCGGCTGGCGGATGGTGGTCAGGGCCGGCCAGATCTCCGAGGCGACCGGCGTGTCGTCGAAGCCGACCACGGTCAGGTCGCGCGGCACCTCCAGGCCCCGGCGGTGGGCGGCGGCGATGGCGGCGGCGGCCATGTCGTCGTTGGAGGCGAAGATGGCCGTCGGCGGCCGGCGGGCGGCCAGCAGCCGCTCGGCGGCGTCGAAGCCGGAGCGGTAGGTGAACTCGCCGGCCTCGATCAAGGTCTCGACCGGGCCCTGGGCGGCGGCCATCTCGGTCTCGAAGCCGATCAGGCGCTCGGCGCTGGCGGTCTGGTTGGCGGCGCCCTTGATGAAGCCGATGCGCCGGTGGCCGAGACCGAGCAGGTAGCGGGTCATCTCGGCGGCGGCGGCCAGGTCGTCGATTCGGATGGCCATCACCCCTGGCCGGAAGCGTCCCGGGGCCACGGCGACGGCGGCCAGGCCGTGGGCTTTCACCTCAGCCAGCGCAGCCCAGGACTCGCCGTGCGGCGGCGGCAGGATCACCCCGACCACGCCCCCCGCCGCCAGCTGGGCGACGGCGGCCCGCTCGCTCTCCGGATCGGGCTGGCATTTCTGCAGGAGCAGCTGGGCGCCGATCTCGTGCGCGCCCTCCAGGGCTCCGAGCAGGAACTGGCTGAGGTAGCCGGCGCTGGGGTTGGAATACAGCATGCCCAGGCGCCCTGCCCCGGCCCTGGCCAGGTTGCGGGCGGCGGCGTTGGGCCGGTAGCCGAGCGCCTCGACGGCCTCCATCACGGCGGTGCGGGTGCTGGCCTTGACCCCGGCGGCGTGATTCATCACCCGCGAGACGGTCATCGGCGAGACGCCCGCGCTGCGCGCGACGTCGTCGATCGTCACCACCTTCTTGTTCACAACCGGACCCGCCCTGACTTCAATCTGTCGCTGTCCGTTCAGGATAATCCGCTCCGACGCAAGCGGCGAGTGTGATCGCAAGTCGTGGCCGCGCCGCCGATCGGGGCGGTTCAGGCGGCCTTGGCGGCGGCCGGGCGGCGGGCCCGCTGGCGCAGCTGGTCGACGATGACGGCCAGCAGCAGGATGCCGCCGCGGACCACGTACTGGTAGAAGGTCGGCACATCGAGCAGGTTCAGGGCGTTCTGGGCGGCGCCCATGATCAGCACCCCGACGATGACCCCAAAGATGCTGGCCACCCCGCCCGACAGCGACACCCCGCCCAGCACGCAGGCCGAGATCACTGCCAGTTCGAGGCCCTGAGAGGTGTTCGGCTGGCCGCTGGTGATCCGCGCCGCCAGCACGATGCCGGCCAGGCCGGCGACCAGGCCCTGCAGGGCGAAGACGATGATCCGCACCCGGTCGACGGGCACCCCGGCCAGCCGCGCCGCCTCCGGATTGCCGCCGATGGCCAGGACGTTCTTGCCGAACACCGTGGCGTTCAGCACCACGCCCAGGAGGCCGAAACAGAGGATGGTGATCCACACCGGGAAACCGACGCCGAGGAAGGTCCCCGAGCCGAGAACGTAGAACTGCTCCTTGGAGATAGACACCGCCTCGCCGCCCGAGGCGAGGAAGGCCAGGCCCCGGACGATCTCCATGGTCGCCAGGGTGGCGATCAGCGAATTGACCTTGAAGCGGGCGACAACGACGCCGTTGAACAGGCCGACCAGAGCCCCGGCGGCGAGGCCGGCCCCGACGCCCAGCCAGACGCTGCCGGTGGAGGTGATGACCTCGGCGCAGAGCACCCCGGCCAGGGCGACGATGGAGCCGACCGACAGGTCGACCTCGCGCAGGGCCAGGACGAACATCATGGTCGCGGCGATCATCCCGACCAGGCTGACCGACAGGATCAGGCCCTTGAGGTTGCGCACCCCCATGAAGTCGGGGACCAGCACGGCTAAGGCCGCGAACAGCAGCGCCAGCAGGATGATCGGGCCGGCGCCGCTGAGGCGGCGAAGCAGGGCGTTGGCCGTCTCGGTCATGCGGCAGCTCCGGTCAGGACATCGTCGGGCGCGGCGGGCAGGGCCAGTCGCAGCAATTCATCGGGGGTGGCCTGTTCGCGGCTCAGCTCGCCGGCGATGGCCCCCTGGCGCATGACCAGGACGCGGTCGCAGACGCCCAGCACCTCGGCCATGTCGCTGGAGACGACGATCAGGGTGCGGCCCTCCGACGCCAGGCGGTACATCAGGCTGTAGATCTCGCTGCGGGCCCCGACGTCGATGCCGCGCGTCGGCTCGTCGAGCAGCAGGATGCGGGCCTCGGCCGCCAGCCAGCGGGCCAGGATGGCCTTCTGCTGGTTGCCGCCGGACAGGGCGCTGATCGCCGTGCGGGCGGTCGGCGTCTTGACCCGCATCGCGCCGATCAGCTTTTCGGCCAGGCTGCGCTCACGGGCGTGGTTGCGGATCGGGCTGCGGCCGGCGAGGTTGCGCTCGGCGATGACGATATTGTCCTCGACCGAGGCCATGGGAACGATGCCCTGGTCCTTTCGATCCTCGGGCGCGAGGCCGAGGCCGGCGGCGATGGCCGCGCCGGGGCTCTTGGCCTTGAGTTCCTTGCCCTCGATGACCACGCGGCCGCCCGTCGCCTGCGTGCCGCCATAGACCAGCTGCAGCAGTTCGGAGCGTCCCGCCCCGACCAGGCCGAAGAAGCCGAGGATCTCGCCGCGCCTTGCCTCGAAGCTGACCGGCCGGCTCAGGCCCGGACCCTGCAGGCCCTCGACCGAGACGGTGACCTCGCCCAGCTCACGCGGCTGGTAGCCATAGACGTCGGCGATGCTGCGGCCGGCCATCTCGGTGATCAGCCGGTCGTTGGAGATGGCCCCCAGGTCCGGGTGGGTCGCCACATGGCGGCCGTCGCGCAGGACGGTGACGCTGTCGCAGAGGTCGAAGACCTCCTCCATCCGGTGGCTGACATAGATGATCGCCCGGCCCTCGGCCTTGAGGTCGCGGATGATCCGCATGAGGATCTCGGTCTCGCGGGCGCTGAGGCTGCTGGTCGGTTCATCGAAGGCGATGATCCGCGCATTGCGCAGCAGCGCCTTGCCGACCTCGACCATCTGCCGCCGGCCGATGGAGAGGTCCTTGACCTTGGTGTCGGGATGGATGGCCTCGCCCAGCTGCTCCAGCACCTCGGCGGCCCGGCGGCGCATGGTCCTCGCGTCGAGGAAGGGGCCTCGGGTCGGATAGGTCCCCAGCAGCAGGTTCTCGGCCACCGTCATCTCCGGCGCCAGGTGCAGTTCCTGGTGGATGATGGCGACGCCGGCGGCGGCCGGATCGGCCGGACCGTGGAAGACCACCGGCTGGCCGGCCACCCGGATCGCGCCGGAATCGGGCCGGTACTCGCCGGCCAGCACCTTCAGCAGGGTCGACTTGCCGGCCCCGTTCTCGCCCATCAGGGCGCGGATCTCGCCGCCGGCCACCGACAGGCTGACCCCGTCCAGGGCCACCACGCCGGGAAAGCCCTTGCCGATCCGCTCCAGCTCGAGGAGCGGCCCGGTCACGCGCCCTCGGCCGCCTTCAGGGCCTTCCAGTTGGCCCGGTTCATCACCTGGCCGGAGGTGAAGGTCAGCGGGGCCGGCGCCTTGCCGTCCTTGATCCATTGGTACATCGCCTCGGCCGTGTCGTAGCCGTGGCGCTTGGGGCTCAAGAGGATGGTGGCGAAGAAGCCGGTGGCCTCGGCCTTGGAGAATTCCGCCTCGGCCGTGCCCGAGCCGCCGATGCCGCAGCCGATGACGTCGGCGCCTTTGAGGCCCAGCCCTTCGGCGGCCCGCACCCCGCCCAGCACCGTCTCGTCGTTCATGCCGACGATGGCCCAGCGGCGCACGGCCGACTGGCGGGTCAGCACCGGGCTCGCGGCATTGAAGCCGCCCTCGGTATCGCTGGTCCGCTGCGGGGCGTCGAAGACGTTGGCGGCCGGCAGGCCGGCGGCGATCAGCGCCTCGCGAGCCCCGACCGTGCGTTCCTTGGCCGTCTGCAGGCTGTCGAAGCTGATGCGCAAGAGGCCGACGTCCTTCAGGTCCCAGCCGCGGGCCTTGGCCTCGGCGGCGATGGTCTGGCCGGCCAGGGTTCCGATGTCGCCGGCCGAGATTCCAACGTGGGGTATGGAGGCGATCGGCTGGCCGTCCGAGCCGATCAGACGGTCGTCGACCGACATCAATTTCAGGTCGTTGGCCGCCGCCCGCTGCTTGATGGCCGCGCCGAGCTTGGGATCGGGCGCGCAGATGACGAAGCCGCCGGCCCCCTTGGCGGCCAGGTTGTCGATGGCGGCCAGCACCTTGTCGCCGTCGGTAGCGCCGATGCGGATCAGCTCGAAGCCGTTCTTGTCGGCCGCCTGCTGGGCGAACTTCCACTCGTTCTGGAACCAGGGTTCCTCGGGTTGCTTGACGATGAAGCCGACCTTCACCCGGCTGTCGGACTTGGCGCAGCCGGCCGCGACCGCGAGACCCGTGCCGGCCAGCAGGGTCAGGAACTGTTTCCTGGAAATGGTCATCCCGAAGTCCTCCGCGGCGCCTGTCCCGGCGCTTGCTCCGTCTGCCGTATGATAGCGCTTTCGACAGGTCAACGCTTTTATCATATAAATTGATTTGCTATGGCTCGGCGGCGGACCGGCGACAAAGCAAGGCCGCTGCGGGAGGTATTTCGTGTCTCAATCGACCACCGGGCGTGCGGTCTATCCCAGCCTGTCGGGGCTTCCGGTCTTCATCACCGGCGGGGCCAGCGGCATCGGCGCGGCCCTGGTCGAGGCCTTCGTCAAGCAGGGCGCCAAGGTCGCCTTCGTCGACATCGACGCCGCCCGGGGCGAGGCGCTGGCGCAATCGCTGGCGACCGACGCAGCCTCCGCTCCGCTGTTCAGCGCCTGCGACCTGCGCGACATCGCCGCCCTGCAGGCCAGCATCGAGGCGGCCGGCGCGGCGCTCGGCGACCTCGCCGTGCTGGTCAACAACGCCGCCGACGACACCCGGCACAAATTCGATGACCTGACCCCCGACTACTGGGACGACCGCATCGCCGTGAACCTGCGCCCCATGGCCTTCGCCTCCCAGGCGGCGGCGCGGCAGATGCGCCGGCGCGGCGGCGGCAGCATCATCAACTTCGGCTCGATCAGCTGGAAGACCGGCACCGCCGGCATGGTCGGCTACACCACCGCCAAGTCGGCCGTGCACGGCATGACCCGCAGCCTGGCCCGCGAACTCGGCCCCGACATGATCCGGGTCAACACCCTGACCCCCGGCTGGGTGATGACCGAGCGCCAGAAGGCCCTGTGGGTCGACGCCGAGGGCGAGGCGCAGATGGACCGCTCGCAATGCCTGCCGGTGCGGCTGGACCCGATCGACATCGCCGCCATGACCCTGTTCCTGGCCGCCGAGGATTCCCGCTACTGCACCTCACAGGACTTCACCGTCGACGCGGGCTGGGCATGAGCCAAGCGGCCCTGATCGGCGTCGACTGGGGCACCAGCAACCTGCGCGCCTGCCTGTTCGGCGCGGACGGGGCGGTGCTCGAATGGCGGGGCAGCGACCAGGGCATCCAGCGGATCGAGGCGGGCGGCCACGAGGCGGCGCTGTCGGGCCTGATCGACGGCTGGCTTCCCGCCAGCGGTCGGCCCCGCATCCTGATGTGCGGCATGATCGGCAGCCGCCAGGGCTGGCGCGAGGCGCCCTACGCCCCCTGCCCCGCCGGCTTGCCGGAGATCGCGACCGCCCTGGCCCCGGTGGAGACGGCCTGGGCTGATGCCTGGATCGTACCGGGCCTTTCCGTCCTCGCCGCCGACGATACCGCCGACGTCATGCGCGGCGAGGAAACCCAGATTCTCGGCATCGCCCCCGGCGATGGCGAAGCCCTGGTCATCGCGCCCGGCACCCACAGCAAATGGGCCAACGTTCGCGCCGGCCGGGTCAGCGCCTTCCGCACCTACCTGACCGGCGAGCTCTACGACCTGCTCAGTCGCCACTCGATCCTGGCCCGGCTGATGGACGGCGACGCCCCGAACGCCGGCTGTTTCGCGCTCGGCGCCGAGCGGGCGCTGGCGGCTCCAGGCCTTCTCGGCCTGTTGTTCTCGACCCGGTCCGAGGCGCTGTTCGACCATCTGCCGGCGGCCGGCCTGGCCTCCTACCTGTCGGGTCTGCTGATCGGCTCGGAAGTCGCGGAAGGGCTGAAGGTCGCTGACCCCGCGGCTCCGATCCTCATCGCCGCCACGCCACGGCTCGGCGAGCTCTACAGCACAGTGCTGGACCTGGCCGGACGGCCGGTGGCCGGCGTCGTCGATGGCGGCGAGGCCTCGGCGCGCGGCCTTTGGCGTATTTGGGAGACGATGGCGTGACCTGGACCCGGATCCTCGAGACCCTGCCGCTGATCGCCATCCTGCGCGGCCTCAAGCCCGACGAAGCGATCGATATCGCCGCCGCCCTGGAGGCCGCCGGCTTCTTGGCGCTGGAAGTGCCGCTCAACTCGCCCCAGCCGCTGGAGAGCATCCGGCGCATCCGTGAGGCCTTCAGCGACCGGCTGCTGGTCGGGGCCGGCACGGTGCTGACCCCTGAGGACGTCACCGCCGTGGCGGCGGCCGGCGGTCAGTTGATCGTCTCGCCCAACACCGACCCCTCCGTCATCCTGGCCACGAAGGCCGCCGGCCTGATCTCGGCCCCCGGCGTCTTCACCCCGACCGAGGCCTTCGCGGCCCTGAAAGCCGGGGCCGACGCCCTCAAGCTGTTCCCCGCCGATGTCGCCGGCCATGCAGCCCTGAAGGCCATGAAGGCGGTGCTGCCGTCCACCGCGCCGGTGCTCGCCGTCGGCGGTATCGACCCCGACACCTTGGCCGGCTGGCGGGCGGTCGGGGCGGCCGGCTTCGGCATCGGCTCATCCCTCTACCGGCCGGGCGACAGCGCCGAGTCAGTCGGTGAACGGGCCCGCCGGTTCGTGCAGGCATGGCGGGAGGGGAACCGATGACGCTTCAACGGTCTGGTCCGCGGGGCGGCGGCCAGAACCTGACCACCAGCATCGTCCAGGACCTCGGCATCGCCATCGTCACCGGCCGCTACCACGACGCAAACCCCTTCCCGGTCGAGGGCGACCTGTGCCTGCAGTACGAGGCCAGCCGCAGCGTCGTGCGCGAGGCGGTCAAGATGCTGACCGCCAAAGGCCTGCTCAAGGCGCGGCCGCGGCAGGGCACCTGGGTGCAGCCGGAATCGGCCTGGAACCTGCTCGACCCCGACGTGCTGCGCTGGACCCTGGAGCGCAAGTTCTCCCTGCGCCTCTTGATCGAGTTCACCCAGGTGCGGCTGGGGGTCGAGCCGGCCGCCGCCGCCCTGGCGGCGAAAGAGGCGGGCCCGGCCGAGAAGGCCCGCATCAGTGTCGCCATCGACCGGATGATCGCCGCCGAGCGCGGCGAGGACGACCCGCTGACCTCGGACATCGCCTTCCACGCTTCGATCCTGCGGGCCAGCGGCAACCCCTTCTTCGCCCAGCTGTGCGAGCTGATCGAGACGGCCCTGCGCTTCAGCATCCGGCGGACCAACTTCTACAAGGGCGTGCGGCTGGCCAGCGTCCAGGACCACAAGGTGGTGTCCGACGCCGTGCTGGCCGGCGACGCCGAAACCGCCGAGCTCGCCATGCGGGCGCTGATCCAGGAGGCCCTGGACCTGATGCTGACCGCCGACCGCGAGGGCGCCGACGCACCTATCGAAGAGGCCTTGCCAGCGGGCGCATGATGTCGGTGGCCGGGAGCCGGGCCTAGAGCGCCCGCAGCATCGGGCGGTCGCGCTCCAGCGCCAGGCCGAGGGTCTCGGCGCTGCGCTGGACGGCGTGGCGCTGGTCCTCCAGTTCGATCAGCCGGGCGCGGTAGGCCTCTTCGGTGCGGATCGAGAGTTGGGCGGCGCCGTCGCGGTCGCCGATCTCCAGCAGCAGCTGGATGTCGGCCACCTGCAGGCCGGCCTGGCGGCTGAGGGCGATGTAGATCAGCCGCTCGACCGCGCCCTCGTCGTAGCTGCGCCGGCCGAAACGGTCGCGGGTCGAGGCCACCATGCCGCGATCCTCATAGAAGCGGATGGCCCGGTTGGTCAGGCCGGTGCGACGGCGGACATGGCCGATGAGGACGGGGCAGGCGGGGGCTTTGGGGTTGCGCAGCATGGTGGAGGGCTCGTTGAAGGAAGGGTTGATGGCCTAGACGCCGCCGGTGACTGGGATCAGGGCGCCGGTGACGGCGCCGGCGGCCGGACTGGCCAGGAACAGCATGACCGCGGCCAGGTCGGCGGGACTGACCCAGGCGGTAAAATCGGCATCGGGCATGTCGGCCCGGTTGGTTTCGGTGTCGAGGATCGAGGGCAGGACGGCGTTGACGGTGACGCCGCCGCCCTTGAGTTCTTCGGCCAGGCCTTCGGTCAGCCGGTGGACGCCGGCCTTGGAGGCCGCGTAGGCGCCCATACCGGCCGCCGCCTTGACCGCGCCATTGGCTCCGACGTTGACGATCCGCCCGGCCCCGCTGGCCTTGAGGTGCGGCAGGGCGGCGCGTGAGGCGTGCAGAGCGGTGAGGACGTTGAGGCGGTAGAGCCGCTCCCAGACGGCCGGGTCGCCGCCTTCCGTGGTCTGCCAGACGAAGCCGCCAGCGATGTTGAGGAGGGCGTCGAGGCGGCCGAAATGTCTGACAACGGCCTCCATGGCGCTGGCCGCCTGGGCCGCATCAGTCAGGTCGACGCCGCCCAACGCCAGGATGCTCTCGGGCAGGGCCGAGGCCGGCGCATGGTCGATCGCCGCCACCCGCAGGCCGGCGGCCAGCGCCGCCTCCGCCGTCGCCCGGCCAAGCACGCCGAAGCCGCCCGTCACCACCACGACCCGATCGCTCATTGCGCTCTCCATCCCTCAGGCCTCCGCCACGCCGAGGCCGTCATGCAGCAGGGCGTCGAACTGCGCGTCGCTGACCGCCCCCATGGCGGTCCAGGCCTCGTCGGACAGGGCCTCACGGGCCGGCACCAGGGTGTTGGCATCGGTCCCGACCAACAGGCGGAAGGGCGGGTCCTCGCCCAGGGCGGTGTCGAGCGCCGCGCGGGCGAAGGCGTCGGCCTCCATGGCGTGGTCCAGCATGAAGCGCTGGATGCGGCGGGTGCGGGCGAAGACGGGGGCGTAGGGGGTCTGGGCCGGATCGGCCCAGCGGCCGCCGCCGCTGGTGTTGGCCTGCAGCTCGGTCTTCACCGCCCCGGGCTCGATGACCACCACCCGGACGCCGAACGGGCCAGCCTCCAGGGCCACGGCCTCGCTGGCCCGTTCCAGGGCCGCCTTGGAGCCGGCGTAGGCGGTGGTGCCGGCCAGGACGAAGCGCGGCATCATCGAGGAAACGTTGAGGATGCGGCCGCGCCGGCGGGCCCGCATCTGCGGCAGCACAGCCTGCATCAACCGCACGGCGCCCCAGTAGTTGGTCTCGAAGACCAGCCGGTGGTGTTCCTCGGGCAGCAGCTCCAACGGGCTGTTGGCCGAGACACCGGCGTTGTTGATCAGGATGTCCGGCTCGCCCTCGTTGGCGCGGATGTCGTCCAGAGCGGCGGCGATGCTGGCGGCGTTGGTGACGTCCAGCCGCACGGCGCGGACGGCTCCGCCGGCCTCCTCGATCAGGGCAAGAGCCTTGGCCGGGTCGCGGACCCCGGCGACGACGGTGTGGCCCCTGCGGGCCAGCTCCAGGGCCAGGGCCTTGCCGAGGCCGGAGTTGGCCCCGGTGACCAGGGCGACGCTGTCAGGCTGGGACATGGACGGGCTCCAGGGCGGACCAGACCAGGCGGCCGGCGATGACGGTGGCGGCGACGGGCTGTTCGGCGAACATCGCCTCGGCCGGCGGGGCGGTGAGCAGGCAGAGGTCGGCGACGGCGCCGACGGCGATCCGGCGCGGCGGTCCGCCGGGGTCGTCGAAGGCGCCCAGGAAGAGGTCGAGGGCGCGGGCCGGGCTGACCCGCTCGTCCAGGCCGAGCGGATGGCCAGCGGCGGTCAGGCGGCGGGTCGCGGCGCGCATGGCGGCCCAGGGGTCGGCCTCGGCGTAGGGGGCGTCGGAGCTGGCGGCGACACGGATGCCGGCTTGCAGGAGACTGGCGCAGCGGTAGAGGTCGGGCTGGTCGGCGGCGTCGACCTCGGCGCGGTAGCGGTCGCCGCGCTCGGCGACGAAGGCCGGCTGGGTGACCACGGTCAGGCCCAGGCGGGCCAGGACCGGCAGGGCGGTCGGCGGGATGACACTGCCGTGCTCGATACGGTCGCCGGGGCGGGCCCCGAAGGCCTCGAAGGCGGCCAGGGTGAAGGCCAGTTCGGTGGCGGTGACGCAGTGGACGGCGACGGCGCGACCCTGGGCGCGGGCGGAGCGGAAGCGGTCTGACAGGTCGTCCCAGTCGGGAAGGTCGTGCTCGTCGAGGAGCAGCTTGACCGGGCCGACGGTGTAGCCGCCGCCCTCGGGGAGCGGATCGGCGCTCATCAGCATCAGCCGTTGCGGCAGGGCGGCGGACGTCAGCAGGGCGGCCTCGGCGGGACCGGTGGAGGCGCTGGCGTCGGTGACGCCGGTGATCCCCCATTGGGCCAGGGCCTGGCCGACTTCCGTCAGCGACGGCGGCTCCTGGGCGATGCGGCCGCGCAGCCAGGCGTCGCCGCGCCAGATGCGGCCGGTGGGGCGACCCTCGGCGTCGCGCTCGACGCAGGGGGGCGGCTCGCCGTCCAGCACCCGGTCGAGGGCGGCGGAGTTGAGGATCCACAGGCCGCCGGTGGTCGACTGCACGCGCAGCGGACGGTCCGGAACCAGGCGGTCGAGGCGGTCGCGGTCGAGAGGCTCGCCATGGTGGCCGACGGCGCGGATCCAGCCCTGGCCGGAGGCGGCGCGGAGGGCCTGGGCGACGGCTGGACCGTCCAGGCCATCGAGGCGGACCGAGCGGCGGCGGGCGGCCCAGGCCAGCAGATGGATATGGTGGTCGATGAGGCCGGGGATCAGCCAGCCGCCGCGCCCGGCCAGCACCGGTTCGCGGCCGGAGAGATGCTGGCCGATCTCGACGATGCGGCCGGCGCGGACGCGGACGTCCTGGCGGGGGCCGCCGTCGATGACGACATCGCGGATCAGGAGGTCGCCGGTCATGCCACCCACCGGGTGGTGTCGGCCCCGAAATCGGCGGCGGGACCGGGCCAGGGGCGGACCTGGGGGGCGGCAACGGGGGCCGAGCCGTCTTTCGTCTCCACCCGCCAGCCATCGGCGGCGCGGTGGACCAGAGCGGCGGCGGGCGGGGCGGGGAAGGAGGCGACGAAGGCGGCGGCCGTGGCCAGGCTGGCGTCGACCAGGATGCCGCCGCCCTGCCCCATCGCGCGCAGGGCTCCGCCGGCGGCGGCGAGGCCGGTCAGCGGGTCGGCCAGGGCGTCGCCGGCGAACAGCGGCGCCCCGGCGCCGTCATAGGCGACCAGGCCTGCCCCGGCGGCGACGTCGTCGCCGAAGCCGACGGCGTTGCTGGCCCAGCCGTGGGCGGTGATGGCCACCCAGACCAGGCCGGGGTTGCTTGCGAAGACGCTTTCGGGATCGAGACCCAGCTGGCTGAAGGCGCGGGCGCGGGCGCTGGTGATCACCACATCGGCGCGCCACAGCAGGCCGCGGAGGCGGGCCAGATCGGCCGGGTCGTTGAAGTCGAGGACGACGCTGTCCTTGCCGGCCTGCAGCCGGTCGAAGAAGGCCGGGGCGGCCTGGCGGACGGGGTCGGGGCGGCCGGCGCCTTCAACCTTGATCACCCGGGCGCCGGCGGCGGCGAGGATCTGGCCGCAGAGCGGGCCGGCCCAGAGGGCGGACAGGTCGACGACCAGGGGCTGCTCGGTATGGCGCCGCTGCGGGGCGATGGCCATGCAGCGCAGGGTGAAGGGCTCGGGCGGGATGGCGAGGCTGCCGACGGCGGCGACGGCCAGGTCGAGCAGACGGCCGGACTCCACCAGATCGGCGAGCGAGCGGCCGCGCACGCCCCGGGCGACGGCGGCCCAGGGGTCGCCCGGCAGGCCGGGGCCGAGCCAGGCGGGAATGGACAGGCGGTCGGTGTCGCGCGGCAGGTTGACGGCCAGCCAGCCGTCGCGGGCCTCGACCAGGCGGGCGGCCCCGCCGCAGGCGATGCGGCCCTGGCGGTTGAGGCCGGTGAGGGCGGCGCGCTCGGTCAGCAGGCGCGGATCGAGGCGGACCGGCCGACCGAGTTGAGCAGCGGCGACCTCGACTTGCGAGACCAGCAGGTCGATGCCGGTCATCGGATCGCCAGGCGGCAGCCGCGGCGGGCCGTCGGCCGGGCCGGTCAAGGCCATCAGCCCCGAGCGCGCCCAGCGCAGGGCGGTCGGCTCGCGGGTCGGAGCATGGCGAAGGGCGGCGCTCACGAGGCCGGCTCCAGAGCATCGACCAGGCCCCAGTCGAGGGCGGTGACGGCGTCCAGCGGCCCGCCGAGCAGGGCCATCCAGGCGGCGCGGCGGCGGCCGATGCGGCGCGGGACGCTGACCGTGCCGCCGGCTCCGGGGACCAGGCCCATGCCGACTTCCGGCAGCTGGAACCAGGCGCCCGGCGCGGCGACGACATGGCCGGCGCCGGCGGCCACCTCGATGCCGGCCCCGATGCTGGCGCCCTGCAGCCGGACGGCGATGAGCGGCGCCAGCTGGTGGACCAGCCGGGCCGGCGAGCGCAGCAGGCGGGTGAAGTGGGCGACGGCGAGGTCGGGGGCGGAGCCGAACTCGTCGAGGTCGCCGCCGGCCGAGAAGTCCGGTCCCTGGCCCTGCAGGATGATGGCGGTCACCTCTGGGTCGGCGGCGGCCGACCGCAGGGCCTCGACCAGGGCGTCGCGCATCGCCGCATCAAAGGCGTTGCGGCGCATCGGCCGGGCCAGGGTCAGGACGACGGTGGCGTCTCCGCGCTCGAAGCCGACACGGGCCGCCGGCTCGGGCCGGGTCTTGCGGGCCGGGTTGGCGCGGCGCCAGGCGCGGAACTCCTCGCCGCCAAGCAGGGTGGAATAGACCGCCGACTCCAGGACCAGGGCTTCTTCGAAGGCGAGGTTTCGCCCCGTGCGCAACACCTGGACCAGGGAGGCGGCGGCGAGGGGGTGGCAGGCGACGGCGGTGTCCAGACGGGCCAGAGCGTCGTCGAGGTCCGCTACACCGACCCAGGGCCGGGGCGGCGACGAGGCGGTGGTCAGCAGCAGGTCGCAGGCGTCCGGCGCCGGCGGCAGGCGGCCCTCACGGTCGATGCCAACGACGATGCCGGCCGCGCCGGTCGGGTCCTCGCGGGCCAGGTCGACGATGCGCAGCGGCGCGCCGAACAGCGGGGTGCGCCGCTCGACCTCGTCCTCATGCCGCGCAAGGTCGGGCCGGGCCATCGATCAGGCCGCCTCCGGTTCCGCCAGCTCCGCGCGCAGGGCGCGGCGCAGCAGCTTGCCGGTCTCGTTGTAAGGCAGGGCCTCGCGGAAGAAGAAGGCCTCGGGGGTCTTGGTCGAGCGCAGCCGCTGGCGCACCCAGTCGGCCAGCTGGTCGGCGGGTGCATCGGCGACCACCACCGCCGCCACCCGCTCGCCCCACTGCAGGTCGGGCAGGCCGATGACGGCGACGTCGCGCACGGCCGGGTGGGCGCGCAGCACGTCCTCGATCTCGCCGGGGGAGATGTTCTCGCCGCCCCGGACGATGACGTCGTCGAGCCGGCCCTCGACGAACAGGTAGCCGGCCTCGTCCAGCCAGCCGCTGTCGTTGGTGGGGAACCAGCCGTCGTCGCGGATCAGCTTGCGGCCGAGGTATTCGCCGGAGATCTGCTCGCCGCGCACCCAGACCTCGCCGGAAGCGCCGGCCGGCACCTGTTCGCCGTTGGGGCCGCGGATCTCCAGTTCCAGACTGGCCAGCGGCCGGCCGACCGAGCCCAGACGGCGGCGGACCGCCTCGTCGTCGGACGCGATGGCCAGGCGGTGGTCGTCGGGGCCGAGCACGGCGATGGTCGAGCTGGTTTCGGTCAGGCCATAGGCGTTGACGAAATCGACATGCGGCAGCAGGGCCAGGGCCCGCTCGATGACCGGCTGCGGCATCCGCCCGCCGCCGTAGGACAGGGCCCGCAGGTGCGGCAGGGTCTCGCCCTTGGCCTGCAGCAGGTCGAGGACCCGGCCAAGCATGGTCGGCACCACCATGGCATGGGTGATCTTCTCGGCGGCGGCGGCCTCGACCCAGACCTCGGGCGTGAAGGCCGGCAGGTGGACGACGCGGCGGCCGCCATAGACGCCGGTCAGCACCGCCGAGACCCCGGCGATGTGATAGGGCGGCACGCTGACCAGGGCCGCCTCTTCCTCGTCGGCGCCCATGAACTCGACGGTGGAGATGACGTAGGAGGTCAGGTGGCGGTGGCGCAGGACGGCGGCCTTGGGCTCGCCGGTGGTGCCGCTGGTGAACAGCAGGACGGCGATGTCGGGATCGCCCTCGACGAGGTCGGCGGCGCGGTTGGCCTCATCGAGACAGGCCGTGTCGAACTGCTCGCGGGTGACGATGACGACGCCGGGCGTGCCGGCGACGCGGGGCAGCATGTCGGCGTCGACGATGGCCACCGACGGGGCCGTGCGGGCCAGCAGCTTGCGCAGCTCCTCGTCTGAGAGGCGGTAGTTGAGCGGGGCGAAGGGCCTGGCCAGCAGGCCGGCGGCGAAGACCGCCGTCGGCAGGGTCGGGCCGTTGAGGCCGAGGAAGACGATGCTGCCTTGACCCAGGCCATCTAGCCAGGCGGCGCCGGCGCGGGACCGCAGGGCGAGTTCCTCATAGCTGACGCCATCGGCCAGCGACCCGAGCGCGAGACGGTCGGGGAAGGCGCCGGCGGCCATGTCGAGCAGGAGGGCGGTGTGCATGGCCTAGTCCGAGGACGGAAGCTTCTTGGCTTCCTTGATGGTCAGGGGTCGGCCGTCGACCGACAGGGAGCCGGCGCCGCTTTTGGAGCAGAGGGCTTCGAGGCCCGTCTCCTCGTCGAGGTAGCGCTTGCCGAGCAGGCTGCCCGTCGCATGGGCGGGATCGACCGACAGGCCGGCCGGGGCCTCACCGTTGAAGGCGACCATGGGCTGGCCGCCGCATTCCAGCGAAGCGGGGGCCGAGGGCGGGCGGACGACGACGGCCTGGGTGTCACAGACGGCGCTTTTCCAGCGCGAGCCGGGGGTGAGGTTCATTGCGATGGCTCCTTAGGCCGCGACCTGGGCGGCCGGCGCGACGCCGAGCTCGCGGGCCAGGCGGGTCAGGCCCTCGACCTTGACCTCCAGCGGGATGTCGGGGGACTGCGGCCAGACGTGGGGGCCCCAGAGGACGATGTTGTCGAAGCCCTCGGCGGCGAAGGCGGCGACCTGCTCGGGCGTCGCCTCGGGCGGGCGCAGGTAGTAGGTCAGGGGATCGCCGGTCTTGCCGGCCTCGGCCCGGCCCTGCTCGATGGTGTCGCGCAGGCGCAGGGCCTCTTCCAGCGGCACCATGGCCGAGTTCATCCAGGCGTCGGCCACCCGCACCACGCGGCGCAGGGCCGGGCCGGTGTTGCCGCCGCAGACCAGCGGCACCGGGGTGGCGTGGGGGGTGATCTGCAGGGGGCCGAACTGGAAGGACTTGCCCTGGTGCTCGAAGAAGCCGCCTTCCCAGGCCTTGCGCAGGACGGCGATGGCTTCGTCCAGCCGGCTGCCGCGCTCCTCGAACGGCACGCCGAGCGCCTCGAACTCCTCCTTCAGCCAGCCCGCGCCCATGCCGAGGCGGAAGCGACCGCCGGAGACGTCGTGGGCCGTGGCCGTGGCCCGGGCCAGCAGCAGCGGATGGATCATCGGCACGATGCAGATGGCGGTGCCGAGCTTGAGGGTGGTGGTCGCCCCGGCGATGGCCCCCAGGGTGAACCAGGGATCGTAGAGCCGTACGCTCGGCGAGAGGATGTCATCCTCCTTGTGCTCGACGTCGCTGGCGATGCCGGGATGCTTGCTGCCGTAAGCGCCGGGGATGACGTAGTGCTCACCGAACCACAGGCCCTCGAAGCCCAGCCGCTCGGCGGTGCGGGCCAGGTTGATCAGTTCCTGGGGCGGGTAGTTGTAGGTGGTGATGCCGATCTTCGGCGTGAGGCTGGCCATGCTGTCGTTTCCTCTCAAGCGCTTGCCGGCCGCCACTGCGGCAGGGTGACGTCCTCGGCCAGTTTCTCGAACCAGACCTCCATGGGCTGGCCCGGCGTCAGCTCGGGAGCCCCCTCCAGATGACCCATCAGCCGGACCTCCGGCGTCTCCTCCAGCTCGACCACCACCACCGTGTAGGGGGCCGGGAAGGCCGGGTGGATCTGGTGGGCGACGGTGGTCCAGGCATGCAGCCGGCCCTTGCCCGTCGCGGTGCGCCAGGCGGTGTTCCAGCCGCCGCAGTGTGGACAATGGGCCGTGGGCGGATGCAAGGCGTGCTGGCAATCATCACAGGCGCGATAGGCCAGCCGGCCCTGCGCCGCCGCTTCGAAGAAGCCGCTGGTTTCGCGGTCGTGGACGTTGGGGAGGATCCGATCCATCACGCCGCCTTCCGGAACAGGACGCTGGAACCGACCGGCAGCGGGCCGCCGGTGCAGAGGCAAAGCTCGGCGTCCGGGATCTGCATGTCGGCCTCGCCGCGCAGCTGACGCACCGCCTGGACGATGTGGTTCATGCCGTGGACGTAGCCCTCCGACAGGTGGCCGCCGCCGGTGTTGATCGGCAGGCTGCCGGTCCGGCCGATGGCCCCGCTGGCGGCGAAGGGACCGCCCTCGCCCTTGGCGCAGAAGCCGTAGGCCTCCAGCTGCAGGATGACGCTGATGGTGAAGCAGTCGTAGAGCTGGGCGATGTCGACCTCGGAAGGGCTGACGCCGGCCCGGTTCCACAGCCGCTCACCGGCCCGGCGGCCGCCCAGGTCGGTCATGTCGTCACGGGTGACGACCGGGAACATCATGCCGGTGCGGTGGTCGCGCGGGGCGCCGCCGGCCACGGCGCGGATCAGCACCGGGGGCCTCGGCAGGTCCTTGGCCCGCTCGGCCGAGGTGATGACCACGGCGCAGGCCCCGTCGGACTCCAGGCAGAAGTCGAACAGCCGCAGCGGCGTCGAGATCATCCGGGCGCCCATGTAGTCGTCCAGGCTCATCGGCTTGCCACGCATCATGGCGTGGGGCGTCAGCTGGGCGTGGTCGCGGCAGGTCATGGCGACGGCGGCCAGCTGCTCGGCCGTGGTGCCGTATTCGATCATGTGGCGCTGGGTCATCAGCGCGAAGGTCTGGCCAGCGGTCATCAGGCCGTAGGGGACGTAGAACTCGTCATTGGTCCCCTGGCCGCCGGAGACGTTGTTGCCCGCCCGGCCCGAACCGCCCAGCCGCGCTTCCGAGCGGCCGTTCAGCGAGCGGAAGCAGAGCACGGCCTTGGCCTGTCCCGACAGCACCGCGCCCATGGCCAGGCCCATCATCATGCAGGGGGCCACCCCGCCCGGCCCGGTGTCGGCCCAGTAGGTCAGGTTCCGGGCGCCCAGCGAGGCGGCCAGGGTGTGGGGGGTGACCACGTCGTCGCCGCAGCGGACGATGCCCTCGATGTCGGAGACCTCGAGGCCCGCGTCGGCGATGGCCTTCAGGGCCGCTTCCGTGGCCAGCGACAGGACGCTGCGGCCGGAGTCGCGGCTGAACTCGGTCTGGCCGATGCCGACCACGGCGGTCTTGTCACGGCCGGCGAAGGCCATGTCGTCGTCGAGAGCGCTCATCAGGCGGCTCCTTCCAGCTCGGCCAGCAGGTCGCCGGCATGTTCATCGAGAGCCGGGGCGCGGACGCGCGGGACCGGGTCGAAGGCGGAGAAGAGGTAGGCGGCGCCGGGGTAGAGGGCCGTCGAACCGTCGGCCTCTTCGACCTCGACGAAGAAGCCGCGGGCCTTAAGGTGTTCGTCGTCGAACAGGTCCTCGGGCGCGTTGAGCACCCCGATCGGCAGGCCGCGATCCTGGCCTTCGTGATAGGCCTGATGCGCCTCCTGGATCAGGAAGAAGCACTCGACCAGCGACTGGATCTCGGGGAACTGGGCCTGGCGGTATCCGAGGTCCTGGTAGGCCGGGTCGGCGAGGTCGGCGGCCATGCCCTTCTCTTCCATCCAGGCGACCAGGGCGTTCCAGGCCTTGGGGTCCGACAGGATCAGGGCGAAGTAGACGAAGCGGTCATCGGAGCAGCGGAACAGGGCTGACTGGGTGGGCGAGGGCTGGGCATGGCGGCAGGTCTGCCGTTTGACGTTGACCTTCGGATAGAACCAGTAGGGGTTGGCCAGCTCGATGTTGACGGCGCAGGCCTCGTGCATCGAGACATCGACCAGCTGGCCCTCGCCGGTCTGCTGGCGGTGCAGCAGGGCCAGCATGACGCCGATGTGCGCGAAGCTGGCGGCGGTGTGGTAGCCCTGGTTGCCGCCCGGCCGGATCGGCGGGATGGAATGGTCGTCGTAGCCGCAGCTGATCAGCGGCCCGCCAGCGGCCAGGGCGATCAGGTCACTGGACTTGTAGTCGGCCCAGGGGCCGGTGAGGCCAAAGGCGGTCACCGACAGCACGATGAGCTTGGGGTTGGCGGCGCTGAGCGCCTCCAGGTCCAGGCCGATGGCCTTGAGCGCTGCCGGCTGCAGGGTCGAGATGAAGACGTCGGCGCCGCGGCAGAGGTCGCGCAGCCGGGTCATGCCGCCCGCTGTCGTCAGGTCGACGACCAGGCTCTGCTTGCCGGTGTTGTAGAAGCGGAAGTTGAGGCTGGTCTCAGGGCCGGCCTCGCCCGCAAAGGGGCCGACGGCGCGGGCCGGCGAGCCGCCGGGCGGCTCCAGCTTGATCACCCTGGCCCCCATCTCGGCCAGCAGCCGGCCGGCGTAGTCCCCGGCCGGGTCCTCGGAGAGTTCGACGACGCGCAGGCCGGTAAACGGCGGCGGCGCGGAGACGGTCAGCTGGGCGTCCATCACAGCACCCCTTCGTTGGTCAGGGTTTCAACCTCGTCCTCGGAGAGGCCGAGCAGGTCGTGGAAGACGTAGGCGTTGTCCTCGCCGAGCAGCGGCGCCGAGCGCCAATTGTCCTGGACGATGGAGGAGAACTGGATCGGCGTGCCCTCGAAGCGGGCCTCGCCGATCACCGGGTGGTCCATCTCGAAGAAGACGCCGCGATGGGCGATGTGGGGGTCGGTCTCGTTGAGATCCTCCGCCGTCTGAACAGCGCCGGCCCGCACGCCAGCGGCCTGCAGCCGGTGCATGAGGACGAAGCGGTCCTGGCCTTTGGTCCAGGCTGCCATCTGGGCGTCCAGCGCGTCCTGGTTGGCGAAGCGATCGGCCTGCGTGGCGAAGGCCGGGTCGGCGGTCCAGGAGGCGTCGATGATCTGGGCCAGAGCCCGCCACTCGGTATCGTCGAAGACGGCGACGGCGATCCAGCGGTCGTCGCCGAGGCAGGGATAGACCCCGTGCGGGGCGGCGTTGGGGTGCTCCAGCCGGTTGCCCAGCGGAAAATCGGGACCCCGGGTCCCTCGGCCGTTGACGGCCACGTCGAGCAGCAGCGGGCCGAGCAGGTTGATGCCAGCCTCGACCGCCGAGACGTCGATCTCCGAGCCCAGGCCGGTGGCGTTGCGGTTGTAGATGGCCATCATCAGGGCGGCGGCGTTGAAGAAGGCCGCCTCGTTGTCCATGTAGGACAGCCCCCAGCCGGAGGGCTCCTCGCCGGGCAGGCCGCTGACGTGGGAGAGGCCGCTGACCGCCTGGACGACCGGGCCGTAGCTGCGATGCTCCGCATGCGGACCACTGTGGCCGAAGCCGCTCATCCGGGCGTAGATGACGTTCGGCGACAGGGCCGACAGCCGCTCATAGGTCAGCCCCCAGCGTTCCATGACGCCCGGGGCGAAGTTCTCGGTGACGACGCTGGAGGCGCTGATCAGACGGTCGGCCAGGGCCTTGCCCCGCGCATCCCGCATGTTGATGGTCACGCCCAGCTTGTTGCGGTTGTAGTTGTTGAACAGGCCGCCTTTGTTAGGATCGGGGTTGGCCTCCTCCTCGCCGTAGGAGCGGACCTCGCCCTTGTAGATCGGCAGGCGGCGCGGCATGTCGAGGCGGTTGCGGTCCTCGATCCGAACCACCTGGGCCCCGAAGTCGGCCAGCAGCCGGGTGGCGCAGGCGCCCACCCCCATCCAGCAGAAGTCGGCCACCCGCACCCCAGTCAGGGGTCCTTTGCGCTCGCCGGGCCGGCGGCGCGGATCGGGATAGGGCGCGGCATGCGGCCGGCGCAGGGTCTCGGTGCTGCTGGACAACCTCAAATTCCCCCGTCCGGGGGCTCCTCCAATGCCCGCTCATCCCGGTTCGACGAGTCGCCGCGTGAGCATGTCTCTTATAATCATGATTATGAACTCGCCCCTCCACATGTCAATCGCGGCTTTGACCTGCGTCATTGAATTCCGGGTACGTTTCCTTGATTAAGGGTAGAGGCGGGCGGACTCGCCTCAGGACAGAACAAGGGCATTTCCGGCCATGGCCGAACGGCGTACGCGACGACAGAACGACAGCGGTGGAGTCGACGGGCGGATGACCTGGTCCGGGGACTTCGCCCGGCGCACCCTGAAGACCTCGGAGCTGGTAGCGCTGGATATCGTGCGCGACATCGTCGACCAGGGGTTGAAGGCCGGCGACCGGCTGCCGCTCGAAGCCGAGATGCTCGTGCAGTACCGGGTCAGCCGCTCGTCGCTGCGCGAGGCGCTGCGGCTGCTGGAGGTCCAGGGCCTGATCGCCATCCGGCCGGGGCCTGGCTCGGGCACGGTGGTTGGCCGGGTGCTGCCGGGCAACTTCGCCCGCACCCTGACCCTCTATCTGCACATGTCGGGGGTCACCTACAGCGAACTCCTGGACGCCTGGATCCTGGTGGATCCCCTGCTGGCCGAGCTGGCGGCGCGCAATCCGGACCGGGCCAAGGTCAAGGCGGCGATGGAGCCCTTCATGGAGGGCGCCGACAGCTGCCATGGCGAGATGCGGTCGATCCCGGCCGGCCTGAACTTCCACGACGTGGTCGCCGACCTGGCCGGCAACCGGGTGCTGAGCCTGCAGTTCCAGGCCGTCGGCTTCATCGTCGCCGAGCACATCCTCAACACCGCCCCGCGCAGCGAGCTGGAGGACCGGATCGTAGACGACCACCGGGCCCTGGCCATCGCCATCACCGAGGGCAAGGGCCAACTGGCCCGCAAGCTGATGGCGGCGCACTGCGAACATATCGTCGAGGACTTCAAGGCCTATTGGCCGCGCCGGGTC
Organism: Caulobacter sp. GW821-FHT11A05; assembly: GCF_058809015.1. NCBI lineage: Bacteria > Pseudomonadati > Pseudomonadota > Alphaproteobacteria > Caulobacterales > Caulobacteraceae > Caulobacter > Caulobacter sp. GW821-FHT11A05. The sequence goes on along the minus strand of NZ_JBXASF010000001.1, from coordinate 227,692 downwards.
GGCGAAAAGGTGCAGTGGCGCTAGACCTTACTGGACCGCCAGCTCCTTGCGCAGGTGGTGGGCCGAGCGGGCGAACAGCAGGCCGGCGATCACGGCCATGAACAGCGTCGAGGACATGGCGTAGCGCAGCGCTTCCTGTCCGAAGGTCGGGGTCAGCAAATCGCTGATCGCGCCGGTGATCAGCGGCCCGAAGCCCAGGCCCAGGATGTTGACGATCAGCACCAGCATGGCTGAGGTGAAGGCCCGCATCCTCGGCAGCACGAGCAACTGCGCCGTCGCGACGATGGGGGCGAAATAGGCCTGGATCAGGACCGCCGCCACCAGGCCGATGGCCATCGAAACCTGGGCGGACGGCGCGAAATACTGGGCCAGGCTGACCGGGGCCAGCAGCAGGGAGGCCAGGGCCGGCACCCACATGTACCAGCGCTTGTCCTTGCGGCCGAGCCGGTCGATGAGCATGCCGCCGGCGAACTGGCCCACCGCCCCCGCCAGGCCGAACGCCACGGCCAGGTAGAAGGCGACCTGGCCGATCGGCATCTGATGCACCCGGACATAGAAGGGGGCGTTCCAGTTGTGGGCTGTGAACTGGACAAAGGCATGGGTGGCGCCGGCCAGCGCCAGATAGCGGAAGGCCTTGCTGTTCCAGAGCGTGGCCAGCGCCGCCCGCAGCGGCACCCTGGCGTCCAGGGCCTCCTGGGCGGCGACGGCGCTTTCGGCGCTCTCTTCGGCGGCGGCGACATGCTGGTCGAACTGGCCGCGCTTGGGCTCGCGGACGAGCAGGATGAAGGGAGCCAGGACCAGGCCGGCGATCCCGAAGATCAGGAAGGCTTCGCGCCAGCTCATCGCCGTGACCAGCCAGCCGCCGGCTCCGAACCCCAGCATGATGCCGAGCGGCGACGACAGGCCCCAGAGGGCCAGGGCCGTGCCGCGTTGCTTGACCGGGAAATAGTCGGCGATCATCGAATGGCTGGCCGGCACGCAGCCGGCCTCGCCGAAGGCCACGCCCATGCGGAAGGCGACCAGGGTGGCGAAGTTGTTGGCCAGGCCGCAGCAGGCCGTCGCCGCGCTCCAGATGGCCAGGGCCGCCGCGATCAGCCGCTTGCGGTTCACCGTGTCGGCCAGCCGCGCCACGGGCAGGGCCATGGTCGTGTAGAGCAGGGCGAAGGACAGGCCGGTCAGGGCCCCCATCTGGGTGTCCGACAGGTTCAGGTCGGTCTTCAGCGGCACCTGCAGGATCGAGATGATCGAGCGGTCGATGTAGTTGAACAGCGCGACCAGGAACAGCATCGACAGCCCGATCCAAGCCTGTCGGCTGACGGGCTGGTCAGCCCCCCCGAGGGCTTGATTGGCGCGATCGGCCTTGGCGAAGACGGACATGTTGCAAACCCACTCTCACCGGCCCCGGTACGCAAGGCCCTTTCGAGACGAGGCGGCGGGCCGGTTCCCCGGCCCGCCGCCCTGCCTTGCTGTCAGTTGAACTTCCGCGTCAGGGTGATGCCGACCTGGCGCGGCGGGTTGATCGAGCCGCGGTCCACTTCCCGGGCCCCGCCGACGAACTCCGCCTGGGTCAGGAAGTAGAAGAAGTAGTTGGCCGCGGCCGTGTAGCTCCATTCGTTGGTCAGGTTCTTGCCCCACAGCTGGACGGCCCAGAGGTCATCCGGCGACTCCCACAGCAACGCGGCGTTGAGGATGCCCTTCTTGCCGGTCAGCCCCTCGACCCGGGGCTGGTTGGCGAGCGGCCCGACCGGGAACTCACTGGCCCATTTGGCGTCGGCCTTGAGGGTGACGCGCGAGCCGCCCGCCAGGTCGAAACCGTAGGAGCCGTAGACGGTGATGTCGTGTTCCGGGACGAACGGCGCGGCGTTGCCCGTACAGTCGACCCCGCCAGCGGCGCAGCCCTTGAACTCCTTGTAGAAGGCGTCGGTGTAGGCGTAGTTGACGCCCAGGGTCAGGCCATCGATCGGCGTCGCCGAGGCTTCGAGTTCGACCCCTTGGACACGCAGAACGCCGGCATTGGTGTCGGTCAGCACGCCGCTTTCCAGCGAGCGGACCTGAAGGTTCTCGGTATCGGCCCGATAGAGCGCGATGTTGACGGTCACGCGCTTATCGAAGAACTGGGTCTTGGCGCCGATCTCGTAGCTGGTGCTGTCTTCGGGATCGAGCGGGATCACCGCCTTGGCCTTGCTGGTGCTGGTCAGCGACCAGCCGCCGCCTTTGAAGCCGGTCGAGTAGCTGCCGTAGAACATCAGGTCGTCGGTCGGGCGCCAGTCGAGGATCACCCGGGGGGTGAAGGCGTCCCAGGTCTCCTCGAACTTCGCGGCCGGCGTGAACGCGGCGCCGTAGAACAGCGAGAAGCCGTTGTGAGCGGTGTAGCCGGCCTTGTCGAGGATGGTGTAGCGACCGCCGACGGTCAGGGTCAGGGTGTCGGTGAAGTCGTACTCGGCTTCGGCGAAGACGGCGTAGCTCTTAACATGCGACGAGCCGAAGACGTCTTGGATGAACAGCGGACCGTAGTTGGTCGGGCCGTAGAGGGCCGGAGCCACCGGGCAGCCGATGTATCCGGCCGAGGCCGGCGAGAGGCAGTGCATAGCGCCCAGGCGGCTGCCCGGCACCGTGCCGTTGAACTCGAAATGGATCAGCTTGTAGATGTTCTCGAAGCTGTAATAGCCGCCGACAACGTAGCGGAACTTCTGGTCGCTCGGCGAGGTCAGGCGGAATTCCTGGCTGAACTGGAACTCGCGGCTCTGGTTGAGGCTGTTGAGGCTCATCGGCAGCGGCGAGGAGTCCCCGTCGTCGGCATAGTAGGAGTCGAGGTTCCGATAGCTGGTGATCGAGGTCAGTTCGCCGATCGGCGTCTGGTAGTCGACCCGGCCCTGCAGCAGGTAGATATCCCGCCGGTACTCGCCGTCGTCATTGTGGAAGACGTCCCAGGGATTGTCCGCAGCCGCATTGTTGGCCGCCACGACGCCGCCCTGACCGACCGACTTGTAGCCGCTGGGGTACTGGTCCTCATGGAAGACGTAGCCCTGCAGCAGGATGTCGAGGTCTTCGTTCGGCTGGAAGCGCAGCGAGGGGCGCAGGGCCCAGCTGTTCTGGTCGTTCAGATAGGTGCCGGTGGTGCGGTTCTGGCTGTAGCCGCCGATGTCCTTGAGGCTGAAGGCCAGCCGCGCGGCGACGGTGTCGGAGACGGCGGCGTTGACATAGCCGCGGGCCTCGAAGCCGCCGTCGCGGGCAGTGTCATACTTCGACAGGCCGAGGTTGACCTCGCCGTCGGTGACACCGATCTGCGGCCGCTTGCTGGTGATCTGCAAGGCCCCGCCGACCACGTTGCGGCCGAAGGTTGTGCCCTGCGGGCCGCGCAGGATGGCCAGTTGGTCGATGTCGAAGAAGTCGGCGCTGAACGAGGCCAGGGTGCCGTAGTAGACATCGTCCATGAACACCGCCACCGGAAGCTCCAGGTGGGGCGAGTCGTTGGTGGTCTGCTGGCCGCGGATTTGAATGTTGGCGGTGCTGGGACCCTTGGTGCTGACAAACGTCGCGCCCGGGACCAAGGCGGGAATGTCGGTGAAGTTCTGGATCCGCTCCTGCTCCACCCGCTCTCCGCTCAGGGCGGTGACGGCCAGAGGAACGTCCTGCAGGGCCTCGGCCCTGCGGGTTGCGGTGATGATGACCTCGGTCACCTCGCCTTCCGCCGGGGCCGGCGCCGGTTCGGCCGCCTGGGCTTGCCCGGCAACCATCAAGGCGACCAGCGCCCCGCCACAGAGCATGCCGCGTTTACGGTTCATGATAGACATTCTTACCCCTCCCTTATGGATTATTGTTCTGACGCCGGACGCAGCAAAGCGCGCCCGGCGCACGTCACGCGCACCAGGTGAGACAAGGGGGCGTAGCCCCCAAGGGCTTGAAATGCTTAGCGGATGTCGACCATGCGCTTTGTCTCCTCCAAGTTCTTATATCTTGTTCTTGGAAAAGATCATGATGATGATCTCCATCATTGTCAACGCGCCGGGCACTCGCCGGACGACATTTTTATGATCATGATCGACGTATTTTTCGGCTCCGGGAGCCGTCGCAACTATCGGTTCTGCGGGACGCGAATGGTACCGCAACCATCAACGCCAGGTTACACGCTGCCCCACGCGCCGCGGCCAGAAGGCGCGGAAATCCTCGACCACATGGCGGACGTGGTCGGCCATCAGGGTGCGAGCCAGGGTCGCGTCGCCATCGATGATGGCCCGGGCCAGTTCGATGTGGTCGTGGACGATGAAGTCCTCCAGCCCGTCGCGGTCCTTCATCATCAGCACATGGTCGGACACGATGAAGCCGATCGAACGGAAGGTGAAGGCCAGGGTGCGGTTGCCCGACAGCTCGCCGACCGCGTCGTGGAAGGCCAGGCCCGAAGGGATGTCGGTGCGGATCGCCCGCTCCTCGGCCGGCAGGTAGGGTTCCAGCATCGCTCGGACGCGCTCGCGGTCGGGGTTCTGCGCCGCCATCTCGGCCAGCAACGGCTCGGTGCGCATCCAGGCGTCGAGCAGGTCGTCGTAGTTGACCGCCGCCATGTGGAAATACAGGGTCATGGTGCGGCCGAGGTTGCTCGGCGCCGGCTCGCCGACCACCGTTCCCGCCCCGGCGCCGGGCCGGATGGCGATCAGGCCCTGGGTCTCCAGCAGGCGCAGGGCCTCGCGCAGGGACGAGCGGCTGACCCGGTATTTGACCAGCATCTCCGGCTCGTGCGGCAGGCGGTCACCGGGTCCCAGGTCCTGGTCGACGATGTCGCGGACAATATCGAGCGCGACGATCTCGGCCGTCTTCAGGTTGCGCCGGACGGGGCGCCCGTCGTCTTGGTTTCGCCTAGCCACGTCGGCGGTCTCCGATAATCGATCCACATCAATGCGATCATCGTCAGGGATTCACCGGCGAAGAGCAATCCTTCCTTGGCGGGATCAGGCCAGGCGCAGCAGCTGTTTGCCGAAATTGCGCCCCTCGAACAGCCGCATCAGGGTCAGGGGCGCGTTCTCGAAGCCGGTCTGGACGTCTTCCTTGTAGCGCAGGGCGCCGCTGCGCACCCACTGCGCCAACCGCTTCTCGGCGGCCGGGATCAGGGCCTCGTACTTGGGCAGCAGGAAGCCCTGGATGGTGGCCCCGGTGAAGACGACGTTGAAATAGTTGCGCGGCCCGGCCGGCATCTGGCTGGGGTCGCGGGGATCGAAGTTGTAGCGCGAGATGGCCCCGCAGATGACCACCCGGGCGCCCGGCGCGATGCGGGCCAGGCAGTCGTCGAGGATGTCGCCGCCGACGTTGTCGAACATCACGTCGATGCCGCCGGGGCAGAGTTCGCGCAGGCGCGATTTGACCCGTTCGCTGCGATAGTCGATGGCGGCGTCGAAGCCGAGTTCCTCGACCAGCCAGGCGCATTTGTCGGCCCCGCCGGCGATGCCGACCACGCGGCAGCCAGCCAGCTTGGCGATCTGGCCGACGATGGAGCCGGTGGCCCCGGCCGCCGCCGAGATGACCACGGTGTCGCCGGGCTTGGGCTTGCCGACCTCGATGAAGGCCAGATAGGCGGTCAGCCCCGTGGTGCCGATCACACCCAGCGCGGCGGTCGGCGGCACGCCGTCCGGAACCTTCTTGAGCTGAGCGCCGGGCAGAGCGCCGGCCTCACGCCAGCCGAGCGGGCCGTAGACCACGTCGCCGGTCGCGAAGTCCGGATGGCGGGATTCGATCACCGTGCCGACGCCGGAGCCGCGCATGACCTCGCCGATCTGCATGGCGTCGACATAGCCGGCGATGTTTTCCATCCAGCTCTTCTGGGCCGGGTCGAAGCTCAGCCAGTCGGTGCGGAAGGCGACCTCCCCCTCGGCCGGCTGCGGGGCCGGGGCGGTCTCGAGGGCGAAGTCGGTCTCGGCCAGTTGCCGGCCGAGCGGCCGGTCGGCCAGGGTCCATTGGCGAAGGATCATGGTCAGAGGGCTCCGGCGGCTTGCGCCTCGGCCCAGGCGGCCTGGGCGATGGGGGCGACGCGGTCAGCCTGGGCGGCGGCGTCGCTGGTGGCGGCGGCGCCGTCCCGGGCCCGGCCGGCGATGCCCTGGATGATGGCGGCGACGCGGAACAGGTTGTAGGCGCGGTAGAAGCCGGGGTTCTCGGGAACCGGCCGGCCGGCCCGCTCGCAGTAGCGGGCGACATAGGCGTCGAGGTCGGGGATGCCCAGGGCCGCCAGGTCGGCGCCCTTCAGCGTCCCACGCGCGTCACTGCCGCCCGGCCGGTACCATTCCATGCCGTGGTAAAAGAGGTCGCCGAGCGGATGGCCGGTGGTCGACAGCTCCCAGTCCAGAACGCCCACCACCCGCGGCTCGGTGGGATGGAACAGCAGGTTGTGGAAGCTGTAGTCGCCATGGATCAGGGTGCTGGTCTCGTCGGCCGGCGTAGCGGCCGGCAGCCAAGCCATCAGCCGGTCCATCTCCGGAATGTCGGCGGTGCGGGAGGCCTCGTACTGTTTGGACCAGCGGCCGATCTGGCGGGAGAAGTAGTTGCCCGGCCGGCCATAGTCGCCAAGGCCGAGCGCCACATGGTCGAGGCTGTGCAGCCGGGCCAGGGTTTCGTTGGCCGAGTCATAGGCCGCCGCGCGGTCTTCCCTGGACAGGTCGGGCATGGCGCAGTCGAGGAAGATGCGGCCCTCGACATGGGCCATGACGTAGAACATCGAGCCGATGACGTCGTTGTCCTCGCAGAGCACCAGGGCCTCGGGAACCGGGAAGCCGGCCCCGCCCAGGGCGCTGAGCACCCGGAACTCGCGGTCGACGGCATGGGCGCTGGGCAGCAGCGGGCCCGGCGGCTTGCGGCGCAGGACGTACTTCCGGTCGGGCGTTTCCAGGAGATAGGTCGGGTTGGACTGGCCGCCCTCGAACTGGCGCACCGACAGCGGACCCTTGAAGCCGGCCACCGTTCCCGACAGCCAGGCCGCCAGCCGCTCGACGTCGAGCGCATGCTGCGGCCGCATCTCGACCACGGCGCCGAGGTACTTGCCCCGGGCGCTCAAAAGTCACCGCCGTCGAGGCGGATGACGGTCCCGGTCGTGTAGCTGGAGCGGTCGCTGGCGAGATACAGGGCGGTGGTGGCGATCTCCTCGGCGCGGCCGATGCGGCGCGCCGCCGACTTGGAGGTCTTGTCCAGCTCCTCGCGCCAGGACTTGGCGATGTCGGTCCAGAACGGACCGCACATGATGGCGTTGACCCGCACCTTGGGGCCGAACTCGACAGCGTGGCACTGGGTCATGACGTTCAGCGCCGACTTGGCGCCGGCGTAGACCGGATAGGCCGCGCCGGGGTTCACCGCCGCCGTGCTGCTGACGTTGATGATCGAGCCGGAGCCGGCCGCGACCATCCGATCGCCGACCAGGGCCGAGAGCCGGAAGGGCCCCTTGAAGTTGACCCCCACCGTCTTGTCGAACAGCTCTTCGGTCATGTCGCTGGAGCGCGGCGAGGTCGGGGCGATGCCGGCGTTGTTGACCAGCACATCGACCTTGCCGAATTCGTCGTAGGCCTGCTCGACCAGGGCCGGCAGGGCGTCCCATTGGCCGACATGAGCGCCGATCGCCAGGGCCCGGCGGCCGAGGCCGCGGATCTCGGTGGCGACCTCTTCACAGGTCTCCAGCTTGCGGCTGGCGATGATCAGGTCCGCGCCCTGGTGGGCGAAGGCCTTGGCCATCTCATAGCCCAGCCCCCGGCTGCCGCCGGTGACCAGGACGACCTTGCCGGTCATGTCGAAGTAATCGGTCAAACCGTTTCCCCTGAGTTTGCCCCCTGATCCGCTCATCCCGGCGAATGCCGGGACCCAGATTCATCCACGCGGATCAGAGTTTCGTCCTGAACCGCCTGCGCTCAGGCGGCTGGGTCCCGGCTTGCGCCGGGATGAGCGGAACTGGGGTGACTAGTCTTCGAGGTGGTAGATGCGCTTGGCGTTGCCGTGGACGATCTTCTCGATGTCCGAGCGGGCCACGCCGGTGAACACTTCTTCCATGTAGACGGCCGGGTGCTGGGCCGAAGTGGCCGGGCCCGGGCTCATGCTGGTCGGGTGCGGGAAGTCGGTTTCGTAGAGGATGTTGTCGGCGCCGAGCACGTCGATGGCCAGCTTCAGGGTCGGCTTCTCGAACCAGAAGGAGCCGTAGATCTGGCGCTTGAAGAACTCGCTGGGCAGCAGCTTGTACTCGGGGTTCTCCTTGTGGGCCCCGCAGTTGAGCCACTGGTAGTCGAGGCTGGCCAGCAGGTAGGGAATCCAGCCCACGCCGCTCTCGACGACCACGAAGTTGAGGTTGGGGAAGCGGTGGCAGACGCCGCCGCAGGTCAACTGCGAGATGGTCTGGGCCAGGTCGAGCGAGAACAGGGCGCCCATCGAGGCGAAGGAGGCATGGGGCTTCACGCTCTCATGCATCATGTCGAAGTACCACATGTCGCCGGTGCCGACGTGGAAGTTGATCGGCAGACCCAGCTCCTGAGCGGCGGCCCACAGCGGATCCCACTGCGGATCGGTCAGCTTGGGCAGGCCGAAGGTCTCCGGCTCGGCGCACATGACCACGCCCTTGTGCCCCATGCGGGCGCAGCGGGTCATTTCCTTGATCGTCGCCTTCAGGTCCCAGAACGGCAGGGCGCATTGGGCGATGAAGCGGTTGGGGGCGACGCTGCACCACTCGGTCAGCCAGTCGTTGTAGGCCGTCACGCAGGCCAGCATCAGCTCCTGGTCGCCCAGCGCCAGGTACTTGCCGGCCCCGAAGCCGGCGACGTTGGGGTACAGGACCTGGGCCCAGATGCCGTACTCGTCCATCTTCTTGAGGCGGGCGGTGTTCTGGTAGAGGGCCGGGTCGACCTGCTCCAGGCGCTGCGGGCGCTTGGGCGGGTATTCGTGCCAGCCGGCCATGGCGGCGCCGGCCGCGGCGCCGGTGCGGTCGCCGCCGAAGAACCAGGCGTCCTCGTTCATGTTGGGATCCCACTTCACGTGGGGAACCTTGTCGCCGTACTTCTTGGTGGAGATGCGCGACGTCCACAGATCGTAGGGTTCGATGACGTGGGTGTCGGTGTCGATGACTTTGAATTCTTTGACGATAGCGTTCACGTCCGTCTCCTCCGTCGACCCTTGAAAGGCCGCCCTGTTGTTGGCCCGCAAAGCGCTTGCGCCTTGGACCGGGCTTTGATCGTTGAGCTAATTATGATGATGATTACTATTCATTGCAACGCCTATTCGCGGCCCCTCGCCGGAAAAAATCAGAGGCCCAGAACGGTGCGCGCCAGGATGTTGCGCTGAACCTCGCTGGAGCCGCCGTAGATGGTCGCGGCCCGGGTGTTCAGATACTTGGCGGTCGGCGTGACGGCGTACTCCGGCCCGACCGGCGGCTCGTTGGCGCCATAGCCGAGGCCCCCCCGCTGGTCGGCGACGCCGTAGGGGCCGAGCGCCTCCATCGCCAGTTCGGTGGCCCGCTGCTGCAGGGTCGAGGCCTGCAGCTTCAGGAGCGAAGCGGTGGGCCCGATGTCGCCGCCGGCCGACAGCGTCGCGGCGGCCTGGGCCTCGGCATGGGCCAGGCCGGCGATCTCGATTTCCAGGGCCCCGAGCCGGGCGCGGAAGGCGGCGTCTTCGTCCCAGACGCTGGAGCCCTCGCCGCCCAGTTCCTTGCGGGCGATGGACCGGGCGTGGTCGACCATCCGGCGCAGCCGGCTGGCGGCGGCGCCGGCCCCGCGCTCGAATTCCAGCAGATGCTTGGCCACCGTCCAGCCGGCGTTCTCTTCGCCGAGGCGATTGGCGACCGGGATGCGCAGTTCGTCGAAGAAGACCTGGTTGACCTCATGCTCGCCCGAGATGCTGATGATCGGCCGCACGCTGATGCCGGGGGCGTCCATCGGGGTCAGCAGGAAGCTGATGCCGGCCTGCGGTTTGCCCTCGGTGGCGGTGCGGACCAGCAGGAACATCCAGTTGGCGTGCTGGGCGTGGGTGGTCCAGATCTTGGTGCCGTTGACCACATAGTCGTCGCCGTCCCGCACCGCGCGGGTCTGCAGCGAGGCCAGGTCCGAGCCCGACTGCGGCTCCGAATAGCCCTGACACCAGTAGTGCTCGCCCGACAGCATGCGGGGCAGGAAGAAGGCCTTCTGCTCGTCGGTGCCGTAACGCATGATCACCGGGCCGCACATCTGCAGTCCCATGACCGGGATCTGCGGCGCGCCGGCCCGGGCGCATTCGTCGTCGAACATGAAGCGCTGCAGCGGCGTCCAGCCCGGCCCGCCGTACTCCTTGGGCCAGGCCGGGGCGACCCAGCCGCGCTCGTAGAGGGTGCGGTGCCAGCGGCGGCTGAGCTCGCCGTCGGCGAACACCCCGGCCTGGCGGCCGGCGGCGGCCGCCAGATCGGGGGTCAGCTTCTCGGCCAGAAAGGCCCGCACCTCGTCCCGGAAGGCGAGATCGGCCGGCGACAGGTCCAGGGCCACGGTCGCCTCCCTACTCGGCCGCGACGCGGGCGGCGGGCGCGGGGGCGTAACGACCGAGCTCCATCCGCGCCACGGTGCGGGCGTGGACCTCGTCGGGGCCGTCGGTCAGGCGGTGGATGCGGTTGTTGGCGTAGAGCTCGGCCAGACCGAAGTCGGTCGTCACCCCGGCCCCGCCGTGGGCCTGGATGGCGTCGTCGATGATCTTGCAGGCGATGCGCGGGGCGGCGACCTTGATCATGGCGATCTCGCCGCGCGCCGACTTGTTGCCGGCGATGTCCATCATCGAGGCGGCCTTCAGGCACAGCAGGCGGCACATCTCGATGTCGATGCGGGCCTCGGCGATGCGCTGCTCCCAGATCGAATGCTCCGACAGCTGCTTGCCGAAGGCCCGACGGCTGAGCAGGCGGCGGCACATCATCTCCAGCGCCTTCTCGGCGCAGCCGATGATGCGCATGCAGTGGTGGATGCGGCCCGGACCGAGGCGGCCCTGGGCGATCTCGAAACCGCGGCCTTCGCCCAGCAGCAGGGCGTCCTTGACCGGCACCCGGACGTTTTCCAGCAGCACCTGGCCGTGGCCGCCGTGGCTGGCGTGGTCGTAGCCGAACACCGGCAGCATCCGCTCGATGGTGATGCCGGGGGTGTTGGCCGGGACCAGCAGCATCGACTGCTGGCCGTAGGTCTTGGCCTCCGGATCGGTCTTGCCCATCAGGATGTAGACGTCGCAGCGCGGATGGCCGACGCCCGAGGACCACCACTTGCGGCCGTTGATCACATAGTCGTCGCCGTCGCGGACGATGCTGGTCTGGATGTTGGAGGCGTCGGAGCTGGCCACCGCCGGCTCGGTCATCAAGAAGGCGCTGCGAATGTCGCCGTTCATCAGCGGCCGCAGCCACTTTTCCTTCTGCTCCAGGGTGCCGTAGCGCATCAGCACTTCCATGTTGCCGGTGTCGGGCGCGGCGCAGTTGAACACCTCGCTGGACCAGCCGATCTTGCCCAGCTGCTCGGCGATGGCGGCGAAGGTCAGGTTGCTGAGCTGCACGCCCTCGAAGTGGAAGCTGTCGTCGACGTGGGTCTGGCCGCTGTGCGGCGGCATGAAGAAGTTCCACAGGCCGGCGGCCTTGGCCTTCTCCTTCAGCTCGTCGACGATCGGCACCGCCTTCCAGCGGTCCCCGGTGGACTCCTGCTCATGGTAGAGGGCGTCGTTGGGATAGATGTGCTCGTCCAGGAAGGCCTGGACCTTGCCCACCCAGAACTTGGTCTCATCGCTGTGTTCGAAATTCATGCCCGGGCTCCCTGCCGTGGTCGCCGCTTCCACGCGACGGATCGTTGGCCGAGATATTTATCATGATTGTCATCATGATCTAGCGAAATCGCACGCTGACCCGCACTTCGCTCGGTGGCTAGCCCACGCCATCGGTGGAAGCCGATAGGGCCTCATTGTCCCGGATCGCCCGTAGCCGCGCCTCAACGGCCGGCGCCACCATCGCGACGGCGTCGCTGCCAGCCAGATAGAGTTTCAGCGGCTCCCGCATGGCGGCGATCTTGACGAGCACCTGGCCAAGTTTGCTCGGATCGCCCGGCTGCGAGCCATGGTATTCCAGGCTCGCCTTGGCGTTGCCCTGGTCGGCATAGTCGTCAATCGCATGACTGGCCCAACGCACGTTGCCTGGCGCCAGGAAGTCGGTGCGGAAGAAGCCGGGCTCGACGATGGTCACATGGATACCGAAGGGGGCGACCTCGTCGGCGACCGCCAGCGACAGGCCTTCGACCGCGAACTTGCTGGCCCCATAGGCCGAGCAATGCTTCATGCCGACCACGCCCGCCACGGAACTGATGTTGAAGATGTGACCCGAACGCTGCCTGCGCATGACGGGCAGAACGGCGCGCATCAGATGCGCGACGCCGTAGAAGTTCGTGGCGAACTGCCGTTCCAGGTCGGCGTTGGTTATCTCCTCGAACTTGCCCAGAATGCTGTAGCCGGCGTTGTTCACCAGGACGTCGATGCGCCCGAAGCGCGCCACCGCCGCCTCAACGGCCGCCTGGGCCTGGGCCGGGTCGGCGACATCCAGCTGGACGAAGGCGACGGCCTCGGCATCGGCGTCACCATGGGCGCGGTGCAGCTTCTCGAGGTCCCGCCCCGTGGCGACCACCCGATCGCCGGCCTTCAGCGCCGCCGTGACGACGCCCGCGCCGATGCCGCTTCCGGCGCCGGTGACAAACCAAACCTTGCTCATCTCATCTTCCTTTGTCGCTTGTTTCAATGTGGAAGGGCCGCGCCTCACGCTGGTCGCCGCGGCTCGCATGCAGGCGGCCAGCGCCGCCGGTGGACCGTCAGCCCACCGCTTCGGCGCGCGCCGGCGAGCGGGTCACCGAGAACCAGCCCGTCGTGGCGTCGATGATCGCCCAGAGCTTTTCGGGGATCGCCAGGCCGGCGACCTCGGAAGCATCCAGAGTCGTGGATACCCGTTCAACCTGGCCGGTTTGGGCAAGCCGCACCCAGTCGGGATTCATGATCAGGCCCTGGCCGACGGCGACCAGCGACAGCCCGCCGGCGAGCGCGGCCGACGCCTGAGCCGGGGTACGCAACTGGCCAGCGGCGACAACCGGAGCCCGGCCGGCGACATGCCTCACGATCCGCTGCGCGATCGTGGCCTCGCCGGCCTCGCCGATCGGCCTGCTTTCCAGGACGCTGAAGAGCGAAGCGTGGATGTAGTCGACGCCCGCATGGATGATGTTGTCGATCAGGTCGTAGGCGTCGCCGATCCGCAAGCCCCCGTCTCTCGGCTCCTCGGGCGAAAGGCGGTAGCCCAGGACGAAGGGGCGGTCTGCGCAGGCGGCGATCACCCGCCGTACTTCCTGGATGACCGCCAGGGGAAAACGCAGCCGGTTTTCGAGCGAACCGCCCCAGCGGTCGTTGCGCCGGTTATGGAGCGGCGAGAAGAAGTTCTGGATCAGAAAATCGTGGGCTCCATGGAGTTCGACACCGTCGAACCCCGCCTCAATGGCACGGCGGGTCGCGGCGCCGAAGTCGGCGATGATCGCCAGAATTTCCGGCTCGGTCAGGGCGCGGGCCGGAACGTCGCAGAGAGCGAACGGGCTTGGCTCGCCGGGACCGTCACTGGCGCTGACGATGTCGCCGCCCGGAACCAGTTCGGCGGGCGCGCGACTGCCGGCGTGGAATATCTGCAGGATCGCTGTCGCTCCCCCGCTCTTGGCCGCATGCGCCAGACGGCGGAGGCCAGGGATGAATCGGTCATGGCTGGCGCCAAACTCGCCGGTAAATCCGACGCCGTTCGGACTGACATGCGCACAGCCGGTGATCACCAGGCCGACTCCCTGGGCGCGTCGCCGATAGTAGGCGATCTCGTCATCGGACACGGTGGCGTCGTCGTTGGCCGCCCAGGTCGTCATCGGAGCCATGACGACGCGATTGCGCAGGGTGACGCCCTCGATGAGGGCCAGGGGTTCGAACAGGCGGTCCATAGCTAAAGTCTCTCGCTGGCGCCGTCGGGCGGCTTCAGCCAGCAAGGTAGGCTTTTGGCTTTCATAGATTTAGAGGGGTATGTTGAACCGACCTTATAAGGTGGATGGATAAATGCGCCGCGATGACCTGAATGATCTGGCCGCCTTCGCCGTGGTCGCCGAGGAAGCGAGCTTCACCCGCGCCGCGGCAAGGCTTGGCATGTCACAGCCCGCGCTCAGCCAGGCGATGAGGAATCTCGAGGATCGTCTCAAGGTCAGGCTGCTCTCGCGCACGACCCGATCGGTCTCGACCACCGAGGCCGGCGAAACGCTGCTGCGATCATTGCGCCCCGCCTTGGAAGACATCGGTTTCGGTCTCGCGAAGGTCGGCGCGCTCGGCAGTTCGGCGGCCGGCGCCGTTCGGCTGACCGCCACCAAGAACGCCTTCACGGCGAGGCTCATGCCCGTCCTGCCGGGGTTCCTGGCTGCGCACCCCCATGTCACCGTCGAAGCGATCGTCGATGACAATCTGACGGACATCGTCGCCGGCCGCTTCGACGCCGGCATCCGGTTTGGGAACATCGTCGAGCAGGACATGATCGCGGTCCGGATCGGGCCGGACATGCGCCGCGCGGTGGTCGGGGCGCCGGCCTATTTCGCCAAACACCCGCCGCCACAGTCGCCGGAGGACCTCGCGGCGCATACCTGCATCGTATATCGGCTGGTGAAGACCGGCGGGCTCTACGCCTGGGAGTTCGAGGAAGATGGCCGACCGTTCCAGTATCGGGTGCAGGGGCCGCTGATCTTCAATGACAGCGACCTCATGCGGCAGGCCGCCATTGCCGGGCTGGGCCTGGCCTATCTGTACGAGGACGACGCCGCTGAGGATATCAGCGCCGGTCGGCTGGTCCGGGTCCTGGACGACTGGTGTGCGCTGCTCCCCGGCTACTACCTTTATCACCCCAGTCGCCGGCAGACGCCGCCGGGCCTCGCGGCCCTGATCGAAGCCCTGCGATATCGCGGCTCGCCGCGCTGACGCGCGTCAGATCGACTTGCCGGACAGGAAACCGCCGTCGACCGGCAGGCAGGCGCCGGTGATGAAACCGGCCGCGTCCGACGCCAGAAAGACGATAGCGCCCGCGATCTCGTCCGGCTGGCCATGGCGGCCGAGCGGGTGGCGTCTGGCCGTGGCCTCGCGGGCTCCGGGCCTGGCCAGCAGGCCGGCGGTGAGCGGCGTCTCCACCGAGCCGGGGGCGACGGCGTTGACCCGGATGCGGTGCTCGCCGAGGTCCAGCGCCAAGGCCCGGGTCAGGCCGACCAGGCCGTGCTTGGAGGCGATGTAGGCGGCGCGGTTCGGCACGGCGGTCAGGCCGGCCACCGAGGCGACGCTGACGATGGACCCACCGCTCTGGCGGGCGACCATCCGCCGGGCCACGGCCTGGGCGCAGAGGAAGGCGCCGGTCAGGTTGATGTCCATCACCTGGCGCCAAGCCTCAAGGGTAAGGTCGAGAAAGCCGGTCCGCTCGCCGATGCCGGCGTTGTTGACCAGCACATCGACGGGGCCGAGCTCGGCCTCGACGGCCAACAGGGTGTGCTCGACCTGATCAGGATCGGTGACGTCCAGACCGTAGGCGCGAGCGAGGCCGCCGGCAGCGACAATGGCCTCGGCCGACCCCTGCGCCGCCGCCAGGTCGCGGTCGGCCAGGGCGACGGCGGCGCCCTTCTCGGCGAACAGCCTCGCCGTGGCCGCGCCGATGCCGGCCGGCGAGCCGGCGCCGGTGACCAGCACGACCCGGCCCGCGAACTCGCCAGGCGTGGCCATCCTCAGGCCTCCAGGATCACCACGCCGGACAGGCCGGGGGCGCCATAGACCTGGCTGTAGCCGATGCGCGCGCCCTCGACCTGGCGGGCCTCGCCGCGGCCGCGCAGCTGCTGGACGTTCTCATAGACCTGGCGCAGGCCCGAGGCCCCGATCGGCTCGCCGCAGGCCAGGCAGCCGCCGTCGGTGTTGACCGGCAGCCGGCCGCCCAGCCGGGTCGCGCCCTCGGCCAGCCACTGCTCCTGCTCGCCGTCGGCGCAGAAGCCATTCTCGGCCATGTGCATGATCTCGGCCCCGGATTCGGTGTCCTGCAGCTGGGCGACGTCGACGGCGTCGGGCCCGAGGCCGGCCATCTCATAGGCGGCCTTGGAGGCGGTCTGGGTCGGCGAGGGGCCGCGCTCGATATTGAGCGAGGGGGCGAAGACCTCGAAGGAGCCCGTCCCCCGGGTGCGCACCGCCGCGCCGCGCACCTTCGGGCCGGTCAGGCCCAGCTCGCGCATCTTGCGGTCGGAGGCCAGGATCAGGGCCGCCCCGCCCTCGGCCGGCGAGCAGAACATGAACTTGGTCAGCGGGTCCGACAGCATCTGCGAGGTCATGATGGTCTCGAGATCGACCGCCTCGCGGCGCCAGGCATGGGGGGCCAGGACGCCGTTCTGGTAGGCCTTCTCGGCCACCCGGCCCAGCGTCGTCGGCGTGATGCCGTGCAGGTCCATGTAGCGGGTGATCTTGGCGCCGAAGAACTGGGTGGTCAGCATCAGCCCGATGTCGCCGTACCAGCGCGGCAGGCCCGAGGCCTCCGGATCGGCGTTGAAGGCGCCGCGCGGGTGCTTGTCGAAGCCGACCACGACCCCGAGGTCGAACTCGCCCGACTTCACCGCCCAGTAGCCGGACAGCAGGGCCGAGCCGCCGGTGGCGCAGCCGTTGGCGACATTGATGAACTGCACCCCGGTCAGGCCCATCTTCGGCAGCACCGCGTCGGCGTTGCCGGCCGCGGCCGAGCCGCCGAAGGCGAACTGGATTTGGTCCCAGGTCAGGCCCGCGTCGGCCAGGGCCTGGCGCAGGGCGAAGACCCCCTGGTCAAGGCCGCTGACCCCCTCGGTGCGGCCGAAGGGGTGGATGCCGGCCCCGATGATATGGACGTCGGTCATGGGCTTCTCCTCTAGGCGGCGGGACGGAAGGCGTAGCTGGCGACGGTCTCGCCGCTGGCCAGTTCGAAGGGCACGATCTCAAGGGTCATCGGCAGGCCGACCTTGAGGGTGGCGAAGTCGTCGGTCTCCAGCCGGGCCTCGACGATGACCTCGCCGGGCAGCTCGACATAGCCGAGGGCGAAGGGCCTGAAGGCGGCCAGATTGCCGGCGAAGGGCGGCGTCTTGGGCGGGAAGCGCTGCACGGTGAAGGCCCAGAGGCTGCCGTTCGGCGACAGCCGGATGGGGTCATAGAGCGCCGCGTCGGAGCCGCCCGGCATGGGGAAGGTGATGACGCCATCGGCCTTGCGCCGTCCGCCGATCAGCCGCGGCCCGTCCGCCGCGACCTCGAAAAGCCCTTCCGCGATTGGCCTTTGAGTCATGCTCTTCCTCCTGGCGTGGGCGTGGTCCGCCCATCGATTCAGCCCATACGTCGAAGGGCGCTGTTTGTATAGTTGATCATAATCATGATGAGAGTCTATAGTCCTGAGGCAGCAGGCGGGAGGAATCCCCGGGCGGTCGTTCTCCGGCAAATGAGAGGGCGTCGTGAGGGGTGCTGGCGATGCGCGAGGGTCGCGCGGCCAATCTTGAGAATCCTCTTGCGCATCGTCCGGTCCGGGGCTCCGCTCCCGACTGGCCGGCAGGGAAGCGAAACAAGAGGACCCCGCGTGGCGAAGATTGCAATATTGGGCGGCACCGGCGCCCTGGGCGGGGCCCTGGCCTTGCGGCTGGCGCAGGCGGGCTGCGCGGTGTGGATCGGCTCGCGGGATGCGGCCAAGGCGGCCGACGCCGCCGCCGGGATCGCCGCGGCCAACCCTGGCGTGACGATTGCCGGCCTCGGCCTGGCCGAGGCGGCGCAGGTCGCCGACATCTGCTTCCTGGCCGTGCCCTACGGCGCCCACGCCGACACCATCGATCAGGTCCGGGCGGCGGCCCAGGGCAAGGTCTTCGTCGACACCACCGTGCCGCTGCGGCCGCCGAAGGTCGGCACGGTGCAGCTGCCGGCCGCCGGGGCGGCGGCGGTCGAGGCGGCGCAGCGGCTGGGCGAAGGCGTGCGGGTCGTCTCCGCCCTGCAGACCATCGGGGCCGAGAAGCTGGCGGCCGGCGGCGGCATCGACGCCGACGTGCTGGTGGCCGGCGACGACGCCGAGGCGGTCGAGGCGGTGCGCGATCTCTTGACCCGCATCGGGCTGCGCAGCTGGCATGTCGGGCCGCTGGCCAATTCCGCCGCCGCCGAGGCCATGACCTCGGTGCTGATCCAGATCAACCGCCGCTACAAGATCAGCCAGGCGGGCCTGCGGATCACCGGCAAGCCCAAGGACGCGGCCGGTGTTTCGGAGGGGCTTAGCGTAAGGCCGGTGGCCGGCCTGCCGATGATCGCGGTTGGCGACGACCTGGGCGGGCTGATCGCCGACGCCATGGTCGCCGGCGGGCTCGACCTGGCCGAGGGCGATGTCGTGGTCGTCGCCCAGAAGGTGGTCTCCAAGGCCGAGGGCCGCACGGTGCGCCTGGCCGATGTGGCGGTGGACGAGGCGGCCCGCCGCGACGCGGCGATCGCCGGCAAGGAGCCGGCGGCGGTGGCGCTGATCCATGCCGAGTCGCAGGAAGTCATGCGGGTCGCGCCGGGGGTGGTGATCGCTCGCCACCGCACCGGCCAGGTCGCCGCCAACGCCGGCATCGACCAGTCCAATGTCAGCCAGGACGAGGGTGAAACGGCCCTGCTCTGGCCCGTCGATCCGGACGCCAGCGCCGCCGGGCTGCGGGCCGCGCTCGAGGCGCGGTTCGGGGTGCGGCTGGCGGTCGTCATCGGCGACAGCCTGGGCCGGGCCTGGCGGATGGGCACCACCGGGGCGGCCATCGGCGTCTCCGGGATGCGGCCCCTGCGCGACCGGCGCGGCGAGAGCGACCTCTTTGGCCGGGTGCTGCAGGCCACGGTGATCGGCGTCGCCGACGAGATCGCCGCCGCCGCCTCCCTGGTCATCGGCGAGGCGGCCGAGGGCACGCCCGTCGCCGTGGTGCGTGGCGCGGTCTATGAACCGGCCGGGGGCGAGGGGATCGGCGAGATCCTGCGGCCCTTAGAGCAGGACCTGTTCAGATGAGTCACGTCCTGGCCCTCTGCGGCGGCGTCGGCGGCGCCAAGCTGGCCTTCGGGCTGGCGGCCGAACTGGCGGCTGAGGACCTGACCCTGGCGGTCAACACCGGCGACGACTTCGAGCACCTGGGCCTGACCGTCTGTCCGGACATCGACACCGTCCTCTACACCCTGTCGGGCCTATCCGACCGCGAGCGCGGCTGGGGCCTGGCGGGAGAGACCTGGAACTTCATGGCGGCGGTCCGGCGGCTGGGCGGCGAGGACTGGTTCCAGCTCGGCGACCAGGACCTGGCCACCCACGTCGAGCGCAGCCGACGGCTGGCGGCCGGCGAGAGCCTGTCGGCGGTGACCGAACATCTGGCCCGGGCGCTGGGGCTGAAGCCCGCCATCGCGCCGATGAGCGACCAGCCGGTGCGCACCTTCGTCCGCACCGACGACGGCGAACTGGCCTTCCAGCACTATTTCGTCCGCGAACGCTGCGCCCCCGTGGTGCGCGGCATCCGGTTTGAGGGCGCGCAAGAGGCCCGCCCCTCGGCGGCGCTGACGGCGGCGCTGGCCCGGCCGGACCTTGGCGCCATCGTCATCTGCCCGTCCAACCCCTACCTCAGCGTCGACCCGATCCTGGCCGTGCCGGGCGTCGTGGAGGCGATGAAACACAGGACCGCCCCGGTCGTCGCCGTCTCGCCGATCATCGCCGGCCAGGCGCTGAAGGGCCCGGCGGCCAAGCTGATGGCCGAGCTGGACGTGGAGCCCGGCGCCCCGGCCATCGCCCGTCACTACGCCGGCCTGATCGACGGGCTGGTCATCGACGACGCAGATGCGGCACACGCGCCGGCCATCGAGGCCCTGGGCGTGCGGGCGCTGGCCACGGCCTCGGTCATGCGCAGCGACGACGACCGCCGCCGCCTCGCCCGTGAGACCCTGGCCTTCGCCGCCAGCCTGGAAAGGACGAGGGCATGAGGACGACCCTGGTCATCGCCGTGCGCGGCGGGCCGCAGGCCAAGTCGCGGTGCGCGCCGGTGCTGGGCGCCGCAGACCGCCAGGCGCTGGTCGCCGCCATGCTGGAAGACATGCTCAAGGCCGCCGCCGGGACGGTCGGGCTGGGACCGGTGATCGTGGTCACCCCCACCGCCGAGCTGGCCGACCTCGCCGGGCGCCGAGGCGCCGTGGCCCTGATGGAAGAGCAGCCGTTCGGCCTGAACGCCGCCTTCGTCGCCGGCCTGCGCCAGGCCAGGGCGGAGGCCGACGCGCCCGTGCTGCTGCTGCCCGGCGACCTGCCGCTCGCCCGGCCGGCCGACCTCGAGATGGCCGGCCGGGCGGTCGCCAGCGGCGCGCTGGTGCTGGCCGCCTCGCTCGCCGACGGCGGCACCGGCGCGGTCGGTCTTCCGGCCGGCGCCGAAATGCCCCTGAGATTCGGCCCAGACAGCTTCCAGCGCCACCTGGCGGCGGCGCGGGCGCTGCGCCTGCCGCTGCAGCTCATCGAGGGCGGGCCGCTGGGCCTCGACATCGACCGGCCGGAAGACCTCGGCCACATCCTGCTGGCCCCGGCCACGCGCAGCGCCGCCATGCTGCGCCAGGCCCAGGCCCCGCTCCGGAGATCGGCATGAACGACCTGCGCCAGGACCTGCTCACCGCCCCGCTGGAAGACCTCACCGCCCGGGCCCGCGCCGTGCGCGACGCGGCGTTCGGGGGGACCCTGACCTATTCGCGCAAGGTGTTCATTCCGCTCACCCAGCTGTGCCGCGACGTCTGCCACTACTGCACCTTCGCCAAGGCCCCGCGTGGCGTTGCCAAGCCGTACCTGACGCCGGACGAGGTGCTGGACATCGCCCGCCAGGGCGCGGCGGCCGGCTGCAAGGAGGCGCTGTTCACCCTCGGCGACAAGCCGGAGCTGCGTTACCCCGCCGCCCGCGCCGCCCTGGCCGACCTCGGCTTCGAGACCACCCTGGCCTATCTGGAACATGTCGCCGGCCGGGTGCTGCGCGAGACCGGCCTGTTGCCGCACATCAACGCCGGCATCCTGGACGGCGAAGACTACGCCCGGCTGCGGCCGGTCAGCGCCTCGATGGGGTTGATGCTGGAAAGCTCGGCCGAGCGGCTGTGCGCCAAGGGCGGGCCGCATCACGGCTCGCCGGACAAGGTTCCGGCCGTGCGGCTGGCCACCATCGACGCGGCCGGCGAGGCCCAGGTCCCCTTCACCAGCGGCCTGTTGATCGGCATCGGCGAGACCCGCGCCGAACGGCTGGACGCCCTCTACGCCCTGCAGGCCCTGAACGAACGCCACGGCCATCTGCAGGAAGTCATCATCCAGAACTTCCGGGCCAAGCCCGGCACCCGCATGGCCGATGCCCCAGAACCGTCCGAGGACGAGCTGGTCTGGACCATCGCCGCGGCCCGGCTGATCCTCGATCCCACGGTCGGCGTGCAGGCGCCGCCCAACCTCAATCCCGGCCGCACGGCCCGGCTGATCGCGGCGGGGCTGAACGACTGGGGCGGCATCTCGCCGGTGACCATCGACCATGTGAATCCCGAAGCCGCCTGGCCGCAGATCGAGACCCTGGCCGCCGACTGCGCCGCCGAGGGCCACGACCTGGTCGAGCGGCTGGCCATCTGGCCACGGCATCTGAGCGAACCCGACCGCTGGCTGGACCGCGCCGTGCGGGGACCGGCCCGGGCCCTGTCGGATAGCTGGAACCTCGCCCGCGACAGCGACTGGTCGCCCGGCATGCCCCTGGTCGCGCCGGGGAGCCTCGACCGGCCACTCGGCCCGTTGGCCGTCTCCGCGCGGCGTTCGTCAAAGGCGCTGGACCGCTGCCTGGCGCGGGTGCTGGCGGGCGAGACGCCGGAGACCGGCGACATCGCCGGCCTGTTCGCCGCCCGGGGCGAGGCGGCGCTGGACGTGGTCGCCGCCGCCGACGAGTTGCGTCGTTCGGCGGTCGGCGAGGCGGTGACCTATGTGGTCAACCGCAACATCAACTACACCAACATCTGCACCTTCAGCTGCAGCTTCTGCGCCTTCTCCAAGACCTCCAGCAAGGCCGGCCACCGCGACAAGCCCTACGACCTGCCGCTGGAAGAGATCGCCGGCCGGGTGCGCGAGGCCCGGGCCAAGGGGGCGACCGAGGTCTGCCTGCAGGGCGGCATCCATCCGCGCTACACCGGGGCCACCTACCTGGACATCTGCCGGGCGGTGAAGACCGCCGTGCCCGACATGCATGTCCACGCCTTCTCGCCGCTGGAGATCGCCCACGGGGCCGCCACCCTCGGCCTGACCTGGCGCGAACTCCTGGAAATGCTGCGCGACCGGGGGCTGGGCTCCCTGCCCGGCACGGCGGCCGAGATCCTCGACGACGAGGTGCGGTCGGTGATCTGTCCCGACAAACTCAATACCGAAGAGTGGCTGGGCGTCATCGAGGCGGCGCATGACGTCGGCCTGCGGACCACCGCCACCATCATGTTCGGCCACATGGACCGGCCGGACCATTGGGCGACCCACCTGCTGGCCATCCGCAAGCTGCAGGCCCGCACCGGCGGCTTCACCGAGTTCGTCCCCCTGCCCTTCGTCCATATGCAGTCGCCGATCTATGTGCGCGGCGGAGCGCGGCGAGGACCGACCTGGCGCGAGACGGTGCTGATGCACGCGGCGGCCCGCATCGCCCTGCACGGCCAGATCGACAACATCCAGGCCAGCTGGGTGAAGCTGGGACTGGACGGGGCGATCGCCTGCCTGGGCGCCGGGGCCAACGACCTGGGCGGGGTGCTGATGAACGAATCGATCAGCCGCGCCGCCGGATCGGCCCATGGCCAGGAGCTGCAGGCCTCCGACCTGGAGGCGGCGGTGGTCGCCGCCGGCCGCCCGGCCAAACGGCGCACCACCCTCTATGGAACGCCCCGGCCCCTGCTCGCGGTCCCGGCCTAGATGCCGCTGCTGGCCAGACCGGGCGGGGCCTTCCGGCGGGCTATCCTGCTGAAGACTCTCGACGAAACCTCGGTGCAGGCCGAGCTGGAGGACGACTTCCATCGCTTCGGCGTCACCGTCCGTCACGACGGCGCCCGGGTGACGGCGGTCGAGGGCCGGTCGATCCGCTACCCCTGGACCAGCTGCCCGCTGGCCAGCGGCGCGCTGACGGCGCTGGAAGGCCTGGCGCTGGGGACCCACCCCGCCGGCCTCTACCGCCACACCGACGTCCGGCTGCAATGCACCCACCAGTTCGAGCTGGCCGGCCTGGCCGTAAGCCACGCGGCGCGGCCGGCCGGCGAGCGGCGCTACGACCTGCTGGTCGAGGATTTCGCCGCCGACGGCCGGCGCGCGAGCCTGCAGCGGGACGGCGAGCCGCTGCTGGAATGGCGGGTCGAAGGCGACCTGCTGGTCGCGCCGGCCGAGCTGGTCGGAACCTCGGTGGCCGGCCTCAACAGCCGCTCGGCCGCCGCCATGCCGACCGAGGAGGCCGAGGCCTTCCTGCTGCTGCGGCGGGCCATCTGGCTGTCGCGGGGCCGCTGGATGGACATCGACGACGTGCCGACGGCGGCGGCGCTCGATCGTCCCGGCAGCTGCTTCAGCTACCAGCCGGGCGTCGCGGCCGGCGGCCTGCGCCGGCTGGGCTCGGAGCGCGACTTTTCGGCGGGCGACGCGGCGCCCCTGGCCGGCGGCTAGGTCAGGCCACTTCCGCCCGACCGCTCTCGCGCAGCGACGCCGGCAGGCGCGAGGGGCGGTAGAGCGGTCGCAGGACCGCATCGATCACCTCGTGCTGGCGTTCGTTGGACCAGTCCTCGGCGTCGAACATCACCTGCACGGCCATGCCGGTGATCAGCGCCAGCAGGTGGCGCGCCGCCTGGGCGCGGTCGACCTCGGGCCGGATCGCACCGCGCTCGTGCAGGGCGTCGATGACGTCGAGGATTCGCCCCCGGGCCCGGGCGACGCAGTCCCGCTGGATCACGGCGAAGGCCTCGTCGGTGGCCGCCTTGGCCCAGAAGGCCATCCAGATCCGCCATTCCATGAACCGCTCCTCGTCGAGCGGCATGATCTCGGCCAGGTAGGCGCGCAAATCCCCGTCGTTGGCGACCAGGGCCGCCTCCCAGCGGGTCGTCGAATGGTCGATGGTCGCCTGATAGCAGAGGTGCAGCAGCTCCATCTTGTTGCGGAAATAGTGGGAGACGATGGCGGTGCTGAAACCCGCCGCGGCGGCCACGTCCCGCACCGTCACCGCCTCCAGCCCCGCCTTGGCGATGAGCTTCAGGGCGACCTCGACGACTTGCGTTCGTCTGGCATGATGATCGGCAGGAATTGGCATTGACGCCTTCACATAACGGTTGTTATATAACGCTCGTAACATAACAAAAAAGATCCTAGGGAAGAACGATTAAATGGCCCAATCCACAGCCTGATCGCGAAATGCTGCCCGGCGCACGCCGCTGAGGCCTTTTCGCCCTGAATCCCTCTGCTTTTTCCACCGCCCGTTTCCGGCGCGGGACGCCTGTCCCGCGCGCTGGAGACCCGCGCCCAGACGACGAGACCCTGGATGTCCATGCGAGCCACCCGAGCCTTCCTGAAGACCGCCGACGAATGGCCGCTGTCCGGCCCCGGCGCCGCCTTCCTGGCGCAGGAGGAATTCGGCCATGTCATCGAGGGCCAGGTGGTCGCTTCCGCCTCCGGCGAGACCATGCCGGTCTACGACCCGGCCACCGGGGTTGAGTTCGCCCGCTGCGCCGCCGGCGGCCGCGAGGACGTCGACCGGGCCGTGCGCTCGGCCCGCGCCGCCTTCGACGACGGCCGCTGGCGCAACCTCGACGCCCAGGAAAAGGAGCGCCGGCTGCGCCGCCTCTCGGCCCTGCTGCACCAGAGCCGCGCCCTGCTCAGCGACCTCGACGTCATCGACGGCGGGGTGGTGCAGGCCTATTCGCAATTCATCGTCCAGTTCGGCATCGACACCGTCGACTACTACGCCGGCTGGCCGACCAAACTTCAGGGCCGCATGCCGGCCTGCCCGCCCGACACCGTGGTCCAGGAGATGCGCGAACCGGTCGGCGTCTGCGCCATCATCTCGCCCTGGAACGGCCCCTCGGCGGCGCCCTGCGCCATCGTCCCGGCCCTGGCCTGCGGCAACAGCGTGGTGGTCAAGCCGGCCGAACAGACGCCGCTGACCGCCATCGTCGTCGCCAAGCTGTGCCTGGAGGCGGGCATCCCGCCGGGCGTGGTCAACGTCGTGCACGGGGTCGGCGAGATCGTCGGCGCCGCCCTGGTCGAGCATCCGCTGGTCGACGCCATCAGCTTCACCGGCTCGGGCGACACCGGCCGCCGCATCCAGGCCGCCGCCGCCCCGACCCTGAAGCGGCTGAGCATGGAGCTGGGCGGCAAGAGCCCGCAGATCGTCTTCGACGACGCCGACCTCGACGCCGCCTGCAACACCATCATCGGCGCCGCCTGGGGCCATACCGGCCAGGTCTGCACGGCCGGCACCCGGGTGCTGATCCAGCGCGGCATCCACGACGAGCTGGTCGCCGAGATGGTCAAGCGGTCGCAGTCGATCCGCATCGGCTCCGGCTTCAGCCCCGACACCCAGATGGGCCCGCTGATCTCGGCCGAGCAGCTGGCCCGCGTCAGCCGCTACGTCGACATCGGCAAGACCGAAGGGGCCAACCTGGCGCTCGGCGGCGCCCGCCACGGCGGAGCCGGCTACTTCCACCAGCCGACCATCTTCACCGGCGTCGACAACCGCATGACCATCGCCCGCGAGGAGATCTTCGGGCCGGTGATGTCGGTCATCCCCTTCGACACCGAAGAGGAAGCCCTGAGCATCGCCAACGACACCGACTTTGGCCTGGCGGCCGGGGTCTGGACCCGCGACCTGTCGCGCGCCCACCGCTTCGCCGCGGGCATCCGGGCCGGCACGGTCTGGGTCAACACCTATCAGCGGGTCAACCCGGCCATCCCTTACGGCGGGGTCAAACAGTCCGGGTACGGACGAAGCCTGGGCCACGAGTCGCTGGAGCACTACACGCAGATCAAATCGGTCTGGATCAAGATCGCCTGATTCATACGGCCGAGACCGCCAAAGACGCGGCCGGAAACCACCTAGGGAGAGTTGCAGTTGTCACTGGAAGAAACCGTCCGGGAACTGAAGGACCGCGTCGATATCGCCGAGGTCATGTACGAGTACTGCCGGCACGCCGACAATCTCGACCCGGCCTCGATGGTGGCCCTGTTCACCGACGACTGCACCGCCGACTTCTCGCCGATCGCCGGCGGGCTGTTCCTCGACGGCAAGGGTGAACTGACCGACATGCTGACCGCCGCCCTGACCGCGACGGTCAGCGGCAGCCATCACATCAGCAATATCGAACTGAAGTTCGAGACGCCCGATTGCGTCCTGTTCCACAGCTACATGTACTCCTGGCAGCGGTTCACCGGCTTTCCGGTGACCGCCGACTGCCATCGCTGGGGCCGCTACGAAAACCGCTTCGTCCGGACCCCGCAAGGCTGGCGCATCCAGCGCCTGCGACTGGTTTCCGCCGGCGAGTATGGCGGCGCGCGTATCGGCGAACAGCTCGGGCGGCCTTCGCCCCCGGTGTTCGAATAGAGCCACCCGGCCCCGCTCAGCGGCCGGACCAAAAGCAACCAAAAAGGGGGAGGAAACGACATGACCACCAAGGCAAACCAGACACACAGGTCGCAATTCAACAGGGCGCTGCTGCTCTCGGCCTCGGCGGCGGTTCTCGCCGTCGGCGGCGGCGGAGCGGCCTTCGCGGCCGACCCGGCGCCCGCCGCGGAAGACCAGGGCACCCAGCTCGACGAGATCATCGTCTCGGCCCGCAAACGTGAGGAGAGCATCCTCAACACGCCGGTCGCCGTGACCGCCATGTCCGGCGAGAAGCTGGACCAGATGGCCGTTCGGACCATCGAGGACATCTCGGCGACGACGCCGCAGCTGTCGGTGTCCCGCGGCTCGAGCGGCAGCGGCGCGACCATCAGCCTGCGCGGCATCGGCTCGACCTACACCAGCATCGGCATCGAGCAGTCGGTCGCGGTCAACGTCGACGGCGTCTATTACGGCCAGGGCCGCATCATCAACGAAGGCTTCTTCGACATGCGGCAGGTCGAGATCCTGAAAGGACCTCAGGCCCTGTTCTTCGGCAAGAACGCCACCGCCGGCGTGCTGTCCTTCACCTCGGCCAACCCCGGCGACGAGTTCGAGGCGCTGGGCCGCATCGGCTATGAGACCACCGCCCGCACCGCCTCGGTCGAGGCCATGGTCTCCGGTCCGATCACCGACACCTTCGGCATGCGCCTGGCCGTTCGCGCCGCCCGCATGGACGGCGGCCTGGTCGAGAACGAAGCCCCGGCCAAGACCCTGTCGACGCTCAACGTCAACACCTTCGCCTCCACCGTCCACCAGGTCCCGGCCGCCCAGAAGGACATCCCGGCCGAAGAGGACACCGTCGCCCGCTTCACCGCCATGTGGACGCCCAACGATCAGTTCAACCTGACCTTCAAGGCGGCCGCCGACCGTTACCGGGTGGTCGACGCCACCTGGAACAACGAGATGTACAGCTGCGCCTCGGGCTTCTCGCAGGTGAACCCGGGCCAGGCCTGCAACGGTGACTGGAAGATCCAGCAGAACGATGTCCCCAAGGACATCGCCGCCACCAACAGCCTGCTCGGCCGCCACGGCGGCGAGCTGTATCAGGACTACGACTCCTACGCCTTCACGCTCAACGCCGAATACTCGACCGACCTGGTGAACATCACCTCGGTCACCGGCCTGCACCACTTCACCAACTACTTCCTCGGCGACTACGACTTCTCCGGGGCGGCGAACGGCGGCACCTGGGGTTCGGAGCGTTCGGAATACCGCGCCTTCTCCGAGGAAATCCGCGCCCAGACCACTCTGGACGGGCCGATCAACTTCCTGGGCGGCGTCTTCTACCAGAACACCCAGCTGGACTTTAACCAGCAGATCATCTTCCCCGGCGCGCTGGAGGATCCGACCAAGGGTTCGCGGCGCTACATCACCCTGGAGAAGGTCTCCCGCACCGACGGCACCACCTTCGCCGGCTTCGGCCAGCTGATCTGGACCTTCAACGAGCAGTGGGAACTGACCGCCGGGGCCCGCTACACCCATGAGACCAAGGACTCGGTCTTCGACCAGCCCTACGTCGTCTCCCTCTACCAGGGCGTCTTCGTGCAGAACTCGCCGCTGGCCGCCAATCAGAGCTTCAACAACCTGTCGCCGGAAATCGCCCTCACCTGGCACCCGACCGGCGACTGGACGGTCTATGCGGCCTACAAGCGCGGCTTCAAGTCGGGCGGCTTCTCGGGCAGCGCCCTGCACAGCATCAACACCACGGTCGACGACCTGACCTTCGAGCCCGAGAAGCCGGAAGGCTTCGAGGGCGGGGTCAAGGCCCGTCTGCTGAACGGCCGGATGCGGGTCTCTCTGGACCTCTACCACTACGATTACAAAGACTTCCAGATCGACTTCTTCGACGCCACCAAGATCCAGTACGTCACCTACAACGCCGGTTCCGCCGTCACCCAGGGCGCCGAGTTTCAGGGCGAGTGGGCCCCGGCCTTCGCCCCTGGCCTGGTGATCTCCGGGTCGCTTGCCTACAACAAGTCGCGCTACGAGAACTTCGCCGGCGCGCCCTGCTGGGGCGGCCAGCGGCCGGTCGACGGCTGCGTCATCGTCGGCGGGCGTCCGCAGCAGGACCTCAGCGGCAAGGCGACGGCGGCGGCGCCGGAGTGGACCTGGTCGCTGCAGGCCGACTACGAGACCAAGTCGTTCGCGGGCATGGTCTTCGGCGTCACCGGCAACGTGCACGGGGCCAGCGAGTACCTGCTGGGCGCCTTCGCCAACCCCAATGGGGTGCAGGAGGACTATGCGGTCGTCGACCTGCAGATGCGCCTGAACCGTGAGGACGAGCGCTGGGGGATCGCCCTGATCGGCAAGAACCTGACCGACGAATACGTGCTGACCTCGGCCGGGGACGCCCCCAGCTCGGGCAGCGGCACGGGGACGCCGGGGGGTGTGCGGTCCGACCTGGTCGGCACGCCGCAGCCGCCGCGCACGATCGCCCTGCAGTTCACCCTGAAGTACTAGCCCGGGCCGAAAGGTCCCGCCGGCCAACAGATGGAGTCCGTCATGTCCGACACCCTCGACATCCCCGCAAAGCCCGACGTGGCGACCTCCGCCGCCGACGCCATGCGAGAGCTCGAGCGTCGGACCGTGGCCCATCTGACAGCCGGCGGGACCACCGACCAGGTTCCCGAGGCGATGCTGCTCTCGCCCAGGGAGTACACCGACCCGGCGCGGTTCGAGGCTGAGCGCCGCGAGCTGTTCGGCAAGCAGCCGCTGCTGGCGGGACTGAGCTGCGAGGTCGCCGAGCCCGGCGACGTGCTGCTGTTCGACAACGCCGGTCCCGGCATCCTGATCGTGCGCAACCGGGCGGGAAAGCTGAACGCCTTCCTCAACATGTGCACCCACCGCGCGGCCCGGCTGGCCCTTGATTGTTCGCGGCGCAAGCTGCTGGTCTGCCCGTTCCATGCCTGGAGCTTCGACCTCGACGGCCGGCTGGTCGCCGTGCCCGGCGAGGACAGCTTCGCCACCATCGACCGGACGACCCGGAACCTCGTGAAGGTTCCGGTCGGCGAGTGGGGCGGCATGGTCTTCGTCAAGGCGCACGCCGGCGAGGAAGAGATCGACGTCGAGGCCTACCTCGGCGACATGGGCCCGCAGCTGCTGCACCTGAACCTGGCCGGGACCAAGTTGGTCAAGCACAGCCGCGTCGAGACCGAGGCCAACTGGAAGTACGCCCTGGACACCTATGGGGAGGGCTACCACTTCGGCGCCCTGCACCCGGAGACGTTCGGCACCACCACCATCTCCAACGTCATCCTCTGCGACACCTTCGGCCCCCACTACCGGGTCAACTTCACCAGCGTCGGCTACCGCGACCTCGTGGGCGTCGACGAGAAGGACTGGCCGGCCACGCCCTACGGCGGCAGCCACCTGGTGTTCCCCAACTCCATCGTCTACGGCGCGCCCATGGAGGGCGGCGGCAGCATGGTGGGCATGTACCGGCTCTATCCCGGCGATGAGCCCGGCAAGTCCTTCACCATCATGTCGACCTATCGCGGCGCCGACCTGCCGGCCGAGACCGAGGACGCGGTGCTCGAAGGCGCCCACGACTTCATCCAGCATGTGGTGACCACCGAGGACTACAGCGTCTCCAAGGAAGGCCAGCGCAACATGGAGCACGCCCCGGCGGGGTTCCAGGTCGTCTTCGGCCGCAATGAGAAGGCGCTGCAGAACACCCATCGGCACATCGCCGACATCATCGGCATGCCGGTCGAGTAGGGAACGCTCATGTCGGTCTTCGTCCATGTGACGCTGGAAGTGCACGCCGCGGGCCTCGGCCGGTTCCTTGAGGGGATGGAGAAGACCGCCGTCCCCTTCCTCGAGAGCCAGGGCTGGCGACTGGCCGGCGCCTTCGTGCAGCGGACCGGGCGGCTCGGCAACATCATCGACCTGTGGGAACTGGACGACTTCCAGCATTTCGACACGGGGCTGCAGGCCTTCATGGCGCAGGACAGCTTCCCGGCCTTCCAGGCGATGCTGGCCGAGACGGTGATCAGCGAGACCATCGTCTTCGCGAACAAGGCCTCCTACATGCGGTGAGCCGCCCGGCCGCCGTTCAACAGCAAGAGAACGGGGAACGACGCGCATGGCGGATATCCAGACAGCGGCCCCGGCGGCCGCCCGGGCCGCGCCATTGCGGCTGGGGGCCATCACCCTGCTGATGGGCCTGGCCCAGCTGGTCATCACCTCCGACTTCTCCATCGTCAGCGTCGCCCTGCCGAGCATCGGCCGCTCGCTGGGCATCGAGCCGGCCCTGCTGTCCTGGGTGGTCTCGGCCCATAGCGTGGTGTTCGCCGGCTTCCTGATCATCGGCGGGCGGCTGACCGACGCCTTTGGGCACAGGCGCTGCCTGGCCTGGGGCCTGGCGCTGTTCGCCGCCGGCTCGCTGCTGTCGGGGCTGAGCCTCAACATCTGGACCCTGATCGCCGCCCGCTGCCTGCAGGGCCTGGGCGCCGCCCTCATTTCACCGGCCAGCTTCTCGCTGATCCACGGCTACCTGCCCGAGGGACCGGCCCGGCACCGGGCGCTGGGAGTCTTCGCCATCATGCAGGGGTTGTCGGTGATCATCGGCCTGCTGCTCGGCGGCTGGCTGACCACCCAGCTGGGCTGGCGGGCGGTGTTCTTCGTCAGCCTGCCGATCGTCGCCGGCTGCCTGGCCCTGAACGCCGCCGTCCTGCCGCGCACCGCGCCGGCGGCGGGGGCCGGGGCGCTGGACGACCTGGGCGGGGCGGTGCTGATCGCCGGCTCCACCGGCCTGCTGCTCTCGGCCCTCTCGACCCTGGGCAAGCAGGGCCTGGCCTCGCCGCTCGGGGCCGGGCTGCTGGTCGCGGCGATCGCCGGTTTTGGCCTCTTCGTCTGGCGCCAGGCGCGGCATCGCTCGCCGCTGATGCCGCTGAGCATCTTCAGGACCGAGAACCTGCCGGGCGCGGCCCTGGCCCTGATGGCCCTTATCGCCGGCTTTGGCGGCTACTTCGTGCTGACCAGCCTCTACCTGCAGAACGGCCTGAAGTTCACCGCCGCCGTCGCCGGCCTGGGCATGACGCCGATCGCCCTGGCCACCATCGCCGCCGGCCCCTGCGCGCCCTTCCTGATGAAGCGATTGTCCCTGCGCACCCTGGCCATCGCCGGCCTGTCGCTGCAGTTCTGCGGCCTGGTGGGCCTCAGCCTCGTCGCGCCGCTCGGCCAGTACCTCCCGGTCGTCTCCCTGGCCTTCCTGGCGGTGTTCGGCAGCACCAGCGCCTTCGTCGCCCTGATGGGTCTGGCGCTGAACAAGGTCCCGGCCCAGAGCCAGGGCGCGGCCTCGGGCCTGCTGTTCACCGCCCAGCAGATCGGCCTGCCGGCCGGGGTGGTGATCACCCTGGCCCTGTTCGCCCTGCTGCCCGGAACCGATGGTGCGTTGGCCGCCTATGGCCGCGGCTACCTGGCGCCGGCGACCATCATCGCCCTGGGCCTGGCCGCCCTGGTGCTGATGACCCGTCGCGACCCGCGATGATCCTCTCCCGCCTCCAGGCCGGCTTCATCGCCGCCGGGGTGGCGGTGGCGGCGGTCGCCTTCGGGGCCTTCCTGCTGGCGCCCAGGCCCGGCGCCGGCGACTGGCCGAGCCACGGCCGCACACCGGGCGAACAG
This sequence comes from Caulobacter sp. GW821-FHT11A05, assembly GCF_058809015.1. Lineage (NCBI taxonomy): Bacteria > Pseudomonadati > Pseudomonadota > Alphaproteobacteria > Caulobacterales > Caulobacteraceae > Caulobacter > Caulobacter sp. GW821-FHT11A05. The sequence goes on along the minus strand of NZ_JBXASF010000001.1, from coordinate 195,413 downwards.
CGCTTCTCGCCGCTCACCCAGATCAACGCAGACACCCTGCCCCGCCTCGGCCTCGCCTGGGAGGCGCCGCTCGACAATCGCGGCGGCGGCCTGGAGGCGACCCCAATCGTCGTGGGCGGGGTGATCTACGTCAGCTCGACCTACGGCCGGGTGCAGGCCTTCGACGGCCAAAGCGGCCGGGTGCTCTGGTTCTTCGATCCGGAGGTCCCCCCCGACTGGCTGCGCATGGCCTGCTGCAAGGCGGTCAACCGGGGCGTGGCGGTCTCGGGCGGCCGGGTCTTTGTCGGCGCGCTGGACGGCCGGTTGTTCGCCCTCGACGCCGCCACCGGCAAGACGCTGTGGGTCGCCGACACCACCGGGCGCAAGCCCTACTATTCGATCACCGGCGCGCCGCGCGTCGTGAAGGGCAAGGTGATCATCGGCAACGGCGGGGCCGACTTCGGGGTGCGCGGCTTCATCTCCGCCTATGACGAAGCGAGCGGCAAGCTGGCCTGGCGCTTCTTCACCACCCCCGGCGATCCGGCCAAGGGCTTCGAGCACCCCGAACTGGCCATCGCCGCCAGGACCTGGGACCCCAAACGCGACTGGTCGATCGGCGGCGGCGGCACGGCCTGGGACTCGATGTCCTATGACCCCAAGCTCGATCTGCTCTACGTCGGCACGGGCAACGCCGGCCCGGCCAACCCGGCGGTGCGCAATCCCGGCGGCGGCGACAGCCTGTTCGTCTCCAGCATCCTGGCGCTGGACCCCGACACCGGCCGGCTGGTCTGGTGGTACCAGACGACGCCTGGCGACCAGTGGGACTACACCGCCACCCAGACCCTGACCCTGGCCGACATCACCCTGGACGGGCAGCGCCGCCAGGTGCTGATGCAGGCCCCGAAGAACGGCTTCTTCTACGTTCTCGACCGCAGGACCGGAAAACTGCTGGCCGCCGACAAATACGTCCGCGCCGACTGGGCGAGCCACGTCGATCTGGAGACCGGCCGGCCGGCGATCTCGCCGAACGCCGACTACACCCAGGGCGAGCGGCTGGTCTTCCCCTCCCCCTACGGCGGCCACAACTGGCAGCCGGCCGCCTTCAGCCCGCGCACCGGCCTGGTCTACATCCCGGCCCGCGACCTGGGCTGGGTGTGGAATCCCAAGGCCCTGACCTGGTTCTACCAGGGCGCTGACCCGGCCCGGCTGGCCGGGCTCGACAGGGCCAAGGCAAACCAAGGCCTGCTGATCGCCTGGGACCCGGCCGCCCGCAAGGCGCGCTGGACCGTCCCGCAGCCGACCCTGATGAGCGGCGGCCTGCTGGTCACCGCCAGCGACCTCCTGGTCCAGGGGACCGAGGACGGCTTCATCGACTTCCGCGACGCCCGCACCGGCGCCCTGCGCCGCCGGCTGACGGTCGGCACGGGCATCGTCGCCCCGCCGGTCAGCTATGAGGTGGACGGGGTGCAGTACATCGCCGTCGCCGCCGGCTGGAACGGGGTCAAGGTCGCGCCGCCGGCCAGGGGCGAGCCGGCGCCCTTCGACAACGCCGGCCGGCTGATCGTGCTGAAGCTGGGCGGCGGGCCCATCCCGGTGGCCGAGCGGTTCGCGCCGCAGCCGTTCCTCAGCGGCATCGGCCCACAGCCGGCGGCCCTGGTCGAGCGGGGCCGGGGCCTCTACCGGCGAAACTGCCTGATCTGCCACGGGGCGTTCGGCGAGCGGACGCAGTTTCCGGACCTGCGGCGGATGTCACGCGAGACCTACGACCATTTCGACGACATCGTGCTGGGCGGCGTCTACCGGTCCTCCGGCATGGCCAGCTTCGCCGACGTGCTCAGCCCGGCTGACGCCAAGGCCATCCGCGCCTACCTGGCCGACTGGGCCGCCGAAGCTCAGGCGAAAGGCGCCGACCAGCCGACCGGCCAGGGCGCCTCAGGAGACCAGGCTGTCCAGGCGACCGCGCATTAGCTGCAGCACGGCCGAGAAGTCCTTCTGGCCAAAGCCCAGGCCGTCGAACATGGCGTAGAGGGCCTCGGCCTGGTTGCCCATCGGCGTCGTCGCCCCGGCCTTGGCCGCCGCGTCCTGCGCCAGCTTCAGGTCCTTGAGCATCAGGGCGGTCAGGAAGCCGCCCTCGTAGTTGCGGTTGGACGGCGCCGATTCCACCGGCCCCGGCCAGGGGCAGTAGGTGGTCAGGCTCCAGCACTGGCCGGAGGACTTCGAGGCGATGTCGAAGAACCTGGTCGGATCCAGGCCCAGCTTCTCGGCCAGGGCGAAGCTTTCGCAGACGCCGAGCATGGAGACGCCGAGCAGCATGTTGTTGCAGATCTTGGCCGCCTGGCCCGAGCCCAGGTCGCCGGCGTGGAACACCGCCCGGGCCATGGGGTTGAGCGCCGCTTCATAGGCCGGGTAGTCGGCCTCGTCACAGCCGACCATGAAGGCCAGGGTCCCGGCGTCGGCGGCCATGATGCCGCCGCTGACTGGCGCGTCGCCGAAGCGGAAGCCGGCCGCCTTGGCCATGGCCCCGACGGTGCGGGCGCTGTCGACGTCGATGGTAGAGCAGTCGATGAGCAGGGCGCTGGTCGGGGCGTTCGGCAGGATGTCCTTCTCATAGACCTCCCGCACATGCTTGCCGGCCGGCAGCATGGTGATGACGATCTGCGCGTCCTTCACCGCCTCGGCCACCGAAGCAGCCGGCGAGCAGCCGTGAGCCACCGCCTTGTCGAGCGCCGCGGGCGACAGGTCGAAGGCGGCGACGTGGCGCTCGGCCTTGACCTGGTTGGCGGCCATGCCGGCGCCCATGTTGCCGACGCCGATGAAGGCGACTTTGGTCTGCTGGCTCATTTTGGCAGCCTCCGAACAAAGGAGGCCCCAGGGGATTTGTCGCCCCTGGGGCCACAGTTGAGGACGCGTTCCCAGGGAGGGAACCCCGCGCCCAGGACCTACAGACCTATTTCATGGTCGGGATGATGAACGAGGAGTCGGCCGCCTCGCCTTCCGGCCAGCGGGCGGTGACGGTCTTGACCTTGGTCCAGAACTTCAGCCCCTCCATGCCGTGCTGGTTGGTGTCGCCGAAGGCCGAACGCTTCCAGCCGCCGAAGGTGTGGTAGGCGACCGGCACCGGGATCGGCACATTGATGCCAACCATGCCGACGTTGACCCGGGCCGCGAACTCACGCGCCGTCCGGCCATTGCGGGTGAAGATGGCGACGCCGTTGCCGTACTGGTGCTTGGAGGGCAGTTCGAGGGCCTCCTCGAAGCTGTCGGCGCGGACCATCTGCAGCACCGGGCCGAAGATCTCCTCGTGATAGGTCTTCATGCCGGGCTTGACGCCATCGAACAGGCTGGGGCCGATGAAGAAGCCCTTCTCGTAGCCCTGCAGGCTGAAGTTCCGGCCATCGACGACCAGCTCGGCGCCCTCGTCCTGGCCGATCTGGATGTATTCGGCGATCTTGGCGCGGTGGGCGGCGCTGACGACCGGGCCGTACTGGGCCTCGGCGTCGTTGGAGACGCCGACCTTCAGGGTCTCGATCTCGGCGATCATCCGCTCGCGCAGCTCGTCGGCGGTCTTCTTGCCGACCGGCACCACCACGGGCAGGGCCATGCAGCGTTCGCCGGCCGAGCCGAAGGCGGCGCCCGACAGGTCCTTGACCACCTGGTCCATGTCGGCGTCGGGCATGACGATGCCGTGGTTCTTGGCCCCGCCCATGGCCTGGACCCGCTTGTTGTGCAGCGTGCCCTGCGAATAGACGTAGTGGGCGATGTCCGAGCTGCCGACGAAGCTGACGGCCTTGATGTCGGGGTGCTGCAGGATGGCGTCGACGCTGACCTTGTCGCCGTGCACGACGTTGAGCACGCCGGCCGGCGCGCCGGCCTCCATCATCAGCTCGGCCAGACGGACCGGAACGCTGGGGTCCTTTTCCGACGGCTTGAGGATGAAGGTGTTGCCGACCGCGATGGCGACGCCGAACATCCACATCGGGATCATGGCCGGGAAGTTGAACGGGGTGATGCCGGCCACCACGCCCAGGCTCTGGCGCATGGAATAGACGTCGATGCCGGGCCCGGCGCCCTCGGTGTATTCGCCCTTCAAGGCGTGGGGGATGCCGCAGGCGAACTCGATGACCTCCAGGCCGCGCTGGATGTCGCCCTTGGAGTCGGCGATGACCTTGCCGTGCTCGGCCGACAGCATCTCGGCCAGGTCCTGCATGTTGGCCTCGACCAGCCGCTTGAACTCGAACATCACCCGCGCCCGGCGCTGGGGATTGGTCGCCGACCAGCCGACGTGGGCCTTCAGGGCCGCCTGCACGGCGCCGTCCAGCTCCGCCGGGGTGGCCAGGGCCACGCGGGCCTGGACCTCGCCGGTGTTGGGATTGAAGACCTCGCCGAAGCGGCCCGAGGTCCCGGCCAGGCTCTGGCCGTTCACGAAATGCTGGATGTCGCGCATGGAAAATCTCCTTGGCCGGGGGGATAGCATCCCCCCTCAGCCAACCCTCATGCAGACTTGAGGCATAGGTCATGCAATATTGCAGGCATGTTCGATTGGGATGATCTGAGAATCTTCGTGGCCGCCGCCCGCGCCGGCTCCCTGGGGCTGGCCAGCCAGCGGCTGGGCATCGACGCCGCCACCGTCGGCCGCCGCGTGGCGCGGCTGGAGTCGGCCATGAAGTCGACCCTGCTGGTGCGCTCGCCGGCCGGCCTGCAGCTGACCTCGGCCGGGGCGCAGCTGCTCGACATCGCCCTGGACGCCGAAACGGTGATGGAGGCGGCCGCCAACGTCACCCGGCCGGACGTCATCGCCGGCACGGTGCGGATCAGCGCCGCCGAAGGCTTCGGCACGGCGATCCTGGCACCCGCCCTCCCCGACCTGGCGGCCGAGCGGCGCGGCCTGCGGGTCGAGCTGGCGGCCGACGCCGGCTTCCTGTCGCCCAGCCGGCGGGAGGTCGACATGGCCATCACCCTGAGCGCCCCGGACGCCGAGCGGCTGATCGTCGAGCCCCTGACGCCCTACCAGCTGGCCCTCTACGCCGCCCCCTCCTACCTGGCCGGCAACCCCGCGCCACGGGGCGTCGCCGAGCTGCAAGGCCATGAGGTGGTCGGCTATGTCGATGACCTGATCTTCGCGCCCGAGCTGCGTTACCTCGAGGAGGTCCACCCCGGCCTCACGCCCCGGCTGGCCAGTTCCTCCATCCGCGCCCAGCGGGAGATCATCGCGGCCGGCGGCGGCATCGGCGTCCTGCCCTGTTTCCTCGCCGAAGGCCTGACACGGGTGCTGCCCGAGGCCGTGCTGCTCGAGCGCCGGCTCTGGCTCAGCACCCATCGCGACGTGCATGACACCGCCCGCATGAAGGCCGTCCGCCGCTGGCTGAAGGCCCTGTGCGAGACCGCCGCCCCGCGCCTCTCACCGCATCCCCGGGTCGGCTAGGCATTCACGACATCCATACGAACTGACGGGTGCTCGATACTCCCTTCCCCAGGAGGCAGGGCAATCGCATGGAAACGGATGGCCAAGACTGGGTCAACTGCCGTGAGAGGTTCCTTCTCCCCTTGTGGGAGAAGGTGGCCCGAAGGGTCGGATGAGGGGTCGATAGGTCTTCAAGCTGCGATGGGGCGGTGGCGACAGGCTGTGTCGTAGGCCGGCGAGCCCCCTCAACCGCCCCCTTCGGGGGCACCTTCTCCCGCGAGGGGAGAAGGGAGCCCAGAGGCGAACTCACAAGCATTCAGTCGCCGTCATCTGCGATAGCCCTGCCTCCAGGGGGAGGGGAGCCATAAAGCGCCGTCCGCGAGCAATGTCGCAGATCGGCTCGAGCGCGCGCCGGAATAGGAGTGCTCGCGAAACCCATGATGTCAATAATTGACAATGTGCACTCTCCTCGCGTTTGATCCGCCCGGGCAACAGCGGAGCATGGGCATGGCCACGCGGCGATCCATTCTGGCGGGCGGAGCCACGGCGCTGGCGGCTCCGGCCCTTGCGGCGCCCGATAGATTCGAAGCCATCGACCGCCCCCTGGTCTACGCCGCCCTGGCCGGCTGAGCCCCGGAATCCAAATCCCTTTGACATAATGTCGATTATTGACAATCGTATGAGCAAGCCCGCCACAAGGGTCGAGGGGAGATCATCCAATGCTGCGCAAAAGCCTGTTCGCCTGCGTTTCGCTGCTGGCCATCGCCAGCGTTCCGGCCCTGGCCGTCGCCCAGGAGACGCCGGAGGAGGCCGAGGCCACCAACGTCGGTGAGCTGGTCGTCACCGCCCGCCGGCGCGAGGAGAAGCTGGCCGATGTGCCGGTCGCCGCCTCGGTGATCGACGCCCAGGCCCTGGCCGACAAGGGCGGCGCCGGCTCGGCGCTGGAGCTGCTGGCCGGCCAGCCCAGCGTGCGGTTCTTCAACACCACCTCGCCGGTCAACTCGGAGATCTCCATCCGCGCCTCGCCGACCGCCCGGGCGACCAGTTCGGACCCCAGCGTCGGCCTCTACCGCAACGGGGCCTACATCGGCGGCGGCGCGGTCGGCGGCCGCAGCTTCACCCGCCTGGACCTGTTCGACCTCGGCCGCGTCGAGATCCTGCGCGGCACCCAAGGCGCCCTCTACGGCCGCAACGCCGTCGGCGGCGCCGCCAACGTCGTCTCGGCCAAGCCGGTCTTCGAGAACACCGGCTGGGTCGACCTGCGCTACGCCAGCGAGACCGAGGGCAAGCAGCTGCAGGCGGTGGCCAACATCGCCATGGCCGAGGACATGGCCTTCCGCCTCGGCGTCGATGTGATCGATCAGGACAAGGGCTTCTTCTACAACCCGACCAACGACGTCTATTTCGACCGCCAGGAGAGCACCGGCCTGCGCGGCCAGTTCCGCTGGCGCGGAGAACGGGCCGACGTCAACCTGCTGCTGGAGCACAGCGACGGCGACATTCCGGCCATCACCTATCGGGTGGTCATCGCGCCGGGACCCGGCTTCCCGTTCGGCGTCGAACAGCCGAAATATTCCTATGCCTGGAGCCTGCCGCCGGCGGCCAGCCAGACGCTCGACAACGGCGTCTTCAGCCTCGACTACCGCTTCGACGGGGCGACCCTGTCGCTGACCAGCTCGGCGCGTCGGCGCACCTCCTTCTACCAGTTCGACCCCGACGCCACCAACCAGACCGACTACCTGGCCGACCGCGCCGCCGGGCGGATCACCATCACCCTCGACACCGGCCAGGCCTCGATCGTCCACGACACCACCGAGGTGCGGAGCACCGACCTGCATCTGGCCGGCGACGCCATCGGCGGCCGGCTCGACTGGCTGGTCGGGGCCGAAATCTTCGACCTGACCAGCGACAGTTCGGTCACCACCCTGCGCACACCGACCCTGGCCAACCCCTCGCGCGGCACGCGCTCGCCGGTGCGGCTGACCTATGAGTCCTGGGCCGTCTACGGCTCGCTCGGCTTCGACGTCACCGACACCCTCAGCCTGGTCGGCGAGGCCCGCTACACCAGCGACGACAAGACCATCCACGGCCGCCGCTACGACGCCGGCACCGGCCTGCCGGCCGGCGGCGCGGCCTTCATCGTCGATGACGAGACCTCGCCGACCAACACGTCCTACAACCTGATCGGTTCCTGGCGGACGCCCTTTGGCCTGCTGGCCTATGGCAAGGTCGGCTCCAGCTACCGGGCCGGCGGCTTCAACACCAACCTCGGCCTGGCCACGGCCCCGGCGCCGGTGACGCCGTCCTACGAGGACGAGACCTCGACCACCTACGAGGTCGGGCTGAAGGGCAATGTCACGCCCGGCCTCTTCGTCGGTTTCGCCGCCTACAGCACCCGGACCGAGAACCTGATCGTCCAGACCGACAACGGCTGCGCCATCAGCCTGCCGGCCTGCCCGACCCTGGCGGTCTCCTACCTGATCAACGCCGGCGAGGCGGAAAGCTGGGGGGTCGAGGCCGAGGCGACCGGGCGCTTCACGGTGCTGGGCGGCCAGCTTCGCCTGAGCGCCAGCCTGTCGCGCCAGGAGGGCGAGGTGACGGACGGCGCCTTCGAGGGCGAGGACCTGCCGCAGGTCCCCGACTGGATCGCCGGCGCCGACCTCAACTACCGCCACGCCCTGGTCGGCGACACCAGCCTGTTCTTCAACCTCAACTGGAGCGGCCAATGGGGCGGGGTGCAGGAGCTGATCCGTCCCGGCCTGACCACCCCCAACTACGACCTGGCCGACATGTCGCTGGTCAACGGCCGCATCGGCGTCGACGTCAAGGCCGTCGAGCTGTCGCTGTTCGTGACCAACGCCACCGACGAAGACTTCAGCGTCTTCAACAGCAGCACCACCCAGCGGTGGAACACGCCGAGGAACTGGGGCGTCCAGCTGCGCTATCGCTGGTAGGTCCTGCCGCGCTTGCCGTGGGTCGCCCCGGGCGTTAACCGAGGACGGATGAACGGGGACACGCCATGACCGCGCCGGCGCCGAGTTCGGCGGGCAGGAGCCTGCCCGCGGTGGTGACGGCGCTGCGCGACGGCATCGTCGACGGCGACTACGCCGCCGGCTCGCGGATCACCGAGCGGCAGGTGTCCGAGCGCTTCGGCTGCACCGCCGCCATGGCCCGCGAGGTCTTCCAGCGGCTGGAGCGGGTCGGCGCCATCACCCTGTCGGCCCGGCGCGGGGCGCGGGTGGTCGACGCGGCCAGCGCCCCGCCGCGTGAGGTGCTGTTCGTCTGGGATCAGCTGCGAGCCCTGGCGGCCGACGATGCCGCCGAGCAGCCGACAGCCTGGCGCGCCGACCCCGCCGCCAGCCGGGCCCGCCGGCTGCGCGCCATCGAGGCCCGGGTGGCGCTGGTGGCCAAACAGGCGGCCAGTCCCCGGCTGGGCGACATCCTCGGCCGGCTGGCCCTGCAGCTGGCCATCGTCGCCCCGGCCGCCCTGGCCCAGGTCGAGGAGAGCCTGTCGCGATGAGGTCGGCCTTCGAACCCGAGGTACGGGCCTACGCCGCCAAGGCCGAGGCCCTGGTCGCCGATCCGCCGAGGCCCCCGTCCCTGCCCGGCTACATCGCCGGCTGGCTGGCCGACCGCATCCAGTTCGGCGATCTCAAGCCCGGCGAGCCGATCCGCGAGCTGGCCGTGGCCGACCATTTCGACGTCAGCCGCGGGCCCGTGCGCGACGCCCTGCGCCTGCTCGACCGTGACGGGCTGGTGGTGATCGGCGGACGCAAGGGGGCGGCCGTGCGCGGCTTCACCCTGGCCGAGATGGGGGCGCTGTTTCGCCTGCGCGCCCGGCTGTTCGGGGCCCAGGCCGGCCTCGCCGCCACCGCCGCCGATCGCGACCCCCAGGCCCTGGCCGCCCTGGTCGAGGGGGCCGACCTCCTGGAGCAGATGGCTGCCACCGATCCGCCGGTCCCGGTCGGCGAATACATCACCGTCCGGCGCAGCATCTCGCGGCTGATCGCCGGCCTGTCGGGCAACCGCTACATGGCGCAGCTCAGCGCCCAGCTGGAGCGCGAGGTCGCCGTGCTGTGGGTCAGCGTCCTCAGTCCCGATCGCCGCCGCCGCTCGGCGACCAACTGGCGGGCCCTCTGCCAGGCCATCGCCGCCGCGCGAGGCGACGAGGCCGAGCGCCTCGGCCGGGCCCTGGTGCTGGACGGCCTGGCCGAGATCGAGCGGCGCTGGGAGGGGTAGGGCGGCCCGTTGGCATTCCTTGCCCCTCCGAGAATGTCGATAATTGACAAACGATGGTCAGCGCGGTTGTGTCGGGTCGGGCGGCGCATCAGCGGCGGCGCCCGCGGAGGCCGGATGACCACCCAGAAGCTTCAACGCCCCGCGCGGGCCCCGGCCGTCGCCATCGCCTCGGCGGCGCCCTATCGGCGGATCGGGGTGACGCGGCTGACGCCGATCATCGGGGCCGAGATCGCCGGGGTCGACCTGGCCGCGCCGCTGGACGCCGAGACCCTGGCCGAGATCGAACGGGCCTTCGCCGAGAACCTGGTGATCTTCTTTCGTGACCAGGCCCTGACGCCGGAGCAGCATGTCGCCTTCGGCCGCCGGTTCGGCGAGCTGCACCGCCACCCGGCGGCGCCCAGCGAGCCGGGGCATCCCGAGCTGATGATCATCGCCGCCGACGAGCATTCCAGCCGCGCCAACGGCGAGGGCTGGCACACCGACGTCTCCTGTGATCCCGAGCCGCCGCTCGGCAGCATGCTCTACCTGCGCCAGACGCCGCCGGAGGGCGGCGACACCCTGTTCGCCAACATGTACGCCGCCTATGAGGCGCTGTCGGAGCGTATGAAGGCCTATCTGGACGGGATGCTGGCGGTGCACGACGGCGAGCACGTCTATCGCGGCCTCTATGCCGACCTCGGGGTCGCCGACAAGCCGCGCTATCCCCGTTCCCGTCACCCGGTCGTGCGCACCCATCCGGTGACCGGCCGCAGGGCGCTGTACGTCAACAGCGGCTTCACCACCCATCTGGTCGGGGTCGGCGCGGCCGAGAGCCAGGCGGTGCTGACCTACCTGTTCCATCACCTGGAGCATCCGGCCTTCCAGTGCCGGTTTCGCTGGACAGCGGGATCGCTGGCCTTCTGGGACAACCGCTGCGCCCAGCACCATGCCATCTGGGACTATTGGCCCGGCCGCCGGTACGGCAACCGGGTGACCATCAAGGGCGACAAGCCCCGCTGACGGCGGCGCGCCGGCGCGGCATAAGGGGCCCATGCGCCTGGCCCTGTTCAATCCGCAAATTCCCCAGAACGTCGGGGCCTGTATCCGGCTGTCGGCCTGTTTCGATGTCGAGCTGCATGTCATCGAGCCGGTCGGCTTCAGCTTCGACGACCGGTCGATGAAGCGGGCGGCGCTCGACTATGGCCCCCTGAGCCACATGGTCCGCCATGCCGACTGGGAGGCTTTTCAGGCCGCTCGCGGCCCGGGACGGCTGGTGCTGTTCACCACCAAGGGGGCGACGCCGCTGGACGGTTTCAGCTTCGAGGCCGGCGACACCCTGCTGTTTGGCAGCGAGACGGCGGGGGCGCCGGAGCATGTCCACGCCGCCGCCGACGCCCGGGTGGTGGTCCCGATCCGGCCCGGCGCGCGGTCGATGAACCTGTCGGTCAGCGCCGGCATCGGGCTGTTCGAGGGGCTGCGGCAGACCGGCGGGCTGACGCCCCGCTGAGTCCGCGCGCCGGTCTCAGCCTTGGTAGCGGCTGTCCCTCAGCCAGGGCTTGTCATAAGCGATCCGCACGGCGGCCTCGGACGAGGCGCGGACGGACTCGCGGATGTCGGCCCAGATCTTGGCCAGGCCGGTCTGGGGCGCGGTGTTGCGCCGGGGTTGAGTGGAATAGGTCATTTCAGGCTCCTTCTGTGGGCTGGAAGATGCCGTTTGCCGCGCCGTTCCGCCAACCAAAGGATCGACAGACTTCATAAGCTGAGATAATCAATTGCCATGCGCAACCTGCCCCCGCTGAGCGCCGTGCGGGTCTTCGAGGCCGCCGCCCGGCATGAGAACTTCACCGCCGCCGCCGGCGAGCTGGCCATGACCCAGGCCGCCGTCAGCCATCAGATCCGGGTGCTGGAGGATCGCCTTGGCCAGCAGCTGTTCCGGCGCGAGCGCCAGCGGGTGATCCTGACCGAGGCCGGCCGCCGCGCCGCCCTGCGGGCCGGCCGGGGGCTGGACGAGATCGAGGCGGCCTTCTCCGAACTGCGGGCCGAGGACGACGCCGCCCTGACCATCTCCACCACCGTCACCTTCGCCAACACCTGGCTGGCCTGGCGGCTGGGGCGGTTCCAGGTCAGCCACCCCGACATCGCCGTGCGATTGTCCGCCGACAACAGCCTGACCGACTTCGTCGCCCAGGGCGTCGATGTCGCCATCCGCCTGGGCGACGGCCAGTGGCCGGGGCTGGCGGCGCACCGCCTGGTGGCCGTCGACTTCACCCCGATGTGCAGCCCGGCCTTCCTCGCCGAGCACGGCGGCGAGATCGCGCTGGAGAACCTGTTGCAGCTGCCGCTGATCAGCCCCAGCGAGCCGGCCTGGGCCCAGTGGCTGCAGGGCGCCGGCCTCTCCGCCGCCGCCGCCCGTCCGCCGACCGGCGTGCAGCTGGACACCCAGGCCAACGAGGGCCATGCCGCCATGGCCGGCCAGGGGATCGCCCTGCTGACCCCCTTCCTCTGGCGCCAGGACATGAGCGACGGCCGGCTGACGCGGCTGTTCCCGCAGGCCTCGACCCTGGGCCAGGCCTTCTGGCTGGTCTATCCCGAGCACCGCCGCCGCTCGCCGAAGATCCGCCGCTTCCGCGACTGGCTGGAGACCGAGGTGGCCCTGACCCACGCCGCCCTGGCGACCGGCTAAAACCCCCGCCCGCCGGGGCCTGGGGCAATATGTCTAGACATATTCATCGGCCCTGACGGCCGCCGACGGGCGCCCCGCCGAAGGCGTTGGCCGCCGCGTAGCCATTTCGACCAACCGGCCCCGCGCATCGACCAACCGACCGACCAACGCCCCGGGCTACCACCACGCCGTCTGGGGCAACGGCAAAGCCAACAGGCTCTGGGGTTTGGCCCGCTTTTCGGGGCTTTCGAGCGGCGTCGGCTTTTTTGTTGGCCCGGCAGGCGGCGGTATAATGGTCGGCCGCTTCGATAATCACGGGGCAGGCGATGCGGCGGCGGCCTGGCCTTGCCGCCCCGGCGGCGACGGGCGATGGTCGCGCCATGGTTTGGGGGACGCGCGTGAAATCCTTCTGGCTGGGCCTGGCCGCCCTGCTCGCCCTCGGCGCCGCGCCGGCGCCCGTGGGCGAGACGACCTGGTCGATCATCCTGGCCGACGACGGCGGCCGCCTCGGCCATGCCTCGGAGACCATCGTCGAGGGGCCCGACGGCCGGCAGGTCATCGACGAGCAGGAGATCCTGCTGCGCGAGAAGGGCTCGCCGGTCCGCCGCCAGACCAGCCGCACCGTCCTGCGCCAGGACGCCGTCGGCCGGGTGGTCTCCATCGTCACCGAAGCGAAGGGCCTGCGCAGTTGGACGCGGCATGAGGCGGTCATCGCGCCCGGCCAGGCCCGCATCCTGCGCCGCACGGCCCTGGAGCAGCACCGCTTCGTGGTCGCCCTGCCGCCCGGCGTGCGCTTCGACAGCGGCGAGCCGCTGCTGCGCGATGGGCGTCCGGACCCGGTCATCGAATTCACCCGCCTGGACGTCGAGACGGCCAGCCTGGAGCGGGTGGTCATCGTCGCGGCCCCCGACGGGTCCGGCGACCTGATCCGCCGCCGCTACGAAGGGGACGAACTGCGGGCTGTCGCCCGCCTGAAGCTGGGGCCCGGCCGCGACATCATCGAGGTCGTCCAGCCGATGTTCGGCTTCAAGGTCATCAGCCGGGTCAGCGACCGCGAGACGGCCCTGGCCCCTCACCCGCCCTACCGGCTGATGGCGGCGGTGCTGACCAAGGCCCCGTTTCGCATCCCCTCGGCGGCCACCGCCGGCCACATCCGCTACCGCTTCGACTTCCACGATGGCTTGGTGTTTCCCCTGCCGGTCACCCCTGAGCAGCGCGTGGCGGCGAGCGGCGACACGGTGACGGTGGACGTCTGCCGGGGCTGCGGCCCGGCCCTGGCCAGCGACCCGGCCAGTCTGGCGCAGGCCCGCAAGGCCACCCCCTGGCTGCAGAGCGACCACGCCCGGCTGCACGCCATCGCCGACCCCATCGCCCGCCAGCCGGTCTCCGACCGCCGCAAGATGGAGCTGCTGCTGGTCAAGGCGCGCCCCCATCTCGGCAAGCTCGACTTCGCCGGCCACTATTCGGCGCTGGAGACCCTGACGCGCCGGCGCGGTGACTGCACGGAGGCGGCGGTGCTGCTGGCGGCGCTCGGCCGTTCGGCCGGCATTCCGACCAAGGTGGTCAATGGCCTGGTCTATTCCCGCGAGCGCTATCACGGGGCCAGCAACGTCTTCATGCCGCACAGCTGGACCATCGCCTATGTCGACGGCGCCTGGCGCAGTTTCGACCTGGCGCTGGACGAGTTCGACGCCACCCACATCGCCCTGACGGTCGGCGACGGCGACGCGCGGTCCGTGGCGGCGGCCAGTCAGCTGGCCGGCCTGCTCCGCTGGGACGGCATGGTCGAGGTCAGGACCCGGACTCCACCGTGACGGGCGCCGGCGCCGGTTGTTCGTCCTTGGCCGGCTGGTCGTCCTCATAGACCACCGGCAGTTCGGCCATGGCCTTGTCGGCCTTGTCCTCGATGTACTGGACGTTCTTGACGTCCTTGATGCCGCCGACGACGAGATCGTAGATCTCGGTCTCCTCGACGTCCTGCGCCGCCGCCGCCATCGGCGCGGCCACCGCCATCATCGCCACCGCCGCGGCCGCCGCGACGCGCACGGGCAGGCGATAGGAGACGCAGACCTCCTCCTCGCAGCCGGCCATGAAGGCCATCCGCGCCTCATCGGTCATCGGGCTGAGATCGACCACCTGGCGCTTGCACATGCGGCACATGTCGCCGTCCATGACGGCGGCCAGGTTGCTCTTGTAGGGGCAGGGGCTCTGGATCTTCGGAAAGATGGCCATGGCGGTCTCCTCAGCGTCGAGACGAAGGTAGGCGCCGAAATCGCCCGCGATCAAGCAGAACCGCGTTCCGCCACCCCTACTCCGGGGCCAACGGCAGGGTGACGATGGCCCGCAGACCCACGGCCTGGGGCCGCAGCACCACCTCGCCGCCATGGCCCCGCGCCGTCGCCCGGGCGATCGGCAGGCCCAGGCCCACCCCGCCCTGGTCGAGGTTGCGCGAGGCGTCGGCCCGGTAGAAGGGGTCGAAGGCCCGCAGCAGATCCCCGCCCCGCAGGCCGGGCCCGGCGTCGTCGATGTGGACCAGCGCCATGTCGCCGTCGCGGCTAACCCTGACCCGCGCCTGCGCGCCGTATTTGATGGCGTTGTCGACCAGGTTGCCGAACAGTCGCCTCAGGCCCGACGGATCGCCCTCGACGATGACGGCGACACTGTCCTCGGCCAGCTCGACATCGGCCCCGACCAGGGCGGCGTCGTCGACGACGCATTCGACCAGCGACAGCAGGTCCAGCCTCTCCCGCTGCCGCGGCAGGGTCTCGTCGCGGATGAAGGCCAGCACCCCCTCGATCATCTGCTCCATCTGGCCGATGTCGGAGAGGATGGCGCTCTTGAGGGCCGGCGAGGCGGCCTCCAGCTTGAAGCGGATGCGGGCCAGGGGCGTGCGCAGGTCGTGGCTGATGGCCCCGACCATGGCCGTGCGGTCGGAGATGAAGCGGCGCAGGCGCGACTGCATCTGGTTCAGCGCCTCGGCGGCGGCGCCCAGCTCAGCCGGACCCCGCAGCGACATCTCCGGCCCCATGGGATCGCGGCCCAGCCGGTCGGCCGCCTCGGAGAACCGCTTCAAGGGCGCGGTGATGCGGCGGGCGAACAGGTAACCGGCCGGGGCGACCAGCAGGAAGCCGCCGAGCAGCCAGAGCAGGGCCCGGCGCTGCCAGTCGTTGGGGAAGGGCTCGGGCGTCGAGGCGACCACCGTCCAGCCGCCGCCGGGGTTGCGCACCGCGGCGGTGAAGTCGCCGAACACGGCCACGTCGCCGGGGCGCGGCCGCATACCCGGGGCCCGCTCGAACATCCGGAACTCTCCGGTCTGTGGCTGGCCCGGCCCCGGCCCGGTCTGGATGCTGAAGCTCGCCTCATCCCCCGGCCTCGGCCCCGGGCCTGTCCGCACGGGAAAACCGGCCTCGCCGGGCGGTGGCCGGCCATCCCCCCGGGCCATGCCGAAGCTGCGGCGGTTCATCATGCCGAAGAAGGGGGCGCCGTTGACGGGATAGAGCCGGACGTCCTCGACCGGCCGCCCGAGGGTCGCCGCCAGGGCCATCTGGGCGCGCTCGCCCATCGGGTCAGCGTCGGCCTTCGGGGCCGGCGGCTGGGCGGTCGTGCTGCGGACCAGCGGCCGACCGTCGCGGGGATGCAGCGAACCACCCTTCAGGGCGCCGGCCACCTCGGCCAGCCGGTAGAGCACGGGCCTGGGTGGCGGCAGGGCGAACAGCAGGGCGATGTTGATGGCCTGGGCGACCAGCAGGCTGGCGACCAGCAGGGCGACCAGCTGCACGCCGATCGGGACCCGGGTCCGGCGGCGACCAGTCACGCGCGGGAAACAGGCACGTCCAGCACGTAGCCGACGCCACGGATGGTCTTGATCAGCTCCTGGTCGGCGAAGGTGTGCAGCTTGCGGCGCAAGCGGCAGATCTGCACGTCGACGGCCCGGTCGAAGACGTCACTGTGGTCGCCCCGGGCCACGTCCAGCAGCCGGTCACGCGACAGGATGGCCTGGGGCCGTTCGAGGAAGGCCTGCAACAGGGCGTATTCGCCGGAGGTCAGCAGGATGGTGGCGCCGTTCGGCGAGCGCAGCCGCCGCCGGCCGGTGTCCAGCTGGAACTCGGCGAAGCGGTAGACCGCCCCGCGCGGCCGGGGGGCGGCGGTCGTCTCCTCCAGCCGCCGGAACACCGCCCGCACCCGGGCCAGCAGCTCGCGCGGGCTGCAGGGCTTGGCCAGGTAGTCGTCGGCCCCGAGCTCCAGGCCGAGCACCCGGTCGACCTCCTCGCCCATGGCGCTGAGCATGATGATGCCGCGCCGGCCCTCGGCCGACAGCTTCTTGCACAGGGACAGGCCGTCCTCGCCCGGCATCATGACGTCGAGCACCACCAGGTCGGCGACGCCGGCGTCGAGCAGCCGCTGCATCTCGACGCCATCGCGGGCGCCACGGACTTCGTAGCCATGTTCGCGCAGGTAACCCATGACCTGTTCGCGAAGTTCGGTGTCGTCATCGACGACAAGGACCCGGCGGTCCGGGACATTGGCAAGGGCGTGCATTGAGCGCTCCGTGACACCTAACTGTGGCCGGCGAAATTCAGCCTCGCCACAATGGCGAAATGCGGTCCGAAAGATCGCCGAACCGCCGCTTTTGAAATCTGATCGTCATCTGCGCGCCTTAGCGGCGCCGCTCTGGCGGGCGAAGCTTCATCAGCTCCGGCGCGGCGGCGTTTCCCTCCCCCCAGTCGCTGCGTCGGATGCCGCCTCACGGGGTCCTCGACAAGCCAGGCCCTGGCCGCCGTCCCCCCGCCAACTCCGGGGGGACGGCGTCTTTTTTTCAGGTGAGCCGGGATTCTTCCCGGCCTTCAGGTCAGGCCGTCACGGCTTCGGTGGTCTGCGCTGCCTCGGCCTGCAGCTTTTCGAGCAGCTTGGCCATCAGGTCGGAGACCTCGCTGCTGAAGCCGGAGGCGAGCTCGCTGCTCGACTGCAGCGAGGCCAGCAGCTCGCTCATCGACACCGTGCCGTCCTTGTTGCTGTCGGCGGCGTCGTAAGTCGTCTCCTCTTCAGCGGAGCCCGAGGGCGCGGTCGATCCGCCGCTCGGAGGCGGACCGCCTTGCGGCTTCAAGGCGGTGAACTCCTCGGACGACAGGGCGCCGTCGCCGTCGGCGTCGCCGGCGGCGATCAGATCGGCGGCCCTGCTTGCGGCGTCCGTGTCCTCCATGCCGGGCGGGGCGTGAGCGGCCATGTCGGCCGACAGCTCCTCGGCGGTCAGGCTGCCATCGGCGTCGGCGTCGGCGCCCGTGAAGATCTCGGCCGCCCGGTCGGCGTGGCTCATCTGCTGGACGCCGAGCAGCGCGCCCAGTGTTTCAGCACTGAAACCCTGGCTGCCGCCGCCGCCCTTCAGTTGCCGGGCGCCGCCCTGCGCAGGCAGATTCTGCCCCACCCTTCCCGAGGGGGCGGCTAAGAACTCATCCGACGACAAGGCGCCGTCGGTATTGAGGTCCAGCTTGGCGAACATCGCCTGCTGGGCCTGGAGGAAGCCTGAGCTTCCTGAAACGGAAAGGGACATGGATGTCTCCTCAGAAGGAGACGCCGCGAGCAACGCTTGGCGGCGCCGCACCGGAATTGCCCGATGCAAGCTTCCGCTGCCAGAAGCGGACCATGTTTCAGGGTGAAACGGAGCCCTAGAAGATGACCCGTCCGGCCAGCATCAGGTTGTAGCGATCCTCGTCCTCGGCCGCCTCGTACTCGGCCTCGACGGCGACGTAGGAGGTTGGCGAGCCGGTCTTCAGGGAGAAGCCGAGCACCGTCGCCCCCTCACCGGCTTCCGAGGCCGGCAGGGTCACCCATTGGCCGCCCGAGAAGCGGAAGACGGTGTCTCCGACCTCGCCGGCCAGGGTCTGGCGATAGCCCAGACGCACCTCCGGCCGCCACCAGACCTCGCGCCCGTAGGTGGCCCCGAAAGCGATCTCGCCGCCGGCCGACAGCCGGCTCGAGCGCCGGGCCTGGACGGTCTGGTCGAAGGCGTCGCTGCCGCCGCCCTCGACCCGCTCAGCCTCGTTGAAGAGGATGTAGTCGACGCTGGCCGTGGGCCGCAGGTAGAAGCGGCCCAGTCGCGCCTCGTAGTTGACGCTGGCGCTGGCCGCGCCGGTCCAGCCGCCCCATTCGGAGTCGGCGGTGACCACCAGGGCGGTGTCCGGATCGATGAACACCCGGTCGCCATCCAACCAGGCATAGCCGGCCGAGCCGCGCAGGTTGAAGGACAGCCCGCCCATCTGCCTGCGCCAATAGACCCCGGCCTCCAGCAGCGAGACGCTGGTCTCCTCGCCGATCTGGGCGATGTCGTCCCGCTCCTCGGCGGCGACGAAGGCCAGGGTGGCCCCCAGCGCCCCGCCGTCGGGCTCCAGGCTCTCGTAGCCGGCGATGAAGCCGAAGGCCTTGGTCTCCGAGCCGGCCGTGTCGCCCGCCGCCCGCACGACCCCGGTGTTGATCTCCTGCACCCAGACGCTGTCGGGACCGTAGGACTGGCCGCCGACCGTCGGCCGGCTGGCGGTCAGGCGGGAGGTGGTGCGGCTGAGCAGGTCTAGGGTCGAGAACAGGCCCTCGCCCTGGTCGGGCAGCATCTGCTCATAGAGGTGCAGGAAATCGTCCTGCGTCTGGGCCGCCAGGAAGACGTCCTCGATATCCTCGTCGGCCGACAGGGCGGCGTAGACAGCGTCGAAGGCCAGGGTCTGGTTCTGGGTCAGGCCCATCTCGCCGGCCGTGCGCCGCCGGACATCCAGATAGACCGACCCCGCCGCCTCGTCGGCCGAGGCGGTGACGACGTAGAGGTAGGGCGACTCGCCATCCAGATTGCTGATCAGCCCGTCGGCGGTCAGGCCGCCCGAGGCGGTCTGGATGACGGTGTAGCGCTCGGTCTCGCCGATCAGGCTGTCGAGCTGGAGGCCCAGCTGGACGCCGTCGGCCAGGGTGGCGGTCGTGACTTCGAAGCGGGTGATGCTGTCCGAGTCCGGATCGGCGGTGAAGGTCAGCACGCCGTCGGCGGCGACCGACAGGCTGGTGGCGGCGATGGTCTCGGCGTTGGTCACGGTCAGTTCGCCGCGCACCACGGCGATGTCGAGCTGGCCGTCGCTGTCATACAGGGCGCCGATGATCTGGGCGTCGCCGTCGGCCGATCCCACCGTCAGGCTGTCGGCCCCGGCCCCGAAACTGATGTCGCCGACAACGCTACCATTGAGAACCGACAGCGTATCGGCCCCGGAACCGAGCAGGATGTCGCCGACGATGCTCGGCTCCTGACTGTCGACCAGGCCGTCGCCGTCGGCGTCGTAGTCGTCCTCGTCGTCCTCGGAATCGACCACGTCGTCGTTGTCCGAGTCGTCGTCCTCGGTATCGATGATGCCGTCGCCGTCGTCGTCGACATCGACGCTGTCGACAAAGCCGTCGCCGTCGCGGTCGTTGACCTCGGCCTGTTGCAGGATGCTCACCCCGACGGTGTTGGCCGACAGGTCGAGAGCGACGGCGCGGCCGGTGACTTCCTCATCGTCGGCGTCCTCGTTGTCGTCGTCGGTATCGTCCTCGTCATCGGTGGCGGCGATGTAGGCGGTGATCGAGCCGCTGTTGGTCAGGCTGGTCAGGGTCCCCGACGCATCGAGCAGGGCCGTGGCGTTGCTGGCCTCACCGGCGACATAAGCAAACAGGCTGCCTGTATTTGTCAGACTGGTCAGCGAGGCCCCGGCGTCGATGCGCAGGGCGATGGCGTCGAAGGAGTCCTCGTCCGCCAGGGCCGAGGAGGCGGAGACCTGCGAGGCGTACAGGGAGCCGTTGTTGACGAAGGCCTCGACCGAGGCGCCGGCGGCCAGGTGCACGGCCTGGACGTCGGCGCGGTAGCCGGAGGCGCTGATCGAACCGTCCTGCAGGATGCCGCCCTCGATCACCGTCGCATAGCCGGCGTCGCCGCCGATCTTCAGGGCCGTGGCGCTGACCCCGTCATAGACCCCGTCGGCGTAGAGGGTGCCGCGATTGATCAGGCCGTAGGCCTCGTCGCCCGCGCCGATCTTGCCGACGGTCACCGCCTGGCTGTCGGAGCCGATCAGCAGGGCCGGCGCCGCGCCGTAGGAATAGATGGCGGCCGTGCCCTCGAGGGTGTCGGAGCGGCCGTCCTGGTCGAGGTCGTCGTCGAGGATGCCGTCGCCGTTGTCGTCCTCGTCGTCGTCATCGTCGAGGCCGTCGTTGTCGTCATCGTCGTCGTCGTCGTTGTCCTTGCCGTCGTCGTCGTAGTCGTCGTCGGTGATGCCGTCGTTGCCGTTGTCGGTGTCGTCGTCGTCGAGGATGGCGTCGCCGTCGTCGTCGTCGTCGAGGCTGTCCTGCAGGCCGTCGCCGTCCATGTCGACGACGCTGGTCTCGGCGGTGTCGAGCAGCACGCCGCCGGCGACGTTGGCCGCGATACGCACCGCCGAGCCGCCCTGCAGCAGGTCGTCGGCGTCGAGCGCGGCCAGGGCGTCGTCGTCGCTGGAGCGGCTGGTGTAGCGATAGCCCGTGGCCGAGATCGAGGCCTGCAGATGCACCGAGCCGACATCGGCGGCGACATCGACGCCGATCGCGTTCTCGCCCTTGACGGTGATTGACCCGCCCGCTTCGACCCGGCCGCTGACCGCGGCGGCGACATTGATGCCGACGGCGTTGTCGCCGGTGACGCTGATCGCGCCGGTCCCGGCCAGATTGCCGTCCAGCGCCGTCTCCAGGCTGATGCCGTAGCTGTCGTTGCCCTCGACGGTGATCGAACCGCTGCTGAGGATATCGCCGGTGACGGTTCCGGCCCCGCTGACCCGGATGCCGTAGCGCCCGGTTCCAGTCGCGAAGTCGCCGTCGTAGTCGCCGTCATCGTCGGTGTCGTTGTCTTCGTCATCCTCGTCGAAACCGTCCTCCAGGGTGATTATCCCGTCGTTGGAGACGGTGGTGGTCACCCCGCCGTTGACCTGGATGCCGATGGCGCCGTCGACGGCCTCGATCTCGATCTCGCCTTCGTTGGTGACGGTGTTGTTGCTGTCGACGGTCACCGCCGGGCCGGTGGTCTCGAGGACGATGGAACCGTCCTCGTCGATCAGCACGTCGTCGGCCGCGCCACTATTGGCCGTGGACGTCCTCACCGGCGTCGTCCGCTCGGTGCTGATGGTGGTCTCGGCCAGCGCCGGCAGGGCGAACAGCAGCAGCGGGGTCGCGGCGACGCCGGCGAGAAGGCGATGGCGGATCATGGACGGCCCCGGATCGAGAACTAAAGCTCGATCCGTGCCGTCGGCGCGGGGCGGATTTGCGCCGGTCAGGTTTCAGTCCGAAACGCAGGCCGGAAATATCGCCCGGGGGAAAACCCGCCCTAGTTGGCGGGCGGGGCGACCTTGGCGAGATCCACGTCGATCGCCGCCAGCAGGGCGTCGGGCAGACGGTCGGGAGCGTAGGGCTGGATAGCCTTCAGGGTCAGGCCCAGCACCGGCTCGACTTCCGGGTTGGTGCTGATGCCCGGCAGGTGCTTTTCGAGCACGGCCTTGGTCTCGGGGTTCTTGATCAGGTCGCCGAGCGGCGTGGTCGTCGAGGAATAGGCGGCCTTGGCGGCGGCGGGGGCCGGGGCGTCCTGCGCCAGGGCGGCGGCGGGAACGGCGGCGGTCGCGAGCAGGGCGAGCGCGAGGGCGAGCGATTTCATAGAGGGATCCCCAATGGTGATGCGGCGAAGGCTCTGCGGCCTTGCGGGCCGCACACTGCGATATGGCGCAAGGGCTGCCAAATGAATTTCTGCTCAGGCCCGGCCCTCGAGGATGGCCAGCGCCTGGGCCGCCAGCACCGGCGTCCCATTCTCCGCGGCCCGTTCGCTGGCCGCCTGGCCGGAGAGGACGCGGGCGTAGACGCCCTGGCTGATCGAGGCCAGGCGGAAGATGCCGAAGGCCATGTAGAAGGGCCAGTCGTCGACCGCCGGCCGGCCGACCCGGCGCAGGTAGGCGGCGACGTACTCGGCCTCGCTCGGGATGCCGCTGGCGGCGAAGTCGACCCCGACCAGGCTTCCCCAGCCCTGCGAGGTCGAGCGCCAGAGGAAGGCGTTGTAGGCGATGTCGGCCAGGGGGTGGCCGATGGTCGACAGCTCCCAGTCGAGGACGGCGATCAGCTTCGGCTCGGTCGGGTGGAACATGACGTTCTCCAGCCGGTAGTCGCCGTGGGCGATGGAGACGCTGTCGTCGGCCGGGATGCGGGCCGGCAGGGCCTCGATCAGGGCCTCCATCTCGGGGATCAGTTCCGTCTCGGCGCCCCGGTACTGCTTGGTCCAGCGGCCGACCTGGCGCTCGAAATAGCCGCCGGCGCGGCCGAAGTCGGTCAGGCCGGCGGCGGCGATGTCGACCTGGTGCAGCCGGGCCAGCGTGGCGTTCAGCTCGTCGTAGATCGCGGCGCGGTCGGCCGGCGCAACGCCCGGCAGGGCAGCGTCGCGGAAGATGCGGCCTTCCAGATAGTCCATGACGTAGAAGCTGGTGCCGATGACGCGCTCGTCGGTGCAGAGGGCGCGCATCTTCGGCACGGGGACGAGGCCGTCGAGGGCCTTCATCACCCGGTACTCGCGGTCGACCTGGTGGGCGCTGGCCAGCAGCACACCCGGCGGCTTCTTGCGCAGGACGTAGAGGCGCGGCCCCCCTGGGCCCTGGGTGGTCAACAGGAAGGTCGGGTTGGAGGCGCCGCCCTGGAACTGCTGGACGGTCATGCCGACCCCGAAATCCTCGACCTCGCGGGTCAGCCAGGCCTCGAGCGGGGCGGGGTCGAACCAGTGGGCGGGAACGACGTCGCGAACTTGCGGCGAGACAATGGTCATGGCGGCGATTCCTCTTGCGCGAACAAGATGCTCGCTTTCCCCATGGGCGCCTCAAGGATTGTCTTGCCGACAGCGATGGCGGGAGCCCGACGATGGCCGAAGAGAGCGTGACCTACGAGGTCGAAGACCACGTCGCGGTCATCACCCTGAACCGCCCCGAACAGCGCAACGCCCTCAACTGGGACGCCTACGCCCGGCTGGAGGCGGCGCTTCGCAAGGCCGTGACCGATCCCGAGGCCCGCTGCGTCATCGTCACCGGCGCCGACCCGGCCTTCTGCTCCGGCGACGACGTGCGCGAGATCATGGCAGGGCCAAAAGCGGTGTCGGCCGACACCGCGCCGGTGGTGCGGCACAGGCCGACGCCGGCGGCGATGGCGGCGCTGGAGTGCGATAAGCCGCTGATCGCGGCGGTCAACGGGGCGGCGGTCGGCTGGGGCATGGAGCTGGCCCTCTACGCCGACATCCGCATCGCCTCGGAGAAGGCCAGGTTCGCCGAGCTGTTCATCAAGCGGGGCCTGGTCTGCGACGTCGGCGGCTTCTACCGCCTGCCGGCCATCGTCGGCCCGGCGAAGGCGGCGGAGCTGTTGTTCACCGGCGACATCATCGACGCCGCCGAAGCCCTGCGCATAGGCCTGGTCAGCGAGGTGACGCCGCACGAGGCGCTGATGGACCGCGCCCGCGCCCTGGCCGGCCGCATCGCGGTCAATCCGCCCCTGGCCCTGCGCTACATGAAGGAGGGGCTGCGGCGCGGGACCTACGGCGATCCCCGCGAACTGGGTAGCTGGGCCATCGAGACCATCCGGGCGCTGATGAAGACCGACGACCACAGGGAGGGGGTGGCCAGCTTCCTCGAGAAGCGGCCGCCGGTGTTCAAGGGGACTTGAGCCGGTAGACTGCAGGAAAACATCAGGGAGACGGGCGATGGACGGGATAGCGACACCTTACGAGGCCGATGGTGCGGCGATGATCGGGCGACTGTTCGTCCCGGCCGGCGAGGGACCGGCCCCGGCCGTGCTGGTCGCCCATGAGTCCCCCGGCATCACCGGCCATACGCTGGACGCGGCCCGGCGGCTGGCGGCGCGCGGCTGCCTGGCCCTGGCGGTCGACTACCAGGGCGGCGGCCAGGTGGTGACCGACCGGGCCGAGATGATGCGGCGCTACGAGCGGTTCATGAGCGACCCGGCCTTCATACGGGCGCGTATGGGCGCGGCGCTGGCGGCTTTGAAGGCCCATCCCCGCGCCGACGGCTCACGCCTCGCCGCCATCGGCTTCTGCTACGGCGGCACGGCGGCGCTGGAACTGGCCCGCGGCGGCGCGGACCTGAAGTGCGCGGTCGCCTTCCACGCCGGCCTCACCACCGCCCGACCTCAGGACGCCGCCAACATCAAGGGCAAGGTCCTGGCCTGTATCGGGGCCGACGACCCGGTCGTCCCGGCCGACCAGCGGACCGCCTTCGAGGCGGAGATGCGGGCCGGCGGCGTCGACTGGCGCCTCAACCTCTACGGCGGCACGGGCCACAGCTTCACCAACCCCGAGGCCGATGGCTGGGGCATGCCGGGATTCAGCTTCCACAAAGCCAGCAACGCCCGCGCCTGGCGGGCGCTGGACGACCTGTTCGACGAGGTCGGTCTCTAGAGCAGGGCGCGATTTGATGGAATCAAATCGCTTGCTCTAGCTTTTTCGTTGGCGCGCGTTTGATCCGATAACCGGTTCCCACTTATCGGAACGCGCTCTAGACCTCAGCTGTAGGTCTTCAGCTTACGGACGATCTCAGCCTGGCAAACCGGACAGAAGGGCTGCAGCACATTGCGCATCTTGCAGTCGGCCGTCGGCCGATAGACGCCGCAGTGGCGATACTTGGCGCCCTCGAAGACACCGACGCCCGCCGGCCCTGCGACCAGGTGGGGCTGGCCGCAGTCGGGATTGCGCACCGTGGGCACCGGCAGGCCCGCCGTCAGATGCGCCCGCCATTTCAGGCGGTCGATATCCAGCGGACCCCATTTGCTGGATGAGGCGTTGGGCTTGCGCGTGACGTTCGGTTCGGCCGGCGCGCCGTTGCTGCTGCCCGCGTACGAATATTCGTCGGCCAGGTCGAAGAGGGTGTGACCCAGCTCGTGCAGGGCGATGTGGCTGGCGTTCTTGTCCCGCGAGAACACCGCCACCGCGCCGCCGGAGCCGCCGTATGCGGTCGTGTTGACCACCACCAGGGTGACGAAGGCGCTGGTACCGGCGGCCCGGCGGGCCTCGGCCAGGGCCCGGGTCTGGTTGACGGTGATCAGCCGGCGCAGGTTGCCTCTTCCGATCGCGCCGTCCAGCCAGGTCTTGACCGCGATGTGGTTGTCGGGGTCGTCGACGCCGCTTTGGGCCGAAATACTGTCGACCCGCACGGCCGACAGGGCGCCCATCATCCCCGGGAACGGCGGGGTGTCGCGCAGCAGGGCGATGAAGTCGTCGACCACCGTCGCGTACTGGGGAAGCTCTTCGGCCCGGAACCCCTCGGCCAGAAAGACCAGCTTGAGCGCCTTGGCCGTCGCGCCGTTGAACAGAGTGACGGTGTTGAACGCCGACGCCGGCGACGGTTTGGCCAACGCCTTGAGTTTCGTTCCGGTGGCGGCCTTCGGCGAGAACCGGCCGAGTTCCTTCCAGGGCTTGCTCTTGGCCAGGCCCTTCAGCTGTCCTCCGCCCCGCGGCTGCGGACCATGGAAGACCACCTCGCGGCCATCATCGGCCCAGGGCACATCGATCACCGCCAGCCGACCGGCCGACGGCTCCTGGGTGATGCGGCCGTCGGGATGGAAGACCTCCTGGCCGATGGCCGGATCCGGCAGGCGGCGGGCGAAGCGGGACGCGGCGCCTTCGAGGGTCAGCCAGTGGGCGTCGGTGTCGTCTCGCGGGCGGGTGTCGCTTGCCACCGGCGTCATGCCGAGGAGCTGGTGGTCGATGACCTTGGCCTTCCTGTCATCGTAGAGGATCGTCAGTCGAAGGGTCTTGCGTCGCCCGGCCATAGGTCTACCCCGCAGTGACGGCCGTCGCGCAGACGGCCCGGATCACGTTTGCGCACGGCCGAGTTGTATCGCGAAACTTCTACTTTGGCGATTGCGCGGTGGGGCCTACCGCCCTTCCATCCACTTGCGATACCCCGCGATGCGCAGCTCACAGGCCGGGCAGGTTCCGCAGCCGTAGCCCCAGAGATGGCGGTGGCTGCGGTCGCCGAGGTAGCAGGTGTGGGTGTCGTCGATGATCAGCTCGACCAATTGCGGGCCGCCGAGCTCCTCGGCCATGGCCCAGGTGGCGGCCTTGTCGATCCACATCAGCGGGGTGTCGACGACGAAGCGACTCTCCATCCCCAGGTTCACCGCTACCTGCAGGGCCTTGATGGTGTCGTCGCGGCAGTCGGGATAGCCGGAATAGTCGGTCTCGCAGACGCCGGTGACCAGGTGCTTGATCCCCCGGCGGTAGGCGACGGCGGCGGCGTAGGTCAGGAACAGCAGGTTGCGGCCGGGCACGAAGGTGTTGGGCAGGCCCGAGGCGTCGACGGCGATCTCCACCTCCTCGGTCATGGCGGTGTCGCTGATGGCGCCCAGGGCGGTGAGGTCGAGCAGGTGGTCGCGGCCCAGCCGGGTGATGGCCGGCTCGTAGACGGTCGCCAGTTTGGTCAGGAAGGTCTGGCGCACCTCCAGCTCGACGTGGTGGCGCTGGCCGTAGTCGAAGCCGATGGTCTCGACGCGGTCGAAACGAGCCAGGGCCCAGGCCAGGCAGACGGCGCTGTCCTGGCCGCCGGAAAAGAGGACGAGGGCGCTTTCGGTCATGGTCCACCATAGCCGATTTCAGCCCCTCGGCTAAAGGGCGAGGCGGTGAGGAGTCTTGCTTTCATGATCCTCTCCGAGGGCTACCGGAGCCTTAAGACCGTCGCGGCCGATCTTCGGCGCCGAGGCGATTGCGAAACCCTGTTCGAATGGCCCAGACTTGCGGCGGGGCAGGATCGCGGCACAGCGGCCGCCCCGGGGAGAGCGTGATGGAGTTTGCCGATATCGACCCTGGGCTGGTCGAGCGCCTGGACCTGGCCGCGCTGCAGGGCATGCAGCTGGCCGTCTGGGCCGACCTGCAGCCGGACGCCGTCTGCGTCGTCGACCCGGACGGGACGACGCACAGCTTCGCCGCCGTCAACGCCAACGCCAATCGCCTGGTCCGCCTGTTGCGGGCCCGGGGCCTGGGGGCCGGCGACAGTGTCGCCCTGATCTGCTCCAACCGGGTCGAGTTCGTCGAGGTGCTGGCCGCCACGCTGCGCTGTGGGATGCGGCTGACGCCGGTCAACTGGCATCTGTCGGCCGAAGAGGTCGCCTACATCGTGCGCGACTGCGAGGCCTGGGCGGTGATCGCCGAGGCGCGGGTGGCGACGGTCGGCGAGGCTGTCGCCCAATGCCCGGACGTCGCCCTGAAGCTGGCGGTCGGCGGCGAGATCGACGGGTTCGAGTCCTACGCCGGCGCCATCGGCCCGTTCGACGGCGCCGACATCGCCGACCCGGTGCTGGGCAACGGCATGATGTACACCTCGGGCACCACCGGCCGGCCCAAGGGGGTGCACAGGCCGGCGCCGGTGGTGACGCCCTATGTCACCTACCAGATGCGCGGCTACGTCCCTGGCGTGTCCGTGCAGATGTGCGCCGGGCCGGCCTATCATGCCGCCCCGCTGGCCTTCGACGTGCGGGCGGCGATGGCTGGCGGCGCGGCCCTGGTGTTCATCGACCGCTGGGACTCCGAGCAGGTTCTTCGCACCATCGCCGAGCGGCGGGTGACCCACTTCCACCTGGTGCCGATCATGTTCCAGCGGCTGCTGGCGCTGCCGGACGCCGTGAAAGCCCGTTACCCCATCGACCACGTGCGGTTCATCATCCACGGCGCCGCGCCCTGCCCGCCCGAGGTCAAGCGGGCGATGATCGACTGGTTCGGGCCGGTGCTGACCGAATACTACGCCGGCTCCGAGGGCGGGGCCGGCTTCCTGATCGACAGCGACGAATGGCTGAGGAAGCCCGGCAGCGTCGGCAAGCGGCCGGCGCTGCTGGCGGTGCGCATCCTGGACGAGGCGGGCAATGACCTGCCCAACGGCCAGGCCGGAGCCATCTACCAGCAGATGCCGCCCGGCGGCGGCTTCACCTATTTCAAGGACGAGACCAAGACGGCGGCCTCGCGGGTCGGCGACTTCTTCACCATGGGCGACGTCGGCTATTTCGATGAGGATGACTACCTGTTCCTCACCGGCCGCAACGCCGAGACCATCATCTCCGGCGGGGTGAACATCTATCCGCAGGAGATCGACAACGAGTTGGTCAAGCACGCTGCCGTGGCCGACTCGGCGACCATCGGCGCGCCGCACGAGGAATGGGGCGAACAGGTCAAGGCGGTCATCCTGCTCAACCCCGGCCATGAGCCCAGCGACGCCCTGGCCGACGAGATCCTGGCCTTCGCCCGCGCCAACCTGCCTGGGTTCAAGGTGCCCCGCAGCCTGGACTTCGTGACCGATCTGCCCCGTTCTGAAGCCGGCAAGATTCAGCGCAACAAGGTCCGCGCCCCCTACTGGGAAGGCCGGGCGCGGCAGATATGATCGACCCCCTGGACGGAGACGTGGAGCCGGTGACGGCAGCTGATGACCTCGCCGAGCGCGAGGCCGCCTACCATGGCTTCGTTCAGGACAATCTCCGGCGCAACTACATCGGCAACTTCGTGCACGGCATGCTGGGCATGACCGGCTTTCGGCTGATCAACGCCCCGACCTTCATGCCGGCCTATCTGCACCTGATCAGCGGCTCCAACACCATCGTCGGCCTCGGCCTGGCGCTGCAGCAGGTGGGCGGCATCATCTCGCCGCTGGTGGCCGGGGCGAAGATGGAGCACCGGCCCAGGATCATGCCCTCGGCCATCGTGCTGGGCAGCCTGGGGCGCCTGGCCATCCTCGGCATGGCCCTGGCCGGCTGGTTCCTCAAGGACGCGGCCCTGGTCGTCACCCTCCTGATGTTCCTGTTCCTGTTCGGGGTGTTCATGGGGGCCCAGCGGGTGGCCTTCACCCTGCTGATGTCGAAGGTCATTCCCCTGCGTCTGCGCGGACGGCTGCAGGCCTGGCGCAACGCCGTCGGCGGGCTGGTCGCGGCGGTACTGGCCTATGCGTCGGGCAAGTTCCTCATCGAGGCCAATGTTCTCAATAACGGCTATTCGACCACCTTCATCCTGGCCTTCCTGCTGACCAGCGCCGGCCTGTGGTTCCTGCAGCAGCAGATCCGCGAGCCGACGCCGCCGACCATCCGCACACAGGCCCGCCTGCGCGACCGCATGAAGGACATCCCCGGGCTGATCGCCGCCGACCCGGCCTACCGCTGGTTCCTGGTGGTGCAGATGCTGGCCACCTCGGCCCGGATCGCCACACCCTTCTACATCCTGCATGTCGGGGTCACGATGCACCTGGACGGCGCCACCCTGGGCCTGCTGTCGCTGGCCTTCCTCGGGGCCGACACGGTCAGCAACATCGTCTGGGGCTATCTCGGCGACCGGTCGGGGTTCCGCGTCGTGCTGCTGCTGGCGATCGCCGGCTGGATCGCCGCGACGGTGGCGCTGATGACCCTCAGCACGCCGATCGCGGTCTTCTTCGCCTTCTTCGGCCTCGGCGCCGCCCAGGCCGGCTACATGATGGCCTCCCAGACCATGATCCTCGAATTTGGCCATCGGGACGACCTGCCGATGCGGATCGGCATCTCGGCGACGGCCGAAGGGGTCACCGCGACGCTTGGTCCGCTGATCGGCGGCGCCGTCGCCGACGTTCTGGGCTATAGTGTCGTCTTCGGCGCCTCCCTGGGTCTACTCGCCGCGGCCCTGCTTACGCTGGTCATCGCCGTCCACGATCCGCGCCGGAAGACCAAGCCATGAGCGCTCCCCCCGTCACCGTGCTGCAGGCCACGCCGGAGGAAGCCGCCGCCATCCGTCAGGCCGTGCGTACGGCCGACCCCGCCCTGATCGCGCCGACCGCCAAGGTCGCCGGCCCCGAGCACATCGCCGGCCTCGTCGAGCTGCTGTCCGACCCGCTGGTCTCGGGGCCCATCTACGACATCCCCCGGCCCATCGACGCCGGCCGCATCGGGGCCTGGGTGGCCCGGTCGCGACGGCTGCGAGAAGCTGGCGAGGCCCTGCTCACCGTCACCCTCGACGAGGCCGGCAGGGTCGCCGCCTATTCCCGTTTCACCGTCTGGCCCGAGCTGTCCTCGGCCGAACTGGCGGGGGCCCAACGGGCCGACCGGCAGAACAGCGGCCATGGCGCGGCCGGGGCGGCGCGGTCGTTCGGCTTCATGTTCGAGGTGCTGGGGGTGCGGCTGGTCGGGCTGACGGCGGCGCTGGACAACGTCCGCTCGGCCAAGGTCATCGAGGCGGCGGGGTTCAAACCGATGGGCGAGCGGCTGAGCCGGTTGCCGGACGGCGGGACCCGGCACTCGCTCTATTGGGAAATGACCCGTGAGGATTGGCTAACGCAACGGCGCCTGTTCACAGTGGCCGGCGACAAAACCTGAGGGAGAGCCCCATGCGGTTCGACGGCGACTACACCATGACCATCGGCGGCAAGGCCGTCACCGGCGCGGCCAGCTTCGATGTGCTCAACCCGGCCAACGAGCAGGTCATCGGCCAGGCTCCCGACTGCAGCCGCGAACAGTTGGACGAGGCGGTCGCCGCCGCCCGCAAGGCCTTCCCGGCCTGGGCCGCCACCCCGATCGCCAAACGCAAGGAGCTGTTGCTGGCCATGGCCGGCGCCATCGCCGCCAACGGCGAGGAGCTCAAGCGCCTCTTGACCCGCGAACAGGGCAAGCCGCACGGTGATGCCTTCGGCGACGTCATGGGCGGCGCCTACTGGCTGCAGGCCACCACCAGCCTCGACCTGCCGGTCACCGTCACCGAGGACACCGCCGAGCGCCGGGGCGAGACACGGCATGTGCCGATCGGCGTCGTCGGGGCCATCGCGCCCTGGAACTTCCCGGTCGTGCTGGCGATGTTCAAGCTGGCCCCGGCCCTGCTGGCCGGCAACACGGTGGTGCTGAAGCCTTCGCCGTTCACGCCGCTGACCACGCTGAAGATCGGCGAGCTCATGCGCGAGGTGCTGCCGCCCGGCGTGCTCAACATCGTCACCGGCGGCGACGCGCTCGGCCCCTGGATGACCAGCCACCCGGGCATCGACAAGGTCAGCTTCACCGGCTCGACCCAGACCGGCCGCAAGGTGATGGAAAGCGCCGCCGCGACCCTCAAGCGCGTGACCCTGGAGCTGGGCGGCAATGACGCCGCCATCGTCATGCCCGACGTCGATGTGGCGGCGGTGGCCGAGCAGCTGTTCTGGGCCGCCTTCCGCAACACCGGCCAGGTCTGCATCGCCACCAAGCGGATGTACGTCCACAAGGACATCTATGAGCCGCTCACCGAGGCGTTGGTCGCCTACGCCGCGACGGTGAAGGTGGGCGATGGGGCCGAGCAGGGCGCCCAGCTGGGGCCGATCCAGAACAAGCTGCAGTACGCCCGGGTGCTGGATCTGATCGCCGACGCCAAGGCCAAGGGCTACAAGTTCCTGCTCGGCGGCGAGACCAGCACCGCGCCGGGCTACTTCATCCCGGTGACCATCATCGACAATCCGCCGGAGGATTCGCGGATCGTCCAGGAAGAGCAGTTCGGGCCGGTGCTGCCGCTGCTGAAATTCGACGACCTCGACGAGGTCATCGGCCGGGCCAACGCCAGCGACTACGGCCTGGGCGGTTCGGTCTGGTCGGCGGACGAGGACAAGGCGCTGGAGATCGCCTCGCGGCTGGCCACCGGCACGGTGTGGATCAACGAGAGCGCCTACCTCTCGCCCCTGGCGGCCTTCGGCGGCCACAAGCAGTCGGGCGTCGGCGTCGAGGGGGCGCTTGAGGGGCTGCTGGAATACACCAACGCCCAGACGGTGTTCGTGAAAAAGAAACAGGCGGCGGCCTGACCTCCCTCCCCGAATGGGGAGGGTAGGCGCGCGTTGCGCGCCGGGTGGGGAGGTCGGCCACTGAGCTCAAACGCCTGCTGATGGGGAAACTTCCACTCCCCCACCCGGCGCTTCGCGCCTGCCCTCCCCAATTCGGGGAGGGAGGTCGCGCCGCCGCGCCACCCGCGCCCGCCGCTTGCGCAGCCAGATGACCACGCCGGTGACGCTGAGCGCCGCCACCACCAGGCCGGTGATGGAGATCAGGATGCGTCCCGGCAAGCCGAGGATGCGGCCCGAATGCACCGGGAACTGGGCCTGGACAAAGATGTCGGCCGGGGTGCCGACCCAGGGC
The DNA here is from genome assembly GCF_058809015.1 of Caulobacter sp. GW821-FHT11A05. Taxonomy (NCBI): domain Bacteria; kingdom Pseudomonadati; phylum Pseudomonadota; class Alphaproteobacteria; order Caulobacterales; family Caulobacteraceae; genus Caulobacter; species Caulobacter sp. GW821-FHT11A05. The sequence goes on along the minus strand of NZ_JBXASF010000001.1, from coordinate 163,005 downwards.
AACCGCTCGCCGGCCGGGGCGCCGGTCTGGCCGTCGTAATAGAGATAGGGCGGGCCGACGCCGGCCGCGCCGTGGTCGCCGCCGGCCTCGTGGAAGCCGACGCCGTAGACGCCATAGTCGGGGGCGTAGAACAGGGCGCCGACCGGGGTCTTCCAGCCGCGTTTGGCGGCCTCGGCCCGGCCTTCCGCCAGGATCTGCGCATAGCTTTTGGCCGGGACGATCGGGTGGTCGTAGGGGGCGGGCTTGCGCAGTTCGAAGGGGCCGGGGGTCGTCTGCGAAACCTTCGACAGCAGGGGATAGAAGACCTCGCTGTAGAGGTTGAGTGAGAAGGCGGTGAAGGCCACCGTGAACAGGACGCCCCACAGCCACAGGCCGAAGGCGCGGTGGATGTCGAAGTTGATGCGGTAGGCGCTGGCCCCGGTCTTGATCCGCCAGGCCGGCTTCCAGCGGGCCCAGAAGCCGGGACCGGAGGCTTTCAGGCCGGCCGGGCGCGTCTTGCGCGGCGGCAGGGTCAGGTAGAAGCCGACGAAGCAGTCGATCGTCCAGAGGATGGCGATCCCGCCCAGCAGCCACAGGCCCCAGCGGTCGATGCCCCAGAAGGCCGGGATGTGCAGGGTGTAGTGCAGCACATAGAGGAAGGAGACGAAGGTCTCGCTGGTGATCGGCCAGACCGCCCCCCAACTTCGCCGCCCCTGTTCGGCGCCGGTCGCGGGGTCGATGAAGACCTGGTTGTAGCCGGGCTCGAACCGCTTGCCGGTCGCCGGGTCGCGCCGGCCCTCGACGCCGATGGCCAGGGTGCGGCCGGGCTCGGCCGTGAGCGGCAGATAGGTGACCTGGACCCGCCGGTCGCGGGCCTCGATCTGTCTGGCGATGTCCAGGGCGGGCAACGCAGGCCCCTGGGAACGCGTGTACATCAAGTGCGGGTTGAGCAGGTCGTCCAGCTCATGGTCCCAGGAGATCACCGCCCCGGTGATCCCCGAGACGAACAGGAAGCCGGCGATGATGAGCCCCACCCATCGGTGGACGAAGGTCAGGATCGGCCGCAGCGACAGGGCGCTGGCGACCGACCGGACGGGGCTTGGTTTAACGCGGGCGTCCATCGGCTCAGAACCGGACGTCGAGCCGCAGCGAAACGTTGCGCGGCGCGGCGTAGTAGGACTGGTTCCACATGACGCTGGTCAGGTGTTCCTCGTCGGTGGCGTTGCGCAGGTTGACGGTGGCGCGCAGCCGGTCGGTGAGGTCGACGCCGGCCATCAGGTCGAGGGTGGCGTAGGCGTCCTGGGTGACCAGCACGATGTCCTGCACCGACACCTCGTCCTGCCAGCGCAGGGCCGCGCCGAGCGTCAGGTTGCGCCACTCAGGGATGGTGTAACGGGTCGTCGCCTTGAAGGTGCGGCGTGGCAGATAGAGGCGCGCAGCCTGGCCGGCGGCGTCCTCGATGGTGAGCTCGGTCCAGCCGGCGGTGACCGTCCACTGGTCGGTGAGGGCGCCGGACGCCTCCAGCTCGTAGCCGGTCACGGTGGTGTCGGTCCCGGCGTAGTAGCTCTGGCCGTTGGGGAAGGACCCGGCCCATTCGGCCAGGTCGGCCTGCTCGGAGCGGAACACCGCCGCCGTCACATAGAGGCGCCCCGCCAGCCACTCGCTCTTGACCCCGGCCTCGTAGGCCTTGCCGTGGGCGGGGGCCAGGGTCTGGTGGTTGATGTCGACCTCGGACTGCGGATTGAAGATGTCGGTGTAGCTGGCGTAGAGCGACAGGGTCGGGGTCAGGTCGTAGACGACGCCGAGATAGGGGCTGACCGCCTCCTCGTCGCGCCGGGTGTCGGCCCCGTAGGAGAAGCCCTTCGACTTCAGGGCCAGGGCGTTGAAGCCGACCACCGCCTTCAGTCTGTCGGTGACGTCCAGGTGGGCGGCGGCGTAGACGCGCGACAGCCGGTCGCTCTGGTCGGCGGCGAGGTAGGCGCCGGGATAGACCGGCTCGGCCACCTGCGCCTTGCCCCACTGATCGACGGCCGGGAAGACCAGGGTCCCGCCGTAGAAGTTCTCATGCTCGGTGCCCGTCGAGCGGGAGACCTGGCCGCCGACGACCAGCTGGTGGGTGCGGCCGAAGAGCTGGAAGGGGCCCGAGGCGTAGGCGTCGAGGATGTAACTTTCGTATTCCGACGGGTAGATGCCGCTCATCCCGAAGACGCCCAGGCCGGTGACCGGATCGGGATTGCCGTAGGCGTAGAGCAGCTGGGCCTGTTCCTCAAAGCGCTTGTAGGTGGCGATGGCCTTGAGCTGCCAGCCGTTGTCGAAGCGGTAGGCGACCTCGCCGAAGGCGGTCTGGTCCTTGACCTGCCAATAGGTCCAGTCGGCCGAGGTCGAGGCGCTGACCGGATAGTCGATCCGCGTACCGTCGGAATAGACCAGCGGCAGGGCGCCCCAGAGCACCCCGCGTGAGCGGTTGTCCTGCATCGAATAGCCGAAGGTGGCGGTCAGTTTCGGCGTCACCTCCCAGGCCAGCAGGGCGCCGTAGACGTTCCGGTTGACCCCGTAATAGTCGAGGTAGGAGTCGCGGTCCTCGTTGGCGTAGATCAGTCGGCCGGCCAGCGAGCCCGAGGCGTTCAGCGGCCCGGAGACATCGGCCTCCAGCCGCCAGGCGTCCCAGGAGCCGTATTGCAGGGCGGCCGAGGCCTGGAACTCGGCGGTCGGGCGCTTGCGGACATAGTTGATGGTCGCCGAGGGGTTGCCGGTGCCGGTCATCATGCTGTTGGCGCCGCGCACCGTCTCGACCCGCTCGAACAGCACCGTGTCGAGGTCGCCGAACTGGATGCCCCAGATCAGCGGTAGGCCGACGCCGTCGACCTGGAAGTTGGTGATGTCGAAGCCGCGCGAGTTGTAATAGGTCCGATCGGTTTCGACCTTCTCGACGTTGACGCCGGTGACCTGGTTCAAGAGGTCGTTGACGTTGGTCAGGCCGAAGTCGCGAATCTGCTCCTGGCCGACGATGGTCACCGATTGCGGCGTCTCGCGCAGGCTCATGTCCAGGCCGGTCACCGCCGAGGTGCGGACATGGCCGCCGGTGATGACGACGCTGTCGACCTCGGTCGAGGGCGCCTCCTCCTCCCCGGCCCAGGCGCCGCCGGCGGCGCAGATCACGGACAGGGACACACCGGCCAGCAACAGGGCGCGCGCGGAACAGGGCATGGAAAAGCTCTCTTAAGAATGCAACTGAGTCGCAATCTCGATAGAGACGCAGTCCGGAACTGTCAAACGCTCGTACGATTCCGCTCGCGAAAAAGCCGGCCGCCGGCGGCTCCGGCGCAAAACCAAAGGCGCAAAAGCAAACCCGGCCCCCGCGAGCGCGGGAGCCGGGCGAGCCGATCAACAGATCAGGCTGAGGCCTAGAACTTCCTGCCGACCTTCAGACCGATCGTCTGGGGCTGGTTGGTGGTCACATAGACCGCGCCGCCGCAGACCGCCTCGGCGCACTGTGTCGAGCGGGACAACATCGCGCGTTCATCGAACAGGTTGTTGATATAGACCTGCAGGTTCCAGTCGCCGGGCTTGAGGCCGATGGCGAAGTCGAAGGTCTGCCAGCCGTCCTGGTCGCCCAGGATGGCGCGCTCGGCGAGTCGCAGGTCGGAGTAGCTGCTCGACTGGCCGACCCAGCTGCCCTGCACGAAGCCGTCCATGTCGGCCAGGAGGAAGTCGTAGCGCAGGGTCAGGTTGGCCTTGAACTCAGGCGTCACCGGCAGCGCCGTGCCGGCCGGGGCCAGCGGCGCGGGACATTGGGTGATCGGGTTGCCCTGCGCGTCAGTGAAACCGCAGTAGTTGTCGGTGAGTTCGGCGTGGGTGTAGGTCCCGCCGCCCGACAGGGTCCAGTCGTCGTTCAGGCGCCAGACGATGTCGGTTTCGATCCCATAGATGTCGGCGTTGGCGGCGTTCTTGATCTCGGTCAGGCCGTTGGCCCCGAGGATGGAGAACTGGAAGTCCTCCCACTGCTCGTAGAAGATCGCGCCGTTCCAGCGCAGAGACCCGTTGGCCCAGGTCGTCTTCCAGCCGAGCTCGTAGTTGGTCAGGAAGTCGGAGATGTAGGGCGGCAGGCTGCCCCGGCGGTTGATGCCGCCCGGCCGGTAGCCGGTCGACCAGGTGCCGTAGATCATCCGGTCGCCGTCGATCTTCCAGGTCAGGTTCAGGCGGTGGGTGTAGCCGTCGTCCTTGGTCGACTTGGCGAGGTTCTTACAGGGCGCCTGGGGCGTGTCGGCGGGGCCGAAACAGGCCGCCTCGCCGTTGCCGCTATAGCCGGCCGAGAAGCCGAAGAAGCCCTCCAAACTGTTCTCCGCCTCGAAGGCGCGCAGGCCGCCGGTGACGGTCAGCGACGGGGTGATGTCCCAGCTGACCTCGCCAAACAGGGCCTTGTCGGTGTCTTCCCGCGTCTGGCTGGTCAGCCAGATGGTGCCCGGCAGGCCGGTGATCGACAGCGAAGTGGCGAGGCCGTCGATCTGGTAGTTCTGGAAGATGTTGTGGGTCTGGTCCTGGTAGAACAGGCCGGCGACGAAGCGGATCGGCTGCTCGGACGGCGAGGAAATCCGGAACTCGTGGGTCTGGCGCTTATAGTGGTCGGTGGCGTTGATGTACTGGGTCGGGTCGATCGGGTTGTTCAGGTTGTCGACCCAGAAGGCGCCGTAGCCGAACAGGGTGTCGTAGAAGAAGCTGTAGTCGCTGTAGTCGCTGGCCGTCTCGACGTCGCGCTTCAGGTAGCTGCCGGCGTAGACGACATCGAACATGCCGATCTTGCCCTCGACGGTCAGCGCCGCCTGGTACCATTCGTCGTTCGAGTATTCCGGCCGGTAGCGGGCCTGGGCCAGGTCGTCGATCTGGGGATTGAACGAGAAGTTGCCGTTGGCTTCCTGCCGCTGGGCCATCAGCTGCGGGGTGACCGTCCAGTCCTCGTTGAGGTCGATCTTCAGGGCCATGCGTGCCCCGACGGTGTCGACGTCGTTGTAGTCTTCCTCGGCGAACTGGTCGTTGTTGATGGTGCCGCCCCAGGTCGGGTAGGTGCGGGTCGAGGGGACGTTGTCGATGTAGCCGGCGTCGTGGACGTACCAGCCGACCAGGCGGGCGGCCATCTTGTCGCTGATCGGGATATTGACGTAGCCCTCGCCCGCATAGCCGATGTCGCCGTGCGCGACGGTGTTGACCTCGGCGTCGAAGGCGCCTTCGAAGACGCCGATCTCGGGCTTGTTGGTGATGATGCGGATGGTGCCGGCCTGCGAGCTGGCGCCGTACAGCGTGCCCTGCGGCCCGGCCAGGGCCTCGACCCGGGCGATGTCGTAGACGTGGACGTCGAGGGCGCCCTGGATGGTGGTGATCGGCTGTTCGTCCAGATAGATGCCGACGCTGGGCAGGGACCCGGAGTGGTTGCCGTCGCCGCCGCTGGCCACGCCGCGCATGTAGACGCTGCCAAAGCCCGGGCCGCTCGGCTGGGTCGAGACCGACGGCAGGAATTTCACGAAGTCGCCGAAGTCGCTGACCTGCAGCTCTTCCAGCTTCTGGCCGCCGAGCGCCTGGATGGAGACCGGCACGTCCTGCAGGTTCTCGTCGCGCTTCTGGGCGGTGATGATCACCTCTTCGACGGCGTTGCCGGCGGGGGCGTCCTGGGCGTAGGCGACGCTGGTCAGCATCGTCGTGCCCAACAGGGCCGTGGTCCAGATCGCCGTCCGCTTCTTGCCGCTCATGATGTTCCCCAGTCGACATAACGTCGTCACAGGAGGGTCATAATGGGTCGCCGATCCTGTCAAGGCGGCTTTGCCCGAAACGAGGCATTCGCGCGCCGGTTGCCGCCGACTGTGGCGGCGGAAGCGCAGGGGCTCAGGCCTCGTCCCAGGTTTGCAGCACCGGGCCGAGCGCGGCCTTCAGCGGGTCCAGCCACGGCTCGTACGCGCGCCATTGGTCGAGGCCGTCGGTGAAGATCGGCCGGCGGACCTGTTCTGAGCTGGCGGTGCGCACGGCGCGGTCGTTCTCGTGGAATTTCATGACGCCCGGTTCGAACTCGAGGCCGCAGTAGGTCAAGAGACCGCGCACCTCGCCTTCCGGATCGGCGATCAGGCGCTCGTAGAGGGTGCGGTGGACGGCGCCGGGCTGGACAGCGTCGAAATGGGCCATCAGCGCCACATAGTCGGCGTAGTAGCGGCCCAGGTCGGTGAGGTCGTAGCTGAAGCCCTGGCCGCGGGCGAAGTGCTGCTTGAAGGCCGAGAAGCAGCAGCCGAGCGGGTGGCGGCGGGCGTCGATGATCTTCGCGTTCGGCAGGATCATTCGGATCAGGCCGACGTGGGCGAAGTTGTTGGGCATCTTGTCGATGAAGAAAGGACGGCTCGTCTTCCTCTGCACGCGGGTGCGGTCCAGGTACTCCTCGCCCAGCAGGCGGGCCTCCTCGGCGGTGAGGCCGGTGAGCATCTCGGGATAGGAGCCGTCGCTTTCCCGGCGGTGGCGGCCGCCCAGGCGCCGGGCCATGGCGATGATGTCGGGCAGCTCCATGGTGCCCTCGACGGCCGAATGGCTGGCCAGGATCTGTTCGATCAGGGTCGAGCCGGCGCGGGGCAGGCCGACGATGAAGATCGGGTCCGGGGCCGGGCAGCCCCAGCCCTGGCGCATGGCGAAGAAGTCCGGCGTGAACACCGCCCGCGAGCGGCGGACGTGGGCGGTGGCGTAGGCAGCCTCGTAGTCGATGCCGGCCCGGCGCAGGGCGGCGCCGGCGGCGTACTGCTCGAAGGACGCGGCGGCGTCGCCGGCGTCCTCAAGCGCCTTGCCCAGCGCATATTGCAGGTGGAAGCGGTCCTCGTCCGAGATGTCGTCGCGGGCCAGCTGGGCGCGCATGGCGGCGACATCGTCACTTGAGAACTTCACCGTCTTGAGATTGGCCAGACTCCACCAGGCCTCGCCGAACTGGGGGGCCAGCTCCAGGGTCTTGCGATAGGCGGCGACGCTGTCGGCCTGGCGGCCGACAGTCTTGTAACAATGGCCGACGCTCATCCAGCCCTTGGGCTGGTTCGGGTGCTCGGCCAGCACGCCTTCGTAGAGGGCGATGGCCCCGTCGTAGTCGCCCAGGCGCCCGAGCACGGCTGCCTTGAGGTTGCGGTAGCCGGCGTGGCGCGGGTTGGCGGCCAGCAGGGGGCCCAGTTCAGCCAGGGCCTCCTCGGCGCGGGTCAGGCGATAGAGGACGGTGGCGTGGTTGTAGCGGGCCTCGGCGAAGCCCGGCGCCAGCACCAGGCAGCGTTCGAGCAGGCCTTGGGCGTCCTCGTTACGGCCCAGCCGGGCGGCGACCTCGGCCAGCATGCGGATGGCGGCGACATGGGTCGGATGCCGCGACAGGTAGGGCTTCAGCAGCCGTTCGGCGTTCGGCAGATCATTGGCGACCAGAGCGCCGGCGGCCCGCATCAGCTCGGGATCGGAGACCGAGGCGCGAATCTGCTCGGCCCGGGCCCGCGCCGCGCCGGCCTCGTCGCCGACCAGCAGCAGCTGGTCGGTGAGGGCGTCCCAGCCGGCCGACAGCCGGCCGTCGAGGGTCACCGCCCGGCTCAGGGCGGCAATGGCGGCGCGGCCGATGCCGAGGTCGGCGAAGGAAAGGCCGGCCTCCAGGTGCACCGGCGGCCAGTTGGGATTGGCCCGGATCACCGGCTCCAGCAGCTCCAGCCCCTGCTCGGCCCGCCCCTGGCGACGCAGGGCGGTGGCGAGCAGCAGCAGCGCCTCGGGATGGCCAGGCATGGCGGCGAGAATCTCCCTCGCCTGAGCCTCGGCCAGGACCGGGTCCTGGCCAAGCAGCCGGCGGCCGTGGGTCAGGGCGGTGGCCAGGGTGGCGGTGGTGGCGGCCGTGTCGTCAGTCATCGGCGGCTAGCGGTGCACAGGTTCGGGCGGGTTGGCTAGACCCTTCCCCGGTAGAAGAGGAGAACTCAGGCGTTCGCCGCTTCGTCCAACACGATTGGATTGAGCGCCGCCTCCAGGGCCGCGAACAGGCGGCCGACCTCGATGGGCTTGGCGACGAAGCCGTCCATGCCGGCTTCGCGATACTCGGCGACCTGGTGCGACATGGCGTTGGCGGTCAGGGCGATGATCGGGGTGCGGGACCGGCCGGTGGCGGCTTCGCGCTGACGAATGGCGCGGGCGGCGGTGGGGCCGTCGACCTGAGGCATCTGCACATCCATCAGGATGACATCCCAGGTCTCGGCTTCCCAGGCGGCGATGGCCTGGGCCCCGTCGGCGACGATGACCGGATCGATGCCGACCTGGTGCAGCAGGGTCTTGAGGACCAGCTGGTTGACCTCGTTGTCCTCGGCGGCCAGCACCTTCAGCGCCTCGCCGGCCTGCTCGGCGTCCGGCGGGGTCGGCGGCAGGCTGGGCAGGGCCTCGGCGCGGCAGTCGCCGACCCGGGGCAGCGGCAGGGTGAAGGTGAAGGTCGTGCCCTTGCCGACCTCGCTCTCGACGCCGATCTCGCCGCCCATCAGCTCGGTCAGCTGGCGGCAGATGGCCAGGCCCAGACCCGTGCCGCCGTAGCGGCGCGAGGTCGAGGCGTCGGCCTGTTCGAAGCGGCCGAACAGTTTGCCGAGCGGCCCGGGCGCGATGCCGATGCCGGTGTCGGAGACCTGGAACCTCAAGGCCTTGCCACGCCGGGCGACGACCACCCGGATCTCGCCGGCCTCGGTGAACTTCAGGGCGTTGGAGATCAGATTGTAGAGGATCTGCCGCACTCGGGTCGGGTCGCCGCGATAGACGCCCTGGGCCGAGGTCTCGATCTTCAGGTCGAAGCTGAGGCCCTGTTTGTTGGCGATGGCGGTGAAGGCGGCGTGGGCGCCCCGGGCCAGGTCGCGAAGGTCGAAGTCGGCCTCGTCCAGTTCCAGCTTGCCGGCCTCGATCTTGGAGAGGTCGAGCACATCGTTGAGCACCGCCAGCAGGCTCTCGCCCGACTGGCGGATGACCTCCAGCCGCTCGCGCTGCACGGCGGTCAGCTCGTCCGACGCCATCGCCTGGGCCATGCCCAGCACGCCGTTCAGCGGCGTGCGGATCTCGTGGCTCATGGTCGCCAGGAAGGTCGACTTGGCGGTGTTGGCGGCCTCGGCGTCGTTCTTGGCCAGGATCAGCTCGGCCTCGGCCGCCTTGCGGTCGGTCATGTTCTGCAGGGCGCCGACCAGGCGCAGCGGCTTGCCGGCCTCGTCGGCGAGCAGCCTGGCCGATCCCCGCACCCAGACCTCCCGGCCATCCGCCCGCTGCACGCGGTAGATCGGGGCGTAGCGTTCGCCGGCCTCGACATGGCGCCGCCAGGCCTCCTCGACGGCCGGCCGGTCGCGCGGGTCAATGCATCGGAAGATGTCGCGCCGCAGGCCGTCGAAGGTCTGCGGTTCCTCGAAGAAGGTGTCCTCGGCGCCGACCTTGGTCAGCTGCCGGTTGACGTAGTCCATCTCCCAGACGTGCAGGTCGCTGATCTCCAGGGCCATCTGCATGCGCAGTTCGGAGCGTTCGGACTGCTCCAGGGCGCCAACCAGTTCGGAGACATCGCTGGCGGTCAGGACGACGCCGCCAACCTCCCCGTCGTGACGCCGCCAGGGCTTCATCTCGGTCTGCAGCCAGACGGTCATGCCGATCGGCAGGGTGACCCGGCTGCGCGAGATGCTGCTGGGCTCGCCGGCGACGGCGCGAGCGAACGCCTCGCGGCTCGGTTCGTAGACCTCGGGGGCGATGTCGAAGAGCGTCCGGCCAATGACCTCGGCGCGGCGGACGCCCAGGCTGCGGGCCCACAGGCTGCTGGCGGCGATGACCCGCAGATCGCGGTCGGTCATCACCAGCGAGGTCGGCATGGTGGCGACCAGCGCTTCCAGGGTGGTGCGGGTGGCCTCCAGCGCCTTGGCGTTGGTGGCCCGCAGCCATTCGTCGGCGACGAATTCGGTCAGGGCGGCCAGACGCTCGGCCTGGGCCGCATCGAACGGCTGTGGCTTGGTGCTGTAGATGGCCAGGACGCCCGGCGTCGAACCGTCGGCCAGCCGGATCGGGATGGCGATGTAGGAGCGCAGGAAGGGCGGGCCGACGACCAGCGGTCCGGTGGCGAACCGATCGTCGAGCAGGGCGTCCTCGACCCAGAGCATCTCGCCGGTATGGATGACGTATTCGGCGGCGCGGTCGTGCGGCGGATAGATGTCGTCGGCGAAGCGGCTGCGCCAGGCGACGCCGTCCTTGATCAGGACGATGGTGCTCTCGCCGCCCTCGATCAGGCCCTTGGCGAAGCGGGTGGCGCGGTCGAAGACAGCCAGGGACAGGTCGAGGCCGAAGGGCGCGGTGGAGCGCTCGCGGGTGGCCCGGCCGGTCACGGTATCGATTTCCCCCAACGATCGTTGCCGTCAAAGGTGGGGCCACAGAGTTAACCGCCGGTTAGAGGCGAGGCTTCGATGGATTCGCGCGGTCTGAGGCCACCCCGGAGCAGGGCCGACCAGATGCCCTCGGCGTCCTCGGCGAAAGCGAAGAGGTCCAGATCCTCGGAAGCGATCAGGCCGTAGTCGGCCAGGGCCTCGAAGCCGATGACCTTGCGCCAGAAGGCCTCGTCGAACAGCACGACCGGGATCGGCGGGGCCTTGCCGGTCTGGCGCAGGGTAAGGATCTCGAACAGCTCGTCGAAGGTGCCAAAACCGCCCGGGAAGACCACCAGCGCGTTGGCCCGCATGGCCAGGTGCATCTTGCGCATGGCGAAGTAGTGGAAGCGGAAGGTCAGGTCCGGGGTGGTGAAGGGGTTGGGCTGCTGTTCGAACGGCAGGGTGATGTTGAAGCCGATGGAGGGGGCGCCGGCGTCCAGCGCCCCGCGGTTGGCCGCCTCCATGATGCCGGGCCCGCCGCCGGTGGCGATGACGTTGTCGCGCAGCGGCTGGCCCTCCAGCAGGGCCCCGCCGCGTTCCGAGGCCAGCCGGCCGAAGGCGCGGGCCTGGCTGTACCAGCGGCGATGGTGCTCGGAGCCCTCCTCGCCGGTGCGGGCGCTGCCGAACACCACGATGGTCGAACGCACGCCCCAGGCCCGCAACGCCTCCTCGGCATGGGCGTATTCCAGCTGGAAGCGCAGGCCGCGCATGGCGTCGCTGAGTAGGAAGTCCTGGTCGAGCGCGGCCAGGCGGTAGGAGGCGCTCGCCAGCTGCGGATCGTTGGACGGCCGTTCGGTCATTTCACATGCGCGTCCAGGAACTCCAGGAAGCCGCGCCAGTCGGCGGTGGTCACCCCGTGGCCGAGCGGGCGGCTCCACCAGACGACGCCGTCGGCGGGGCGGAAGTCGTGCAGGTCCTGGGCGTTGAAGCCCGAGGCGCCGAGCAGGCGGTAGGCCGGATCAGCCCCCTTGGCGGCCTTGAAGGCGCCGGCCGGGTCGGACCACGTGTCGGCGTTGCCGGTGCCGAGCAGCACCGGACGCGGGGCGTTCAGCGCAATCAGCTGGTGCTGGTCGACGTCGGCCGGAACGCCCCTGGCAAAGGCCGGGGTGAACCAGAAGCCGTAGGAGTCGGTGATCTGGGCCAGGGACTCGCCGGCGATGCTGCGGCTGAGGCTGGCGCCGCCGCGGCCCGACTGGTGGGCAATGACGGCGGCCAGGCGAGGATCGAGGGCGCCGGCCAGCAGGGCGGCCTTACCATGCCGCGAGTGGCCCCAGGCGACGACCTTCCTGGCATCGAAGCGCGGGTCGACGCTGAGCACGTCGTAGGCCTTGGAGAAGAGATCGGCCCAGACGGCCAGGGCCCCGGCCCGCTTGTCGGCCGGGACGTCCGGCTGCAGAGCAGCGAGGGCCGGCGGCGCGAGTACGGGATCGTCCGGCACGACCTCGCCGGGATAGAACAGGGCGACGGCGTAGCCGCGCTTGGCCAGCTGGGCGAAGTCGGGGCCGCTGATCCGCTTGCCGAGGATGATGGTCAGCACCGGATCCAGGTCATGGCTGCGGCAGGGTTCGGGCAGGGCCGCCGCGTCCTCGAAGACGCTGGCCGGCCGGTCCTTCACCGCCGACCGCGTCGAGCAGAACAGCTCCATGATGATCATCGGCGCGTGGGTGGCGCCTTTGGGCGACGCGACCAGCATGTGGAAGCGACGGCGGTTGGAGCCGTCGCCCAGCTTCACCGTCCACTGCTCCATGACCATGCCGTCGGTGTCGGGCAGGGTCAGCGGCTCGCGGCTCTCGACGGTGGCGGCGCCAAGGTCGGGCGGATGGCCGTAGACGGCGTCGAGCAGGGCTTCGCGCAGCAGGGGCGCGCGGCGGGCCCAGCCGGCCGGGGTGGTCACCGGCGGATCGCCGCGGAAGGCGCCCAGCACCGGCGGCGTGGCGTCAGGCTGCTTGCGCAGGTTGGGCGGCGAGGCGCAGGCGGCCAGCACGAGCGCCGTCGTGGCCAGGATCAATCCCCGCAAGATCATTCGACGCCCCCTCATCGCATGCCCGCCAGCCGTTCCCAGCTGGGTTGAATCACTTGCCGCGCCAGGGTTCGCAGGCGCTCGTCGGCGGCCGCCTGACGGGCCAGGGAATCCGGCGTGAAGGGCCGGCCCGGCGCCTTGGCGTCCATCGACGCCACCGTCGCCATCGCCGCCCGGTCGCCCTCGCCAAGCCTCAGATTCAGGAAGCCGGGGGCCAGAACGGCGGCCGGCAGGCCGGTGTAGGCGATCGGTCGGGCCCCGGCGGCGACCGCCCTGGCTCCCGTTTCACAGAGGGCGGCCAGCCAGCGGGCGATCTCCACGGGCGGCGGCAGGCCGCCCGCCCCCTGGCCGATCGCATCCGCCACCGCCATGCCCGTGCCCGTCTGGGCGACCAGGACTTCCAGTGGGTCGCGGTACAGGACCACGAAGGGGGTTTCGGGACAGGCCTTCCGCAGCCGGACGTGGTCGAACAGGCTGTCGACGTCGAGCTTGATCACCAGCCGGCGCCCGGCCGCGGCGCGGCGGTAGGCGCCGAGTACGCCGGTCAGCCAGGCCTGCTGCACGGCCGGGTCGATGGTCAACAGGGTGTGGGCGCTGAGCACCGCCGTCAGCGGCTGCGGCTCCGACAGCACCAGGATATCGCTGACCTGCGACAGCATCCGCGAGGCCAGGGTCGAGCCGCAGCGGCCGATGTGGAAGATCATGCCGTCGATCGGCCGATCCGGCCCGGGCAGGCGGCCCAGTTCGCCGGGGTCGCTGATCGCCGGCAGCAGCTGGTTCAGGGGGTGGGTCGCCAGCCAGTTGAAGTCCTGCACGGCGAAGGGGGCGGTGAAGGCCTCGCCTCCGGCGTAGATCCAGTCCAGCCGGCCGCCCTGCGGGGTGATGCTGAACGTCGAGGGCAGCCATTCGGGCGTCAGGCCTGAGGCCTGCACCGGCATGGCCAGGGTGGCCGGCCCGCGCGGCGTCATGGCGGCGAGGATGGCCTCGGTGGTCATCTCGATGCCGGCGCCGCGGCCCATCTCGGCCACCTTGGCCGCGAAAGCCTCTCGCTCGGAGATCGCCCAGAGCGCGGCGAGCGCCTTCGGGTAGGCCATCAGGGCGGCGCGAAGGGCGTTGAGAGTCTGCGACATCGCCGCACCATACCGCCAACCGCCGCGAACGCCATTGGCCCCATCCCCGGGGCCTTCCCCTATGTCACGCGAAGGCGTAGAGGGCGCCTCATGACGACCCCCCAAGCTTCGCAGAGTCTGATCGACTGGGACGCGCTGGACGCCGGCAAGTACCGCGATGAGACCGACACCGTGCGCGACCTGCTGGCCGCCGCCCCCCTGAACCCCGAGGACCGCGCCGCCGTGCGGGCCGAGGCCGAGGCCCTGGTGCGTGGGGCGCGCCGAAGCGTCCGCCGCCAGGGGGTGGTCGAGAACTTCCTGCAGGAGTTTTCCCTCTCGACCCGGGAAGGCCTGGCGCTGATGTGCCTGGCCGAGGCGCTGCTGCGCACGCCCGACGAGGAGACGAAAGACAGGCTGATCGCCGAGAAGATCGGCAGCGCCGACTGGGCCAGCCACCTGGGCAAGTCCGGCAGCCTGTTCGTCAACGCCTCGACCTGGGGCCTGATGCTGACCGGCAAGCTGGTCGAGGTCGACGACGAGGCCAAGGCCGACCTGCCCGGCTTCATCAAACGCGTCGCCGGCCGGGTCGGCGAGCCGGTGATCCGCGCCGCCGTCGGCCAGGCCATCCGCATCATGGGCGAGCAGTTCGTGCTGGGCCGCACCATCGAGGCGGCCATCGCCCGCGCCAAGGGCGACGGCGACATCTGCAGCTTCGACATGCTGGGCGAAGGGGCCCGCACCGCCGCCGACGCCGAGCGCTACGAGAAGTCCTACGCCGCCGCGATCGAGTCGGTCGGGCGACTGTCCGGCGGCCAGGGACCGGAGGCCGGCCACGGCATCTCGGTCAAGCTGTCGGCCCTGTCGCCCCGCTATGAGGCGACGCAGGAGGACCGGGTCTGGTCGGAGCTGTATCCGCGTGTGAAGCGACTGGCCCTGATCGCCGCCAGGCACGACCTCAACTTCACCCTCGACGCCGAGGAGGCCGACCGGCTGGTCATCTCCCTGAAGCTGCTCGAACGGCTGGCCGGCGAGCCGGAGCTGGGCGACTGGAAGGGCCTCGGCCTCGCCGTCCAGGCCTATCAGAAGCGCTGCCCGCAGGTGATCCGAACCGTCGCCAAACTGGCCGAGAAAACCGGCCGCCGGTTGATGGTGCGGCTCGTGAAGGGCGCCTACTGGGACTCTGAGATCAAGCGGGGCCAGGTCAACGGCCGGCCGGGCTATCCGGTCTACACCACCAAGAGCGCCACCGACCTCTCCTACCTGGTCTGCGCCCGGGCCCTGATCGACGCGGCGCCGCACCTCTACGCCCAGTTCGCCACCCACAACGCCCACAGCCTGGCTGCCGTGCGGCGCATGGCCAAGGCGGCCGGGGTGAAGATCGAGTTCCAGCGGCTGCACGGCATGGGCGAGGCGCTCTACAAGGCCGCCGACGACCTCTACGACGGCATCCTGGTGCGGGCCTATGCCCCAGTCGGCGGCCATGAGGACCTGCTGCCCTACCTGGTCCGCCGCCTGCTGGAGAACGGGGCCAACACCAGCTTCGTCCACGCCCTGCTCGACGAGCGGGTGCCGCCGGAGACGGTGGTGGTCGACCCGATCGCCGACGTCGAGGCGGTCGGTCCGGGACCGCACCGCAAGATCCCGCTGCCGGCCCAGATCTACGGCGACCGGCTGAACTCGGCGGGCATCGACCTTTCGGTGACCGAGGAACGGGCTCGGGTGGTCAAGGCCATTGAGACGCTGGGACCGATCGATGGCGGCATGGGAGAGCGGGTGCTCAATCCCGCCACCCATCAGCAGATCGGCACGATGGCTGAGGCGACGACTGCCCAGATCGACACCGCCTTCGCCGCCGCCCGCCGGGCTCAGCGCGGCTGGGACGAGGCCGGCGGTCTCGAGCGCGCCAAGGTGCTGCGGGCCATGGGCGACGCCCTGGAGGCCAATCGCGACCGGCTGATCGCCATCTGCACCCGGGAGGCCGGCAAGACCCTGAACGACGGCATCGCCGAGGTGCGGGAAGCCGCCGATTTCTGCCGCTACTACGCTCGCCTGGCCGAGACGAAGTTCGCGGGCCCCGAGGTGCTGAAGGGCCCGGTCGGCGAAACCAACACCCTGGAACTGCGCGGTCGCGGCGTGTTCGTCTGCATCAGCCCGTGGAACTTCCCGCTGGCCATCTTCACCGGCCAGATCGCCGCCGCCCTGGCCGCCGGCAACGCCGTCATCGCCAAGCCGGCCGAGCAGACGCCGCTGATCGCCGCCGAGGCCGTGCGCCTCTACCATGCGGCGGGCCTGGACCCGGCCCTGCTGGCCCTGACCCCCGGCCGGGGCGAGACGGTCGGCGCGGCCCTGGTCGCCCATCCGGGCTGCGACGGGGTGGCCTTCACCGGCGGCACCGAGACGGCCTGGCGGATCAACGGGGTCCTGGCCGCCCGGCGCGGACCGATCGTGCCCTTCATCGCCGAGACCGGCGGCCTGAACGGCATGTTCGTCGACACCACGGCCCAGCGCGAACAGGTCATCGACGACGTCATCCTCTCGGCCTTCGGGTCGGCCGGCCAGCGCTGTTCGGCCCTGCGCCTGCTCTTCCTGCCCAAGGACACCGCCGACCACCTGATCGAGGGCCTGATGGGGGCGATGGACGCCCTGGTCGTCGCCGACCCGGCCGATCCCAAGACCGACATCGGCCCGGTGATCGACGCCGACGCCAAACAGACCCTGATCGACCACCTCGAGCGGCTGCGGCGCGAGGCCAAGGTGTTGAAGGTGTTGGACGCGCCGGAGAGCGGCACCTTCTTCGGCCCGGTGCTGGCCGAGATTCCCTCGGCCGATTTCCTCGAACGCGAGGTGTTCGGCCCGGTGCTGCACATCGTCCGCTACGACCCGGAAAACCTGGCGGCCGTCGCCGCCAGCCTGGCCGACCGCGGCTACGGCCTGACCCTGGGGGTACATTCGCGCATCGAGGCCTTCGCCGAGGAGGTCAAGGCCCGGGTCCCGGCCGGCAATGTCTACGTCAACCGCTCGATCATCGGCGCGGTGGTCGGGGTGCAACCGTTCGGCGGCCAGGGGCTGTCGGGCACGGGACCGAAAGCCGGCGGGCCGGAAGCGTTGTCCCGCTACGGCGTCGAGCGGGCGGTGAGCGTGAACATCACGGCCCAGGGCGGGGATCCGGCGCTGTTGAATTTGTAGCGCTCCGCTCGCCGCCTTCACGCTGTCATCCTCCGAGCCCGCGAAGCGGGAATCGGGGGACCCATGGCGGCTCCGGAAAGACTCCCGGCAGTTTTCACCCGGACAGATGGGTCCCCCGGTCCGGCTTCGCCGGCCGGAGAATGACAGCATAGGGAGATGGACAGCAGAACAATGTTCTGTAAATGTTCTAACCCATGTACTACGTCTACATCTTAGCCAGCCGGCGCAACGGCACGCTCTACACCGGAGTCACCGGCCGGATCATCGCCCGCGTCAGCCAGCATAAGCAGAAGCTGACACCCGGCTTCACCAGCCGCTACGGTGTCGATCTCCTCGTCTGGTACGAGCCGCACGAAAGCGTCGAGGTCGCCATACGCCGTGAAAAGCGGCTGAAGAAATGGCTGCGGGCCTGGAAGATCGATCTGATCGAGAAGACCAATCCCCATGGGCTCGACCTCTATCCGGAGTTCTTCGCCACGCCCCCGGGGCCGCTGACGGATATCGAGAGGTTCCCCGCCCCTGAGTCCCGTTGCAGTCCCGTCGCCCGTTTGTGACAATGGCCCCTCAAGTTTCGAGAAGAGCCTACGATTATGTCCCTCACCATCGGTGATCCCGCGCCCTGGTTCATGGCGCCGACCGAGGAGAACCCGCAGTTCAACTTCGCCACCCTGGCCGGGCGCTGGGTGGGGCTGGTGTTTGCGCCGGATGGGCCGACGGCGGAGGGGCTGGCGCGGGTGATCAACCTGCAGAAGGATCTCGACGAGAGCCAGGCCTGCATCTTCGGGGTGGCCAATACCCATCTCGGCTACGCCCAGCTGGGCCCGCGCTGGTTCTTCGACGCCTCCGGCGGCCTGGCCAAGATCTATGGCGTGCAGGGCTCCGGCTGGCTGATCCTCGATCCGCAGCTACGGGTGTTCGATCGTGGCCAGATCGAGGATGTCGGGGCCCTGGTGCGGCGCCTCGCCGAGATGCCGCCGCCGGCCACCCACGCCCAGGTCGAGATGGTCGCCCCGGTGCTGGTGCTGCCGCGGGTGTTCGAGCCGGAGTACTGCAAGGAGCTGATCGCCTTCTACCGCCATGTCGGCGGCACGGAGTCGGGCTTCATGCGTGAGGTCGACGGCAAGACCAAGCTGCTGACCGACCCGCGCCACAAGCAGCGCAAGGACGTGCTGCTGGAGGACGAGGGCATGCAGGCCATCGTCCGCGAGAAGATCAACCGCCGCCTGATACCCGAGATTCGAAAAGCCTTTCAGTTCCAGGCCACCCGCATCGAACGCTATCTGGTGGCCAGCTATATCGCCGGGGCCGGCTGGTTCCGGCCGCACCGGGACAACACCACCAAGGGCACGGCCCACCGCAAGTTCGCCGTCACCATCAATCTCAACGCCGAGGACTACGAGGGCGGGGAGCTGCGCTTTCCCGAGTTCGGCAACCGGCTCTACAAGCCGCCGACCGGCGGGGCGGTGGTCTTCTCCTGCTCGCTGATGCACGAGGCGCGGCCCGTCACCAAGGGCGAGCGCTTCGCCTTCCTGCCCTTCCTCTATGACGAAGCCGGGGCCAAGCTGCGCGAGCAGAACCTCAAGTTCGTCGAACTGCCTGACAGCCCCAAGGTCACCGAAGGGGCGGGATAGGGCGATGACCCTGACGATCCGCAAGGTGGCCGGCGCCCTGGGCGCGGAACTGGGCGGCGTCGATCTGTCGGCCGAGCTGGACGCCGGGACCATTGCCGCCATCCGCGCGGCGCTGAACGCCCACCAGGTCATCTTCTTCCGCGACCAAACGATGACGCCGGAGCAGCAGCTGGCCTTTGGCCGCCGCTTCGGGCCGCTGAACATCCACCCCTACGTGGCCGGCATGGCCGGTCATCCCGAGGTGATGGAGATCATCAAGGAGCCGTCCGACAAGCTCAACTTCGGCGGCGGCTGGCACAGCGACATGAGCTTCCTGGAGACGCCTTCCATCGGCTCGATCCTCTATGCGGTGCAGACCCCGGCCTTCGGCGGCGACACCCTGTTCGCCAGCCAGGCGGCGGCCTACGACGCCCTGTCCGACGGCTTGAAGGCCACGCTGGAAGGCCTGCGGGCCGTGCATTCGGCCGGCCAGGAGTATTCCGCCAAGGGGGCTTCCGCCCAGAAACGGGCCTCGATGCAGGTGGCCGAGGCCGAGGGGCTGGCCGGCGAGTTCGTCCATCCGGTGGTCAAGGTCCACCCCGAGACCGGCCGCAAGGCGCTGTACGTCAATCCGGCCTTCACGATGCGCTTCGAGGGCTGGAGCCGGAAGGAATCGAAACCCCTGCTCGACTACCTGTTCGAGCACAGCCGCCAGGAAGCCTTCACCTGCCGGTTCGCCTGGCGCGACGGCTCGGTGGCCTTCTGGGACAACCGCCAGGTCTGGCACTATGCGCTGAACGACTATCCGGGCCAGCGGCGGCACATGCGGCGGGTGACGGTCGACCCGGCCTGAGCCGCCGACGGCGAATGTTTCGCCGGAAATATCCGGTCAACCCGGGCGTATTAATCTTGCCGCCAATATGACGCGCGACGGCAACATCGCTTTAGCGTAAAAGACCTCTAAATGGGGACCGGGGGTCAGCGGTCTTCGGGGCCCCGGCCGGATTGAGACACGCGTGAAGTTCTTAGGATCAAACGTCGCCGCTCCCATGGAAGCGGCGTTCAAGGAATGTCGGCGCCATATCTGGTCGGCCGCGCTGTTCAGCGCGCTCGTCAATCTGCTGTACCTGTCGCCGTCCCTCTACATGCTGCAGGTCTATGACCGGGTGGTGCCGACCCAGGGCGTGCTGACCCTGGTCTACCTGACCTTCATCATCGCCTTCGCCCTGGCCGTGCTGGCGGCGCTGGAGACGGTGCGCTCGCGCCTGCTGGTGCTGGCCGGCATGCGGCTGGACCGGCTGCTGTCGGGCGACATCCTTGGCCGGCTGATGGCCCAGTCGCGGCCGATGAACACCGCCCAGGCGATGCGCGAGTTCGACGGACTGCGCGCCGCCCTCGCCGGTCCCGCCGCCCTGGCCTTCATGGACGCGCCCTGGACGCCGATCTACGTCATCGTCGCCTTCATGATCCACCCGGCGCTGGGGGCGATGACCATCGTCGCCGGCGTCCTGCTGTTCGGCCTGGCGCTGATGAACGAGCGGGCCACCAAGCCGGCGCTCCTCAAGGCGCAGCAGGCCAACGCCGCCGCCTACGCCAGCCAGGAATCGGCCGCCGTCAACGGCGAGGTCGTCCGCTCACTGGGCATGCGCCGCGCCGTCATCGCCCGCCATCTGGAAGAGCGCAGCATCGGCCAGAGCCTGCAGGCCGACGCCCAGTTCAAGGGTGGCCGGTTCAGCGCCTTCACCAAGTTCTTCCGCCTGTTCCTGCAGTCGGCGGCCCTGGGCCTGGGCGCCTATCTGGCCATCAAGGGCGAGATCTCGTCCGGTTCGATCATCGCCGCCTCGATCCTGCTCTCCAGGGCCCTGCAGCCGGTCGAACAGCTGGTCGGCGGCTGGACGCAGGTGATCCAGGCGCGCGGCGCGCTCAACACGCTGAGCGAGCTGTTCGATAAGACCAAGCCGCTGGACATCGACCGCACCCAGCTGCCGACCCCGATGGGGGCCATCGAACTGGACCGCGTCGTGGTGCGGGCGCCGGGCCGCGAGGAGCTGGTGCTCAAGGCGGTGTCCTTGAAGATCGCGCCCGGCGAAAGCCTGGGCATCGTCGGCGCCAGCGGCGCGGGCAAGACCACCCTCGCCCGGGTCATCGCCGGGGCCCTGGCCCCCGACCAGGGCATCGTCCGCATGGACGGCGCCAACTACAGCGACTGGGACGCCGACTCCCTGGCCGAACACATCGGCTACCTGCCGCAGGACCCGTCGCTGATGAGCGGCACGGTCAAGGACAATATCAGCCGCTTCGCCGCCTGGCGCGGCATGCCGATCGAGAAGATCGACCAGCTGGCCGTCGACGCCGCCACCAAGGCCGGCGTCCACGACCTGATCCTCAAGCTGCCCAAGGGCTATGACACCCCCCTGGCCCCCGGCGGCCGCGGCCTGTCGGCCGGCCAGGCACAGCGGGTGGCGCTGGCCCGGGCGCTGTTCGGCGACCCCACCCTGCTAATCCTCGACGAGCCCAACTCGGCCCTCGACGCCGAGGGCGAGGCTTCGCTGCTGCGCTCCATCCAGGGGGCCAAGGCGCGCGGCGCGACGGTGCTGATCGTCGCCCACCGCACCGGCATCCTGGCCGGGGTCGATCGCCTGCTGGTCATGCGCGACGGAGCCATCGAACGGCTCGGGCCGCGCGAAGAGGTGCTGGCCAAGCTGGCCGGCAAGCCCTCGCCGCAGCAGCCGGCCAACGTCATCGACATGAAGGGCTAAGGGACCATGGCCCTCGACGTCGCCCCGGGTTCGACCCCGCCGCAAACCGAAACCGTCGCGGCCGTGAAGGTCAACGACAATCCCCGCCGCGAGATCATGATCGGGGTCGGCATCGCCGCCGCCTTCTTCGTCGGCTTCCTCGGTTGGGCGGCGATGACGCCGCTGGACGCCGGGGCCTATGCGTCGGGCGTGGTGGCGGTGTCGGGCAACCGCCAGGCGGTGCAGCACCGCGACGGCGGCACGGTGACGGCGGTGCATGTGGTCGAGGGCGCCACGGTGACCAAGGGCCAGGTGCTGGTCGAGATCGGGGCCGGCGAGATCCGCGCCAACGAACGCGGCCTGACCGGCCAGGTGCTGACCCTGCTGGCCCAGCGGGCCCGGCTGGTGGCCGAGCGCGACGGCCATGCCTCGATCGTCTATCCGCCCGAGTTCGTGAACCTCAGCCCCGAAGACCGGTACATCGCCACCGACGTGATGAACCTGCAGCAGCTGCAGTTCCAGGCGCGGTCGCAGTCGATCGCCACCCAGAAGGGGGTGCTGCAGGCGCGCATCCTGCAACTCAACGAACAGATCGCCGGCTCCGAGCGCCAGCTGGTCGCCAACCGCGAGCAGCAGCGGCTGATCGGCGAGGAGACCGCCGGCATGAAGTCGCTGGCCGACCAGGGCTACGCCCCGGTCAACCGCGTCCGCGCCCTGGAACGCAACCAGGCCCAGCTGGTCGGCGAAGAGGGCGCCCTGGTCGCCCAGATCGCCCGCTCGCGGGAAGCCATCGGCGAGGCCAGGCTGCAGTCGATCTCGCTTGACCGCCAGGTGGTCGAGGAGGTTTCGGGCCAGCTGCGCGACGTGCAGGTCCAGCTCGACGAGCTGCAGCCCAAGCTTCAGGCCACCCGCGACCAGCTGGCCCGCGCCATCGTCCGCGCCCCGGCGTCGGGCAAGGTCGTCGGCCTGACCACCTTCACCGTCGGCGGCGTCGTCTCGCCCGGCCAGGTGCTGATGGAGGTGGTCCCCGGCGACAAGGCCCTGGTCATCCAGGCCATGGTCAATCCCAACGACGCCGACGACCTGAAGATCGGCCAGACGACCCAGATCCGCTTCACCGCCCTGCACGACCGCAGCCTGCCGATCCTGCACGGGGTGCTGACCAAGATCTCGGCCGACAGCTTCACCGACGACAAGTCAGGCCAGCAGTTCTTCCGCGCCGAGATTTCGGTGCCGGAAGCCGAGATGACCAAGATCCGCAAGGTCCGCGGCGCCCGCACCGGCATCGGCCCCGGCCTTCCGGTCGAGGTCGTGGTGCCGCTGCGCAAACGCAACGCCCTGCAATACCTGACCGAACCGCTGTTCCAGACCTTCTGGAAGACCGGCCGGGAGCACTAGCCCCCCTTTCCCTTCAGTCCGCGTTTGTAGTGCATGCGTCCCGAACTCCACGACCAGCGCCGTGACAAGGTCCTTCGGGCCGCGCAAGCGGCCTTCGCCGGCAAGGGCTTCACGCGGACGACGATGGAGCAGGTGGCGCGGAGCGCCCGCGTCGCCAACGCCACCGTCTATGCCTACTTCGACACCAAGGAGCGATTGTTCGAGGCGGTCGTCGCCGAGACGCTGGCCAGCTATGACGGGCTGTTCGACGCTGTCGAGCGGACGGCGGGCGAGGATGTGGCCAGGGCCCTGACCGCCTTTGGCCGGGTCTACTTCCGCTTCATGGCCGACCCGACGGTGCGCGGCATCTACCGCGCCGTCAGCGCCGAGACGGCCCACAGGCCGGAGCTGGGGATGGTGCTCTACAAAAGCGCCCACCGGCTGCTGGGCGGGGTTCTGCAGCGCATGCTGACACGCTTTGCCGACCAGGGCCTGCTGACCATCGCCGAGGTCTCGGTGGCGGCGCGGATGTTCGAGGGGATGATCGAGCACGTCACCTTGACCATCTCCATGCTGCAGGGCGACCAGGCCCCGCCGCTGCACCCGTCCGAGACCTATGTGCCGGAGGTCGTCCGCGCCTTCCTGGCCGCGCACCAGCCGAGCGTCGCCGCGCGTCGCTAAGAAAATTGGAGCCGCCAATTCTCGGGTCAAAACCTTGCCCCGCGAACCTGGCGATGAAATCTGGCCCCCTACTCAATTCGGGGGATTTGCGCTCAGCCTGTGCATATCGACCCCGGCGCAGCCTGGGGGGTCCACATGCCGGTTCTGGCCAATCTCGAATCCGAACTCGTCGTCACCGAGGGTGACGGCCCGACGCTGATCGACAGCGATGTCAGCGTCGCCGACGCCGAACAGAACTGGGACTTCGGCCTGCTGGTCGTCACCGGCATGGCGCCGGGCGATCTCATCAGCCTGCTGGACGGCGGCCAGATCAGCCTGGATGTCTTCAACATCATCCATGGCGGCCAGGTGATCGGCGACTGGATGGTCGGCCCGGACGGTGAGTTCCTCGTCCGCTTCAACGCCAACGCCACCAACGCGGGTGTCGAGGCGGTGATCGAGTCGCTGCAGTTCCAGTCGGCCGGCGACGATCCGGCCTACTACCGCCAGATCCGCCTGTCGCTGTTCGACGGCGCCGGCGAGCTGGCCAGCGACGGTGTCGCCCTGTTCCCGCAGATCGGGGCCAACGACCCCTTCCACGGCGTCAACTTCGGCGCCACAGCTCATGTCGCCCTGGGCGATATCGACAACGACGGCGACCTGGACGCCATCGTCTCGGTCTACGGCGACGGATTCCATCTGCTACGCAACGTCGGGACCGAAAACGCACCCGACTTCCAGAACGACGACGCCAGCCTGTCGATCACCGGCGCTATCAACAACGCCGCCGGCGTCAGCCTGTTCGACTACGACGGCGACGGCTTCCTCGACCTGATCGTCGGCAAGTACGACGGCACGATGCAGCTGTTCCTCGGCGACGCCGCCGAGACCTTCACCGAGCAGACTGGCGTCGATAATCCCTTCGCCGGCATCGACGTCTACGGCGGCGCCTCGCCGGGCTTCGCCGACCTGAACGGCGACGGCTTCGTCGACATCCTCATCGCCCGCGGCGGCGGCCGGTTCGACTACTTCACCGGCGACGCCGGCGGCGGCTTCACCCAGCAGACCGGCGCGGCCAACCCGCTGGACGGCTTCCAATCCTACGGCGGCTCGGGCTCGGTCAGCTTCGCCGACGTCGACGGCGACGGCGATCTCGACTTCATCTCCGGAAACGGCGAGGGCTCGGCCCATTTCTTCGAAAACACCGGCACGGCGAGCGCCGCGGTTTTCGAGCGGCGGGCGGGCAGTGAATACGTCGGCAACTTCGGCCTCGGCTTCCAGCCGGTGTTCGCCGACATCGACAACGACGGCGACATTGACGTGGTGGTCGGCCACAGTGACGGTTCGGTCGATCTGCACCTGCTGGAGCCCAACACGCCGTCGATCGACGTCAACGTCGATGGCGTCGATGACGCCGCCACCGTCACCAACGAGACGCCCTCGGGAGCCGCCGACGGGCCCCTCGTCGTCAACCTGCTCAGCAACGACAGCGACGTCGACAACCCGCTGGGCATCGCCTCTGCCCAGATCGACGGCCAGTCGCTCACCATCGACGACATCACCACCCTGGCCGACGGCACGCAGGTGACCATTCTGGGCGACGGCTCGGTGACCATCGATCCGGGCCGCAACGCCCAGAACCTGGGCGCCGCCGGCTCCGGCGCCAGCAACACCAGCCTGCAGTATGTGCTGACCTACACCCTGCTGGGCGGCGAGACCGGCACGGCGACCTTCACGGTCAGCGGCGTCGACGACAAGGATCTGCTGCAGGGGACGGCCGGGGATAATGTGATCCACGCGGGCGTTGGTAACGACACGGTCTACGGCCAGGCCGGACGGGACATCCTGTACGGCGACGCCGGCAACGACAGTCTGTTCGGCGGGGCCGACATGGATTTCCTGTACGGCGGAGCGGACGCCGACAAGGCCTACGGCGAGGCGGGGGTCGACGGTCTGTATGGCGGCGACGGCGCCGATTACCTGTATGGCGGCGACGCCAACGACACCCTGCGGGGCGAGGCCGACAATGACTATCTTGATGGTGGAGTCGGCGCGGACACCATGCACGGGGGCGCGGGGAACGACGTCTACATCGTCGATACCGGCCTTGACCGCCCCGTTGAGTCGGCCGACCGAGGCTACGACATCATCCGCAGCACGGTCAGCATCGACTTGCTGGTCGACAACGTTGAGGCGGTGCAGCTGCAGGGAGCGGCCGATCTGAACGCCGACGGCAACAGCGGCGCCAACAACCTGCAGGGCAATGCAGGCGCCAATACGCTGAGCGGCAACGGCGGCGTGGACACGCTCAACGGCGGCGATGGCGACGACCGCATCTCGGGCGGCGCCGGCAACGACCTGTTGCGCGGCGGCATCGGGGCCGACACCTTCTTCGTCTTCCAGGAGAGCGTCGGCGGCGCGGTGCTGGAGACCGACCAGATCTACGACTTCAGCGCCGCCGAGGGCGACATCCTCAACCTGCTCTACATCGACGCCAACACCCGCCTGGATGGTGACCAGGCCTTCCGCCTGGTCGGCGCCTTCAGCAAGTATGACGCCGCCCATCCGGAGAACACCGGCCAGATGACCCTGACCTTCGCCGGCGGGATCACCACCGTGCGGCTGGATGTCAACGGCGACGCCCGGGTCGACTACCAGGTGAAGATCAACGGCGACGTCACCGGCGAAAGCGGCGACTGGCTTCTGTAGCCAACGCGCGGGGGCGACGAGAAAGGGCGGGACCTTCGCGGGTCCCGCCCTTTGACGTTCTTAGCCGGTTGGCGGGGCTAGAGCAGCCAGCCGCTGGTCACCACGCCGTTGGCGACCAGCGCCAGGTCGTGCGTGCCATCGCCGTTCACGTCGAAGCGGAAGATGGTCTTGTTGACGCCGCCGTCGTAGGTGCGGGTCATCTGGCCGGCGACGGCGGTGAAGGCCCCGACCAGGGTGAAGGCCTGGTTGCCGGCTGTGCCGGTGTCGGCGTCGATGTTGGAGAAGTCCAGCACGTCGGCCTGGGAGGACTTGAAGTCGGTGACCACGTCGGTGTTGTTGACGTCGGCCACCAGGTCGCTGCTGTAGAAGACGAAGTTGTCGGCGCCGGAGCCGCCGGTCAGGGTGTCCTTGCCCGCGCCGCCGACCAGGTAGTCGTTGCCGGCCTCGCCGTTGATGATGTCGTTGCCGGCCCGGCCGTAGATGTAGTCGCTGCCGTTGCCGCCCTTGACGGTGTCCGCGCCGCCGGCCCCGTCGACGGTGTCGTTGTCGTCGCCGCCATAGACGGTGTCGTTCTCGTCGCCGCCGATGACGTAGTCGTCACCCGCGCCGCCGTCGAGCACGTCGGCGCCGCCGCCGGCCACCAGGGTGTCGTTGCCGTCCTCGCCGTAGAGCTTGTCGTTGCCGAGGCCGCCCTGGACGCTGTCGGCGCCGAGACCGCCGTAGATGGTGTCGCTGCCCGTGCCGCCATCGATGGTGTCGTTGTCGGCCCCGCCGTTGATGGTGTCGTTGCCCCCGTCGCCGTACAGGCGGTCGGCCCCGTCGTCGCCGTTCAGGGTGTCGGCGTCGTCGCCGCCGTAGAGGTAGTCACCCTCGGTCCCGCCGTTGATCGTATCGAGCCCGGCTCCGCCGTAGAGGCGGTCGACGCCCAGACCGCCGACGATGGTGTCGTTGCGGTGCGTGCCGGTGATGCGGTCGTCACCGGCCATGCCGTCCAGCATCAGGCCGGCCGCGTAGATCGAGGTCAGGCCGCTGAAGTCCAGCACATTGGCCCCGGCGTTGCCGCTGATCGAGCCGGAGACGTATTCGAAGACTTCGAAGCTGTTGCCGGCCGCGAAGTAGTCGATCGTGACATTGCTCTCGAGCACCAGGGTGTCGGTTCCGGCCCCACCGGAGAGGCGGGTGATCAGGTCGCCGCCGACCAGCCGTACGTAGTCGTTGCCGGCGCCGGCGTCGATCTCGTCGATGCCGCCCGAGACGATGGTGTCGTTGCCGTCGCCGCCGGTCAGGCGGTTGGTTCCGATGCCGCCGTCGATGACGTCGTCGCCGTTACCGCCCTGGATGATGTCGTTGCCACCCAGACCGTCGAGGATGTCGTTGCCGTCATACCCGAGAATCTTGTCGTCGCCGGCGCCGCCG
Source organism: Caulobacter sp. GW821-FHT11A05 (assembly GCF_058809015.1). Lineage (NCBI taxonomy): Bacteria > Pseudomonadati > Pseudomonadota > Alphaproteobacteria > Caulobacterales > Caulobacteraceae > Caulobacter > Caulobacter sp. GW821-FHT11A05. The sequence continues at coordinate 135,804 of NZ_JBXASF010000001.1, read as the reverse complement.
GTGAGGGTGTTGTCAGTCGCGTCGCCGAAATAGTTCGCCATGATGTTTCCAACCCCAACGGCGCGCCATTCGGCGCTGCCTCAACGCGCCGGCATGAGTTTGGGAGCGGTGTGCCGGCAACGCAGCCCCCCAAGCATTCAGTCGTGCCTCACTCGCCCCTGAGTCGCTAGTGCGACCAGTACACGAGCCTACAGAATCCAACCTGAGGTGACATTTCCATTCGCCACAAGCGAGAAATCGACGACGCCGTCGTTATCGGTGTGGAATCTGAAAACCGTCCGGTTGATTCCGCCATCGAAAGTGCGAATCACCTGCCCGCCCGTGGTGAAGGCGCCGACCACGGTGAAGGCCTGGTCACCGGCGAGCGTGGTGTTGGCGTCGATGTTCGAGAAGTCCAGGCGGTCGCCCTGGGTGGCCTTGAAGTCGCTGACCACGTCGGTGTTGTTGACGTCGGCGACCAGGTCGCCGGCGTAGAAGACGAAGTGGTCGGCCCCGTTGCCGCCGGTCATGCTGTCCTTGCCGGTTCCGCCGATCAGGAAGTCGTCGCCGGCCTCGCCGTTGATGATGTCGTTGCCGGCCCGGCCATAGATGTAGTCGGCCCCCGCTCCGCCCTTGACGGTGTCATTGCCGCCGGCCCCGTCGACGAAGTCGGCGCCGTCGCCGCCGAAGACGGTGTCGTTCTCGTCGCCGCCGACGATGTAGTCGTCGCCCGCCCCGCCATCGAGGACGTCAGCGCCGCCGCCGGCGACCAGCACGTCCGCGCCGTCCTCGCCGTACAGCTTGTCGTTGCCGAGGCCGCCGATCAGGGTGTCGTCGCCGAGCCAGCCGTAGAGGAAGTCGGAGCCGTCGCCGCCATCGACCGAGTCGTTGCCGTCGCCGCCGTCGATGTCGTCGTTGCCGGCGTCGCCGTACAGCTTGTCAGCCCCGTCGTCGCCGTCGATCAGGTCGGAATCGTCGCCGCCGTGGATGACGTCGTCGCCGGCATCGCCGGCCAGCTGGTCCAGGCCCGCGCCGCCGTTGATCCGGTCGAGGCCGTCGCCGCCGAGGAGCAGATCGTCACGGCCGGTGCCGGTGATGCGGTCGTCGCCCTCGAGGCCATCGACGAAGACCCCGAAATTGGCTGTCTGATAGGGAACGACGCTGCTGAAATCGAGGGTGTTGGCGCCCGAGGTGCCTTCGATGATGCCCGCCGAGCTGATCCGCTCGAAACCGTTGGCGGCCCCGAAGCTGGACAGGGTGACCAGGCCGCCGATGATCAGGGTGTCGAGGCCGTTGCCGCCCTTCACCAGGCTGGGCGCGCCGTCCAGGAGCACGACGATGTCGTCTCCCGCCCCGCCGTCCAGCTTGTCGATGCCGCAGCCGCAGGAGACCAGGGTGTCGTTGCCGTCGCCGCCGAGCAGGGTGTCGTCACCGCCCTCGCCGGCCAGGTAGTCGTCGCCGTCGCCGCCGACGATGTAGTCGGCGCCGTCTGCGCCGTAGATCTCGTCGGCGCCGCCATAGCCGAAAATCTTGTCGTCGGTGGCCTGGCCGACAATGAGATTGTCGCCGATATCGCCGTAAATCGCGCCCATAACCCCAACTCCCCTATACTAACCCGCAGGGAACCTAACTCGATTTGAGGCGAGGTGTTAACGGTTTGTGAACCGCGTTCGTCCCCTGGAGCGGGTTTTTTCAGGCGCCGGTGAAACGCGCCGGGCGTTTCTCGTTGAAGGCGGCGACGCCCTCGCGACGGTCGGTGGTGGGGATGGTGCGGTTGTAGGCCTCGACCTCGATCGCCAGGCCGGTTTTGAGGTCGGTTTCGATGCCGAGGGTCATCGCCCGCTTGGCCTGGCGCACGGCGATGGGGCCGCCGGCGGCGATGGCGGCGGCGACCTCCAGGACCCCGCCCATCAGGGCCTCGGCCGGCCAGACTTCATTGACCATGCCCCAATCGTGGGCCTCCGCGGCGCTGAACGGCCGGCCGGTGAGGATCAGCTCCTTGGCCCGGCGGACGCCGACGGCGCGGGGCAGGTTCTGGGTGCCGCCACAGCCCGGGATGATGCCCAGGCGGGTCTCGGTGAGGGCGAAGCGGGCGGTGTCAGCGGCGTGGATGAAGTCGCAGGCAAGCGCGAACTCGGCGCCGCCGCCGAAGGCCGAGCCGTTGACGGCGGCGATGACCGGGATCGGGCAGTCCATCAGGGCGTAGAAGGCCTGCTCGAACAGGACATGCTGCGCCGTCCAGGCCGCATCGGTCATGCCGTTGCGCTCCTTCAGGTCGCCGCCGGCGCAGAAGGCCTGCTCGCCGGCGCCGGTGAGGATGACGCAGCGGTGGTCGGCGGGGTCGAGGATCAGCCCCTGGAACAGAGCGAGGACGTCGCGCGCCATCTGGGTGTTGAGGGCGTTGCGGACGTCGGGGCGGTTGAACGTCACCCGCAGGATGTGGGGCGCGGGGGTGTCGAGGAGCAGGGTTTCGTAGGTGGTGGTCATCTCGGTCGTCCTCCCTCCCCTTTATGGGGAGGGTGGCGCGAAGCGCCGGGTGGGGATGTCGGACACATCCCCGAACGGCGGCGCTTTGTCACCCGACTTCCCCACCCTGCGAGGCTTCGCCTCGCTGTCCCTCCCCATAAAGGGGAGGGAGGCTTCCCGCTATTCAGCCGGAAGCAGGTTCTCGTTGCGCTTGGCCATCAGGTTGTCGAACTGGCCCCAGACGCCGTCATTGCCGTGCCATTGGCCCTTGGTCGCCGCCTTCGAATACTCGGTCGAGCGGGCCTCGAAGAAGTTGGCGTGTTCGACGCCGCTGAGCATCGACTGCAGCCAGGGCAGCGGGTTTTCCTTGATGCCGTAGATCTCCGGCAGCTTCAGCTGGCGCAGGCGCCAGTCGGCGATGAAGCGGATGTAGGCCTTGATGTCCTCAGGCGTCATGCCCTGCACCTCGCCGGCCTCGAAGGCCAGGTCGATGAAACGGTCTTCCAGGCTGACCACGGTCTTGCAGCAGTCGACGATGTCGTCGGCGACGGCCTTGGTCACCGCGCCGGTCTCGGCGTTGAAGGCGTGGTACAGCTTGATGATGCCTTCGCAGTGCAGGCTCTCGTCGCGCACCGACCAGCTGACGATCTGGCCCATGCCCTTCATCTTGTTGAAGCGCGGGAAGTTCATCAGCATGGCGAAGCTGGCGAACAGCTGCAGCCCCTCGGTGAAGCCGCCGAACATGGCCAGCGTCCGGGCGATGTCGGCGTTCGAATCGACACCGAACTTCTGCATGAAGTCATGCTTGGCCCGCATGGCCTCGTATTCCATGAAGGCGCCGAACTCGCTCTCCGGCATGCCGATGGTCTCGAGCAGCAGGGCGTAGGCGGCGATGTGGATGGTCTCCATGTTGGCGAAGCTGGAGAGCATCATCTTCACTTCGGTCGGCTTGAACACCCGGCCGTATTTTTCCATGTAGTTGTCGGCGACCTCGATGTCCGACTGGGTGAAGAAGCGGAAGATCTGCGTCAGCAGATTGCGCTCCTTGTCGTTGAGGTTGGCCGCCCAGTCCTTGCAGTCCTCGCCCAGCGGCACCTCTTCGGGCATCCAGTGGACCTGCTGCTGCTTCTTCCAGAAGTCGTAGGCCCAGGGATAACGGAACGGCTTGTAGGCCCCCGACGGGGTGAGCAGGCCGGGCAGGGTGGACGCTTTGCGAACAGTCACGGCGAGTTGGCTTTCCTGGCAGGCGGAATCGAAGGACGAAGCGAAGTGCGGAACGCACGATAACAGTCCACACGACAACATCTAGCGGCGAGTTAACGCACCCCCTCAAGATGTTGTGCATGCCCTGGGGATAACCATGTCTGCCGCCTACACCGTTTACGGCGCTGCGGGATCGGGCAGCGTGCCCGTCGAGGCGGCCCTAACCCTGCTGAGCTTGCCCTTTTCCGTGGTCGAGGCGCCCGCCTGGGAGCGGGACGACACGGTCCAGGCGAGGATCGCCCGGGTCAATCCGATGCGGCAAATTCCCGCTCTCGTCCTGCCGTCCGGCGAGACCATGACCGAGAGCAGCGCCATCCTCATCTGGCTGGCCGACAGCCATCCGCAGAGCGGCCTGGCGCCGGGGCTCGATGACCCGAAGCGCCCCGCCTTCCTGCGCTGGATGAGCTTTGTGTCGGCGTCGATCTATGCCCACTACTGGCTGCGCGACGATCCCAGCCGGCTGGCGAAGACGCCGGAGGCGCAGGACTACCTGCTGCGGCGGTCGACGCAGCGGATCGCCGACTGCTGGGCGATGATGGACGCCCAGGTCACGCCCGGCCGCTACCTCCTCGGCGACAGGCTGACCGTGCTGGACCTCTATGTGACGGTGGTCAGCCGGTTCCGGCCGCGGCGGCAGGTCTTCTACGACAGGGCCCCGAAGATGGCGGCGGTGGTCAGGCGGGTGGACGCCGATCCGCGGCTGACGGCCTTCTGGGCCGAGCGCTATCCGTTCGAGGCTGGCTGGGACGAGGCGTCGGAGGTTTGACGCCTTAAGCGCCGCTTCACCCGGCCCCGCTAGGCTGGCGCCATGTCCCGGCTGTCCCCGAGCCCGCGATGAGTGTCGTCCCCGTCTCGCCGGTGGTCGCGGCGGCGCGCGTGCAGGCGGTCAGCGCCGTCGAGGCGGCCCATGTCGCGGCGCTCTTCGACGCCCCGGAAGCCGCGCCGCAGCCCGACGGCCCGCCGCGGCCGCCGCCCAACGCTCTGCAACAGGCGGTCGCCGCCGCCCGGGCCGACGCGGCCGGCCGCCAGGCCGGGCTGGCGCCGCTGTTCGCCGATCTCTCGCGCGCCCTGAGCTCCCCCAAGGCGCCCCCCGAGCTTCGGGCCGCCATCGCCCAGGTCCTGTCGCTGCAGCTGCCCGCCACCGCCCCGATGACGGCGCAGACCGTTCGCCAGGCGGTCGCCCAATCGGGTCTGTTCCTGGAGGCCCACCTGGCGGCGCCCCCGGGTCCGGCCCCGCCGGCGGGGCTGCCGGAAGAGCCGCCGCCGCCGGACCTGAAGGCCGCCCTCCTGACCCTGAGGCGCATCCTGGCCGAGGCCCAGCCCGGCGCGCCCCTCCACGCACGGCCGGCGACCACGCCGCCGCCGACCCGTGACGCCGCCCTGAGCGGCCAGCCCCCGGCCGCCACCGCCCTGCCCTGGGACGCCGACATGGCGGTCATCGCCCAGCGGCTGGGCGGCGACACGGAGCAGGCCATCGCCCGCCAGGTTCTGCACCAGCTGGCCTCCCTGCCGGAGAGCAACGCCGCCGCCTGGATGTTCGAGCTGCCGGTCGCCACCCCCCAGGGGACCGCCATCGCCCAGTTCGAGATCGACCAGGACGCCCACACCTCGACCGATGGCGACGTCAGCCGGACCTGGCGGGTGCGGTTCTCGATCGACCTCGAACCGCTGGGGCCTGTGCATGTGCTGCTCGGGGCCGGGGGCGAGCGGGCGGCGGTGACCATCTGGGCCGAGCGCGAGGACAGCCTGGAGCGCCTGCGCGGCAGGGGCAGCGAACTGGCCGGAGCCCTGCCGGCCGATGTCGTCTTCCACCCCGGCGCGCCCCGCCGGCCGCCGCCGCCGCCCGGCGGCCTGATGGACCAGACCCTGTGAGGGTCCCTTCCAAAAGCCCCCTGGCCGTGGCCCTCACCTATGAGGCGCCCCGGGCCCCGCGCGTGGTCGCGGTCGGGCGCGGCGAGGTGGGCCAGCGGATCATCGACACCGCCCGCGAGCACGGCGTGCCCCTGGAGGTCAACGCGCCCCTGGCCGAGGCCCTGTCGACCATCGAGCTGGAAAGCGAAATCCCCGAGGAGCTCTACGAAGCCATCGCCATCATCATCGGCTTCATCATGAACACCGCGAACGAGGCGCCGCCGAAGCGGGCGGTGACGTTGAGGTAGCGGGGACTGGATCGCCGCGCAGGAGCGGCGAAGATGGCGCGAAGCGGTCGGAGCGGCGTTCCTGTCCCCGATCGGCGCTGATCGGGGACAGGTACGCCGCTCCAGGCGCCGGAATCACGAGGGTTCGGCTGCGTGCGCGGCGAACCAGTCCCCACGCTCGCTACCCTCTCCTACTTCGCCGCCACCGCCGTCGTCGCCGGGCCCGCCTTCTCGGCGATGACCTTTCGCGCCTCGGCCTTTGCCGCCGCCGTGTCGATCTTGCCAAGGGCGATCTCGTCGGCCAGGCCCATCAGACGCGGGCCGGTGACCGAGCCGTTCTCGGGCTCCTCGGCGACGGTGACGCCGCCGCCCCGGACGATGGCGCTGTCCCAGTCGGCGCGGACCTGGGCCCAGTAGTCCCTGGTCGCCGCCCAATAGTCGTCGGCGGCCTTGATGTTGTAGGCGCTTTCCTTGCGGTAGGTGTTGAGCACCACCTCATGGACGAAGGTCACGGGCGCGCCGTCCTTGAAGCCCACCTTGGCGTTGTCCTGCTCATGCACCCAGCCGGTCGGCGTCAACGCATGGCGGTTGGTGCCGACGTACCAGCCGTAGACCGGCTTGCGCACCGCGTCGCGGCGGGCCAGCGGGCGGCGGGTCTCCTCGCTCATCCAGCGGCTGACGCCGTCGGCGTAGGCCCATTTGCCGACGCCGCCGTAGCGGGGGGAGTCGTCGGTCTGCCAGACGGTTTGCGACCAGGCGCCCTTGCGCTTGTCGGCGGCGATCTCGCTCAGCACCCAGCGGCCGGCCTTGTCGTAGGTCAGCACCTTGGCCGGCTCATAGACCCAGTCCTGGCGCCAGTGCTTGATGACGACGGTCTTGTCTTTGTCGCTGTCCTCGCTCTCCGGCATGGTGATGACCAGAAGGTGCTGCAGGCTGATCTTCGCACCGGTGTCCTCGATCACCCGCACCGACTCGAAGCCGCCGCTGCGCTTGGGCTCAAGCAGCTCGTAGCCGGGGGTGAAGGCGACGGTCTCGCGGAAGTCGAAGACGACGCGGTAGTCGCCGGCCATGGCCAGGATGGAGGCCCTGTCCTTCTCGAAGGCGGCCTTCTGCTCGGCGCTGGCCGGAGCCGGCGCGGCTTTCGGGGCCGCCATTGAAGGGGCCGCCATCGACAGGGCCAGGACGACGGTCAGGGCGCCAAGCGTGGTCTTGAACATGAGGGTCCTCCTCCTCGGGGACGTTAGTAGCGCAGCGTCAGGGAGACGCCATAGTTGCGGCCGGGCGGGGTGTAGGCGTCGCGGACCACCGAGGTGGTCGACAGGCCGCGCACGTCGCTCCAGTTCCAGTATTTTTCGTCGGTCAGGTTGAAGACCCCGGCCCGGATCACCGCCACATCGCCGATGGCGACCCAGCCGGTCAGGTCGGCGGTGGTGTACTGGCCGGGGACGAAGCATCTGGGCGCGCAGGTCGTCCCCGTGCGGTCCTCGCCCTTGCCGGCCCCATGGGTCAGGTTCAGCTGGCCGCCGAACCGGCCGCCGTCCTCGCGCCAGGTCAGACCGGCGACGATCTTGAACGGCTCGATGCTGGCCAGCGGGGTGGTCGTTCCGCCGCTGGTCCCGTCGCCTTCCGCCCAGGCGGCGGCCAGGTTGGCGCTGAAGCCGGCCCCGAGGTCGGCGCGACCGGTGACTTCCCAGCCGCTGATCTCGACGCTGCCGATGTTGACGTACTGGAAGATGGCCGGATCGCCCGGCGTGAAGCTGCCGCCGACCTGGGCCTGTTCGATGAAATCGTCGTAGTCGCCGGTGAAGGCGGTGAAGCCGAGGAAGACCCGCTCGTTCGACCAGCGGACGCCGGCCTCGAAGGTGCGGCTAGTTTCGGGTTTGAGATCCGGGTTGGGGATGGAGGTGTAGAGCGAGCCCAGGTTGACGAAGCTGTTGTTGACCTGCGACGGGGCCGGGGCCTTGAAGCCCTCGGCATAGTTTCCGAACAGGCTCCAGCCCGGGGCGAGCTTCCACACGGCGCCGAACTTGGGCGACAGGTGGCTGTCGCTCTGGCCCTTGGGGACAAAGCCGGCCGGCAGGCTGGCGTCGGCCTTGGGATCGAGGTCGTAGTAGTCGGCGCGCAGGGCTGGGAACAGGCTGAGCCTGCCGTCCAGCAGCACGATCTCGTCCTGGATGTAGGCCCCCGCCAGTGTGTAGTCGGTGTTGGGGAAGGCGCGGGTCGGGAAGGTTTCGCCGAACGGCGGCACGGCGCCGTCGCGCACGCCTTCCTGGCGGGTGACCGACAGGTCGGCGCCGAACACCAGGCGGTGGCCGACCGCGCCGGTCTCGAACGCCGAATGGGCTTCGCCGGTCAGGCCCCAGACGCGATTATCGAAGGTGTTGAGCCGGGTGCGGTCGACGGCCGGGTTGCGGTCCTCGGCGGTGAACTGCTCGGTCGTGGCGTCCTGCCAGTAGGCGGTGACGAAGGCCGAGGCGATGGCGCCCTCGCCGCTGTAGCGCCAGTCGAAGGAGACGCGGTCGCGGGTGGTGGTGTCGTCGCCGTCGAGGTCGAGCACCGTGCCGCTGCGGCCGCTGAGCACCTCGGTGATCACCTCCCGCTCAAAGGTCTCGGCGGTCAGGCGGAAGCTGTGGTGGTCGTTGGGCGCAAAGACGATCTTGGCCAGCACGGCGTCGGAGGTGATGTCCTGCGGGTTGGCGGCGGTGCGGGCCGAGGTGAAGCTGTTGTTGCCGCCTTGCGTCTCGGTTTCCGACGCGTCGCGGTGGTTCCAGGCCAGCATCAGGCTCCAGTCGCCGACCTGGCCGGCCCCGACCAGGCCGGTGGAGACGCCCTCGTCGGCCGAGCTGTACTGGGCGCGGGCCTGGAGGCCGAAGCTGCGGCCGTTCCGCAGGAAGTCGACCGGGTCCTTGGTGGTGAAGCTGACCACGCCGGCGACGCCGTCGCTGCCGTAGAGGGCGCTGCCCGGGCCGCGCAGGATCTCGACCCGCTTCATCAGGCCCAGGTCGCTGAAGTCGCCGCGGCCGACGTTCTGGGCCCCGAAGCTGAAGGCGTCGGGGGTGCGCACGCCGTCGACCAGGATCAGCACCCGGTTGCCTTCCAGGCCGCGGATGTTGAAGCCGCTGTTCCCGTCGCGGCCGGCCGTGCCCAGCGCCGCGCCGAAGCGGGCCGGGCTGGTGCGGACGATGACGCCGGGTTCGTAGCGGACCAGGTCCTTGATGTCGGTAGCCAGCTGCTCGTCGATCTGGTCGGCGGTGATGACGCTGACCGTGGCGGGCGTGTCCTCGGCCGCCTTTTCGGTGCGGGTCGAGATGACGCTGACCGGCGACACCTCGGTGGCGTCGACATCGGCGGCGTCGTCGGCGGCGAAGGCCGGCGCGGCGACAGCCAGGGCCAGCAGGGAAACGGCCAGGGCCGACCGGCGGAAACTCTTGTGCATGACGCCCCCTCGGCGTGGATCAACAATGCGAATGACTCGCAGAAGCGAGAGGGGTGGTAGCGCCGGTGAAATCGGGGGTCAAGATTATTAGGAATGATTCTCAGAGTCATGTGCATTAGTCCTCCCCCTTCTCGGGGCAGGGGGACCGCGCGCGTAGCGCGTGGTGGAGGGGGTCCCCACCGGCGGTCGGGTCAGCGTGGTCGCGAACGTTCGCGGTGACCCCCTCCGTCAGCGGCTTCGCCGCTGCCACCTCCCCCGACGCCAACGGGAGGAACATTGACCCCGGCGGCGGATTTCGCTTCTTTCGGGCCATGACCGCCGAGCCCTTCCACGACGCCGAGCACTACCCCAGCGCCGGGGCCCGGGCGGCCGACAAGTGGGTGCATATCGTCGGGCTGATCCTGGCCATCGCCGGGGGCGGCACGCTGTTCGGGCTGTCGATCGGCTTCGGCACGGTCGGCCAGGTGTTCGCCGTGGCGGTCTACGCCATCTGCCTGGCGCTGATGCTGAGCTTCTCGGTCGCCTACAACATGTCGACGCCGCAGCACCGGCCGTTCCTGCGGCGGCTGGACCACGCCGGCATCTTCCTGATGATCGCCGGCAGCTACACCCCCTTCACCACCCAGAGCCTGACCGGCGCCTGGTCGATCGGCATGACCCTGGCGGTCTGGCTGCTGGCGGCCGGCGGGGTGGTCGGCAAGCTGTTCCTTCCCGGTCTGGGCAAGGGGTTCTGGGTGGCGCTGTACCTGGCGCTTGGCTGGATCGTGATCATCGCCATCGGGCCGATGGTGGCGGCGGTGTCGCTGGCCGGGATGATCCTGCTGGGGATCGGCGGCCTGGTCTATTCGGCCGGGGTGATCTTCTATGTGCGCAAGAGCCTGCACTACCGGCGGGCCATCTGGCACGGCTTCGTGCTGGCCGGCGCGGGCGTGCAGTACGCCGCCATCCTGACCGGTGTGGTCTTGTTCAACCGCGCCTGAGCCGCTACACAGCCGCCGCGCTCCCTCGGGGGGCGCCCATCGCGATCCCCTTCAGCCCGCCGAGCCCCGTCGAAGGGCGCGCTGAAGTCTCCTGGCGGGTGGAGGATCGTACCCCATGGCCAATGTCACCGTGGTCGGCGCCCAGTGGGGCGACGAGGGCAAGGGCAAGATTGTCGACTGGCTGTGCGACCGCGCCGAGGTGGTGGTGCGCTTCCAGGGCGGCCACAACGCCGGCCATACCCTGGTCATCGACGGCAAGGTCTACAAGCTGGCGCTGCTGCCGTCGGGCGTGGTCCAGGGCAAGCTGTCGGTGATCGGCAACGGCGTGGTGGTCGATCCCTGGCATCTGCTGGGCGAGATCGAGGGCATCGCCGGCCAGGGGGTGACGATCACCCCCGAAGTGCTGGTGCTGGCCGACAACGCCTGCCTGATCCTGCCACTGCACCGCGACCTCGACCAGGCCCGCGAGGCCGCCTCCAGCCAGAAGATCGGCACCACGGGGCGCGGCATCGGCCCGGCCTATGAGGACAAGGTCGGCCGCCGGGCGATCCGCGTCGCCGACCTGGCCGATCCGGAATCGCTCAAACCCAAGATCGAGCGGCTGCTCAGCCATCACGGCCCGCTGCGGCGGGGCCTGGGCCTGCCCGAGGCCGATCCGGCGGCGATGTTCGACGAACTGATCGCCCTGGCGCCGAAGCTGCTGCCCTACGCGCGGCCGGCCTGGAAGCTGCTCGACGAGATGCGGCGGGCCGGCAAGCGCATCCTGTTCGAGGGGGCGCAGGGGGCGCTGCTCGACGTCGACCACGGCACCTATCCGTTCGTCACCTCCTCCAACACCGTGGCCGGCCAGGCGGCGGCGGGCTCGGGCATGGGGCCGCAGGGGCCGGGCTATGTGCTGGGCATCGTCAAGGCCTACACCACCCGGGTCGGCGAGGGGCCGTTCGCCTGCGAACTGAACGACGCCGTCGGCCAGCATCTGGCCGTGGTCGGGCGCGAGGTCGGCACCAACACCGGCCGTGGCCGCCGCTGCGGCTGGTTCGACTCTGTGCTGGTGCGCCAGAGCGTGGCCATCAACGGCATCAACGGCATCGCCCTGACCAAGCTGGACGTGCTCGACGGGCTGGAGACCTTGAAGGTCTGTGTCGGCTACCGTTTGCACGGCAAGGAAATCGACTACCTGCCGGCCGGCCTGCGCGACCAGGCGGCGGTGGAGCCGATCTATGAGGACCTGCTCGGCTGGAGCGAAAGCACCGCCGGCGCGCGCAGCTTCAAGGACCTGCCGGCCAACGCGGTCAAGTACGTCGGCCGCATCCAGGAACTGATCGGCGCCCCGGTGGCCCTGCTGTCGACCAGCCCCGAGCGGGATGACACCATCCTGCTGCGAGACCCGTTCCAGGACTAAGGGGACAGGTTGCTCGCCCCCAGGCGGGCTACCTGTCCCCGGTTTGCGCCGACGGCTGGGCCGGCGTCGTTTCAACCGGTTGCGCTGACCGGGGACAGGTAGCCGCGCTGAGGCGCGGCAACCTGTCCCCAACTACCGCGCGAAGACCAGCTTGCCGATGGCCCCGCCAACCAGGCCGGCGATGGCCGAGCCAGCCGTGCCCATCCAGAGGATGTCGACGGTGACGTCCTTCAGGAGGTAGCTGACCAGGATGCCGATGAAGGCGCAGACGCCGCCGGCGATCAGGCCGCCGACGAGGCTGTCGCCCCAGCCGCCCTTGGCGGCCCGGGCGTAGAGCACCCCGGCGACCAGCGAGATCAGCATGCCGCCGACCGCGAACAGGGCGGCGATGGCGGGCACGAAGTGGCCGGCGATCACCATCGCCAGCTGCAGCACCGTGCCGATCAATGTGGCGCGGATCAAAGCCTGTCGGTTCATCTCACTCCCCCTTCTTCATGGTGTCGACGGCGTCGGCCGTCTTCTCCTTCTGAGCCGTGGCGCCCCAGTTGGCGGGGCCGGTCTCGAAGCGTTTGCGGAGTTCGGCCAGGGTGTAGGCGTCGCCCCATTCGAAATGCTTGTAGACGCTGTCGAAGTCGGCCCCCTGGCCGTACCCGACATTGGAAAGGATGACCCGGGTGTTCCCCTCGGCCATCGGGACCAGCTCCAGGATGGTCGCCGTCTGGCCGAAGGCGTCGGTCGAGAAGAAGCCCCTGGGGGCCTGGATGTTGCGGATCGCCAGCAGCCGGCCGGGCACATAGGCCTCGATGCGGTTGATGATGTTCGAGGGATCACCCTTGGCCTTGCCGGCCGTGTAGTTGGTCTCGATGGCCCCGCCGACCTTGAGGTCGATGAAGGCGGTCGGCGAGGCCCAGGTCTTCCAGCCGGCCTCGGTGCTCAGCGCCTCCCAGACCTTGTCGGAGCTGGCGGGCACGAGGATGGACAGCTGCAGCACCCGCTGGCCGTTGGCTTCGACGAAGCTCGAGTTCTCGACGCCCTTGAAGTCGCTCCATTTGGGCGCGGGCTTCTCGGCCGCGACCGCGGCGGTGGTCAGCGTCAGCGCGGCCGTCAGGCCGGCGAGCAGGGTCTTCATGTTCCGGTCTCCCGTTCAGCGTCGGCGACGGCGGCGACGGCCAGCCGGTCGAAATAGTCGCGCAGGGAGGCGATGGAGGCGTCGAAGGCCTCCAGGGTGCGGTGGGTGCGCGACTGCATCACCCCGCCCTCCATGGTGGTCAGGACGAAGATGGCCAGCCGCTTGGTGTCGGTTCCGGGCGGCAGGCGGTCCTTGGCCTGGTCGAGGCAGCCCTTCACATGGCGGGCCCAGCCGTCGAAGTTGACCGACAGCATCTCGCGCACCGGCGGGTCGGGCTCGTGCAGCTCCAGGGCGATGGAGCCGATCGGGCAGCCGTACAGGCAGTCGGTGTCGACCAGCATGCGGCGGTAGGCGGCCAGGAGGGCGAAGACCCGGTCGATGGGGTCGTCGACGCCCTCCCAGGCCGGGGCCAGCAGCATCGGGTAGATGCCGTCGCGGTACATCTCCAGGACGGCGAGCAGCACGTCCTGCTTGGTCGGGAAGAAGTGGTAGAGGCTGCCGCTGTTGGCCCCCGCCTCCTTGAGGATGTCGGCCACCGAGGTGGTGTTGAACCCCTTCTCGGAGAACAGGGTCATCGCCGCGAACAGGATCCGCTCACGGGTGGGTTCGGCGCCGCCGACCATGCTCCAAGCCCTTAGTTGAACACTCAATCAAGAGATCAACACGGAGAACGGCGGTTGGCAAGAGCCCATCAGGCGGAAGTGGGCCCGGCTCCGCCGCCCGGACGGGCTCCAGGCACAAAGCAAAAGCCTCCGCCCGGTGGGACGGAGGCCTCGCGGTTCCTGGACGCCAGAAGGCGCTAGTTCTTCTTGGTCTTCTTCTTGGTGTCGGCCTGGGCCAGGAGTTCGGCCTTGGTCTGGCTGGAGACCACGGCGCCGCCGGTTTCGGTCAGCACGCTCTGGGCCACCGTCACCTTCTTGCCGTCGATGGCCAGGGTGACCTCGCCGGCGTTGGAGCCGGTCCCGACCTTCTCGATGGTGCCGACGACATTGCCTTGCGAGTCCTTCACGGAGGTCCCGTTGACCAGGGTCACGCCGCCGGTGGCGGGGCTGGCCGGCGTGGCCGGGGCGACGCCAGGAGTGGCGGGGGTGGCCGGCACGACGCCGGACGGCGGCGCGGGCGGCGCGGCGGCCGGCGGGGCGACGGTGTCGCCTTGCGTGGCAGGCACCTCAGCCGGGTCGATGACCGGCGGCTGCTGACCCTTGGGAACGGCGCCCGGCTTGGCGCCTTCGCCCGGCGGCGGGGCCGAGGGCGGGGTGGCGGGCTGGGTCTGGGCGAAGACGGCGGTGGACAGGCTCAGCGCGGCGGCGGAGGCCAGCAACAGGGTGGCAAGGGTCTTGGGCATCGCAAACTCCTCAGGGCGCGCCCCCCTTGGTCCTGCGACCGTTCGGGACGAGCGTGCGTCAACTGGAACCACGCGCCCATGCAGGCTCGTGTTGCGCCCCCAGCCCAAGCAGAACCCCAAACTGGGCGAAGCGTTCCCGACTTTTCGAGCGCCGCACCGCCTTCCCGCGTCGATTCAATCCCTATAGAGACGTTCCCGCGCATGAGACTCTACGCCCCCGACATGGACGAATTCCTCGGCTGGATGGACAGCCAGGGCATCCGCTATGTGGTGCTGCGCAACGCCCCGGCCTTTCTGAAGGGCTGGCCCGTGCGAGGCGGCAAGGACGACGTCGACCTGCTGGTCGATGACGACGCCCTCGATCGCATCAGCGCGAAATACGGCCGCTATTCGAAGATGCAGGGGGTCAAATGCGACCTCTATGACCTGTCGGGATCGGCCAAGGGCGCCTACCAGGGGCTGGCCTACTATCCGCCCAAACTGGCCAATCTGCTGCTGGACAGCCGCGAGCGGCTGGAGGGGCGGTTCTGGGTCCCGCAGCCCAAGGCCTACCTGCTCGGCCTGATCTTCCACATCGCCTACCACAAGGCCGAGCGCTCGAAGATCGACCGGCTCGACCCGGCCGCTTCCGAAGGCAGCAAGTACGTGCCGGAGCTGCGGGACCTGATGGCCCGCAGCGGCGAAGACTTCCCGCTGACCCTGACCGCCTTCCATGAGCGGCTTAAACGCGAAGGCATGGCCGTGCCCTATCGCCAGCTTGCGGCCATCCTGGTCAACGACTTCCAGCGCCATGTGAAGAGCCGCTTCCTGGCCGAGGTCGGCAACGAGCCGGCCGGGGAGATGAACCTGTTCGTCATCCGCCGCATCGCCTCGGCCCGGGGCCAGGCGAAGATGCTGCTGGGCGCCCTGGCCGAGCAATACGAGATCCTGGTCGACAAGGAGATTCCCTGGCTGACCCGGCTCAAGACCAACTCCAAGATCCGCGGCGGCAAGTGGAAGCGCGGCGGGCCGCCGGTGCATGCGGTCATCGTCTTCGACCGCCATCCGCTGCCGGCCCAGGGCAACGAGGCGCAGCCGCATCCCTTCGTCTTCAACGGCCGGCAGTTCATGAAGAAGGGCCTGCGGGACAAGTTCTCGCAGGCCACCGGCTTGCACACCCGCCACAACCCGCTGCACTCGACCGACAACGAGGCCGAGGCGCTGGGCCACCTGAACCTCTACTTCACGCCGGAGGAGCGCGAGGCGCTGTACCAGCGGCTGGAAGCGATACGGGCGGAGATGGGCACGTGAGGAAGCTCAAGCGCTGGTGGCGGGCCCGCAAGGCGGAGGCCGCCCTGAAGGACCGTCGCGAGGCGGTGCAGGCGCTGATCGAGGGGGTCATCGGATCGCCGGTGCGGCTGAAGGAACGCGGCAACCTCGGCCACGACAGCAATTACGACGTCTTCGCCGGCGGCAAACAGGTGGCTGTGCTGCGGCTGGTCAATCCCTTCAAGCAGCGGCCGACCCCGCCGCCCGGCATGCCGTTCCAGATCGAGGAGCCTGCGCGGCGCCTCGACCACGAGTATGTCGCCCTGGCCCGCGCCGCCAGCATCGGCCTGGCTCCCGAGCCGATCTGGCGGGCTGAGGACGCCATCCTCTGCGCCTACCTGCCTTACGCCACCCTGACCTCGGCGGCGCTGCAGTCACCGGACCAGGTCTGGGCCTACCTGTCGCAGGCCAGCACGGCGCTGGACCGGCTGCACCGCGAGGTCGGCATGGCCCATATGGACGCCTCGCTGAGCAATGTGCTGGCCGATCCGGGACATAAGGCCTTCGCCCTGGTCGACTTCGAATACACCCCGGCGCCTGGCGTCGGGTTCGCCGAACAGAAGATCTACGACCATTTGCGGCTGCTGCAGGCGACGGGGAAGTTCATCCCCGACCGGCTGAAGGGCGCGCATGCGGCGTGGTTCGAGCAGTTCGGATCGTACGTGGACGATGAGATGCGGGCCGCGCCGCTGGAGCGGATTTTGCCGGCGCTGAACCATGTGCTGGCGGTCGAGGCGTATCGCGCGGCGACGCGGCGGGTTTTGCCACGGCTGGACTAGGAGCCTTAGTCCGCCCTCCCCGCTACCGTCATCCTAGGGCTTGTCCCTAGGATCTCGCTATCCGCTATCTCTCACGGTGGGGTGGAGGCGCGGCCGCGCCTCCAGGGCATGGGCTTGTCGCGGCTGAACCCGGGAGCCTAGGGACAAGCCCTAGGATGACGATAGCGGGTGGGGACGGGGCGGCCGCTCACCAGCACCCACATTGACAACGATTCGACGATTAGCTAAACGTCGAGTCATGAGCAGCGTGTTCAAGGCCCTCTCCGATCCGACTCGCCGGCGCGTGCTGCAGCTGCTCCGCGCCGGGCCGATGACGGCCGGCGATCTGGCTGACCATTTCGCGGTGTCGAAGCCGACCATGTCGGCCCATTTCGCGGTGCTTCGCGAGGCCGACCTCGTCCACACCGAGAAGGCCGGCAAGCTGATCATCTACCATCTGAAACTGTCGGTGCTGGAAGAGGCGCTGATGGGTTTCGCCAACACCTTTGGCCTCGGCGCGCCCGCCGAAGCCACCGAGCCAGACGCTCCGGAGACGACGTCATGACCCTCTCTATCAAACACAGCCTGGGGCTGGCCGCCCTGCAGATCGGCGCCGCCCTGGCGGCGACCGCCGCCGTCCGCCTGGACTGGATCAGCCATGACCAGGCGACACGGGTGACCATGGCGGTCATCGGCCTGGCCCTGGCCATCATGGCCAATGCCATCCCCAAGGGCGTGGACGGACGCACGGCCGATGGCCAGGCGATCAAGCGGGTCACCGGCTGGTCCCTGGTGCTGGCCGGGCTGGCCCATGCCGCCATCTGGCTGTTCGCGCCGATGGACATCGCCAACCTCGCCTCGATGGCGGCGGTGATCGCGGCGATGGTCTGGGTCGCCATCTTCGGCTTTCGCCGCTGGCGGCGGTCGAAAGCCGGCTAGGCTCCGGTGACTGTCCCGCGAAGCGCGACTGTCACCGTCCAGCGGCGACGGTGACAGTCATCCGGCTACGCCGGAGGACAGTCACCGGGATCAGATCATCCCCACGGTGCGCAGTTTCGCCTTCGGGTGGACCTCGCTCTGGCTCATCACCACCGTCTGGCCCCGGAAGCGTTCGATGATCGAGCGCACATAGGGGCGGACCATGGGGCTGGTCAGCAGCACGGCGGCGTCGCCGGCCAGGGCGGCGCGCTCGAAGGCCTCGCGGATGCCCTTGATGAACTCCTGTAGCTTGGACGGCGCCATGGCCAGCTGCTTCTCCTCGCCGGCCCCGATCAGGCTGTCGGCGAAGGCCTGCTCCCAGTCGGGCGACAGGGTGACGATCGGCAGGGCCCCGTCCTCGCCGCGATTGGCCCAGCACAGCTGACGGCCCAGCCGCACGCGAACGGCCTCGGTCAGCTGGGTCAGGGAGGCGGTGTGCGGCGCGGCCTCGGCGATGCCCTCCAGGATGGTGCCCAGATCGCGGATCGACACCCGCTCGCGCAGCAGCGCCTGCAGGACGCGTTGCAGCGTCGAGGCGGTGATCACCGAGGGGATCAGCTCGTCGGCCAGCTTCTTCTGCTCGGGACCCAGCTCCTTGAGGAGTTTCTGGACCTCGGCGTAGGACAGCAGGTCGGCCATGTTGTCCTTGAGGATCTCGGTCAGGTGGGTGGTCAGCACCGTGGCCGGGTCGACCAGGGTGTAGCCGCGGAAGGTGGCCTCCTCCTTCAGCCCGTCGTCGATCCAGGTGGCCGGCAGGCCGAAGGCCGGTTCGCGCACATGCTCGCCGGGGATGTCGACCTGACCGCCGCGCGGGTCCATGGCCATCAGGTTGCCGATGCGCACCTCACCGGCCCCACTCTCCATCTCCTTGATGCGGATGGCGTAGCCCTGGGTCGGCAGGCGCATGTTGTCGAGGATGCGCACGGACGGCATGACGAAGCCGAACTCACTGGCCAAGGTCTTGCGCAGGGCGCGGATCTGGTCGGTCAGCTTGCGGCCGTCCAGGTCGTTGATCAGGGTCAGCAGGCCGTAGCCCAGCTCGATCTTGATGTCGTCGATGGCCAGCGACTGGCTGATCGGCTCCTCTTCCGCCTCGGCGGCGACCGGCAGCGTCGAGACGTCGACCGGCTGTGGCAGCTTGGCGTTCTGGGCCCTTCGCCAGGCCAGATAGCCCGTGGCGATGGCGACCGCGACGAAGGGAATCTTCGGCATCCCCGGCATCAGGGCCATGATGCCGGCGGCGGCCGAGACCATGCCCAGGCCCACCGGGTTCATCGCCAGCTGGGTGACCAACGCCTTGTCGGCGGCCCCGTCGACCCCGGCCTTGGAGACCAGCAGGCCGGCGGCGATCGAGACGATCAGGGCCGGCACCTGGCTGACCAGGCCGTCGCCGATGGTCATGATGGTGTAGCTGTTGGCGGCGTCGCCGATCGGGATCTTGTGCTGGATCACCCCGATCAGGATGCCGCCGACGATGTTGATGGCGGTGATCACCAGGGCGGCCACGGCGTCGCCGCGCACGAACTTGCTGGCGCCGTCCATGGCCCCGAAGAAGGTGCTCTCCTGCTCCAGCTCCTTGCGTCGCTTCTTGGCCTCGTCCTGGTCGATCAGGCCCGAGGACAGGTCGGCGTCGATGGCCATCTGCTTGCCGGGCATGGCGTCGAGGGTGAAGCGGGCGGCGACCTCGGCGATGCGGCCCGAACCCTTGGTGACGACGACGAAGTTCACCAGGATCAGGATGGCGAAGACGATCACCCCGATGATGAAGTTGCCGCTCATCATCATGTGGCCGAAGGCCTCGATGACCTTGCCGGCCCCGCCGGTGCCCTCGTGCCCGTGGCTGAGAATCAGCCGGGTCGAGGCCAGATTCAGCCCCAACCGGAACAGGGTGGTGACCAGGAGTACGGTCGGGAAGGCGGTGAATTCCAGCGGCCGCTTGATGAGCAGCGCGGTCATCAGGATCAGGATGCTGCTGGTCACCGACAGGGTCAGCAGGAAGTCGAGCAGGAACGGCGGGATCGGCAGGATCAGCAGCACGATGATGCCGACGATGCCGATGGCCAGGCCGACGTCGCCACGCGCCACCCAGCCCCACACCTGACGAAGGGTGACCGGGTTGGTGCGCGAAATGGGGGACGCGTCGCTCATGGTTTACTCGCTAGGCGGCGTTGGACCCGAGACCGGCCTGGGGCGGCGGCACGGCGACGCCGGCGTCGCCGTATTCCTTCAGCTTGTTGCGCAGGGTGCGGATCGAGATTCCGAGGATGGTCGCCGCATGGGTGCGGTTGCCCGAGCAGTGGCTCAGGGTATCGAGGATCAGCTGTTGCTCGACCTCGGCCACCGTCTGGCCGACCAGGGTGCGGCTGACCGCCTCGGCGGCCATGGAGGCGCCGCGGGCGACGGCAACGTCGGGGGCGGGGCTGAGCGGCTGGCCGTCCGGCAGGCGGATGGCGAACTCCTCGATCTCCGGACCGGTCGACAGCAGCACGGCGCGGTGCATGGCGTTTTCCAGCTCCCGCACATTGCCCGGCCAGCGATGGGCGGCCAGGCGGCGGCGCGCCTCTGCCGACAGCGGGCGTTCGGGCATGCCGTTGGCCTTGGCGTACTTCTTGAGGAAGTGATCGCAGAGGGCGGCGATGTCGCCGGGGCGTTCGCGAAGCGGGGGAAGTCGCAGGTTCACGACGTTGAGGCGGTAGAGCAGGTCCTCGCGGAAGGTCCCGTCCTTCACGGCCTGGGCCAGGTCGCGGTTGCTTGTGGCCAGGATGCGGATGTTGACCTTGACCGGCTTGGAGCCGCCGACCCGGTCGATCTCCCGCTCCTGGATGGCGCGCAGCAGCTTGGCCTGCAGCCGGCCGTCCATCTCGCTGATTTCGTCGAGCAGGAGGGTGCCGCCGTCGGCCTCCTCGAACTTGCCGACCCGGCGGGCCACGGCGCCGGTGAAGGCGCCCTTCTCGTGGCCGAACAGCTCGCTTTCCAGCAGGTTCTCGGGGATGGCGGCGCAGTTGACACTGATGAAGGGCTTGGACGAGCGCCTGGACTTGGTGTGGACGTAACGGGCCATCACCTCCTTACCGACGCCGCTTTCGCCGGTGATCAGGATCGAGGCATCGGACGGCGCGATCTGGTCGGCCAGCTTGATCACCGTCTCCATGATCGGGTCGCGCGCCACCATCGGGCGGTTGTCGTCGGAGACGGCGGCCAGCACGGCGGCGATCAGGTCGGCTTCCGGCGGCAGGGGGATGAACTCGATGGCCCCGGCCCGGATGGCGTCACCGGCCCGCTGGGCGTCGGCCCCGACCCCGCAGGCGACCACCGGCACGCGGATGCGCTCGGCCTCGTTGGCGGCGATCAGGCCGGCGATGTCGAGCTCGTAGTCGACCATCAGGAGGTCCGCGCCCTGGCCGGCGCGCAGGGCCTGGGTGGCCGCCGCGACGGTCTCGACGTGCGCCACCTTGGCCCCGGTGTTCATCGCCATCTTCACGGCGAGGGACAGCTGTCCGTTCAATTTTCCGACGACCAGAAGCCGCATAACTACTCTCCTACAGACGAAAGGACCGATCAGTTGGTCGTGTCGCCGTCCTTGATGATTTCCGTCATGGTCACGCCCAGGCGGTCGTCGACGACGACGACCTCGCCGCGCGCCACCAGGCGGTTGTTGACGTAGATGTCGATGGCCTCGCCGACCTTGCGGTCCAGCTCCAGCACGCTGCCCTGGCCCAGCTGCAACAGCTGGGCGACCGACATGTGGGCGCGGCCGAGCACAGCCGAGATGTTGACCGGCACGTCGAAGACCGGGGCCAGATCGCCGGCCGTCTTGTCATCGAAGTCGACCGCCGCGTCGGTGGCCAGCGGATGGTCGGACGAGAACTCCTCGAGGGTCAGGTTGTCTTCAGCCATGGGTATGTTCCGGTGGAATCAGGGGTTCGGCGTGCAGGCCTTCGGCGGCCAGAGCCTGGTCGAGAGCGACCTGGATGCGGTTTGCGGCGTCGACGGGATCGAAGCTGGCGCGGCCATCGCCCCAGTCGAGGATGAAGGCGGCCGGGGTCATGCCGGGCTCGGCGCGGGCCTCGATGCGGCCGGCGTGGCCGAGGCTGGCGGCCATGCCGTCGAGGGCCGCCTGGACCCGTTCCTGGGCTTCCGGCGCCACCTTGACCAGCAGGCGCGGGCTGGCCTCGACCTCGCGGGCCAGGGCTTCGAGGGCGGCGGTAACCGGGGCTTCCGGAAACTTGGCCAGGGCGCTGTCGGCGATCTTGCGGGCGGCGGCCATGCTGAGCGCGGTGCTGTCGGAGCGGTGGGCGTGGGCCACCTGGGCCAGGGCGCCCAGGCCCAGGCGGGCGGCGTCCGCGATGCGGTCCATGGCCTGGGCCAGCGCCATCTCGGCCTGGGCCAGGGCCGAGCGCTCGCCGTCGGCGTAGGCGGCGGCGCGGGCCTCCTCGACCTCTTCGGGCGTGAAGGTGCGCTTCTGACGCGGCGGCTGGTAGGCGACCGCTCCGGCGTCGTCGAATTCGGTGTCGAACTGGAAGGGGCGGTGTGTGCTGGTCATCAGTAGATCAGCTCATCGTCGCCGCCGGCCCCGGCCAGCATGATCTCGCCCTTGGCGGCCAGGTCCTTGGCCACCTGGACCATGGCCATCTGGGCCTGGTCGACGTCCTTCAGGCGCACCGGGCCCATGCTCTCCATGTCCTCGCGCATGATCTTGGCGGCGCGCTCGGACATGTTGGAGAAAAACATCTCGCGCAGGGCGTCCGAGGAGCCCTTCAGGGCCAGGCCCAGCTGGTCCTTCTCGACCGCCCGCAGCAGGGTCTGCACCCCGCCCGGATCGAGCTTGGAGAGGTCCTCGAAGACGAACATCAGGGCCCGGATGCGCTCGGCCGATTCCCGATTGCGCTCTTCCAGGGCGGCGATGAAGCGGCCCTCGGTCTGGCGGTCGAAATTGTTGAAGATGTCGGCCATCAGCTCATGGCTGTCGCGCTTGGAGGTGCGCGCCAGGTTGGACATGAACTCGACGCGCAGGGTCTGCTCGATCTTGTCGAGGATGTCGCGCTGCACCGGCTCCATGCGCAGCATGCGCTGGACGCATTCGAGGGCGAAGTCCTCGGGCAGGCAGGTCAGCACCCTCGCTGCGTGGTCGGCCTTGATCTTGGAAAGCACCACCGCGACGGTCTGGGGGTACTCGTTCTTCAGATAGTTGGCGAGCACCGCCTCGTTCACGTTGCCCAGCTTGTCCCACATGGTGCGACCCGCCGGACCGCGGATTTCCTCCATCAGGTTGTCGACCTTCTCGGGCGGCATGAAGGTGGACAGCAGGCGCTGGGTCTGCTCGAAACTGCCCATGATGGCGCCCGAGCCGCTCATGCCCGAGACGAACTCGAGCAGCAGTTCCTCAACGACGCTGGCGGCCACGGTGCCGAGACTGGCCATGGCCTGGGAGACCTCCTTGATCTCCTCGTCGTCGAGAGAGCCCCAGATGCGGGTGTGGTCCTCGCCGAGGGCGAGCATGACGACGGCCGCCTTCTCCGGGCCGTTCAGCCGGGCGGGGTCGGTGATGGCCTTGGATTTGGGTCCCCGGCTCATGTGGTCTCATGCAGCCAGCTGCGGAGGATGGAGACCGATTCCTCCGGGTGTTTGTCGACGAACTCGCTGACCCGCTTGACGCTGCTGGCCTTCACCTGGCCCTCGATGCGGGCGATGTCGATGCGCTGGTCCATCTCGCTGGGCAGGGCCAGCATCTCGCCGGTGGCGGGGTCATACTGCATCTGCAGCTGGGCGGCGTCGCCGGCCACGGGGCCGCGGCCGGCCGGGGCGCCGGCCACCGCCAGCATCGGCATCGCTCCGCCGGGCTGGCCGAGGGTCTTGAGCAGGGGGCGCAGGCCAAAGAACATCAGCAGAAGGACGACGATGGCCCCAAGACCCAGCTCGGCGAAGCGCATCATGTCGTTCTTGTCGAAGCTGAACATGCCGCCGGCCTTGCCGTCGCCTTCCAGGGCGGCGTCGCGGGCGAAGCGGACGTTGACCACCTTGACCACGTCGCCGCGGCCCGGGTTGAAGCCGACGGCGGCCTTCACCAGCTCGTCCAGCTTGGCCATCTCCTCGGGCGTGCGGGCGGTGTAGGGACCGGTCTTGCCGCCGGCCCCCGGACCGGTGGCGCCATCGACGGCGACGGCGACGCTCAGCTTCTGAATCGTGCCGGGCGCCAGGATCTCGGTGCGGGTGGTCTCGGAAATCTCGTAGTTGGTGACCGTCGACGCGCCCTTGGAGGTGTTCTTGTTGGTCGGCAGGAAGGCGGGGTTGGTGGTATCGCCGGCCGGGATGTTGGAGCCGGCCGTGACGATATCGCTGCTGGGCGAGGAGCCCTCCTCGGTGGCCTCTTCGGTGGTCTGTTCGGAACGGATGACCTGACCGTCGGGATCGAAGGTCTTCTTCTGCTCGGTGACCTGGGCCATGTCGATGTCGGCGCTGACCTCGACCCGGGCCTTGCCGGCCCCGACGACGCCCTCGACCTGCTGGCGGATGCGTTCGGCCAGGTCACGCTCGATCTGGGCCTTGCGGTCGTCGGCGATGGCCCCCAGCGCTCCGCCCTGGCCCAGCGCGGCCAGGGTCTTGCCGTCCTTCATGTCGACGACGCCGACGTTCTCGGGCTTGAGGCCGTCGACGGCGCCGGCCACCAGGTTCTGGATCGCCTGCACCTGCTCCTGGCCCGGCTTGCGGCCGGAGACCATGATCGAGACCGAGGCGGTCGGATTGCCGGCCTCGTCCTCGAACAGCTGGCGCTTGGGGATGTTGAGCAGCACGCGCACGTCGGTGACGCCGTGCAGGCCCTTGATGGTCCGCTGCAGTTCGCCCTCGAGGGCGCGCTTGTTGTTGATCTGCTGGACGAAGTCGGTCTGGCCGAGGGCCGAGCCCTGGTCGAAGATCTCGTAGCCGACCGAACCGGAGGTCACCAGGCCCTTGCCGGCCACCAGCAGGCGGGTGGAGGCGACCTCGTCGCGGTTCACATAGATGGTCGAGCCGTCGCCCTTCACTTCATATTTGATGCCGGCCTGGTCGAGCGCCGCGGTGACTTCCGAGGCTTCCTTGAGGTCGAGGTTGGAATAGAGCAGCTGCTTGGGCTGGGTCATGAAGCCGGTGGTCAGGGCGATGATGGCCGCCAGCAGGCCGACGCCGACGCCGGCCATGACCAGCAGTCGGACCAGCCCCGCACCTCTTAACGCGCCTAGAAACCTGTCCACCTGGGTTCCCGTTCCCGAAACGACACCAACGCCCGCTTCTGCCGGGTTCGCTAGGCAGGATTTACCGGGTGGTTGGTAAACGGGGCTTTAAGACACAAGGTTACGAAGCGCGCCCTTGCGCCGCAGCCCTTCCTTCCTCTCGGGCCTCCCCATCGGGGAAGCCAAAAAAGCAACGGCCGCGCCTC
Source organism: Caulobacter sp. GW821-FHT11A05 (assembly GCF_058809015.1). Taxonomy (NCBI): domain Bacteria; kingdom Pseudomonadati; phylum Pseudomonadota; class Alphaproteobacteria; order Caulobacterales; family Caulobacteraceae; genus Caulobacter; species Caulobacter sp. GW821-FHT11A05. Next base: position 111,208 of record NZ_JBXASF010000001.1, on the reverse strand, counting down.
CCCTTCAGGGAGCGCGGCCGCGCCTCAAGTCGCCGAGCCATAAGGGGGGCGGAGCGGCTCAGCGATACTGTTGCAGGCGGGTCGTGCGAAGGCCCGCCAGGCCGTGCCGGTCGATCGACTGCTGCCAGTTGAGGAATTCCTCGTTGGTCAGCCGATACCGGTCACAGGCATCGTCGAGGGTGAGAAGGCCCCCACGAACCGCCGCCACGACCTCCGCCTTGCGGCGGATCACCCACCGCTCGGTGTTGGCCGGCGGCAGGTCGGACAGCGTCAGGGGCGCGCCGGTCGGGCCGATCACGTACTTCTCACCCTTGCTGTTGACCCGCTGCTGCTGCTGCTGAAGCATGGTTCTACGCCTCTCTTGGACATCACTGTTGAGGGAGACCATAGCGACCACGCGATAACATGCCGTGAATCGGTCTAGTAAAGATGCAAGTAACCACGGATTGCCCCCGTCTTAATGCGTTGTTTCATCTTGAGACACCGGCGTTAACCGACGTTAGGAACTTGGTTAATTATCTCTTGATGCTCAGAAGCTCTTCCAGCATCTGATCCGCCGTCGTGATGATCTTCGAAGAGGCCGAGTAGGCCCGCTGCGTCACGATCAAGCCGGTGAATTCGCTGGAGAGATCGACGGTCGAGGCTTCCAGGGTCGAGGGGGCGATGGAGCCCGCCCCGCCGGTGCCGGCGCCCTTGAGGCTGTAGGTGCCGCTGTCCTGGGTCACCCGGTAGGAATTGCCGTTGCTGGAGCGCAGGCCGTCCGGGTTGGCGAAGGTGGCGATGGCGACCTGGGCGATCTGGCGGCTGATGCCGTTGTCGAAGATGGCGGTGACAAAGCCGTCCTCATCGATCTCGATGTTGGTCAGGTTGCCGAAGGCGGTGCCGTTGGTGTTGACGCCCTGGACGATCGACTGGCTGTCGTACTGCGTCAGGCCGCCGGCTCCGCCGGCCAGTTCCATGCGGATATCCTGGCTGTCGACACCCAGGCCCGCGGCCCAGTTGACCTCGCCGGGGCCAGGCGCGGCGTCGGCCGAGGCCCCGAAGCTCAGCACCGGATCATCGGGATCCAGCAGGGTGGTGGCGTCGGTGTCCATCCGGCCGTCGGGGGTGAAGGCGACGATGCCGGTCTTGATCTGACCGTTGGTCAGGCCGGCCCCGGTGACGACGTCGCTGGCCGGCACGGCGCGGATCTCGGCGTACCACTGGTTGGGGGTGGCGCTCTTGAGGAAGTCGACCTGCACGGTGCGCTTGCCGCCCTTGGAGTCGGAGACCGGCACCTGGATCGAGAAGTCGGGCTTCACGCCGGTGCCCAGGTCGGCGTCGTACATGGCCATCGAGTTGGTGGCGGCGTTGTAGGTCGCCAGTTCGGCCGAGGTGGTCTGGCTGGACTTCAGGTTGGCGCTGAGCGCGATGCGGGTGGTCCGCTCGGCCGCGCCGCCGACGTTGGAGACGTTGATCGAATCCAGCCGCGACAGGTCCGACGGATCGGTGGTGATCACCCCTTCGTCGTCGACCAGCCAGCCCTGCAGATAGAGGCCGGCCTCGTTCTTCAGGTAGCCGAGGTTGTCGAGCTGGAAGGAGCCGGCGCGGGTGAAGGACCGCGCGTCGCTGGCCTGCAGGTCCTCGGCCTTCTCGGTGACCACGAAGAAGCCCTGGCCGCTGATCGCCAGGTCCGTGGAGTTGGACGTGGACTGCGGCAGGCCCTGCTGGGTCACATAGGCCCGGGTCTGGGCGGCAACGCCGCCGGCCGCGTAGGAGGCGGTGCGGTTGTTGCCCGAGACCATGGTCCCGAAATTGGCCTGGCTACGCTTGTAACCGACCGTGTTGACGTTGGAGATGTTGTCGGAAATCGCGGCCAGAGCCGACGAGTTCGCGACCAGACCAGACACCCCGGCGAGCATGGCGCTGTTGATGCTCATTGGTTTCTTATCCTTGCCTAAGCGAAAAGGGTTTCATCAGGCGCGTGCTGCGTTTGCGGAGGTCCGCGTCGGAGCCGTTCTGGCCCCGCTTGTTGGAGGGGCTCGTCAGATCGTGTTGCTGACGGCCGTGACGGCGGTGATCGGCACCTTGGTCTTGCCGATCGTGACGATGTTGGTGCCATCGACCGTCTGCACGCCCGTGGCGACGCCGGTCAGGGTCTGGATGGCGGTGATCTTGGCGCCGGCCGAGTCGGTGGCGGTGATCCGCAGGCCGTAGTCGCCGTCGGCGAGCTGCGTGCCCAGATTGGTCTTGCCGTCCCACTCGAAGGTCTGGTTGCCCGAGCCGACGCCGGTCAGGGCCTTGCTGGCCACCGTCTTGCCGGTGCTGTCGATGACCTCGAGCGTCACCTCGGAGGCGGCGCGCGGCAGGTTGTAGCTCCAGGTCGCCTCGCCATCCTTCAGGCTGGAGGCGGCCGTGGTGGCGGTCACCGTCTTGCCGATCAGGTTGACCGAGTCGGCCAGGCCGCCGTCGCTCATGCCGACCAGGGCCGCCAGCAGGTCGTTGGTCAGCAGCTGCTGCTCGACGCCGGTCATCTGGACGATCTGTTGCGTGAACTGGCTCGAGTCCATCGGCGACAGCGGGTCCTGGTTCTTCAGCTGGGTGGTCAGCAGGCTGAGGAAGGTCTCGGTGCTGTCGGCCAGCCGCGTGCGGCTGTCGGTGATCTTGTCGAGGACATTCGTGCCGGAGGAGACGGAATCGACCATGGAGAGGCGTCCTAAATCAACAGATCCAGGCCACGACGGGCCTGGTAGCGGATGGGGGCGGCGGCCAGGTCTTCGTCGAGCGCGCCGAGCGCCCGGGCGAAGGCCTTGCCGGCCAGATCGGTGTTCGCGGCCTGGCCTTCGGCCTGCTGCTGGCGGCGCTCGCCGCTGAAATCGAAGCTCAGGGCGCCTTCGGCCAGGCTGAAGCCGGCCTGTTCCAGCGCCGTGCGCAGTTCCTGGACCCGGCCGCGCAGCTCGCTCAGGCCGAGCGCGCTGTCGAAGCCGAGCTGGGCGGTCAGCCTGCCGTCGGAGGCGATCTCGACGCTGACGTCGACCTTGCCGAGGCCATGCGGATCGAGCTGCAGGTCGAACCTGGTCGACTGGCCTTCCAGCTTGCTGACGATGCCGGCGGCCAGCTTGGCCACCGTCTCCGGCGCGCCGCGCACCTGGGCGGCCAGCGCCGTGGCGCCGGCGGCGACGGTTTCCAGCCGGGCGGCCAGGGTCTGGATGGCGGTCTCGCTGTTGCGAGCCGAGGCGGCCGGCGTCTCGACCTCATGGGCGGCGAGTTCGACCGGGGCGATGTCGTCAGCGGCCGTTTCGACGGCGGCGGCTTCAGCAACATCGACCGGGGCTGGCCCACTGGCCACCTCGGCCTTCTCAACCTTGGCGACCTTGCCGTCAGCGACCGGCGCGGCCCTGCGCGGCGGCGTTGGGGCCTTGGCGTCGACCGGCGGGGCGACGACGACCGGGGCGGCGACCGTCTCGGTGGTGACGTCCGACGAGGCGTCGGCGGTCAGCCGGGCGCTGACCTCGGCCTGGATCTGGGCGGCGAAGGCGGTTTCCACCGTCTGGTCGACCGAGACCTGCACGGTGGGGGCCGGAGGCGTGGAGACCGGCGCGGTGGCGGCCTGTTCGACAGGGGCCTTGGCGGTGGGGGCCTCGGCGGTCGGGTCCTGGGCGTTGGGCAGCAGGTTCTGCAGCGATTGGGCGGCGGTCTGCCCCTGCATCGGCTTCATGCGCTCGAGGATGGCCGGATCGACGGCTTCGGGCGCCTGTTGGCGCAGCAGGGCGTCGAGCGCCGTGGCGGCGGCCTGCACAGCGGACGTTGTCGGCGCGGATGCCTCCGGGATCGTCTCGGTCGCGGCCGGAACCAGCTCGGACTGGGCCGAGGCGAGATCGCCGGCGAACGGGCCCTTGGCTTGCGGCACGGCGCAGGTCACCGGCGTCGCGGCGGCCGCGTCTTCGCCGACCGGCGCCTGGGCGGCCGGCGTCTGGCCCAAGGTCTGGGTCAGCCAGGCGGCGGCGCCGGCCTGGCCCAGCAGGGCGGCGAGGTCGCCATTGCCGGCCGGCGTTTCGGCCGTGGTCTCCGGAGCCGCCTCGCCGGTCGTCGTCCCCTGCTCGCCCGTGCTCTGTAGCGACTGGGTCAGCATGGCCAGCAGGGCCTCGAAGCCGCCCAGCGCCGCGCCTGAAGCATCGCCCATCGCCAGCCGGGACGCCGGCTGGGCGAAGGTGGTCAGGATGGAGGCAGGCGCGGTCATGGCGCGTGGGGACCCAACAGGGCTGGAGGAAGTTTGGCGGCGCCTACTGCGCCCGGCTCATTCGGACCTCCCCAAGCAACCCCCGGGCCAACACATCAAACTGTTGTTTTTATTGAATTATGTCCCGCCACCCCGGCCTCTTCCCGTTAACACCTGTGGCGAATCTTGCCGGGCTGGCCCGGTCGAAAAGGACCGGCGGCGGAGCGTTTGCGCATCTGGCGCCGTCCTTGCGCAGGTCTGCTCAACCATTTCCGGCGCTTCAGAAAGAAGCCCAGTAAAATCAATAGCTTGGTTTGGACCCTATACGCGCGGGCATGGCCCCGCCCGGCAGAAACAGCCGGATAGCGTCAGGTCTTGCCGGGCAGGAGTTGCGAAGGGCCCATGTCCCTCACCAGCATCATGTCTTCGGCCACCACCGGCCTGATGGCGGCCCAGACCGGCCTGCGGGCGGTCTCGGACAACATCGCCAACGTCAACACCACCGGCTACGTCCGCAAGACGCTCAGCCTGCAACCGCTCATCTCGCAAGGGCTCGGCGTCGGGGTCGACGTCGCCCGGGTGGTGCTGGCCAGCGACAAGTTCCTGCAGAGCGCCTCCCTCAAGGCGGCCGCCAGCGCCGGGTCGTCCGGCGCCATCGCCGATCTGCTGGACCGCGCCCAGTCGGAATTCGGCGATCCCTCGACCGGCTCCAGCTTCTTCACCCGGCTGGACAACATCTACTCGGCCTTCTCCGCCGCGGTGGACGATCCAAACTCGACGGTGCGGCGCGGCACGGCGGTCAACCAGATCAGCGACTTCCTGACCGAGTCGGGCCGCATCTCCACCCAAATCAAGAGCCTGCAGGACGAGGTCGACAGCCGCATCCAGGCCAAGGTCGAGCGGGTCAACCAGCTCCTGCAGGAGATCGACGGCCTCAACGCCGACGTCACCCGCAGCAAGGTGACGGACGGCGACTCGACCGGCTCGGAGAACCTGCAGATCCAGCGGATCAACGAGCTGAGCTCGCTGATCGACATCAACGTCCAGACCCGCGAGCAGGGCGGCGTCGTCATTCGCGCCTCGGACGGCCTGCCTCTGGCCGGCCAGGGCGGGGCGGCGAGCCTCTCCTTCGTGCGCACGACGGGCGCGGCCGGCGAGATCACCGTCACCATGGGCGGCGCCTCGGGCCCGACCTCGATGCGGGCCCGGCTGACCAGCGGCGAGATCGCCGGCCTGCTGCAGCTGCGCGATACCGACCTGCCGGCCATCAGCGCCGAGCTGGGCGAGTTCGTCTCGCGGGCGGTGGATGAACTGAACCGGGCCCACAACGCCTCCGCCAGCGTACCGCCGCCCACCGTCATGAACGGCCGCAACACCGGGCTGGACCTGCCGACCGCCGTCAGCGGCTTCACCGGCAAGACCTCGCTGGCGGTGGTGTCGTCGGCCGGGGCCCTTCAGCGCCAGATCGACATCGATTTCACCGCCGGCACCATGAGCGTCGACGGCGGCGCGGCCAGCGCCTTCACCCCGGCCAATTTCCTGACCAGCCTCAACACCGCCCTGGGGGCCATGGGCACGGCCAGCTTCACCGACGGGGCGCTCCGGCTGTCGGCGACCGGGACCAACGGCCTGGCCTTCGCCGAGGACGCCACCACGCCCTCGGCCAAGACCGGCAAGTCCTTCTCGCATTTCTTCGGCCTCAACGACCTGGTCACCAGCACCGGCTTCGCCAACTACGAGACCGGCCTGAAGACCACCGATCCGCACGGCTACACGGCCGGCGACGAGATCACCCTGCGCATCGCCGACGCCGAAGGCGCCCGCATCCGCGACATCACCGTCGCCGTGCCGGCCGGCGGCACGATGCAGGACCTGCTCAACACCCTGAACGACGGCACGGCCGGGGTCGGCCTCTATGGCCAGTTCAGCCTCGACGCCAATGGGCAGATGAGCTTCGCGCCGGGCGCCGCCGGCTACGGCATGACCGTGGTCAGCGACGGCACCGAGCGCGGGACGGGCGGGCCCTCGATCACCGAGCTGTTCGGCATCGGCGAGACACAGCGCGGCGGCCGGGCCGAGCGCTATTCCCTGCGCGGCGACATCGCCGCCAACTCCTCCAAGCTGGGCCTGGCCACACTGGACCTCGCCCAGGCGGCGGCCGGCAACCCGGTGCTGTCGGCCGGTGACGGGCGCGGCGCGCTTCTGCTGGCCCAGGCGGGGTCGTCCAACACCCGCTTCGACGCGGTCGGCACGCTCAGCAGCGTGTCGATGAGCGTCACCCGCTACGGCGCCGAACTGGCCGGCTCGATCGGCCGCCGGGCCGACGCGGCGAGCTCGCGGCAGGAGAGCGCCCAGGCGGTCGCCGAGGAGGCGACGGCGCGGCGGGCCTCGGTCGAAGGCGTCAACCTCGATGAGGAGCTGATCGCCATGACCACCTACCAGCAGGCGTTCAACGCCTCGGCCCGGATCATCCAGGCCAGCAAGGACCTCTACGACATCCTCCTCGGCATGGTGAGCTCATGAGCCGCATTTCCACCAGTCACGGCTATTCCGTCGTCCTCGCCAACCTGATGCGGGCGGGCGCCAGCCAGGAAGAGGCCCAGAACCAGGTCTCCAGCGGCCGCGTCGCCGACAGCCTGCGCGGCTTCGCCCCGCAGGTCGAACAGCTGATCGCCGCCAACTCGGTCAAGGCCCGGGTCGAGGGCTATCTCGATCAGGGCAAGCTGATGGTCTCGCGGCTGGAGGCCCAGGACCTGGCCCTACGCGAGACCGCCGACTCCGCCGACAGCGCCCGCACCACCCTGGCCGAGGCCCTGGCCTCCGACCGCGGCGACGCCATCATGGGCGAGCTGCAGGGCCACTTCCTGCGCGCCGCCGAGTCGCTCAACACCCAGCAGGGCGGCCGCTTCCTGTTCGCCGGGGCCCAGGTCAACACCCGGCCCGTCGACGCCAGCCGCCTGTCGGACCTGACCGCCGCCGCCGACGTCTCCGACCTGTTCCTCAACGACGCCCTGAAACCGGTCAACCGGCTGGACGACAACATCACCATCCAGAGCGGCTTCCTAGCCAACGAGGAAGGCACGGACCTGTTCGAGGCCTTCAAGGAGGTGCAGGCCTATGTCGAGGCCAACGGCGCCTTCTCCTCGCCGCTGACCACGGCCCAGAAGACCTTCATCGAGGGCATGCTTCCCAAGTTCGACGCCGCCAACAAGGCGTTGACCGACAGCGCCGCCCTGAACGGCGCCAACCAGGTGCGGGTCGACAACAGCCTGGCCCAGCACGAGGACCGCGCCACGCTTCTGAAGGGCGAAATCTCCGACATCGCCGAGGTCGACATGGCCGAGGCCATCAGCCGCCTGGAACAGGCCCAGACGGCTTTGCAGGCCTCGGCCCAGGTGTTCACCACCCTGCGGGGCAGCTCGCTCCTGGAACTGCTGCGGACGTAGGTCCGGTGACCGTCCCGCGCAGCGTGACTGTCACCGTCCAGCGCCGACGGTGACAATCATCCGGCTGCGCCGGAGGACAGTCACCGCCACCGCGACCTACGGGGCGTAGAGGTACCAGCCGCCGCCGACGTCGTCGGGGCCGGTCGCGATGCTGGTGTTGGCCGTCTGGTCGCCGTTGATCCGCAGCTGGTAGTCGACGCGGTTGTCGCCGTCGATGTCGTACTGGAACAGCGTCGAGTTCGTCCCCACCGTGTAGGTCAGCTTGGCCTGGCCGGCGGTGCCGTTGAACGACGCCTGGAAGTGCAGTTCGACGGCGTTCAGGCCGATCACCTCGCCGGCTTCCAGGTCGAGGATGCTGTCGGTCTCGACCGGCTGACCGACGGTCAGCGCCACGATGACGCCGCCGGCGTCGAAGTAGTCGCGGCCGGCGCCGCCGGTCAGCTTGTCGTTGCCCGCGCCGCCGAACAGCAGGTCGTCGCCGGCGCCGCCGAGCAGGGTATCGAGCCCGGCCCCGCCATAGAGGTCGTCGCTGCCGTCATTGCCGACCAGCCGGTCGTTGCCGTCCAGGCCGGACAGGCTGTTGCTGTCGTCACTGCCGGTCAGGGTGTTGTTGAGGGCGTTGCCCTCGCCGTCCTGGTTGCCGACGCCGGCGAGAATCAGGTTCTCGAGGTTGGCGCCCAGGCCGTACCCGTCGAGCGTCGTGCGGATGGTGTCGATCCCCTCGTCGGCCAGCTCGGTGACGCTGTCGGAGAAGCTGTCGACATAGTAGGTGTCGATCCCCGCCCCGCCGGCCATGACGTCATCGCCGGCCCCGCCATCCATGATGTCGTTGCCGTCACCCCCGTTGAGGGTGTCGGTCCCCAGGCCGCCAGACAGGTAGTCGGCGCCACCCAGGCCGTCGAAGCTGTCGTCGCCGCCAACGCCGTAGATCTTGTTGGCGATGCTGCTGCCGGTGATGGCCGCGCCCGCAACGTTGGTGACCTGGATGGTCTCGATGTCGGCGTCGGCGCTGAGCGCGAAGGCGGCGGCGCTGACGAACACCTTGTCCAGCGTGCCTTCGCCCGCCGTTTCCGCGACCGTGTCGGAGGCGCTGTCGACATAGTAGGTATCGTTGCCCTCCCCGCCGGCCATGTCGTCGGCGCCAGTCCCGCCGTCGAGCAGGTCATTGCCCAGGCCGCCGACCAGGTCGTCGGCCGCCGCGCCGCCGTAGAGCTTGTCGTTGTCCTCGCCGCCATCGAGGCTGTCATTGCCGGCATTGCCGTTGAGGACGTCGTTGCCGTTCTCGCCGGTCAGCACGTTGTTGAAGTTGTTGCCGTTGATGGTGTTGGCCTGCCAGCCGCCGGTGGCGTCCTGGGCATAGGCCCCGACGAGGTTCAGGGTCTCGACGTACTCCGTCATCGCATAGAAGGTCGCCGTCGACTTCACCGTGTCGAAGCCGCCGGTGGCGGTCTCGATGACGATGTCCTGGAAATCGTCCACCCAGTAGGTGTCGTAGCCGTTGCCGCCCTCCATCCAGTCGGCCCCGACGTTGCCATCCAGGATGTCGTTGCCTTCGCCGCCCAGCAGCTGGTCATCGCCGCCGCCGCCGGAGATGTTGTCGACGCCGCCGTAGCCCTCGAGGGTGTTGTTGCCGCTGTTGCCGATCAGGCGGTTGTTGACGCTGTTGCCGTTGCCGGTGTTGTCGCCAACGCCGCTGAGGGTCAGGTTCTCGAAGTTGGCCGCCAGCGTCCAGGTGACCGCGCTGATCACCGTATCCGTGCCCTGTCCGGCGATTTCGGTCAGGGAATCGAACTCATCGTCGACCATGTAGGTGTCGTTGTTGCCGCCACCAGCCATGGTGTCGGCGCCGAGGCCGCCATCAAGGATGTTGATCGTCGCGCTGCCGGTCAGGAAGTCGGCGAACTCCGAGCCGATCAGGTTCTCGATAGAGATCAGGGTGTCGCCGTCGGCCCAGCCGCCGGAGGCGGTGTGGGTGGTCAGGTTGACACTCACCGCCGCGTCGGAGCCGGTGTAGTCGACGGTGTCGAAACCGCCGCCGCCGTTCAGGGTGTCGGCCCCGAGGCTGCCCTCGATCAGGTCGTCGCCGCCCAGCGCCAGGACGGTGTCGTCGCCGGTCAGGCTGCCGCGCGTCGCCCCGAACACCGCCGTGTAGGAGGCGGCGGTGAAGACGTCATTGCCCTCGGTGGCGATGGCCGCCGAGCGCACGAACAGCAGGGAGGTCAGGCCCGGGTCGTGGTCCGACAGCTGGGTCGAGAATTCCGAGTTGATGTGGATGATGTCGTACTGGGCGCCGACCAGCAGATCGAGGCTGGCGATGATGTTGTCCAGCGCCTGGGCGTTGCCGTCGAAGCTGTAGCTGTAGCGCTCTTCCGGCGGCAGCAGCTCGATCAGGGCCTTCAGCACCTGTTCGCCGGTGACGAAGGTGCTGGGGGTGTTCCCCGTGCCGGCGACCAGCCGCTCGATCTCGCCGGTGATGATCTCGACGACCGGGAAGATCTGGAAGTCGTTGAAGTCGCCGAGCGCGATGATCTTGTCGTTCAGCGCGTCGCCGTCGCTGAGGATGGCGTCGATGAAGGTCTTCACCGCCAGGGCCTGGCTCTCGCGCTTGACCGAGTCCGAGTTCAGGGGCTCGGCGTAGTACTCACTGTCGAGGTTGGCGCCGATCAGCGCCGCCGACCCGCCCTTCGACGAGAAGTGGTTGTTGATCACCCAGAAGCTGCCGCCCTGTGTCTCGGTATAGCCGGCCGGGGTGAACTCGATCGGGATCGAGGAACGGGTGGAGGCGAAGTTGGCATCGTCCGCCTCACCGATGCGGTCGGCGGTCGGGAACTTGTAGATGTGCGAGCCCGGCGAGGTTTCGACCAGGTTGTTGCCGGCCGTCGGGGTGACCGCGGTCGGCAGGTAGAGGAAGGCCACCTGGATGTTGCCGCCGCTGACGCCGCCTTCGGTGTCGTCCACGGGGTCGGACAGGATGCCGTAATACTGGATGCCGGTGCGGTTGAAGATGGTGCTGATCAGCTGGCTCATCGTCAGGGTGGCGTCGGAGCCGCCCGTCGAGCTGTTGCCGTTGAAGTCCTGCATCTCCTGCAGGCCGATGATGTCGGGGCTGTTCAGGTTGATGGTGATGGCGTCGGACAGGTTGTCCAGGGTCGTCTGGGTGGTCACCCCGTCGCCGCCGTTGAAGCCGATCGGCGCCAGGTTGCGGACGTTGAAGGTGGCCACGGTCAGCCGGTCGAGGTTCTCCTCGATGGTCGTGGTTTCCTTGACCAGGGTCGAGGCGTTGAAGGTCACCGCCTGGGTGACGTTGACGTCGTAGAAGCCCTGGCCGTAGCTGACCACGCCGGTGACGTCGCCGCCGACCACCGTCTGGCCGGTGCTGGTGATGGCCCCGATGGAGCCGCCCAGCGCCTCGTCGTCGAGCTGGATGCGCTCGGGATTGAAGTCGAACACCTTGTCAGCCGGCAGCGTGCCGTTCGGGCTCTCGTCGCTGATCGTCAGGCCGCCGCGGCTGTTGGCGCTGTCGTTGTCGCCGACGTCCATGGTCGCCACCACCTCGCCGAACTGGGACTTGAACGGCGTGGTGGTGCGCACGTCCTGCAGCGTGACGAGCATGCCCTCCATCGATTCCCAGAAGTCGACGCCGTCGACGGTCGGGTCGAAGGCATTGGTCGTCGAACCGAGCTGGACGGTCGGCGGGGTGACGTCGGCCCCGTTGGTCGTGTCGCCAATGATGACGGCGGTCGGCAGGGCCTGGCCGGTGGCCAGCACGACGGTGCTGGTGACGGTGACCAGCTCGGTCAGGCTGAGGTTGGTCGCGCCGCCCGGCAGGAACTCGCTGACCGTCGCCGAGACGCGGATCAGGTTGCCGACGACGATCTCCGCGCCCACCGGCGTGCTGGTGAACACGAAGATGCCGTCGGAGGTGTTGCGTTCGCCGTCGCCGGTCGGATCCTGGATCCAGTAGCCGTTGCCGTCCTTGTCGATGGCGGTGACGACTCCGACGGTGGTCACCTGCTGGCCGTTGTAGCTGGAGGCGTGGCCGGCGCCCTGGATGTCGTAGATCTTCAGGGTGTCGTCGTTGATGATCGTGCCGGTCGCCGCGCCATCGGCGATGGCCGTCGCGCCGACCGTGTTCTGGATGTTGCTGATCTCGACGTTGACCGTCTCGTCGGGCTCGATAGTCAGGTCGCCGTTGACCGTGACCGTCACGGTCTCGGTCAGCGAGCCGCCGTTGGTGAAGCTGACCGTACCGCCCGCCACCGTCACATAGTCGTCGCCGGCCGTCGCCGAACCGCCGACCACGGTGTTGAAGTCGAGGGTGAACTCGGTGTTCTCATCGGTGCGGGTGACCGTGAAGGTCAGGGTCGTCGTGCCGGAATTTCCCTCGGTCACCGTCACGTCGCCGATCGAGACGGTCGGCGGGAAGTCGTCGTTGGTGATCGTGCCGATGCCCTGGCCGTCGGTGACCGTGGCCACGCCGGTGGTGTTCACGACGTTCGACAGGTTCACGAAGAACTGCTCGGTGCTCTCGAGGTCGAGGTCGCCGTTGATGGTGACGCTGACCGTCTGGGTCAGGTCGCCGCCCTGGGTGAAGGTCAGGGTGTTGGAGCCGGTGACGTAGTCGGAGCCAGCGAAGGCGGTGTCGGCGGCCGTCGCCCAGTCGATGGTGAAGGCGCCTTCGTTGCTGGTCCGGGTGACCGTGAAGGTCAGCAGCTGCGTGCCGTTGTCGCCCTCGACGATGCTGACGTCGTTGATGGTGACGTCGGAGGCGCCGGTGTCGGCGACGTTGACCGCCAGGTTGTCGATGCCGAACTCGTCACGGCTGCCCGAGCCGGTGGAGACGGCGCCCGACCAGCGGATATAGAGGTAGCCGCCGTCGGCCACGCTGGCGCCGGTGAGGGTCAGGGTCTGGTGGCTGGCGACGAAGCCCACGGCGTCCAGCGTGGCGGGCGTCGTCAGGTTGGCGGCCGAGATCGTCGTGAAGTTGACGTTGTCGGTCGACCAGGAGAAGGACAGGGCGTTCGAGCGGTCGCCGTTGTTGCGGTAGATCCAGTCGAAGTCGACGGTGATTCCGGCCCAGTTGGCGCCGCTGGTGTTGGCCAGGCGGGCGGTGATCGAGCCGGGTTCGAAATCGGTGCCGGTCGGCTGGACGATCAGCGCCTTGCCGGTGGTCGAGGGGCCGGCATAGAGGCCGCCGGCGGTCGGGTTGGTGCTGGCGATGAAGGCGCCGCGGCCGTAGTCGCCGTTCGCGATGGTGCCGCCGTAGCCCGGCTGGGCGTCGGACATGCCGAGGATGAACCAGACGTTGGAATTCAGCGTGGTTCCCGCCGCCGTTCCCTGGGTGGTCGGGGCCAGGCCGCCGCCCGTGTAGGCTTCAAACGTCTCGGAATAGATCAGGGTCATGGGACACTCCAAGCGACACGCCGCAGGCCTCGGACCAGGGCGGGAACAGGGTCAGGATGTGAATGGGACAGCCAGGGCCGGCGCAGGCGGGCGGCGCGATCGCAATCGTCATGAAACGGTACGCCCCCACTCAAACCAGAACTTAACAACCCCTTAAGATCGCACCATGACAACGGGACGACGGAAGAGTCGAATCGATTCAGCCGTCTGCGGCAGTCCGTCCACCGCCGCTTTGCAATCCGCCCCAAAACGGGTTCTAGATTCCCCCGACACGCGAAGGAGCGCCTCATGATTGATCACCTCGGCATCAACGTCGCCGACTACGCCGCCGCGCGGGCCTTCTATGACGCGGCGCTGGCGCCGCTGGGCATCTCGGTGGTCATGGAGTTCGGCCCCGAGCAGACCGGCGGGGCCCATGTCTGCGGCTACGGCAACACGTCCGACCGGCGGGACATCCAGTCCGGCAAGCCAAGCTTCTGGATCGGCACGGGCGGCGGCCCCACCGGCCCGGCCCACATCTGCTTCCTGGCCCAGGACCGGGCGGCGGTCGACGCCTTCCACGCCGCCGCCCTGGCCGCCGGCGGAACCGACAACGGCCCGCCGGGGCTTAGGCCCCTGTACCACCCCGGCTACTACGGCGCCTTCGTGTTCGACGCCGAAGGCCGCAACGTCGAGGCCGTGCACCACACCTGGCCGGGGTGAGATTCCTCGATCATCCCTCCCCTTCATGGGGAGGGTGTCACGCGTAGCGTGACGGGTGGGGTAGTCGGATGCAGCGCGCCCCTGCCCGTGATTGCCCCACCCTGACCGCTTCGCGGTCTGTCCCTCCCCATAAAGGGGAGGGAGGGTTTCGCTCCGACCTCCGAGCGATTAAGCCAGCCCCATGACCGTTCTCGGCACCCTCAATCTCGCCATCATGATCGCCGTCCTCGCCTGCTGCATCGGCGGGGTGATGGGCGGTCTGCGCATCGCCCGGCCCAAGGCCATCAAGCCCCGCGGCCGGGCCGAGGAGCGGGCCTTCGGCGGCATGCTGATCCTGGCTCACGCCGGCGCCGCCATGGGCCTGGGCTACGCCCCCAGCCTCGGCCGCCTGCTGGCCGCCGCCCTGGCGCTCGGCTGGCTGGGCGCGGCGCTGGGCCGGGTGCTGTCGCTGGTGCTCGACCGCCAGAAGGACCCGATGCTGCGCCAGGCGCTGATCCTGGAACTCCTGATGGCCCTGGCGTTGGCCCTGCCCTGGCTGGGCATCGGCGGCGGCAGTTTCGGCGGCGGGATCGAGGTCTGAAGCTTCCGACCCCATAGAAAAAGGGCGGCCCGGGTTGCCCCGGACCGCCCCGATCCTTCAGCGGGTTCTAGGAGACTAGAACTTGCTGCGCAGGGTCACGCCGACGACCCGCGGGGCGCCGAGGAAGGCGTCGTAGGTGCTGGCGCTGTTGTCACGCGCTTCGTTGTAGGGGTTGCTGGTGTCGACCTGGAAGGGGCCGTTGAAGGCCACCTGGATGTAGTCCTTGTCGAACAGGTTGTTGGCGAACAGTTCGACCGTCCACAGGCCGTCCTGGCTGCCGATGCCGACCCGGGCGTTCACCAGGGTGAAGGCTTCCTGCTCCTTGGTCGGGTGCAGGTCGGAGCCGGTGTTGTAGTCGCTGGTGTACTTCATCGAGACGTTGCCCTTGAAGGTCAGCGACTCGCCGATGTCACGCTCGTAGCTGGTGGCCAGCGAGGCCGACCATTCCGGCGCGAACGGGGCGGTGGCCCCGGGCAGGCGGAACAGGCCGTTGAACTTCGACGGATCGTGCAGGTCGAGCGCGTCGAAGTCGCCGAACTCGGTCTTGGCGTAGGTCACGCCGCCCTGGAACGACAGGCCTTCGATCGGCGAGAACCAGATGAAGTCCGCGTCGACGCCGGTCGAGGTCAGCTCGGGGATGGATTCCACGATGAAGGCCGTGCCGACGAAGGTGTTCAGCTGGAAGTCGGTGTACTCCTGGTAGAACAGGGTGGCGTTCAGCAGCAGGCTGTTGCTGAACCACTTGGTCTTGATGCCCAGTTCGTAGGAGTCGGCCTTTTCACCGTCGAAGGCGGTGTCGGGGTTGGGCTGGAAGTCAACCGCAAGGGTGTTGTTGGTGCAGGGCAGGCCGGCCAGGGTCGTGGTCGTCCGGCCGCCGAACGGGCAGGCGATGTTGACCCGGTCGAGGTTGAAGCCGCCCGACTTGTAGCCGCGGGCGTACGACCCATAGAGCATCACGTCTTCGGAGATGTCCCAGGCCAGCTTGAGGGTTCCGGTCAGCTCTTCTTCGCTGCGGTCCTGGGTGAAGGTTCCCAGCGCGTCGAAGTCGTTGTTCTGGGCGTTGAGGCAGAGACCGCCGACGACCTGCACCGCCTGCGCCGCGCCGCCCGGCAGGCCGGCCGCCAGGGCCGCGAACGCCGCTTCACCCTGATCACAGGACGAACCCGTGGTGGTGTAGTCGGTGGTCAGCGACTTGTCGGACCAGGTGTAGCGCAGGCCCGCCGTCAGCTTGAGGCTGTCGGTGATCGACCAGGTGTTGTCGGTGAAGATGGCGAAGGTTTCGTCGGTCTGCGCGTAGCGGTCGTCCGAACCGTTGCCGGCTTGGTAGACGGTGCCCGGCAGCAGGCCGATGGCGGCCGGAGCGTTGCCCAGCACGCCAGAGGCGAAATAGGCGTAGTAGTCCGTGCCGTAGAGCAGGCGCGAGCGGTTATCGAGGTCTTCCTTGGCGTAGAAGGTCCCGACCAGCCAGTTGACCGGACCCAGTTCGCCGTTGGCGCGGAATTCCTGGCTGAACTGGCCGAACTCGACGTAGTTGGTGCCGTCGTCCGGACGGTAGACCAGGTCGGCGGCGGTGAAGTCGCTGTCCTGGCCGGTCTCGGCTTTCCAGTTGCGGAAGGCGGTGATCGAAGTCAGGGCGATGCCGTCGAAGACGTCCCAGTTGACCTCAGCTGAGAAGCCCTTGTCCTGGATGAACTGCTTGGTCGAGCGGTTGCCGTAGGCCTGGCGGCTGAAGACGTTCTCGTTGGTGCTGGCGTTGATGCCGTTCGGCTGCACCGCGTTGACCATGGCCGCGCGGCTGGGGAAGCCGGCGACGCTGCCATCGCCGACCTGCAGCTGGGTGGCCAGGCAGCACATCTCGTCGCGCTCGGTGTAGTCGGCGATCATGCGGATGCTGAGCGTGTCGCTGGGCGTGGCGAGGATCTGGCCGCGGATGGTCCAGAAGTCCTGGTTGACGTCTTCGTCCGAGGTGCGCGGACCGTCGCCGGTCTCGACATCGAGGAAGCCGTCGCGCTGGCGCTTGGCGAAGAAGATGCGGCCGGCGACGTTGTCGCCGAAGATCGGGCCGGTGACCGAGGCCGAGCCGCCGATGGTGCCGTATTCGCCGGCGGTCAGCTCGGCGTTGCCGCCGAATTCGAATTCCGGCTCGGCGGTCAGGATGTTGATGACGCCGGCCGAGGTGTTCTTGCCGAACAGGGTGCCTTGCGGGCCCTTCAGCACTTCGATGCGTTCCAGTTCGCCCAGATCGCCGAAGCTGACGCCGTTACGCGGGCGGTAGACGCCGTCGATGACGATGCCGACCGAGGATTCCAGACCCGGGTTGTCGCCGACCGTGCCGACGCCGCGGATACGGGCGGTGGTGACGGTCTCGTTCGAGGTCGAGGTGACGGTCAGGCCGGGGGTGAGGATCTGCAGATCCTTGATGTCCTTGACGCCGGCGTCCTGCATCAGCTCGCCCGACAGGGCGGTGACGGTGGCCGGGACGTCCTGCAGGTTCTGTTCGCGCTTGTTGACGGTGACGACGATGGTGTCGACGGTGTTTTCGTCAGCGGGAGCCGGCTCTTCTTGCGCGAAGGCGGCGGTCGACATGATGGCGGAAAGCACGACGGCGGAAGCCGACGCGCGCAGCAGATGACGGATGTTCATGTCCTGTCCTGGGCAAAATTTTTGCGCGCGGGTGTCAGCCGCGCGGGTTTGGGGAGGCTGAAGGGACCGAGGAAGCCCTATCAACTTGACCCCCGTGCCCTAGGGTCGTTGAACGCGCTCAGGCAAGATTAATCCCTTGTAACACAACGGAAAATGGCCAACTCGTGTCGGTGATGTGACAGCAGAGGCGTCAAAAAACTGCGTTATTCTGACGCGGGATTCAAAAGCGCCGCTTTTGTGGGCGCCAATCGCAACACAAGGGCCCCTGCCACAATAGACAGCAGCGAGCCGCCGATGACGCCCAGCTGCACCTGGGTCGCCGCCGCGCCGTCATGAAAGGCCAGGCCGCCGATGAACAGGCTCATGGTGAAGCCGACGCCGCAGAGCATGGAGACGCCCAGGATCTGCAACAAACTGGCGTCGGTCGGCCGCTCGCCGAGTTTCAGGATGATGGCGAGAAAGGCCGCGCCGGCCACCCCGATCGGCTTGCCGACCACCAGGCCCAGCAGGATGCCGAGCGGCAGCGGGGCCGCCAGGTCGCCGAACGACAGGGCCGAGAAGGAGAAGCCGGCGGCGGCGAAGGCGAAGATCGGCAGGATGGCCCAGGCGACGTAAGGGTGCATGTCGTGCATCAGCCCCTTGAGCCGGCCCTTCTCGCCGGGCGCTCCAATCGGAATGGTCATCGCCGCCGCCACCGCCGCCAATGAGGTGTTGACCCCCGACCCCAGGGTCAGCAGCCAGGCCAGCACGGCGAGGGCCACGTAGAAGGTCAGCGGCGCCTTCTTCCACAGGCTCAAGGCGGCCATGGCGGCGATGCAGAGCCCGGCCCCGACCAGCAGGACCAGGTTGATCTTGGCGGTGAACAGCAGGCCGATCAGCGCCACCGCCCCCAGGTCGTCGGCGATGGCCAGGGTGAGCAGGAAGACTCTCAAGGCCGGCGGCGCGCGCGGCGCGGCTATGGCCAGGGCGGCGAGGGCGAAGGCGATGTCGGTCGCCGTCGGGATCGGCCAGCCATTGGGGTGTCCGCCCGGGCCGAGGTTCAGCGACAGATAGACCAGCGCCGGCGCGACCATGCCGCCCACCGCCGCCAGCACCGGCAGGGCCAGCTTCTTCGGATTGGAAAGCTCGCCGCGCAGCACCTCGTACTTGATCTCCAGCCCGACGACAAAAAAGAACACGGCCATCAGCCCGTCCTTGATCCATTTGAGGACCGACTTGGTCTCCTCGAACGGGCCGATCTGCAAGGTCAGCGGGTATTTGACGATGTGGAAATAACTGTCGGCCCAGGGGGTGTTGGCCCAGATCAGGGCGATGGCCGCGGCCAGCGCCAGGGCGGCGCCGGAGGCCGCTTCGGTCTTCAGGAACTCGAGGGTCGGCCGCTGGGTCATGACCTTGCGGTATCAAGGCGCGGCGGCGTCCGAAAGCAAAACCGGCCTTGCGGCCACCGGTTTTCGGCCGCATCTGGACCGTCGATGCCCGTCTCCCCCCTCTACCGCCCCGATCCGTGCTTCATGACCCTGGGCCCGGAGTTCGCCGACCCGGTCCGCCCGGCCGAGTTTCCGAAGACCATCCTGCGCTGGCGCCACGACCGGGCGGCCGCCTCGGTGGGACTGAAGGGCCTGAGCGAGGCCGAATGGATCGCCCACTTCGGCCGCTTCGAACCGCTGCCGGACAACCAGCCCGGCCCGCTGGCCATGCGCTACCACGGCCACCAGTTCCGCACCTACAACCCCGACCTCGGCGACGGCCGCGGCTTCCTGTTCGCCCAGCTTCGGGAGTCGGGCTCCGATCGCCTGCTCGACCTGGCCACCAAGGGATCAGGCCAGACCCCGTGGTCGCGGCGCGGCGACGGGCGGCTGACCCTCAAGGGCGGCATGCGCGAGATCCTCGCCGCCGCCATGCTGGAGGCGCTCGGCGTGCCGACCAGCCGGGCGTTCTCGCTGATCGAGACCGGCGAGGACCTGCAGCGCAATGACGAGCCCAGCCCGACCCGCTCGGCGGTGCTGACCCGGCTGTCGCACAGCCACATCCGCTTCGGGACCTTCCAGCGCCAGGCCTTCCATGAGCGGGCCGACAACATCGCCCGGCTCGTCGACCATGCGATCGAGACCTATTACCCGCATCTGGCCGGGGAGCCGGACCGGCCGGTGGCCCTGCTGCGGGAAACGGTGTCGCGCACCGCGCATCTGGTGGCCCGCTGGATGTCGGCCGGCTTCGTGCATGGGGTGCTCAACACCGACAATATGGTCGTCACCGGCGAGAGCTTCGACTACGGCCCCTGGCGCTTCCTGCCGCGCAACGACCCGAACTTCACCGCCGCCTATTTCGACGAGACCGGCCTCTACAGCTTCGGCCGCCAGCCGGAGGCGGCCTTCTGGAACCTGCAGCAGCTGGCCGGCTGCCTGGTGCAGGTCGCCGAGAGCGACCGGCTGATCGAGGCGCTCAACGGTTTCGCCCCGGCCTACCGCGACGCGCTGCGCTCCGCGATGATCGGCCGGCTGGGTCTGAAGTCCCGGGACACGGAAACCGACATCGACCTGGTCAACGCCGCCTTCAAGGCCCTGGCCGAAGGCGGCGAGGCGTTGCGCTGGGAGCCCTTCTTCTTCGACTGGTTCTGCGGCGACGAGGCCCGGGCGATGGCTGGGCCGAGGGCGGCGGTCTACGGCGGCGAGGCGTTCGGCGACTTCCGCCGGCTGCTGGCCGGCTATGAGGCCGGCCGGCCCGAACGCCTGGCCCATCCGATGTTCGCGGCGCCCGAGCCGGTCGAGATGCTGATCGACGAGGTCGAGGCCCTCTGGGCGCCGATCGCCGAGGCCGATGACTGGGGGCCGCTGTACGCGAAGCTGGAGGTGATCGAAGGCGCGCGGGTGGGCTGGGGGCTGAGCTAAGAGGGGACACATTGAATTTCGCGAGCGAAATTCAATGTGTCCCCGTTTCAGGCCTTCGCCTTCTTCGGCTTCTCCGGTTCCGGCAGGCGCAGTTCGAACACCGTGCCGTCCGGTCCCGTGCCGGCCATGGTCAAATCGCCGCCGTGCGCCTGGGCCAGTTCCCGCGAGATGGCCAGGCCAAGGCCTGTACCGCCGTGCCGCGCCGAGCCGGCGAAGGGTTGGAACAGATGGGCCAGGGCGCGTTCGGGCAGGCCCGGGCCATTGTCGGCGATGCGCAGGATGCTGACCCCTGGCTCCTTCACCAGACTGACGGTGATCTGGCCGCCCTCCTCGCGGACCACGGTCGCCATCGCCTGGCGGGCGTTGCGCATCAGGTTCATCAGGATGCGGTGCAGCTGGTCCGGGTCGGCGGTGACCGACGCCCGGGCCGGGGCCTCGACCTTCAAGGCCACCTCGTCCTTCTCCAGCGCCGCGTCCTCGGCCGCCGCCTCCAGCGCCGCCCGGAGCGGCACGGCCTTGAGGTCCGGCGCCGCCTCGCCGGTGCGGCCGTAGGCCAGGACGTTGGTCGCCAGGGTCACCGCCCGGTCCAGCGCCCGCTCCAGACGCGGCATGGCCTGGGCCACCTTCGGATCGCCGATCGCCGCCAGCCGGTCGGAGGCGATCTGGGCGCTGGTCAGCATGTTGCGCAGGTCGTGGTTGATCTTGGCCACCGCCTCGCCGAGCGCCGCCAGGCGGGCGCGGCTGTTCAGCGCCGCCACCAGGTCCGACTGCATGCGTTCGAGCTCGGCCTCGGCGCGGCCGATCTCGTCGCGGCGGCCGCTGGTCTCGACGCGCGCGGCCGGATCCTCGGGATCGGCCCGGAAGCGTTCGATCGAGCGGGTGATCCGCTGCATCGGCCGCACCAGGAAGGCGTTGAGCGACAGATAGACCAGGCCGCCGACGACGATGGCCGAGAAGACGGTGACGAACAGCGCCTGCCACAGGTAGCTGATCAGCTCGGCCCTCAGGCTGTCGTCGGGCACGACGATATCGATGAATTCCGAATCCTTCAGCAGCCGCGGCTCGGAGACGACGCGGACCATCCGGCCCTTGCCGCCGAACAGGGTCTGGAACGGGGCGCTGAACCAGCTGAGCGGGTTCTGCTGGCGCAGGTCGACCAGGTAGAGGTTGGGCAGGGTGCGGGGCGCGGCCAGCACCAGGCGGCGCATGCCGTCGGTCTGGATGGCCACCGAAACCACGCCCGCCCCGTCCAGCAGCCGCCGCGACAGGTCCTGGGTGATCCGGCCGTCGGGGGCGACCTCGGTGGCCATGACCGCCAGTTCGGCCGAGCGCACGCGGTCGAGCAGCCACTGCTCCTCGAAGCTGGCCAGGGCGGCGGGCAGGACGAACAGGGCGGCCAGGGTGACGAACAGGCTGGTCAGCACCAGCAGGCGCGCCGACAGGCCGCCGGGCCAGAGCCATCGGCGTGTCGGAGGGGCGGTCTTCGTCGCGAGCGGCGGCGCGGCCTCGGCCATGGCTGTCAGGTGTAGGTCAGGCGGAGAGGCCGCGCAACGCGGCGCAAGTTCGCGCGGATGGGGAATTTCATGGTGCGCCGACGGCCTCGGCCACGGAGCGGAAGCCATCGGCCTTCAGGCGGGCGGCCAGATCGCGTTTGACCCGCCTCACCAGGCCCGGACCTTCGTAGACCATGGCTGAGTAGAGCTGCACGGCCTGGGCCCCGGCCCGGATCTTGGCGTAGGCGTCGGCCCCCGAGGCGATCCCGCCGGCCCCGATCAGGATCAGGCCCCGGTCGTTGGCGGCGTGGAAGCGGGCCAGCATATAGGTCGACGGCCCCATCAGCGGCGCCCCCGACAGGCCGCCGGTCTCGCTGGCCTGACGGCTCTCCAGGGTGACCGGCCGGCCGATGGTGGTGTTGGAGACGATGACGCCGGCCAGGCCGTGGTCAGCGCTGGCGGCGACGATGGCCTCGACCTCGCCGTCCTCCAGGTCGGGCGCGACCTTCAGGAAGACCGGAGCCTCGCCGGCCAGGGACTTGCGGGCCTCGGCCAGGCGGCCGAGCAGGTCTTCCAGGGCGTCCTTGGTCTGCAGGGCGCGCAGGCCGGGGGTGTTGGGCGAGGAGATGTTGACGGTGAAGTAGTCGGCCAGGCCCCACAGGCGGGTCAGGCCGGTGACATAGTCCTGGGTGCGGTCGGTCGCGTCCTTGTTGGCCCCGATGTTGGCCCCGACGATCCCCTTGCGCGGGCGCCCCGCCAGGCGGGCGGCGAAGGCCTCCAGGCCCTGGTTGTTGAAGCCCATGCGGTTGATCACCGCCTTGTCGGCGGTCAGCCGGAACAGGCGCGGGCGCGGGTTGCCGGCCTGGGGCAGCGGGGTGACCGTGCCGCATTCGACGAAGCCGAAGCCGGCCTGCAGCATGGCGTCCGGGGCCTGGGCGTTCTTGTCGAAGCCGGCGGCGAGGCCGATGGGGCTGGGCAGGGTGAGGCCGGCGAGGGTGGTGCGGAGGATGGGGTCGGGGCGGGAGCGGTCGACGGGGCCGAGGCCGGCTTCGAGGCCGGCGATGGTCAGGCCGTGAGCGTCTTCGGGATCGAGGACATGCAGGGCGCGGGCGGCGAGGTCGTGGATCATACCTCCCTCCCCGAATGGGGAGGGCAGACGCGCGGTGCGCGCGTCGGGTGGGGCTGTCGGTCACGGGCTTTGGGTGCGGCGGCCCACTTCCCCACCCGGCCTTCGGCCTGCCCTCCCCATTCGGGGAGGGAGGTTTCCGCGCTCGTCCTCAAGACAGCGCTCCCAGGATCAGTTGGCCGTCCGGTCCAATCGGCGCGGCCCGCTCTTCCACCGCCAGGGTCGGATCGAGCGGCCCGTACAGGTGCGGGAACAGGTCGCCGCCACGGGAAGGTTCCCACTTCAGGCCGGGGCCGAGCGCCTCGGCGTCGAAGCCGACGATGAGGATGTCCGCCAGCCCCGCGAAATACTTGCCGGCCGTCTCGACCGCCTGGGCGCCGGTCGAGAAGTGGATGTAGCCGTCCGCCAGATCGACCGCCGCGCCGAGGAAGCTCCCTGCCGCCTTGGCCGCGTCCCATTCGCCCCGCGACACCAGCTTGTAGATCCGCGTCATTCGCCGCCGCCTCCGCCGAAATCGGCCGCGTGGAACAGGCCGTCGTAGGCCGGCCGGCCGGCCTCGTCGAAGGTGAAGGCCGCCGCGCTGCTGGTGGCGAACCTGGCCTCGGCGCGGGCGATGGTCGCCGCCCCGGCCCCGGCCTGACGCAGCAGGTAGAGGCTGAGCATGTGGAGGCCGGGGTTATGGCCGACGACCATGACGCAGCCCGCCGTCTGGCCGCGCGCCTCGACCAGGCCGAGGATCAGGCCTTCGGAGGCCAGGTAGAGTTCGCGGGTCACCTCCGAGCGGGCGCCGGGGAAGGACGGGCTGACCGCCGCCCAGGTTTCCTGGGTTCGCGTCGCGGCGCTGACCAGGGCGAGGTCGGGGATCAGCTCGCGCTCGGCCAGCACCCGACCCATCAGGGCGGCGTCGCTGCGGCCCCGGTCGGTCAGGCGACGGGCGATGTCGCCGCCGGGGGCGGTGCGTTCGGCCTTGCCGTGGCGCAGGAGGATGAGGCGATGCATGCGCCTAACTAACCCCGCCCGCCCGGTTGACAATCCCCATCCGGCGCGGTCATCGGAACCATGGACGGTTCAACCGACATCGGAGCGCAGGATGAGGGGCTGTGGGCCTTTGGCCCCAAGCAGCCGTTGCGCCTGGATTCCGGGGCCAAACTCGACAATCTGGAGATCGCCTGGCGCAGTTTCGGCACGCTCAACGCCGAGCGCTCCAACGCCGTCCTCATCTGCCATGCCCTGACGCTGGACCAGCATGTCGCCGGGACACACCCGGTCTCCGGCAAGGAGGGCTGGTGGACGCGGCTGGTGGGACCGGGCCGGCCACTCGATCCGGCCGACTGGTTCATCCTCTGCTCAAATGTCATCGGCGGCTGCAACGGCTCCTCGGGGCCCGGCTCGGTCGATCCGGCCACGGGCCAGCCCTACGGTCTTTCTTTCCCGGTCATCACTATCGGCGACATGGTCCGCGCCCAGGCCATGCTGGTCGAGGCGTTGGGCATCAGGAAACTGGCCGCCGTGGTCGGCGGCTCGATGGGCGGCATGCAGGTGCTGCAATGGGCGGCCGACTATCCCGAGCGGCTGGAAGCAGCCGTCTGCGTGGCCAGCGCCGCCCGCCACTCGGCCCAGAACATCGCCTTCCACGAGGTCGGCCGCCAGGCGGTGATGGCCGACCCCGACTGGCGCGGCGGAGCCTATGCCGCGGCCGGCGTACGCCCGGAGAAGGGCCTGGCCGTCGCCCGCATGGCCGCCCATATCACCTACCTGTCGGAGGCGGCCCTACAGCGGAAGTTCGGTCGCGAGCTGCAGAACGACGGCCTGTCGTTCGGCTTCGACGCCGACTTCCAGGTCGAGAGCTACCTGCGCCACCAGGGCGGCAGCTTCGTCAATCGGTTCGACGCCAACAGCTACCTCTACATCACCCGGGCCATGGACTATTTCGACCTCGCCGCGCCGCACGGCGGGGTGCTGGCGCAGGCCTTCCGCAAGGCGGTCGACGTCAAGTTCTGCGTTCTCTCCTTCACCTCCGACTGGCTGTATCCGACCCTCGAGAGCCGCCACATCGTCCGGGCGCTCAACGCGGCCGGCGCCGAGGCCAGCTTCCTGGAGATCGACAGCGACAAGGGCCACGACGCCTTCCTGCTCGACGAGCCGGTGATGGACGGGGCCCTGCGCGGCTTCCTCGATTCGGTGAGGTCTCGGTGGTGAGGGGGTTCGCGCAGGTTCAGTTCCTCCTCAGGCAGGCCGCAGGCCTGACGGGGGAGGGGGACCGCCGGGCCGACTCAGGCCCGGTGGTGGAGGGGGCAGCGCCGGCGGATGCGGGCGCCCATGAACGCGGCTGCATCGGTCGCGCCAGAACGCTTTCTTTCCTGACAAGCCGGCGCTGCCCCCTCCACCCCCCGCTACGCGGGCGGTCCCCCTCCCCCGTCGCTGCGCACCGGAGGAGGAACTGATGCGTGAAGACTTCCGCGAGATCCTGCGCCTGGTGCGTCCCGGGGCCCGCGTCATCGACGTCGGCTGCGGCGAGGGCGAGCTGCTGGAACTGCTGGTCCGCGAGAAGCAGGCCAAGGGGCGTGGGCTGGAGCTGGAGGCGGCCGGCGTTTCGGCCTGCCTAGCGCGGGGGCTTGCCGTGGTGCAGGGCGACGCCGACCGCGATCTGGACGCCTTCCCGACCCGGGCCTTCGACTACGCCATCCTCAGCCAGACCCTGCAGGCGACCCACAACCCGCGTCATGTGCTCAGCGAACTGCTGCGCATCGCCGACCGGGCCATCGTCAGTTTCCCCAACTTCGGCCACTGGCGGGTGCGCTGGAGCCTGCTCAAACGCGGCCGCATGCCCGAGACCCGGGCCCTGCCCGAGCCGTGGTGGTCGACGCCCAACATCCACCTCTGCAGCCTGGCCGACTTCAACGCCCTGACCGCGGACCTCGACCTGCGGGCCGAGCACTGCGCCGCCCTGGCGCGGGGCAAACCGGCGCGGACCATCGACCCGGCCAAGGGCATCGAGAACTGGCGGGCCGAGAACGCCCTCTTCCTCCTGAGCCGTCGGACGCCCGACATGACCCCGGAACCAACGGACACGCCGCGCGATCTCTTCGAGGCATGAAGCTTCGCCTGATGACCTGGAACGTCCACCGCTGCGTGGGCGTCGACAAGCGGCTGGACGTCGAGCGCTGCGCCCGGGTGATCGCGGCGGCGCGGCCGGACATCGTCGGGCTACAGGAGCTGGACGTCGGCCGCAAGCGCACCGGCCATGTCGACCAGGCCCACAGGCTGGCCGAGCTGGTCTCGATGCGCAGCCACTTCAACGCCGCCATGCATATCGAGGAGGAGCGCTACGGCGACGCCCTGATGACCGCCCTGCCCGAGCGGCTGGTGCGGGCCGGGCCCCTGCCCGGCTATCCGAAGATCAAGGCCCTGGAGCCGCGCGGGGCGGTGTGGATCGCCGTCACCCTGCCCGACGGCCAGGAGCTGCAGGTGATCAACACCCACCTGGGCCTGGTGCCGCAGGAACAGAAGAAGCAGGCCACCGCCCTGGTCGCCGACTGGATGGCCGACGAGAAGTTCACCCGGCCCGGCATCCTGATGGGCGACTTCAACGCCACCCCGTTCCAGCAGCCCTACCGAATCTGCGCCGCCGCCATCCAGGACGCCCAGCTGCTGTGGTCCGGGGCGCCGATGTCGACCTATCCCAGCGGCTTCCCCTTCATGCGCATCGACCACGTCTTCGTCTCGCCGGGCATCAAGGTCACTCGGGTGGAGTCGCCTTTCGATCCGGAGGCGCGGAAGGCGTCGGACCACCTGCCCCTGGTGATCGAGGTGGAGATTCCTCCACGGGTCCCGGCAGGCAGGCCAGCGCCTGCCTGATCCGGTCGCGGCGGATCCACGGCCGCCAGGCGTCGGACGTCGACAGGGGATCGCCCAGCGCCCAGCTCGACACGAAGCGGCTGAGGGGGTCGAGCGGCTTGCGGTCGATGGGCAGCAGCCGGCGCGGATGGCCGTCCAGGGCGTCGATGGCCCCGGCCACCGAGCCGGCGTCGCGGATGGCGTCCTGGGTCTCTTCCAGGCCGCGCCCGAAGTAGTGGCCGATCAGCATGGTGCGGAAGGCGGCGATGGTCCGGCGGGTCTCCGCCCCCTCGGCGCCCTCCGCCGCCTCGATGACCGCGTCCACCTCGGTGTCCAGCCCGCCGGAGCGGTTGTTGAGGTTGGCCGAGCCGATGCGCAACAGCCGGTCATCGAAGATCGACACCTTGGAATGGACGATGATCGGCTGGTCGTGGACGGTGCGGGCCGTAAAGGCGCGGAAGCGGTTGAAGTGATCCGACTGCTCCAGCCGGTTGATGGCGCGCGAACGGGCGCTGTCCATGGTCATGCGGTCGAAGAAGCTGGGGCTGGCGCTGGGGCCGATGGCGATGACCTCCGGCCCGTCCGGCTCCTCCAGCCGTCGGCAGAGGGCGGCGACGATCATCGGCGAGGCCAGGTACTGGTTCTCCAGGAAGATGGTCCGCCGGGCCCAGGCGATGCAGTCGAGATGCAGCCGGTAGCCCTCCTGGACGTGCGGCAGGCTGCGCCATTGCGGCAGGGTGCGGGTCAGGGCGACCTCGACATCGACCAGGTCGGCGGCGAAGTCCTCGGGCCAGGGTGAATCCTCGGCCATTTCCGGGATCGGCAGGGGGCCGCCCTCGGAATTGGCCCAGCGCTCGACGAACAGCTCGGCGCAGCTTTGGGCCACCGGCCCCTCGGCCATCATCGCCACGTCATGGCGGGCCGGATAGCTGACCCCCCAGGGCAGGCGGCGACCCGGATCATGATCGAGGTGATCGCAGGTGTCCCAGCGGTCGGCGCCCAGATCGCCGCCGCTGATGAAACAGAGGCGCCCGTCGATGACCAGCACCTTCTGGTGATGGCAGGCGCTGGCCGGCAGGCTGTCATCGAGGCGGAACTTGACCGCCGAGCCCTCGAAATACTGTTTCGCCCGCTGGCCGGGGAAGCGCTGGGTCATGGCGATCAGCGGCGGCATGTCCCAGGCCAGGATGCGCACGTCCAGCGCCGGGTTCAGCGCCGACAGCCGTCGCAGCAGCTGGCCGAGGCGATCGGGGTTCTGCGGGTCGCGACTCCGCTCACCGCGGTCGGGCTCGAAGCGGGTCAGGGGGTCGAACACCCAGGCCAGCAGCCAGATCGAGGTCTTGGCGCTGAGCATCGCCGCCTTGACGGCCGCGAAGTAGTCGGCCCCGTCGACGAGGAAGGCGACCCGGTCGGCCTTGTCGATGCGCCAGCAGGTGTCGCCGGGGATCAGCAGGGAATCGGCGCGGCTCATCCTGGCTCTCTGATGCGTGGACGCACTCTAACGCAGGGGGTCGGAGGAAGCTGCAAGCGAAGAGGGGACACATTGAAATCTGCGATTTCAATGTGTCCCCGTTTCCGTCAGAGCGCCCGCCAGCCGATGTCGGAGCGGTAGAAGCCGCCCGGGAAGTCGATGGTCCCGACCGCTGCGTAGGCCACGTCGCGGGCCTCGTGCAGGGTGGCGCCGAGGGCGCAGACGTTCAGCACCCGGCCGCCGGCCGAGCGCAGCGTCCCGTCGGGATCACGCCTGGTGCCGGCGTGGAAGACCACCGCCTCGCCGCCAAAATCGCTGCCGGCCCCGCGGATGACGGCGCCGGTCACCGGCGCCTCGGGATAGCCGTCGGCGGCCATCACCACGCAGACGGCCGACTCGGCGCGGAAGGTCGGGCCACTGAGCCGCGACAGGCCGCCGGTCGCCGCCGCCTGCAGCCAGGGCAGGATATCGTCGGCCAGGCGCAGCATCAGCACCTGGCATTCGGGGTCGCCGAAGCGGGCGTTGTACTCGACCAGCCGGGGCCCGGTGGCGGTCAGCATCAGGCCGGCGTAGAGGACGCCGACGTAGGGGTTCCCCTCGGCGGCCATGCCCTGGACGGTCGGGGCGATCAGCTCGTCGAAGGCCTGTTCCAGCAGGGCGTCGGTCAGCACCGGGGCGGGGCTGTAGGTCCCCATGCCGCCGGTGTTGGGGCCCAGATCGCCGTCGTAGGCGCGCTTGTGGTCCTGGGCCTGGCCGAACAGCACGGCCGAGGTCCCGTCGCAGAGGGCGAACAGCGAGACCTCCTCGCCGACCATGAACTCCTCGATGACCACCCGGGCGCCGGCCGAGCCGAAGCGGCCGCCGAGCATGTCGACGACTGCCGCGTCGGCGTCGGCGCGGGTCTCGGCGATGACCACGCCCTTGCCGGCCGCCAGGCCGTCGGCCTTGATCACGAACGGCGCGGCCAGGGTGTCGAGGAAGCTGGCGGCGGCGTCGGCCGTCTCGAAGACGCCATAGGCGGCGGTCGGCAGGTTGTGACGGGCGCAGAAGTCCTTGGTGAAGGCCTTGGAGGTCTCCAGCCGGGCCGCCGACTGGCTGGCCCCGAAGCAGGCGATGCCTTCCTTGGCGAGGGCGTCGGCGATGCCGGTTTCCAGCGCGTTCTCGGGCCCGACGACGACCAGCTCGGCGGCGATCTCCTTGGCCAGGGCGACGAGGCCGGCGACGTCGTCGGCCTTGACCGGCCGGCAGTCGCAGAGTTCGGCGATGCCGGGATTGCCCGGGGCGGCAACCAGCCGGGTCAGCATGGGCGAGGCGGCGATCTTCCAGGCCAGGGCGTGTTCACGCCCGCCGGATCCGATGAGGAGGACGTTCATGGGTGGGCGGTTTGACGCATCGCCGGGTGGCCGGTCAACCCGCGATCCAGGCTTTCGCGCGGGTCAGGGCGTCGGGGTCGGGCGGGCCGAGCGGCGTGTCGCTGGCCGGGGCGGTGATCTCCAGGATCGTACCGTCGGGGTCGGGGAAGTAGAGGCTGGCGTGGGGGCCGTGCTGTTCTTCCCAGTAGGCGATCTTGGCGGCTGTCAGTTTGGTCCGCCAGGCGTCGAGATCGCCTGGGTCGACGGAGAAGGCGTAGTGGCGGGCGTCGGCGGGGATACCGCCATGGCCGGGGTTGGCGGCGCCTTTCAGGGCGACGAGGACCAGGTGGCGGCCGTCGGCGAGGCCAAAGGTCATCATCAGCCAGGGAAAACCACCCCAGTCGTCGCCGTCGAAGGCGTCGACGAGCGGGAAACCGAGGGCGTCGGCGTAGAAGGTGAGGGCCGCGTCGGCGTCGAAGACCGGGATGACGATGTGGTCGAGGCGCATGAGATGAATTTAGCACATTCTCGGTCGCTTCGCGGTTGGTCGCTCTCCCCCATGCAATGGGGGAGTGGATTTGGCGAGCGCTGCAAGCGAGCCAAACCGAGGGGGTCCCCACCGCCGGTTCAGGAGGAGCCTCCCCGCCGCCGGCGCTGCCCCGCCTCCTGGTCCGTCGCTCACGCTCCGAACCGTCCTCCGCCCCCTCTCGGGGGCGGAGAGCGAACCACCTCTCGCCTGACAGCCCCGTCCCCACCGCGCGTTGTCATCGAACTGTCATCAAACTGTCGCGTAGGGCCAGCATAGGCGCGTCATTGGGAGCCTGCAGGCCGCTCCTGCGACTCGTCCGGGCACAGAATGTCTTTTACCCTCGCGCTCGCCGTCCTCCTGGCCTTCTCGGCCGGAGTCTATGTGCTGGGCCGCCGCCGGGCCGTGGCCGTGAGCGCCAAGGGGCCGCTGCACAGCCTGCCGGGCTATTACGGGACCTGGGTGGCGCTGTGGACCGGCGTGCCGGCCATCCTGATCCTGGTGCTGTTCCTGACCGCCGGACCGCGGCTGGGCGAGGCGCTGGTCAGCGCCGATCCGCCGCCCGCCGTCGCCAGCCTGCCCAGTGAAACCGCCCAGGCCTTCTGGAGCGACGCCCAGGCCATCGCCGACGGCAGGACCCCCAGCAACGTCCAGTGGACGCCCGAGCAACGCACCGCCCTGGCGGCCAAGGCCGAGCAGGCCCGCAGCTTCAACACCTTTTCCAGCCTCGCCGCCATCGCCCTGGCCGCCGTCCTGGCCCTGGCCGGCTTCCTGCTGGCCTGGCCGCGCATCGCCCCGACCTTGCGAGCCCGCAACCGGGTCGAGGGCTGGATCAACCTGGCCCTGATCGCCTGTTCGGCCGCCGCCGTGCTGACCACGGTCGGCATCGTCGCCAGCCTGCTCTACGAGGCCCTGCGCTTCTTCTCCTCGGTGTCGCCGATCGACTTTCTCTTTGGCCTGCAGTGGCAGCCGCAGATCGCCATGCGCGAGGACCAGGTCGCCGCCAAGGGCGCCTTCGGGGCCGTGCCGCTGTTCGCCGGCACCTTCCTGGTGATGATCATCGCCATGTGCGTGGCCGCGCCGGTCGGGCTGTTCTGCGCCATCTACCTGTCGGAGTACGCCGGCCGCGCCACCCGGGGGGTCGTCAAGCCGCTGCTGGAGATCCTCGCCGGGGTGCCGACCGTGGTCTACGGCTTCTTCGCCGCCCTGACCGTCGGGCCGCTGTTCCGGGGCTTCTTCAACTACATCGGCAGCTGGCTGGCCGAGGGGCCGCTGGACCCGCTCGGGCAATACCTGATGGGGGTGCAGAACGAGATGGCCCTGACCGCCGGGGTGGTGATGGGCATCATGCTGATCCCCTACATTTCATCCCTGTCGGACGACATCATCAACGCCGTGCCGCAGTCGTTGCGCGACGGCAGCTATGCGATGGGCGCCACCAAATCGGAGACGGTCAAGCGGGTCATCCTGCCGGCCGCCCTGCCCGGCGTCATGGGGGCCATGCTGCTGGCCATCAGCCGCGCGGTCGGCGAGACGATGATCGTCACCATGGCCGCCGGGTCGCAGGCCCGCATTACCGCCAACCCCCTGGACTCGGTGACCACCGTCACCCGCCAGATGGTCGAGATTCTCACCGGCGACCAGGAGTTCGACAGCCCCCGCACCCTGGCCGCCTTCGGCCTGGGGCTGACCCTGTTCGCCGTCACCCTGGCGCTCAATGTGATCGCCCTGCGCATCGTCCAGAAATACCGGCAGGCCTATGACTGATCAGGCAATGGAAGCCCGCCTCAAGAAGCGCCACGCGGCCGAAAGCCGGTTCCGCTGGTATGGCCGCATCGCCATCGCCATCGCCCTGGGCTTCCTGGTCATCCTGCTCGGCCGGGTGGTCCAGCAGGGCTACACCGCCTTCTGGACCCATTCGATCACCACCAGCGTCTATCTCGACCCGGCCCGCATCGACCGCGCCGACATCGAGGGCAACAACTTCGACTACATCGCCGCCGGCGACCTGTTGAAGAAGCTGGGCGTCAAGGACGATGAGCTGGGCCTGGCCTCGGGTGAGGCCATGGATCTGGTTTCCCGCGACCTTGGCTACCGCATCCTCGACCGGATCAAGGCCGACCCCTCGGTGATCGGCAAGACCCTGACCTTCACGGTGCCGGTCAAAGCCAACGCCGACCTCTATTTCAAAGGCGAGATCAAGCGCTCGACCCCGGCCGCCGACCGCAAGCTGACCGACCGCCAGATGGCCTGGCTGGACCGGCTGAAGGGCGACGGGGTCATCCAGGGCCATTTCAACAGCGAGTTCCTGACCCGCTCCGACTCCACCGAACCCGAACAGGCCGGGGTGCTGGGGGCCGTGGTCGGCTCGGCCCTGATGCTGCTGGTCGCCGCCCTGATCGCCGTGCCCGTGGGCGTGCTGGCGGCGGTCTGGCTGGAGGAGTTCGCGCCGCGCGGACGCCTGTCGGGCTTCATCGAGGTCAATATCAACAACCTCGCCGCCGTGCCCTCGATCGTCTACGGCCTCTTGGGCCTCGTCCTCTTCATCAACTGGATGGGCTTCCCGCGCTCGGCCCCGCTGACCGGCGGGCTGGTGCTGGCCCTGATGAGCCTGCCGACCATCATCATCGCCACCCGCGCGGCGCTGAAGGCCGTGCCGCCGTCGATCCGCGAGGCGGCGCTGGGCATGGGCGCCAGCAAGACCCAGACGGTGTTCCACCATGTGTTGCCGCAGGCCATGCCAGGCGTGATGACCGGCGTCATCCTCAGCCTGGCCCACGCCCTGGGCGAGACCGCGCCGCTCCTGATGATCGGCATGGTCGCCTTCACCCCCGGCCTGCCCGAAAGCCTCGCCTCCGCCGCCAGCGTCCTGCCCGTGCAGGTGTTCCTGTGGGAGAACGCCGCCGAGGCCGCCTTCCATGAGCGCACCGCCGGGGCCATCATGGTGCTGCTGGTCTTCATGATCGTGATGAACTCGGCGGCCGTGATCCTGCGCCGTCGCTTCGAGAAGAGGTGGTAGATGACCGCCGAAGGAAATCCCGTGCCCCACGACACCCAGCTGCGCCCGCCCGTGGTCGCCGTCCACACGCCCGGCCCCGCCGCCGGGGTGAAGATCCGCTGTGACAAGGTCAACGCCTTCTACGGCGACAAGCAGGCCCTGCACGACATCAGCATCGACATCCCCGACCGGGCGGTGACCGCCTTCATCGGCCCGTCGGGCTGTGGCAAGTCGACCTTCCTGCGCTGCATCAACCGGATGAACGACACGATTCCCGGCGCCAAGGTCACCGGCCGCATCGAGATCGACGGCTCCGACGTCAACGCCAGAGACGTCGATCCGGTGGTCCTGCGCTCCAGGGTCGGCATGGTCTTCCAGAAGCCCAACCCGTTTCCGAAGTCGATCTTCGAGAACGTCGCCTACGGGCCGCGCATCCACGGCCTGGCCAGCAGCAAGGTCGACATCGAAGGCATCGTCGAGGCCTCGCTGAAGAAGGCCGGCCTGTGGGCCGAGGTCGCCGACCGGCTGCATTCGCCGGGCACCGGCCTGTCGGGCGGGCAGCAGCAGCGGCTGGTCA
Source organism: Caulobacter sp. GW821-FHT11A05 (assembly GCF_058809015.1). Classification (NCBI taxonomy): domain Bacteria; kingdom Pseudomonadati; phylum Pseudomonadota; class Alphaproteobacteria; order Caulobacterales; family Caulobacteraceae; genus Caulobacter; species Caulobacter sp. GW821-FHT11A05. Next base: position 77,968 of record NZ_JBXASF010000001.1, on the reverse strand, counting down.
TCGCCCGGGCCATCGCCGTGCAGCCGCGCGTCATCCTGATGGACGAGCCCTGCTCGGCCCTGGACCCGATCGCCACGGCCCGCATCGAGGAGCTGATCGACGAGCTGCGCCGGCAGTACTGCATCGTCATCGTCACCCACTCGATGGCCCAGGCCGCCCGGGTCAGCCAGCGCACCGCCTTCTTCCACCTCGGCAACCTGGTCGAGGAGGGCTCGACCGGCGAGATCTTCACCAACCCGCGCGAGACGCGGACTCAGGACTACATCACCGGCCGGTTCGGTTGAGGTTCAAATGCAAAGCCACATCGTCACCTCCTACGAGGAAGAGCTGAACCACCTGACCGCCGAGGTCGCCCGCATGGGGGGTCTCGCCGAGGCCCAGGTGGCCGACAGCATCACAGCCTTCTCCCGCCGGGACGTCACCCTGGCCGCCCAGATCGTCGAGCGCGACACCCGCCTCGATGCGCTCGAAGGCGAGATCGAACGGGCCGCCATCCGCCTGATCGCCCTGCGCCAGCCGATGGCCGTCGACCTGCGCCGCACGGTGGCGGCGATGAAGATCGCCTCCAACCTGGAACGCTGCGGCGACCTGGCCAAGAACATCGCCAAGCGCTCCCTGATCCTGGCCGAGAGCGACACGGCCGGCCCGGTGACCCGCTCCATCGAGCGCATGGGCAAGCTGGTCGCCAGCCGGCTGAAGGACGTGCTGGACGCCTACACCTCCAGCGAGCTGGAAGGGGCCACCGCCGTCTGGACCCGCGACGACGAGGTCGACGAGCATTACGAGAGCCTGTTCCGCGAACTCTTGACCTACATGATGGGCGATCCGCGCACGATCACCCCGGGCGCCCACCTGCTGTTCGTGGCCAAGAACCTGGAGCGGATCGGCGACCACGCCACCAACATCGCCGAGATCGTCCACTACGAGATCACCGGCGACGAACTGACCGACCAGCGGCCCAAGGGTGAGGCCCACCAATGAGCACGCCGACCATCGTCGTCGCCGAGGACGAGGACGCCCTGGCGACGCTGCTGCAGTACAATCTCGAGAAGGAAGGCTATCGCGTCCTGCTGGCCGGCGACGGCGAGGAGGCCCTGATCGTCATCGACGAGGCCAAGCCGGACCTCCTGCTGCTCGACTGGATGCTGCCCAAGGTTTCCGGCATCGAGGTCTGTCGCCGCATCCGCCAGAAGCAGGAGACCCGCAACCTGCCGGTGCTGATGCTGACCGCCCGCGGCGAGGAGACCGACCGCATCCGGGGGCTCGACACCGGGGCCGACGACTATGTCATCAAGCCGTTCTCGATGACCGAATTGCTGGCGCGCATCCGCGCCGTTCTGCGCCGCATCCGTCCGGGCTTGGCCGACGACAGGCTGAGCCACGGCGACATCATCGTCGACCGGGTGGCCCACCGGGTGAAGCGCGACGGCCGCGAGGTGCATCTGGGGCCGACGGAGTTCCGCCTGCTCGACCACCTGATCCAGCATCCCGGCCGGGTGTTCAGCCGCGAACAGCTGCTCGACGCGGTCTGGGGCTCGGATGTCTATGTCGAGGCGCGGACCGTGGACGTCCACATCGGCCGCCTGCGCAAGGCGCTGAACACCGGCAAGGAGGTCGACCCGATCCGGACGGTCAGGTCGGCGGGCTATTCGCTGGATATGGGGGCTTAAGGGTAGAGGGGACACATTGAAATCTTCGATTTCAATGTGTCCCCGTTTCTTCAGGCCTTCGCGCCGATGAAGCGGTTGCGGGCCTTCACCGCCTCGCCCGGGAAGTCGCTGAACACGCCGTCGACGCCGGCCTTGAACAGGGCCGCCAGCAAGGCCTGCACGTCGCCGGCCGCCTGCAGCGCCTCGGGCCCTTCGCCGGGGCTGCGCAGGCCCTTCGGCAGGAAGTAGTTCTCCCGCCGCACCGTCCAGGGATGCACCTTCAGCCCCGCCGCATGGGCGTCGGCGACGAAGGCCGTCGGGGCCAGCAGGGCGGTCCCGTCGGTAGGGACAACCAGGCTCTTCTCCGGCCCGACGCCGTCGGCATAGGCCGCGACGGCCTTCAGGCCCGCCGCGCCGGTCATCGATGTGTACGGCGTCCCCGGCGCATCGGCGGGGCCGCCCTCGTTGCTGATCAGCTGCACCAGCGGCGTCTTCACCAGCCGCCGCAGGGTCTTCAGCGGCGCGACCTCGAAACACTGCACGAAGGCGTTCGCATCGGGGCCATCCAGCCCGGCGGCCTTCAGCGCCGCCGCCATCCGCCCTTCGACGGGCAGGCCGACCGAGGCGAAATAGGTGGGGTGCTTCATCTCCGGATAGACCCCGACGATGCGGCCGGCCCGCGCGCCCTCTTCCCTGGCCAGGGCAACGACCTCCTCGAAGGTCAGGATCGCGTCCTCGCCATCGAAGGCGGTGTTCTCCGGGCGCAGTTTCGGCAGCCGCTCGCGGCAGCGCAGGGTCTTCAGTTCAGCCAGGGTGAAATCCTCGGTGAACCAGCCGGTGATGCGCTCGCCGTCGATCACCTTGGTCGTCATCCGCCCGGCCAGTTCGGGACGCCGTTCGACATCCGTCGTGGCCCCGATCTCGTTCTCGTGACGGCAGACGAACTGGCCGTCCTTGGTCAGCACCAGGTCCGGCTCGATGAAGTCGGCGCCCTGGGCGATGGCCAGGCGGTAGGCCGAGGCGGTGTGCTCCGGCCGCTCCCCGCTGGCCCCGCGATGGGCGATGACCACGGGAATCCGCGCCTTCAGGGTCGCCATGGCCGGTCCTCCAACCATCGCCGCCGCCGCCGCCAGTCCAAACGCCCGCCGATCGATCATGCTTCCCCATCCGCGCGCTTGTCGGCCAAGGGCAACCAGACGCTGAACGTCGCGCCCCGCCCCTCGGCGCTCTCCACCGCCATGCCGCCCCGGTGACGGTTGACGATATGTTTGACGATGGCCAGTCCCAGGCCGGTGCCGGGCCGCAGGCCGCCGCTCTTCTGGCCCTCGACCCGGTAGAAGCGCTCGGTCAGCCGGGGCAGGCGGTCGCGGGGGATGCCGGGGCCGTGGTCGGTGACCCGAAGCAGGGCGTAGCGCCGCCCCTGCGGCCGGTCGGGGGCCAGCAGGGTCATGCGGGCCGCCGCCGGATCGGTGGCCAGGGTGGCCGAATCGTCGCCGACCGGGGCGGTGACGCTGATCGTCAGGGCCCCATCGTTGCCGGAATATTTCACGGCGTTTTCAACCAGGTTCTGGATCACCTGCAGAATCTGGTCGCGGTCACCCTCGATGTCGGCGGCCCCCTTGGCCGGCGCTTCATTGCGGACTGAAAGATTCTTCTCGCGGACCAGCGGCACAAGGGCGTCGAGCACATCGGTGACCGCCAGGGCCAGGTCGAGGCGGCCCTCCGGGGCGATGTGTTCGTTCAGTTCGATGCGCGACAGGCTCATCAGATCATCGATCAGCCGGCGCATGCGCTCGGCCTGGGCCTGCATGATGCCGAGGAAGGTCTCGCGAGCCGCCTCGTCGTCCTTGGCGTGGCCGCGCAGGGTCTCGATGAAGCCGGACAGCGAGGCCAGCGGCGTGCGCAGCTCGTGGCTGGCGTTGGCCAGGAAGTCGACCCGCATCCGTTCGGCGCGGCGCACGTCGGTCTCGTCGCGCAGGGTCAGGAGCGCCAGCCGGCCGAAGTTTCCCTGGCCCAAAGGCCGCGTCTGCACGGCCCAGACGCGCTCCTGGGCCCCGCCGGTCTCCATCTGGGCCGAGCCCGAGGCCCCGAGCAGCGCCTCGTCGACCGCCTCGAGCAGCTCGGGATTGCGCAGCGCCGTGACCAGCCGCATGCCCTCCAGCCGGCCGGGCAACAGGCTCCTGGCGGCGGCGTTGGCGAAGATGATGCGGCGGGCCGCCGGCTCGTCCGGATCGCCCTCGATGACCAGCACCGGGTCCGGCAGGCTCTCGACCAGAGTGCGGAACGGACCCGGCGCCGCATCCCCGGCCGGCGGCGGCGGCGACCGTTCGGCCGGCGGCGCGGGGGCCGGCGGCTCGGCGGTGCGTTGCGGCCACAGGGCCTTCAGGATCGACATCGACGACCTCGATTCGGTGTTTCGATTGCGCCAATGTTGCACGTTCGTATGGCGCCCTCTTGAACCTTGCGATAGACGGGTTTGGCTCTCCGGCAGGGACAGTGCGTTGAACGTTGACGCATTTTCGCCGCATCGGGGAGTGACGAGAGTGTCTGGTCTGGTTGCGGGGAAATACCCATGGTTCGTAAGCGTCTGATCGCCACGGTGGCGGTCGCTCCGCTGCTGTTGTTCGCCGGCTCGGCCTTCGCCGAGACGACCATCAGCAACACCCGCACCACCGGCGTGTCCACCGCCACGGTCAACAACGGCGCGGCCGATGACATCAAGGTGACCAGCGGCGGCAAGTTCGAGCTGACCACCAGCGGCGCGGCGATCACCCAGAACTCGAACAACAACGTCAACAATGAAGGCTCGATCACCACCAAGGGCGTCAATGGCGCCGTCGGCGTCCTGGTCGACACCACTGCCGGGCCAGTTGCTGGCAACCTGACCAACGGCGGCGCGATCAGCCACACTGAAGACGAGCCGAGCATTGACGGCGACAAGGACGGCGATGACGATGGCGCCTTCGCCGTCGGCTCGGATCGCTACGGCATCCGCGTCATCGGCGCCGGTGGTCTGACGGGCAACATCCTCAACACGGGCGGGATCACAATCGAGGGCAACACCTCGGCTGGCATCAGCGTCGAAAGCAACGTTTCGGGCACATTCCGGTCGTTCGGGGCGGTCTCGGTGACCGGCAACAATTCCGTCGGCGTCCGCATCGCCGGCAACGTGCTGGGCGGGGCCACGGCGGCCGAACGGGCCAACGGCGTCTTCGTCTCCGGCGGCGTCAACGTCCGCGGCCTGAACGCTGTCGGTGTCGACGTCTCCGGCGATATCGGAACGGTCGGCAACCCGACCACCCTGGTGATCAGCGGCGGGGTGACCGCCACCGGCTACCGCTACACCAGCCGTCCGTTCAGCAAGGAGACGCGCGACAAGCTGGACGCCGACGACCTGCTGCAAGGCGGACCGGCCATCCGCGTCAGCGGCAACGTCACCGGCGGCGTCCTGCTGGGCCTGCCCTTCTCGATCGCCAATCGCGATTTCGACGGCGACGGCAAGATCGATTCGGTGGACACCGATGACGACAACGACGGCGTCCTCGACACCACCGATCCCGATGACGACAACGACGGCGTCAACGACGTCGACGACAAGGACATCGACAACGACGGCGTCACCGACGCCGACGACAAGGACTTCGACAACGACGGAATTCCCGACGCCAACGAAGGCGTCGCCACCGTGTCGGTGTTCGGCGGCAAGCCCGGCCTGGTGATCGGTTCGATGACCGAGGCGGTGACCATCGGCAACGTCGGCACCAATGTCGGCAACAAGGACTTCGGCCTGTTCATCCAGGGCTCGGTAGCCGCCGATGGCGTCTACGACAACGTCGACGCGATCGCCGTCCAGATCGGCGCCTCCTCTGGCGTCAACGACGACACCGTGTCGGTGTTCGCGGTCGACCTGAACGGCGGCGTGCGCATGGACGGCACCCTGACCGCCCGCTCCTACAACGGCGACGCGCACGGCCTGTGGCTGCGCGGCGACGTCGAGGCGGACGAAATTCTGGTCGATGGCGCAATCGTCGCCATCGCCTCGACCACCTCCACCAGCCTGGCCACCGAAACGGCCGTCGAGGCCGTCGGCATCGACGTCGGCGCCGCTTCCAACGTGCCCGTCCTCAACATCGGCGGGTTCGTCTCGGCCGCCGGCGTCGGCGAAAACGCCAGCGCCATCGCTATCCGCGACAGCTCGGGCACGCTGCAGACCATCAACATCACCGGCACGATCGCCGCCAACACCGTGCCCAACGATGACGCCGACGACGCCGACGACACCGACCTCGATCCCAGAAACGAGACCATCAGGGGCCGGGCGATCGCCATCGACCTGCGCGCCAACACCAATGGTGTCGCCGTCGCCCTCAACGACCAGGGCTCCGACGGCGACGACGGCAACGACGACATCGACGACCCCGACGCCGACGATGACGGCATCGACGACGCCGACGAGCCGGCCATCACCGGCGAAATCCTGTTCGGCACGGGCAATGACAGCCTGACGCTGACCAATGGCACGCTGGTCGGCTCGATGTCGTTCGGCCTGGGCGCCGACACCCTGACCATCAGCGGCGGGGCGACGGCGAAGGGCGATGTGCTCAACCTCAAGGCCAGGGAAGAAGTGGCCGACGATCCGACCACCATCGGCGGCCCGCCCGATCCGATCGACCGCTACACCGCCAGCAACCTCGACGACCAGTTGACCATCGCGATCAACGACGGCCGCCTGACCGCCGTGAACACCAGCGTGGTGCGCGGCGACGCCCTGACGGTCGCCGCCAAAGGCGAGCTGTTCGTGACCATCGACCCGGACGGCGCGGCCGGCCGCACCAACACGGTGTTCGAGGTCGACAACGCCAGCTTCGCCAACGGCTCGACCATCGGCTTCGAACTGACCGGCCTGATCGATTCCGCCATCGGCGCGACCAGCCAGTACACCATCGTCAAGGCCGGGACCCTGACCTTCGGGACCGTCAACACCAACGCCCTGACCGAAAACAAGCCCTTCTTCTACAACGTCAGCGCCACCGCAAACGTGCCGGCCGGCGAGGTCTACCTGACCGTCAGCCGCCGCAACGCCGCGGAAATGGGCCTCAGCAGCAACCAGGGCGCAGCGCTCGACGCCGTCTACCAGGCCCTGTTCACCGACGACGAACTGGCCGGCTCCTTCCTGGGCGCGACCAACCAGAAGGACTTTCTGCGGCTCTACAACCAGCTGCTGCCTGACCAGGGCGAGGGGCTGTTCTCGGCCCTCGACAACGCCACCCAGGCCCTGTTCCGCCTGACCGCCACCCGTCCGGACATGGGCCAGAAGTATGGCCCCGACAGCGTCTGGGTGCAGGAGATCAACGTCGGCGTGCTGCGCGAGACCGGTGTCACCATCGGCTCGGAAACCAAGGCCTTCGGCTTCATCGCCGGCTACGAGAGCATGGACGAAAGCGGCGGCGCCCTGGGCGCCACCCTGGCCTACATGAACGCCGAGGAGAAGGACGACGTCGCCCAGATCGGCGAGCAGACCAACGTCTCCCTGCTGGAAGCCGGCGTCTACTGGCGCCGCAATGTCGGCGGCTGGCTGTTCGCCGCCCGCGGCGCGGCCGGCTACGGCTGGTTCGAGGGCGAGCGCCGGTTCATCGACCCGGCCACCGCCACCAGCGCCAGCATCATCCGCGAGGCCAACGCGACCTGGGGCGGTTTCACCGGCTCGGCCAACGCCATGGTCGCCTACGAAGCCCGCTTCGGCCGCTTCTACGTCCGCCCGCAGCTCAGCCTGGACTACATCTACCTGTCTGAAGGCGAGCGTGAGGAGGACGGCGACCGCGGTCTCGGCCTGACGGTCGAGGAACGCACCAGCAGCCGCCTGTCGGCCGCCGCCGAACTGGCCTTCGGGGCCACCTTCGGCCGGGACAGCTGGTGGCGTCCGGAACTGCGCATCGGCTACCGCCAGCACTTGGCGGGCGAGATCGGCGACACCACGGCCTACTTCAACGGCGGCTCCCCCTTCACCCTGGTGGCCACCGAGCCGGGCGACGGCGCCGCCATCGTCGGCTTCTCGCTGAAGGCCGGCACGCCGATGTCCTACGTCGCCGTCGAAGGCGACCTGGAAACCGCCGAAGGCGAGGACCGCTACAACCTGCGCCTCGCCGGCCGGATGATGTTCTAGCTAGCGATCGCGGCGTCCGGCAGGAAGGCGCCGCGCGAGCGGTTGAGCATGAAGGGCACCTGCAGCAGCAGTTGCCCGCCTCCGGCGAAGGCGGCCGGGCCGAAGTCTCGCACCAGCTGGGCGCGAATGTCCTCGGCGATGTCGGCGGCCTCGAACAGGAACGGCGCATTGAGGCCGGCCTCGAAAGCGCGGGCGTTGGCCTCCGTGTCGCGGCAGACCACGCCGACGCGTTCGAACAGGACCCGGCTGGCGGTCGGCGTCTTGGCCCGGTCGGCGGCCGAGCCCATCATCAGGCCGTCGAGCTCGACGGCGTGCTGGCTGTTGACCCCTTCCAGCAGCAGGAACACCACCGAGTGGTCCTTGATGTCGCCGATCATCACATAGAGCTGATTGTGCAGCAGCAGGGCCCAGCCTGACCACTCATAGGCCGAGGTGGCCCAGCGGACGTGCAGCAGGCCGTCGATCTGCTGGATCATCACCTGTTCGCGGACAAACCGGCCAGGTTCCGTGGACGAGGGCCGGGTGGTTCGCCACAGGCCTTCATAGCTGTGCCCGCGCCGTTCGATCTCGTGGCGCGCCGTGGCGACCATCTCGAGCGGCAGCACCGTCGTCGAGACAGCCGGCGCGGGGCGGACCGCCGCCCCCGGGGTCGGCGTCGCCAGCAGGATCTCCTGATCGACGCCGAACAGGGCGGCCAGGCCCGCCAGATCCATTTCCCAATGGTGCAGGTTGAAGCCGGCCTTGCGGCCGGCGATCAGGGTGGTGATGTTGGCCAGGTTGTGCGCCGAGGGGTTGATGGCGCCCGACACCCAGCGTCCGACCAGCGACTTGTCCACGCCCATTTCAGCGGCCATCCGCCCGCGGCTCATGGTCAGAGCCTTGAGGACAAGATCAAGTTTGGCGGAGAACGGTTCGGCCACGTTTTGCGCCCCCCTCGAACGCGGCGAACAGCATTCCACAGGCGCTCCGAAATGCAACAGTTGCATGCAACCGGTTGCGTTTGCCGAAGTCAGATACCGTCGTTCGTTGCACCTGAGCGAACCGGGCGGGCGCCGTCAGAAGGACGCCACGCAAACAGCGGCCCACCGCCGCCCCAAACAAGGAAACGCTCAGATGTTCAAGACCCTCACCCTCACCGCCGTCGCCGCCCTGTCCCTGGCCATCACGGCCCCCGCTCACGCCTCCATCACCGAAAACGGCATCCACCTCAACGGGACCTATAACGGCGGGGCCATCAACGGAACCATCAACGGCGGCGCTCTGAACGGCACCCTGAACGGCAGCGGCCAAAACGGCACCCTGAACGGCGGCGGTCTGAACGGGACCCTGAACGGCGGCGGCAACAACGGCACGCTGAATGGTGGTGGTCCCAACGGCACGCTGAACGGCGGGGCCATCAACGGCGCCGGCCGCAAGGCCCCCGTGGCCTTCGCCCCGAAGGTTCGGACCATCACCCTGTCGACCGGCGAGCGCATCGTTCTCGACTAACGAGACCCCGTACCATCGCCACCATGGCGGCCCCGCTCCGGCGGGGCCGTTTCCACAAGGAGCCGAGCTCATGAACCGCCTGCTGATTTCGCTGATGGCCTGCGTGATGGCCATTCTGGTCCAGACCCCGGCCCGTGCGGCCGAGGCGCCGAGGCTGCGCGTCGTCGGCCAGGCGTTCGAACTGGCGGTCGGCAACCGTCGGCTCACCACCGCCGATCTGGTCGGGGCGGAACTGGAGATCGAGGACCAGGGCGTTCCCCTGACCATCCGTATCGACAGCTTCAGCGACGCGCCGGAGCCGGCCAGGCTGCCGTTGCTTTCGATCAGCATGCGCAGGCCGGCCGACGGGGCCTGGGTTCCCTTCTGCGAGGCCGACGCCAAGGGCCGCCGGCTTGGCTTCCCGGTCGTCGGCCGCTGGACCGCCGAGGGTCGCTACGAAAAGGACCCCGACGCCTTCTTCCTGACCTGCACCTCCGGCGCCCAGGGCAAGTGCGTGCTGCTCGGCTATGATCCCGGCGGCAAGGGCCGGCGCGGCGAGGACCTGTCGCTGTTCTACGAAGCCTGCACCCACATGATCCGGGCCGACTATGACGGCCGGGGCGCGCCCCACACCCGCAACGGCACCCTGATCGACATCTACGACGACGCCGGCGTGCAGCTGACCGACACGACGATGGGCGGCGAGTACCGCTTCGAAGCGGGCTGGGGCCCGACCGGCGCGGTCTGCGTGGCCAAGACCCGGTTCGAAAACCTGCTGCCGCTGACGACGCTGCTGGAATCCCGGCCCGAGCTGGGCGGGACCTGCGACGAGGCCGAGGCCCGGCGCCGCGGGGCGCTCGTGTTCAACCGCTCCAGGTAGGCTCAAGGCAGGACCTGCCCGCTGGAACAGTGGGGGCGACCCCGCGTTTCGGCTGGCATGGACAAGGTCTGGATAGACGCCGTCGGCGTCGGCGCGGCGCTGTGTTCCATGACCAGCTTCACCCCGCAGATCTTCAAGATGTGGCGCGAGAAGGATGCTTCGGCGGTGTCCCTGCGCATGTTCGCGCTGACGGTGACCGGCTTCACCCTGTGGACGGCCTACGGCGCGATGTCCGGCAGCTGGCCGATCGTGCTCTCCAACGCCGTCTGCCTGGCGCTGTCGGCGGTGATCCTGGGGCTGAAGCTGAAGTTCACTCCTCCCCCAGGCGCACAGCGCCGTTAAGGGGGAGGATTTCTTAACCACGCCTCCTAACCGCGCTGAAAGCGAGGGGGCCTATACCGGTGTTCCATGGAACACGCCCTGCCCCACCTGAGTCATCGGCTTCACCTTCTCGGCGGCGAGGTCGACGCCTTGACGCCGGCCGGCATGCTGGCGGCGACTGAGGCCTTCGTGGCCGGCGGCGGCACGGCGGTGATCGCCAACCACAATGTTCACAGCCTGGCGCTGCTGGCGACCAAGCCCGAGCTGCGGCGCTTCTTCGACGACGCCGACCTGGTGCAGATCGACTCCGTGCCGATGATCGCCTGGGCGCGGCTGGTCGGCCTGGAGGTCGGGCCCGAGCATCGTTCGACCTATCTCGACTGGCGCGAGGCCTTCTGGGCCCGGGCGGCCGACTGCGGCTGGCGCGTCTTCCACGTCGGCGGGGCGCCGGGCGTCGGTGAGAAGGCCCGGCGGGCTATCCTCGAACGGCATCCCGACGTGCAGCTGGCCGAGCACCACGGCTACTTCGACGTCGAGGGGCTGGAGAATCACGCGGTTCTGCGCCGCATCGCCGAGTTCGGGCCGGACGTCATCCTGGTCGGCATGGGCATGCCGCGCCAGGAGGCCTGGATCGCCGCCAACCAGCATCGCATCGGCCGGGGCGTCTTCTTCCCGGTCGGCGCCGCCTTCGATTACGAGGCCGGCGAGCAGGTCGCCGCGCCGCGCTGGATGGGCCGCCTCGGGATCGAATGGCTGTTCCGCCTGGTCTCGCAGCCGGCCCGGTTGGCCTATCGCTACCTGATCGAGCCCTGGGTGCTGACCCCCGCCATGCTTGCCGACCTGAAGGCCGCCGCCCTAGGCCGCAACCACCGGGCGTTCTAGTCTTGGGCTCATGCCCTCGACGCAAGACGCCATCCGCGCCCGCCGCCGCCTGACCAACAAATTCATCGCCGCCCATGAGGCGCGGCGACTGGCGCCCTTCTTCGCGGCCGACGCCAACCTGATCGGCGGCGAGGGCGGGCTGATCGTCGGGGCGCGGGCCATCGTCGAAGCCTTCGCCGCCCAGTTCGCCGATCCGGGCTTCATCGCCTATGAGCGCACGCCCGTGGAGGTGACGCCCGACCACGAAGACGCCCGCGCCGCCGAGCGCGGAACCTGGGTCGGGCGCTGGAAGGACCAGACGCTGGGCGGTGACTACCTGGCCGTCTGGCGCAAGGCGACCGGCCAGTGGGTCATCGAGCAGGAGCTCTACGTCACCTTGACCCGCGAGGGCTGAGGACCCCAGGGCGTCAGGGCGATCGAAGCCGCCGTCAGGCTTCCCATGGCCACCATGCCGGCCGCCACCAGAGCGAACAGGGCCCAGCTCGGCGCCTCGAACTGGATCAGCAGCCAGCCGCCGATGGCGATCAGCAGCAGCCGGGCGGTGCCGGCCAGCAGCGGGCCCCAGACCCGGCCGGCCCCCTGGCTGGAGAAGTAGAGGGCCAGGCTGAGGCCGAAGAAGATGAAGGCCGGGCCCGCGAACCGCAGATAGAGGGCGGCGGCGGCCTGCACCCCGAGGTCACGGGTGAAGATGCCGACCCACAGCTGCGGGAAGACGGCCAGCAGGATGCCCAGCGAGCCGAGGCCGGCGGCGGCGATGGCCCCGGCCGTCCAGGCCACCTTGCGGGCCCTGGCCACGTCGCCGGCGCCGATGGCCAGGCCGACCATCGGCAGGGAGGCGACCCCGACCGAGAAGGCGATCGGCACCAGCAGGAACTCCAGCCGCGAACCGATGCCGTAGCCGGCCAGGGTCTCGACCCCGAAGCGGGCGGCGATGGCGGTGATCACCAGGATGGCCCCGACCGTCTGGATCGGCGACAGCAGGCCGGGCGCCCCGACCCGCAGGATGTCGGCAAACAGCTCCCGGCGCAGCGGCCCGGAGACGACGAGCGGAACCTTGGCCCCCTTCGAGCGCAGCATCAGGAACATGACGCTGGCCCCCAGGGTCCCGGCGATGGCCTGGCCCAGGCCGACCCCGACGATGCCGAGGCGCGGGGCCGGCCCCCAGCCGAAGCAGAGACTGCCGCCCAGCACCACTTGCAGCGCCGCCATCGACATCAATGCCACCGACGGCCGGACCATGTCGCCTGAGCCGCGCAGCACCGAGGCGAACATGTTGCTGAGCCAGATCATCACCGCCGACAGGAAGACGATGCCGCCATAGGCGATGGCCAGCCGCAGGATCTCGCCGCGACCGCCCAGCAGATGGAACAGCGGCGCGGCCAGCAGGCTGAGCACCAGGGTGAAGCCCAGGCCCATCCCCAGGCCGATGACCAGGGCATGGCGCGCCAGGTCCCGCGCCCGCGCCTCGTTGCCGGCCCCCAGCGCCCGGCTGATGGCCGAGGAGACGCCGCCGCCCATGGCTCCGGCGCTCATCATCCCCATCAGCATGATGAAAGGCAGCACCAGCGCCGCCGCCGCCAGCGGCTCGGCGCCCAGATGGCCCAGGTAGGCGGTCTCGGCGATCGACACCGCCGTGGTGGCGACCATGCCCAGGAGATTCGGTGCCGCCAGCCTGACCAGGGTCGAAGCCACCGGCGCGGTCAGCAGCGGGTTGAGCGGAATCGGCGGTGGCGGGGCCGCGCCGGGATTGAACACGGGCGTTGCGACGGCTTCCAGACTGACGACCGGCTTGTCCATGCCGCAGACTAACCCGTTTCTTTTGACAACGCATAGGGGGCGCTGCGCCAGCCGAGGCCGACGCGACGAACCGCCGCCAGCCCGTCCAGCCGTCGGGCGATCAGTTCGGCCCGCTCCGAACTGACCCCGCTGGCCTCGATGGCGATCGACAGGCCGGCCGGACCGGGGTTCAGCTGGATGCCGGTGATCTTCGCCTCCTGCACGGCGAAGGGCCCCAGCACCCGGATCAGGGTGTCGGCCTCCTCGTGCACATCGACCACGAAGGTGTGCAGCCGGTCCTCAGCTGTCCATTTGAGCGGTTTGGCGTCATCCGGCATGGTCGGCTTCCCCTACCAGGTAGCTCTTGCGCAGCAGCACCCGGCCGGCCTCGTCGAAGGCAGCCAGCCGCAGGCCGCTGGGCTCGACGTCGGCGGCCTCGCCGGCCCACATCAGCTCGCAGACCGGCGGCCGGGCGGGAAAGGCGGCCCCCAGCCCGGCCTCGAGGGCGAACAGGTCCTCCAGGCAGCCGGCGGCGTGCAGGGTCGCCTCCACCCGGGCGGTGACGGCGATCAGCTGCGTCCAGGCCAGGGCCTGGGCGAACCGCTGGCCGGCGAGGCGAGCGGGACTGCCCAGGTCCGCAAGGGCGGGGTCGGTAAGAGCTTCTGTCATCGTATCGGTCCTTTTGGGGTGACCGATGGGGCGCAATAAAAAACCCCGCTGCCTGTGAAGGGAGCGGGGTTGCGATCTTGCGATCCATCGGCGGTGCTTGTTAGGGCGCGCGCCTTCCCGTCCCTGGCGAGGGGGATTTAATCGACATCATAATGGTCATGGCGCGCGCCGACACAGCCGTCAGGGCGGCTGTGCAGAGGACGGCGAGGGTCAGACCAAGGGACATGTCGGCTCGGAGTGGGAACGCGAGAACGGCTGTAGCGTAAGCGCCATCGCGCGACAACCTCGCGCTTGCGGCCGGCGCCGCCGGCTGGCAGGGTCGCGGCCAGTTCCAAGGGGGATTTTCCATGAAGTTCGCAGTCATTCTCGCCGCCTGCGCGGCGGGCGTTCTGGCCACGCCGGTCCTGGCCCAGGAGGCCCCCGCGCCGGCCGCCGCCGCCTCTGGCCAGGTGCTGGCCGCCGGCGCGCCGGTCACCGTCGCCACCACCGCCATCATCAGCACCGCGGGCAACAAGACCGGCGACATGGTCGCCATGACACTGTCGGCCCCGCTGACCCTGAACGGCCAGACGGTCATTCCGGCCGGGACGCCGGTGGCCGGCCAGATTGTCCACGCCAACACCAAGCTGGGCGGCGGCCGTCCGGGCGAGATGCACATCGCCCCCCGCTACATCGAGTTCGGCGGCCAGAAGATCCGCCTGCGCGGCCTGCAGATCCATGTGCGCGGCAACGACCTTTCCAAGGCCTCGCTGTGGGCCATCGGCGGGGTCAAGGGCAGCGAGATCGAGGCCCCCGCCGGCCTGTCCGGCCAGGCCCAGCTGGCCGACGACGTGACGGTCGGCGCCGGCGGCCTGACGGTCACCCCGGGTGCGCCGGCGACGCAGTCCCAGGACTACATCATCCCGGCCAAGATCGGCCCGGCCAAGCCCGGCATGGGCCGCATCATCGTCTATCGGGAATCGGTGTTCGTGGCCGGCGGCTATCCGCTGGACGTCCGCTACGGCCCTGACTTCAAGGCGACCAACATGGGCACCCTGATCTCCGGCCAGTACCTGGTCATCGACGCCGCCCCGGGGACCCATGTGATCAGCACCCGCAAGGACGGGGCCGACCCGATCGTCATCGAGATCGAGCCGGGCGACGCCTACTTCGTCAAGGGCGTGGCCATGGGCCTGGGGGCCTCGCCGCCGACCATCATCACCAGCGTTGCCAAGGAAGACTTCGCCCTGATCTCCGGCTCGCTGAAGCCGCTGAAGGCGAAGAAAAAGTAGCTACTTCCCCCAGACCGCCCGCAGCCGCGCATCGCGGCCGCAGGCGGCGCGGTAGGCGTGGTAGTCGGCGGCGTTCCGTTTGGCGTAGTCGCGGTGGTAGGCCTCGGCCGGCCAGAAGGGGCCAAGGTCGAGGATCGGGGTAGCCATCTTGCCCCGCTTGAGCTTTCTGGCCGCCGTCGCCCGCGAGGCTTCGGCGGTCTTTCTCTGGGCGGTATTGGCGACGAACACCGCCGGCCGGTAGGAAGGCCCGCGGTCGCAGAACTGACCGCCGGTGTCGGTGGGATCGACCAGCTTCCAGTAGCGGTAGAGCAGGTAGTCGTACTGCAGGCGGGCCGGATCGTAGGTCACCCGCACGGCCTCGTAGTGGCCCGACCGCTCGCTGGTGACGTCCTGATAGCTCGGGTTCTTGACATGGCCGCCGGTGTAGCCGGACTCGACCTTCAGCACCCCCGGGATGCCGCGCATGTCGTTCTCCATGCACCAGAAGCAGCCGCCGGCGAACACCGCCACCTCCGTCTTCGGCAGCGGCTTGGCCAGCACCGCCGCCGGGATCAGCAGGGCCAACAGGGCGAAGGCCGCCAGCCGGATGAGTCGGAACATGCGCGTATCCTTGAGGTCTGGCCCAAAGATACGCGCAATCCCGGCTTTTGGTTGACCGCTCAGGTCGCGGCCTGGCGGGCCGGCAGGAAGCGGCTGTTGCGCAGCAGGGCGGCGGAGACCACCGAGACCAGCACCCCAACCGGCAGGATCTCCACCAGGGTCATCGGGATGCGGTAGAGCGGGTTCTTGTACCATTCGGCGAACTTGGCCATCTCGGCGGCGGTGGCGGCGATCTTTTCAGCGGACGCCCCCTTGGCCTTGAGCTCCTCGATCTGGGCGGCCGCGTAGACGCTCGGGAAATCGACCTGGCTGATCGCCTGGGCCAGTTCCCAGGCGGCCGCATAGAAGACGCTGGCCACGACGGTGATGCCGAGGCCAAGGCCCAGGGCCGGCCAGAACCTGATCACCCCGCCGCCACCCACGTCGCGCTGGCGCTTGATGGCGATGAACACCGTGCTGAGGGCGATCAGCATGATGGTGTAGCCCATCACCATGCCGCCCTCGTAGAGCGCCTTGCCGCCGGTGAGCGCGGTCATCAGGACCATGGGCGTGCCGACGATCACCCCGCCGATGACGCCGAAGATGAGAATGTTCCGAAGCATGTGAGCCTCCCCTTGGGTTTGAGGTTAGGCCCTCACAAGGCTTCAGGGAACCGCGCTCGCCAATCGCCCGAAAGGGTGATTTTCGCGACCTCACCCAAATGATTTTCAGGGCACCAGGCCGAGCTCGCGCGCCCGGGCGATGGCGTCGGTGCGGCGCTTGGCCTCCAGCTTCTCGAACAGCCGGGCCACATGGGTCTTCACGGTGTTGGGCGAGACGTGCAGGCGGACGGCGATCTCCTTGTTGGAATGGCCGGCCGCCAGCTCCTTGAGCACCGCCAGTTCGCGGGCGCTGATGCCCAGCGCCGCCTGGGCCTTGGGGTTGCCGTCAAAGGCGGCCGGCTTTGGACCGCCGAACAGCCTCGTCCCCACCCAGACGCCGAGGACCAGGAAACCGATGGCGGTCAGGACGATGTAGATGTCGCTGGAATGGGCGCGGGCCAGCCGGTTGTAGTCGAGCCACTGCAGCGCCAGGGCGCCGGCGCCAAGCACCGCCCCATAGACCGCCAGCCGCTTCCAGTCCCGCCACATGGGCCTGAGTGTAGGAGAAGAGCGCGCGGCGCACGAGGGCCTGCTTGACGAACTCATATCTCTGCGGTTATACGTCAACTCATAGCCACTGAGTTATCAATCTCCGATGTCGATCCTCACCGACCAGCTGTTTCGAACCCTCGCCGACCCGACGCGGCGCGCGATCTTCGAGGGCCTGTGCCGTGAAGGCGAACAGACGGTGGGCGTCATCACCGCCCGGGCCGGGGTGTCGCAGCCGGCCGTCTCCAAGCATCTGGGCGTTCTGAAACAGGCCGGCCTGGTCGGCGACCGACCCGATGGCCGGCAGACCCATTACAGCGCCCGGCCGGAAGGCCTGAGCGCCCTCAATGACTGGACCGACGAGATGCGCCGCTTTTGGCATCGCAAGCTCGACGGCCTCGAAGACCTTCTGAACAGGATGGACCAATGAGCGACACCGCCACCCAAACCCGCTCGGTTGTCGTCGAGCGCGACATCGCCCACCCGCCGGAAAAGCTGTGGCGGGCCCTGACCCAGCCGCACCTGATGGAGGAATGGCTGATGAAGAACGACTTCGCCCCCAGCGTCGGCCACCGCTTCACCCTGCGCGGCGAGTGGGGCGGGGTGCTGGACTGCGAAGTGCTGGAGGTCGAGCCCGGCCGCACCCTCGCCTACAGCTGGAACCACAGGCACGAGGACCCAGCCTTCGACCTCGACAGCGTGGTCACCTTCACCCTGACGCCGACCGGCGCGGGCACACACCTGCGCGTCGAGCAGGCCGGCTTCCGGCCGAACCAGAAACAGGCCTTCGGCGGTGCGCTGCAGGGCTGGCCCAACTTCCTGGGCAAATTGGAACAGGTCCTCGACGGCCTGGATTAAACCCGGAGGAAATCCATGAGCATGCTGATCCGTCAGACCCACCGCTGGCTGTCCATCGCCTTTACCCTGGGCGTCATCACCTACATCGTCGCCATGTCCGGCGGCCAGCAGCCGCCCATGTGGATGGGCCTGCTGGCCCTGGTTCCGCTGATCCTGCTCCTGGTCAGCGGCCTCTACCTGTTCGTGCTGCCCTATGCCGTGAAGTGGCGGGCCCGGGGGCGGGCGTGAGCGACAAACCCAAACTGCTTTCCGGCGGCAATCCGCAAATCGCCAAGGGCTACGGCGACGGGCCCGTACAGGCCTATATCGCCGCCATGCCGAGCTGGAAACGGCCGCTCGGCGAACGGCTGGACGCCCTGATCGAGGCCGCCGTCCCCGGCGTGCGCAAGGCGGTGAAGTGGAACTCGCCCTTCTACGGGGTCGAGCAAGACCTCTGGTTCCTCAGCCTCCACTGCTTCGACCGGTACGTGAAGGTGACCTTCTTCCAGGGATCCTCGATGGACCCCAAGCCGCCCGGGACCTCCAAGTACGAGGCGGTCCGCTACTACGACATCCGCGAGGGCGAGTTGGACGAGGCGCAGTTCAGCGACTGGGTGAAACAGGCGGCCAAGCTGCCCGGCGAGAAACTTTGAGGATCGATGCGATGACCGAAGCCACCCCCTCCCAGCTGATCGACGACAAGATCGCCGCCCTGGCCGACTGGCGCGGCGAGACCCTCGCCAAGGTCCGCCGGATCATCAAGGAGGCCGATCCCGAGGTCGAGGAGACCTGGAAATGGCGCGGCGTGCCGGTGTGGGAGCACGCCGGCATCATCACCACCGGCGAGGTCTACAAGGCCACCGTCAAGCTGACCTTCGCCAAGGGCGCGGCGCTACCCGATCCCAAGGGCCTGTTCAACGCCAGCCTCGAAGGCAACACCCGGCGGGCGATCGACATCCCGCAAGGCGCCAAGATCGACGAGGCGGCGCTGAAGGCGTTGATCCGGGCGGCCGTGGAGCTGAACACGGCCAAGAAACGGAAGTAGGCCCGCCTCCCCCACTACCGCTCATCCCGACGAAAGTCGGGACCCAGTGTCCACCGGCGGATGGGGTTTCGCTCTGATCAGCGCCAGCTCGTCATCTGGTTTGCCAGCTGGGCCCCGGCTTTCGCCGGGGTGATCGGTGAGGGGGGTCAATCGATCAGCTGGTATGCCGGCAAAGTCAGGAACTCCTCCAACGTGTCGGACAGCACCATCTGGACGAACAGCTGGGCGGCCTCCTCCAGCCGGGGCGAGGGGAAGTCGCGGCGCAGGGCGGCCATCTCGTCGGTCAGCAGGCTGACGAACAGCTCCGAGGTCAGATCGCGGCCGTCGTCGAGCTCGGCGCTCAGGCGCACCCACTGCCACAGCTGGGTGCGGCAGATCTCGGCGGTCGCGGCGTCTTCCATCAGGTTGTAGAGCGGCACGGCGCCCCGGCCCTCGATCCAGGCCTGGGTGTAGCGGATGCCGACGCGGATGTTCTCGCGCACCCCGTCCTCGGTGCGGCCGCCGGGATGCAGTTCCAGCATCTGGGCCTGGGTGATGACCAGGTCCTCGAGGCGGCGGTCCAGCTGGTTGGGCGCCGGCATTAGCCGGTCGAAGACGTCCATGGCCACCGGCACCAGGTCGGGGTGAGCTACCCAGGTGCCATCGTGGCCGGCGCCGGCCTCGCGCTCCTTGTCGGCCCGCACCCGGGCGAAGGCGGCGTCGTTGGCGGCCGGGTCGCCCTTGACCGGAATCTGCGCCGCCATGCCGCCCATGGCGAAGGCGCCGCGCCGGTGGCAGGTCTGGATCAGCTTCAGCGAATAGGCGCCCAGGAAGGCCTGGCCCATGACCATGGCCGAGCGGTTGGGGGTCAGGAAGGCCGGGTTGCGGCCCAGCCGCTTGATGACCGAGAAGATGTAGTCCCAGCGGCCGCAGTTGAGGCCGGCCATGTGGTCGCGCAGTTCGTGGATGATCTCGTCCATCTCGAAGGCGGCGGGGATGGTCTCGATCAGCACCGTCGCCTTGATCGTGCCGATGGGCAGGCCCAGCGCCGCCTGGGCGCGCAGGAAGACGTCGTTCCACAGCCGGGCTTCGAGATGGCTCTCGAGCTTGGGCAGGTAGAAGTAGGGTCCGGAGCCCTGGGCCAGGGCGGCGCGGGCGTTGTGGAAGAGGTAGAGGCCGAAGTCGAACAGGGCGCCGCTGACGGTCTCGCCGTCGATCTGCAGATGGCGCTCGGGCAGGTGCCAGCCGCGCGGGCGGATGATCAGGACGGCGGGGTTGGGGCCCAGCGCATAGGATTTGCCGGTTTTGGCGTCGGTGTGGGCCAGCTGGCCCGACCAGCGGTCCTTCAGGTTGACCTGCCCTTCGATCAGGTTGGCCCAGGTCGGGGCGGTGGCGTCCTCGAAGTCGGCCATGAAAACCTTGGCCCCGCTGTTGAGGGCGTTGAGGATCATCTTGCGGTCGACCGGGCCGGTGATCTCCACGCGGCGGTCCTGCAGGTCGGCCGGGATCGGGGCGACGGTCCAGTCGGCGGCGCGGATGGCGGCGGTCTGCGGCAGGAAATCGGGCAGGGCGCCGGCGTCGAAGGCCGCCTGGCGGACCTTGCGGGCGCTGAGCAGTTCGCGGCGGCGGGCGTCGAACGCGCGGTGCAGGTCGGCGACGAAGGCCAGGGCCTCGGGCGTCAGGACCTCGGCGGCGCGGCCCTCGACGGGGCCGGTGATCTGGATGTTGGCGGCGGTGTCGAGGGGCATGGGATTCTCTGGAGTGAGCAAAATGTCCCGCCCTGAACCCCAAAACCTTCCGCTCATCCCGGCGAATGCCGGGATCCATCCGCGTGATCTCGGTGGTGCAGGACTGGACTCAAGGACAAGACCGTCGGACGGGCCGGTCGTGACCAATCTGGCCACGCCGGCGCCCTACGAAATGGGTCCCGGCATTGGCTTGCGCCGAACTTCGTTTCGCCGGGATGAGCGGAATTTTAGCAGCCCTCAGGCCACCGCTTCCTTTTCCCGCACCGTCGGGACGATCTGGTCGCCCCAGTTGCCGGCCCCGTCGTGGCAGCGGGAGGCGCGGACCAGTTCCACCGAATAGCCGGCGTCGAGGGCCCGGCGCACCGCCTCGTTGAGGCGGTGGGAGGCTTCGGCGATGCGTTCGATGGCGCGCTCGCGGCTGTTGGAGTCCGGCATCGAGGCGGGGGTGAAAGCAGGCTTGGACATTGGAAGTCTCCTTGTCTCTGCGTGACTTAGGCGGCGGCGAACTGGTTCATGGTGTTGGCGTGGCCGCCGGCTTTCAGGGCCCGCTCGCCGGCGACCATCTCCTTGAAGGTGTCGCCGAGGTCGGAGCCGACCTCGTGCTGGTGCTTCACGGCCGAGACGCCGCGGCGGATCTCCTCGCGCTGCACCGAGTTGACGTAGGCCTTCATGCGGTCGTCGCCGAAATACCCACGGCTCAGCTCGTCCATCGACTTGGCGGTCAGGTGGAAGGTCGGCAGGGTGATCAGGTTGTGGAACACCCCGGCCCGAGCCGAGATGTCGGCCTGGAAGTTGGCCAGGCGACGGTCGGTTTCGAGGCCCAGCTCGTCGGTGTCGTAGTCGGCCGACATCAGCTTGATGCCCTCCGGATAGGCGTCCTCGGCGATCCTGCCGCTGGCGATCCATTCCTTGCGGACCTGGCCGCGCAGGTTGAGGGTCCAGTTGAAGGACGGGCTGTTGTTGTAGGTCAGCTTGGCGTCCGGCACGGCCTTGCGGACCTCGGCCACCATCGAGGCGATCTCATCGACGTTGGGAGTGTCGGTCTCGATCCACAGGAGGTCGGCGCCGCCCTGGGTCAGGGAGGCGATGCAGTCCTCGATGACCCGCTGGCGGCCGGTTCCGTCCTGGAAGGCGAACAGGCCGTTGGGCATGCGCACCGGCTTGACGAACTCGCCGCCCTGGTAG
Source organism: Caulobacter sp. GW821-FHT11A05 (assembly GCF_058809015.1). Taxonomy (NCBI): domain Bacteria; kingdom Pseudomonadati; phylum Pseudomonadota; class Alphaproteobacteria; order Caulobacterales; family Caulobacteraceae; genus Caulobacter; species Caulobacter sp. GW821-FHT11A05. Next base: position 56,366 of record NZ_JBXASF010000001.1, on the reverse strand, counting down.
AGGGCAATCTCGCCCTCCTGGATCGGGTTTTCAGCGGTGATGACCTCGGTCTTCAGCCACTTGATGTAGTCGGAGGCCAGGTCGCCCGGCTGCTGGCTGACCGGCACCTTCTGGGTCAGGCCGGCGCCCAGGCTGTCGGTGCGGGCGACGATGACGCCCTCGTCGACGCCCAGCTCCTCGAAGGCCAGGCGGCAGGCCCGCAGCTTCTCGATAAAGTCCTCGCGCGGCACGGTGACCTTGCCGTCCTGGTGGCCGCACTGCTTGGCGTCGGAGACCTGGTTCTCGATCTGCAGGCAGCAGGCGCCGGCCTTGATCATCTCCTTGGCCAAGAGGTAGGTGGCGTTCTCGTTGCCGAAGCCGGCGTCGATGTCGGCGATGATCGGCACGACATGGGTCTCGAACTCGTCGATGGCCTTGATGGCGGCGCGTTCGCCGACCTCGTCGCCGCTCTTGCGGGCTTCGCGCAGGATCTTGAACAGGTCGTTGATCGCCACCTCGTCGGCCTGGCGCAGGGAGACGTAGATCTCCTCGATCAGGTCGACGACGGCGGTCTTCTCATGCATCGACTGGTCGGGCAGATGGCCCCAGCGGTTGCGTAAGCCCGCGACCATCCAGCCGGACAGGTAGACGTAGGCGCCCTTGGTCGTGCCGCGCAGGCGCTTGACCGACTTGATCATCTGCTGGGCGTGGAAGCCCGACCAGCAGCCCAGCGACTGGGTGAACTTCGAGCTGTCCCGGTCGTACTCGGCCATGTCGGCCCGCATCACCCCGGCCATCGATTTGGCGATGTCGAGGTGGGTCGAGAAGGTGTTCTGCATCTTCAGCTGGATGATGTCGTCGATGCCGACGCCGCCCGAGGTCTGGCCGTCGGGGTAGCGGCGGAGGAGGGCGTCGCGGTGTTCGGCGTAGGTCTTGCGGGTCATGGTCTCGTCCGGGAACTGGAAGGTGGCGCGTTGAAAGCGACCTAACGGCAGGGCCCGGCGCGAGGCGAACCTATTGAAGACGATTTGTCGTAAATTGACTTTGTAGAGTCTGTAAATTTATGACAACATGACTGAATGGCGACGACGGACAAGAAGCTCTTCCTGGGTGGGCGGCTGAAGCGGCTGCGCCGCGACCTGGGCGCGACCCAGGCAGCGATGGCCGAGCAGCTGAAGGTCTCGCCCAGCTATCTGAACCTGCTGGAGCGCAACCAGCGGCCGGTGACGGCCCAGGTGCTGCTGCGCCTGGCCGACGCCTATGACCTGGACCTGCGCAGCCTGTCGGCCGACGAGCCCGGCGGCGGGGTGGGCCTCGACGAGGTGCTGGCCGACCGCCTGTTCGCCGACCTGGCCATCAACCGCCACGAGACCGCCGAGGTGGCCGAGTTGTCGCCGAGCCTGGCCGAGGCCTTCGTGCGCCTCTACCGCGCCTATCTCGACCGCGGCAACCTCATCGACCTGTCGGCCTTCGAAGGCCGCGACGACGTTCCGGCCGCCCCCCACACCACCCCCACCGACTGGGTCCGCGACCTGGTCAGCGCCCAGCGCAACCATTTCGCCGAACTGGAGACCCTGGCCGAGGCCCTGCTACGAGAGATCAAGGCCGACCAGCGCGACTTCGCCCCCTCGCTGCGCGAGGGCCTGCTGCACCATTGCGGGGTCAAGGTGCGGGTCATGCCGGTTGAGGTGATGAGCGGTACGCTGCGCCGCTACGACCAGCACCGCAAACAGCTCCTGATCGCCGAGACGCTCGCCCCGGCCAGCCGCACCTTCGCCATGGCCTATCAGCTCAGCCTGCTGGTCCATGGCGAGGCGATCAGCGCCATCGCCGACCGCTTCACCCCGCCCGACCGCGCCACCCGCCAGCAGCTCAAGGTCTTCCTCGGCAACTACGTGGCCGGGGCGATGATGATGCCCTACGACAAGTTCCTCGCCGCCCTGGAGGAGACCGGCTACGACATCGAGCGGGTGCGCTCGCGGTTCGGCGTCAGCTTCGAACAGGCGGCCCAGCGGATGACCACCCTGGCCCGCTCCGGGGCCCGGGGCATCCCCTTCTTCATGCTCAGGGTCGACGCGGCCGGCAACATCTCCAAACGCTACGCCAGCGGCCCCTTCCCCTTCTCCCGGTTCGGCGGCACCTGCCCGCGCTGGAACGTCCACGACAGCTTCAAGACCCCGGGCCGCATCGTCACCCAGGTGATCGAGACCCCGGACGGCGAACGCTACTTCACCCTCTCGCGCACCGTGCGCCGCGTGGCCGGCCTGCTCGGCGGCCTGGAGGACGAACTGGCCATCGGCCTGGGCTGCGAGCTCAAGCACGCCGCCAAGCTGGTCTACGCCAAGGGCCTCGACATGGCCGCCCCGGCGGTGGTGGAAGTCGGCCCCGCCTGCCGCATCTGCGAACGCCGCCAGTGCCCGCAACGGGCGGCGGCGCCGGTGAACCGGACGCCGCTGGTGGAGGAGACGGTGAAGAGCGTGTCGTCGTTTCCGTTTTTGGCGTAGACACTTCGAAAGCTCAATCATCGAAGCGTCAGCGGGTAGTTCCCATTCTGACTCAATTCCACTGCTCAAGCTGGCTGCAATGCCCTTGGGTTCGAAGCTGACGACGCCCATCTATCGACTTCGAAGCCAAGACTTCCAACGAGAGGGCGAGGAATGAGCGACGACGAACAGGCTCCGCGCAAAGTCTATTGGGCTGGCAGGCAGTGGTGCGTGACTGACTTCGGCATAGAGACCAATGATCCGTTTGATTATTCGGTCGAGGCTGACGAATTGGGGCGCCTTACGGAAGGTGCCGGCAGGCCGATGGCCGAGAGCTTCCGACACGTCGCCGAAAAGACTTGGGTAGACATCGAGGATTTCGCAGCGGCCTTCGCGCTTGGGACCCAGGTACACGCTGGCAAGTTCCCTGCTCTTCCGGAGACAGCCCTGATAAATGCCATCTCGGATGCGCGGCAGGGCAGATGGGAGGCCAAGGCGTTCGATCAGGCCCAACGAGATGCAGGCCAAGATCCAGACATGGGCCTAGAGATCGGCGACTATCCGCAGTTCGAGGCGGTGACTCAGGAAGCACTCGAACGGCATTTGGCAACCGGTGCCTCATTCACATTCGTGGATGACCCCGCTCCGACGGAAACGTGGGCGGAGGATGACGAGATCGAATACCAATGAGGTTCGTCGCGCCCAAAGCAACGGTCCCGACCGGGGCAGCGGACCGACCAAGCCGACCGAAAACCTGACGGTCGATCCCGTTCAGCCCTGAGGCGACCGGCAATGTCAGGAAGAAAATGGCGCGCCCGGAACGATTCGAACGTCCGACCCTCAGATTCGTAGTCTGATGCTCTATCCAGCTGAGCTACGGGCGCGCACTTCGCAGGGGTCCCGTAGGGGTCCGGCGAGGGCGCGGAACCTAGTCGCGGCGGATTAGAAAGGCAAGCGGGTCAGACCGCTTTTTTCACCGGCCGTTTTTCCAGCAGCGGATGTCGCTTCCCGGCCAGGACGTGGCCTCATAGACGCCCCGCGCGATGGCCCGGGCCAGGACGTCGGCGGCCAGGGCGCCGATGCGGGCGACGGCCATGGGGGCGGGCTCGTCCAGGGGGCGCTGGGCGGTCGAGAGGGCGAAGACGATGTCGCCGTCGAAGGGGGCGTGGGCCGGGCGGATGGCGCGGGCGAGGCCGTCCTGGGCCATGATGGCGACGCGTTTGGCGTCGCCGGGAGACAGGATGGCGTTGGTGGCGATGACGGCGATGGTGGTGTTCTGGCGCAGGCCCGGGTTGGCTTTCGACAGGTTCCAGTCGTCGGCGGCGCTGGTCAGGCCGGCGGGGCCGAGGCCCCCGAACTCGCCGTCCAGTTCGAAGGGGGCGGCCCAGAAGGTGCGGTCGTCGCCGGCCGTCACCGAGCCGTAGGAATTGACCCCGGCGATGGCCCCGACGATGAGGCCGTCGTCGGTGACGATGCTGGCGCTGCCCGTGCCGCCCTTCCAGCCGCCGGCCTTGGCGCCGTAGCCGCAGCCGGCGGTGCCCAGCGCGATGTCGAGGCCGGCGGCCTGCGCCGCCTCGATGCCGAGGCGGCGGTAGGGCGGCTCCAGGCCCCAGGCCTTGTCGCCGTCGTTGGCCATGTCGAACAGGATGGCGGCCGGCACGATGGGGGCGCGGGGCACGTCCGCGTTCTGGGAGACCAGATAGCCCCGGCCGTTGGCGCCCAGCCAGGCGGCGACGCCGTCGGCGGCGGCAAGGCCGTACATCGAGCCGCCGGACAGCACGACGGCGTCGATGCTGGCCCCGATCAGGTTCTCAGGGTTGAGGGCGTCGGTCTCCCGCGTGCCGGGTCCGCCGCCGCGCACATCGACGGCGCAGACGGCGCGCTCGTCCGGCAGGATGACGGTGACGCCGGTGCGGACCCGCGCGTCATGCGCCTGCCCGACCTTCAGGCCGGGCACGTCTGTTAGGCAGTTGCGCGGTCCGGGGCGAGCAGGCATCGGAACTCCGGGGGCTGGAGGGGTTTAATCGCCCGCCGGACCGTTGTTGTCCATCGCGTCGCCGTTATGGTGTCGAGCCTGCTGCTGGAGAGCCCATGCGTCCCCTGATCGCCGCCGTTACGGCCCTGTCCCTGCTGCTGTCGGGCTGTTCGACCTTCGCGGCGAAGCCGGAACCTGTCGCCGCCTCTCCCAATCCCGGGAGTGGTCCGGTGATGGTCGCCGCCGCCAACCCGCTGGCGGTCGAGGCGGGGCTGGCGGTGCTCAAGCGCGGCGGCAGCGCCGTCGACGCGGCGGTGGCGGTGCAGGCGGTGCTGGGCCTGGTCGAGCCGCAATCGAGCGGCCTGGGCGGCGGCGCCTTCCTGATCCACTACGACGCCGAAACCAAGGCGGTCACCGCCTACGACGGACGCGAGACGGCGCCGGCCGGGGCCGATGCGAAGATGTTCCTCGGCGAAGACGGCAAGCCGATGAACTTCATCCAGGCGGTGCTCAGCGGCCGCTCGACCGGCGCGCCGGGCGCCATCGCCATGCTTTACTACGCTCAGAAGGAACATGGCGTCCTGCCGTGGAACAGCCTGTTCGGCGACGCCGAGCGGCTGGCGACCGACGGCTTCACGGTCAGCCCGCGGCTGGCCGGCATGATCACCTCCGTCTTCCCGATGTCGAAGACGGCCGACGCCACCCGCTATTTCACCAAGCCCGACGGCAAACGCTACGTGGCCGGCGATGTGCTGAAGAACCCGGACTACGCGACAAGCCTGCGCCGCATCGCCGCCGAGGGGCCGGACGGCCTGCTCAAGGGGCCGCTGGCTGAGGCCATCGCCGCCAAGGTGGCCGAGGGCCCGGCCCCCGGCAGCCTGAGCACCGCTGATCTCGCCGCCTACAAGCCGCTGAAGAAGAAGGCCCTGTGCGCCCCCTACCGGGCCTATCTGGTCTGCACCGCCCAGCCGGTCTCCAGCGGCGTCAGCCTGCTGCAGGCGCTGAAGCTGCTGGAGCGCACCGACATCGCCGACCGGGGGCCGGCCGACCCGGTCGCCTGGCTGCAGATCGCCCAGGCCGAGCGGCTGATGTACGCGGACCGCGACCGCTATGTCGGCGACCCGGACTTCGTCTCGGTGCCGGTCAAGGGCCTGTTGAACGGCGGCTACCTGGACGAGCGGGCGGCGCTGATCGGCGACCGGCTTGGTCCGCCGCCGGAGGCCGGGGTCCCGCCGGGGGCCAAACCGCGCGGGCCCGACAAGACCATCGAGCCCGGCGGCACCTCTCATGTCGTCATCGTCGACGCCAAGGGTGACGTCGTCTCGATGACCACCACGGTCGAGAGCATCTTCGGCTCGGGCCGCATGGCCGGCGGCTTCTTCCTCAACAACCAGCTGACCGACTTCGACTTCAGCCCGACCCTGGCCGACGGCGTTCCGGCCGCCAACGCCGTGGCCCCGGGCAAGCGGCCGCGCTCGTCGATGTCGCCGGTCATCGTGCTGGACAAGGACGGCCGCTTCCTCGCCGCCGTCGGCAGTCCGGGCGGCTCGTCCATCCTGGCCTATAATCTCAAGGTCCTGGTCGGGGTGCTGGACTGGAAGCTGACCATGCAGCAGGCCATCGAGCTGCCCAACCTGATCGCCCGGGGCCCGGGCGTCAGCGGCGAGGCCGACCGCTTCGCTCCCGGGGTGGTCGCCGCCCTGGCCGAGCGGGGCCTGGTCCTGCGGTCCAACGGCAGCGAGAACAGCGGCCTGCACGGGGTGATCGTCCGCGAGGGCGGTCGCCTGGAAGGCGGGGCCGACCCCCGCCGCGAGGGGGTCGCCAAGGGGTTCTAGAAGGAAACGGGGACACATTGAATTGCCGCTGGCGCGGGCGCCAAGGCTGGCTCCGGCGGGTGCGTGGCAATTCAATGTGTCCCCTCTTCTAGTGAACGTGGCCGCCACCGGTCGGGCCGCCGGGGATCACCGTGCTCTTGACCGCGACAAGGGTGAGCGGCCGCCCGTCCTTCCAGGCGGCGGTGATGGCCTTGGTGGCGGCCAGGTCGCGGGTCGGGTCGGCGCCCAGGGCCAGGAAGTCGGCCTCGCAGCCGACGTCCAGGCAGGAGAGGCGGCGGCCCGGGAAGATGGAGACCTTGGGGGTCTCGATCCACAGGCGCAGCAGGGTCGGCGTATCGAACACCTTCATCGCCGCCAGGTTTTCGACCTCGACGCGCGAGGTCTGCATGTAGTTGTCCGAGCCGATGGCCAGCTTGACCCCTGCGGCGCGCAGCAGCCGAAGGTTGGCGGTCTGCACCACCTTGACCTCAGCCTTGCGGGCCCGGGGCATGTTGAGGTTGTCGGTGATCACCGTGGTGGTCACCACCACCACGCCGGAGCGGGCGGCGTCGCGGGCGTCCTTAAGCGTCAGGCGGTAGGCGTCTGGGCTCTCGCCGGCCTCCCACATGTAGCCGGGCAGGTGGTTGATCTCGTCGACGCCGCTGGCCACCGCCAGGCGAAAGTCGGCGGCGGTCTCGATATGGACGCTGACCTTGAGGCCACGGCGATGGGCGGCCTTGATGATGGCCGGATAGAGTTTGGGATCGAGGCCGCGCAGGCCGTACTGGCCCTTGTCGGCCTTGCGCTGTTCGTGGAGCTCCGAGTGCAGCAGGTAGGTCTTCACGAAGTCCGCGCCCTGGGCCTGCAGGCGGGCGAGCGCCGGCTCGATGTCGGCGGCGGTGCGGACGGTGTGGAAGGCGTCGCCCTCGAAGGACTCGCCGGGCTTTTCAGGGCCGGTGAAGCGCGACAGGAAGCCGTAGAGGCGGATGGGGTGGCCCCCCTCGCCGGTCAGGCCGCCCATCGAGAAGCGGGCGTCGACGGTGTCCTGGCGGTTCATCAGGGCGCGGGTCTCACCGGTATAGGCGGCCCGGCTGTTGGGGTTCTTCACATAGAAGACGCCATTGGCCAGGTACTGGTCGCTGACCACCTTGGCCTGCTGGGGCGTGTCGATGTTGTGGTTGTGGGCCTCGCCGAAGGGCGGGACGACGAAGGCGCCGGCGAGATCCACCGTGCGGGCCTTGGGCGTGGGGCGCACGAAGACGCCGCCCCGCACATAGTGGTCGCCGGGCTTGAAGCCGTCCGGCGTCCACCACATCGCGCCGGTGAAGCGCAGGGTTTCCTGCCCGCCCCCCATCGTCTGGGCCGTCGCCGGACCGACAAGCGCCAGTCCGGCCGCCACGGCCATCGCCGTCCACATCGCCCGCTTCATCGCCCCGCGCTCCTGAATGCTTACTGGGGATAGGCGAGGGCGACGGTGACCGCCGTGCCCGCTTCCGGCACGGTGATCTTCACGGCATCGAAGGTCTTGCCGTCGGCGGCGCCCGAATGGCCCCAGCCTTCGGCCGGCTTGCCGTCCTTCATGGTCATCGTCCAGTTCGAGTCGGCGTCGTGCATGACCATGACGGCGTAGTCGCCGGGGGGCACGTCCTCGACATTCAGCACCATGGTTCCGGCGGTGGCCGGGCCGATGGCGCCCTTGGCGCCGACCGGCTTCATGAACTGGTCCTTGCTCTGCAGGGAGACCAGCATGGTGCCGCCCTCGGCCTTGACGCCGGTCAGGGTGACGGCGACGTCGGCCGCGAAGGCGGAACCGGCGCAAAGGGAGGCGCTCAGCGCGCCGGCGAGGATCAGGGTCTTGAAGGTCATGGCTTGCTCCCGTGGCGGGACCAACCCGCCTTCTGCAATGTACTTTGCATTTTAGAGTACATTGTCGTCAAGCGGTGTTTTGTGAATCTCCTGTCATGTGGGGACGGGCAGTTCCTCCCCCATCGGGGGAGGTGGCAGCGGCGAAGCCGCTGACGGAGGGGGTCCGCTCCCCATGTCAGCGGCATCTTTGGTAGGTTCAGCCGCCACCGATGGTGGGGACCCCCTCCACCATTGCTTCGCAATGGTCCCCCTCCCCCGATGGGGGAGGAACTAGCCCAGCGCCGCCTTCAGTTTCGCCGCCGTCTCCTCGATGGCGGCGACCACCGGCGGGGCGACGCTGGCCATGATGTAGAAGTCGTGGACGAAGGCCGGGTACTCGATGTGCTCGGCCTTGACCCCGGCCTTGGCGAGGCGCCCGGCGTAGACGCGGCCTTCGTCCTTCAGCGGATCGAAGCCGGCCGTAACCACCAGGGCGGCGGGCAGGCCGGAGAGGTCTTCGACATGGGCCGGCTCGGCGCGGCGGGCGTCGGCGTGGCCCTCGGCGGCGAAATGCTTGCCGAACCAGGCCATGACCTCGGCGGTCAGGACGTAGCCGGTGGCCAGGTCGGCGCGGCTCTGGGTTTCCTGGGCCATGGCGGTGGCCGGGTAGAGCAGCAGCTGGAAGGCCAGCTTGCGGGGATCGCCTCGCAGGTCGATGGCCATGCAGGCGGCCAGGTTGCCGCCGGCGCTGTCGCCGCCGACGCCGATGCGGGCCGGGTCGAAACCGATCTCGGCGGCGTGGTCGAAGGCCCATCTGGTTGCCGCCAGGGCGTCGTCGTGGGCGGCGGGGAAGGGATGCTCCGGGGCCAGGCGGTAGTCGACGGCCAGCACCCGCACGCCGGACGCCGCGCACAGCCGGCGCAGGAAGTCGTCGTGGGTCTCCAGGTTGCCGATCACGAAGCCGCCGCCGTGGAAGTAGACGAGGCCGCCGGTGGTCGCCGGGGCGCCCTTGGGCTCGTACAGCCGGGCGGTCAGCTTGCCGGCCCCGCCGTCGACCTGCAGATCGCGGACGGCCAGGTCCTTGGGGGCGCCGGCGTCGAGGCCGGCCCGCTGGGCGACGTAGCCCATGCGGATCATCTCCGGCGGCAGCTGGTCCAGCGGCGGCATCTCGATGGCGGCGGCGGCGTCGAGCATGGCGCGGAAGTGGGGGTCGAGCATTGAAGTCTCCGTTCAGATCCTTCTCCCGCTTGTCGGGAGAAGGTGGCCCCAGAAGGGGGTCGGATGAGGGCAGCGCCACCGCCGGACGAGTTGCGCCAGAACGCGGCCAATCCGAATGGCCGGTGCTGCCCTCATCCGTCGGCTACGCCGACACCTTCTCCCGACGAGCGGGAGAAGGGAAAGCTAGAGCGACACGACGCCGGGCGTCGAACCATCTCCATAAAGCGCGGAGACAAGGGCGGCGCGACGGTCCAGCGTGGCGCGCTGGTTCACATAGCCCTTGTCGGTGATCTCGCCGGCGTCGATGGACGGTGGCTCGGTCATGATCGTGAAGCGGCCGACGCGGCGGGACAGACCGCCGGCGGCGGCGTTGAAGGCCTTGAGCTTCTCCGTGAGGATCACCGTCAGCTTCTCGATCGGCGTGCCCGGCCCCTCGTCGGCCATCAGCGCCTGCATGCCGGCCATCGAGGGCCAGACCAGCACGGCGATGAACGGCTTGTCCTGGCCGGCGACGACGGCGTCGAGGATCCAGGGGCTGCAGGCGCCGACGATCTCGGGCCGCAGGGTGCCGACCGACACCCAGGTGCCGCTGTCGAGCTTGAAGTCCTCGGTGACGCGACCGTCAAAGACCAGGCCCTGGGCCGGGTCGTTCTCGTCCAGGAATTTGGCGGCGTCGCCGAGCTTGTAGAAGCCCTCCTCGTCGAAGGCGGCGGCGGTCTTCTCGGGGTCGCCGAGGTAGCCCTTGGTGACGGTCGGGCCCTTGACCCGGACCTCCAGCTTGGAGCCGTTGGGCACCAGCTTGATGGTGATGCCCGGCAGCGGCAGGCCGACCAGCCCGACCTGTTCGGTGGCCCAGTGGGTGACGGTGATGCCCTGCGTCTCTGTGGCGCCGTACATGGTGGTCAGCGGCATGCGCTGGCCGGTCTCGGCGATGGCCAGGGCCTGCAGTCGCTCGTTGACGTCGTTGCTGAGCGTCGCGCCGCCGTAGCCCATGTAGCGCATGTTCTTGAAGAACGACTTGCGCAGCACCGGGTCCTTCTCCATGGCGTCGGCCAGCATGCCGAAGGCGATGGGGGCCGAGCCGAAGACGACCGGCGAGACCTCGTAGAGGTTCAGAATCGTCGTCTCGAACATGCCCGGCAGCGGCTTGCCCTCGTCGAGGTAGACGGTGCCGCCGGCCCAGAGGGCGCCGTTGAAGCTGATGTTACCGGCGCTGATGTGGCTCCAGGGCATCCATTCCAGGCTCTCGGGGACGATGTCCGGATCGGGGTCCTCGGTGCGCAGGCCGTCCTGGCCGGCGATGACCCCGGCCATCATGCCGAAGGTCTGCGGCGCCGCCTTGGGCATGCCGGTCGAGCCGGAGGTGAACAGGTATTTGGCGACGGTGTCGTGGCCCAGGCTCTCGCGCGCCGCCTCGACGGCGGGGCCGACCGTCGTGTCGGTCAGCACCGACAGCGGGATAGCCCCCTCCCCCGTTCCGTCGGTGGTGACGAAGGTGAGGTCCTGGCCGAGGCCTTTGAGGGTCTCCAGGGCGCGGCCGTACATCTCGCCGGACTGGGCGAAGACCACCTTGGGCTTCACCACCGCCACGCAATGTTTGAGCTTGGCGTGGTCGGTGGAGATCAGGCTGTAGGCAGGGCTGATCGGCGAGACCGGCACCCCGGCGGTGTAGCAGCCGACCTTGATCAGGGCGTGCTCCAGGCTGTTGGAGGACAGCACCATCACCGAGTCCTCGGCCGTCAGGCCGGCGTCCAGCAGCCACTGGGCGATGCCCTCGGCCTGTCGAAGGGCCTCGCCGTAGGTCAGGGTCCGCCAGGGGCCGTGGCCGGGCTCGCGCTGCTTCATCCACGGGCGGTCGGGGTGTTTCTGCGCCTTCTCCTTGAGGAGATGGGCGATGGAGCGCGGGCCCTCGCCCGGGGCATGGTTGGAGCGGATCAGGATCGAGCCGTCGGGGCGGCGCTCGACCGAGACGTCCGGCCCCTTCATCGGCAGATCCTTGAACGGAATGCTCGACAAGACGGCCGGAGCCGCCACGCCATCGGCGGGGGTCATGGGCGGTTTCCTCAAGGTGTTTGTTATCGTTGTTCCCTTGAAGACTATGCCTGCCGCTAGGGGAGTCAAACGACCGTTCAGCGCCTGGCGGGCGCCGGCGGCGGCGCAAAGCTGAGGCGGCCGATCTCGCGGATCGCCGGGCCCCGCACATCGCCCTCGACCAGCTCGTAGCCGAGCAGGGCGAACACCCGGCCGCGCAGGAAGATCGGCCGGGCGTTGCCGTACCAGTCGACGCAGGAGGCCAGGCAGCCGTCATCGGCGATGCCCTCGTCGCTGGCCGCCAGCTGGCCCAGCGGCTGGAACCGCTCGTCCGCCCGGCGCAGGAACAGCATGGCGGCCGAGGTCTCGAACAGCTGGTGGAAGGCCGGCCGGGCCGCCCGGGCGATGGGCAGGCCCAGCACCCCAGCCGTGCCATCGGCGTTGTCGGGTCGGTAGAAGAAGCCGTGGCTGCGGCTCTCGGCCTCGGCGGCGCCGCCGAGGCGATAGCGGTCGCCGGCTCCGACGCGGTCACGCAGGCGGATGGTCGAGAACCAGACGGCGTCGGCGCCGCTGCCGACGACGACGGCGTTGGGACCCATGATCTCGATGCGGTCGACGCTGTGCGGCAGGGTGACGGGGACCACCGGCCCGCCGTCGAGCGGCGCGGCCAGAAGCAAGCCCTTGTCGTCCTCGCGCGCCTCCCAGTCGGCGCCCATGCCGTAGAGCATGTGATCGCCGACGAAGCGACTGTGCAGGGCCCAGCCGGCCCCGGGACTCGGCAGGGTGCGGTAGAGCTGCGGTGCGGCGACGGCGTGGCCATCGTCGAGCCGGTCCAGCGGCAGACTCAGCAGGGCGACGGCGCGGGGCTTGCCGCCCTGCTCGACGTTCCACATGGCGTCGCCATCGCCGTCGCGGGCGACGAGGACATGCAGCAGCCGGCCGTCGGCCGCCTCGCGGAAGGAGAACTGGTCGATGGGGGCGCCGGAGACCTCGATCGCCGAGGGCGCGCCGCCGTCGAGCGGCATGCGGTAGAGCATGTCCGGTCCCGTCTTACGCCGGTTCCAGCCCTCGTCGTGGACCCAGAGATAGACCCCGCCCTTGGCGACATAGAAGGTCCGGGCCGGCGGGCCCAGCACGGCCGTCGCCTGGCAGTCGAACCGCTCGGCGGCGAGGTCGCAGGTGGTGATGCTATGGACCATGCTGGCGGCGGCCTTGGAGGCCCGCACCTGCGGCGGGGCGTAGACCCGACGGCCGGAGGCGATGCGGCGGAACTCGCCCTGTTTGGCGCCCGGCGTCCATTGGCGCAGGGCCGGCAGGGCGGCCAGCGGGTCGTTCCCGCCCCTGCCGGCCGACATGGCCGAATAGAAGATCAGCCTATTGCCGACCAGGCGCGAGGCGTAGTTGCGGCTCGAATAGTAGTCGGACGAATGCAGGGCGTGGGAAGCGATGAAGCTGAGCTGCCCGTCCGGCGACAGGCGGAAGCGGTTGATCTCGGTTCCGCCGCGCGCGTAGCTGTAGCCGACCACGGCGATGCGGTCGCCGGCCACCAGCATCTCGTCGTACCAGGCGTCGGGCTCGGCGCCGGGCGGGAAGGCGTCGATACGGCCGACCGGGCGCATGCCGCCGCCGGCCGTCGAGACGGTGAACAGCCGGCCCCGACGCAGGATGATCAGCAGGTCGCCCCTGGCCTTGACGATGCCGCCCTCGTCGATGTCGGCTTCCTGGGTGTTGGTGATCTTGTCCGCCGGCTGCTGCGGGGCGGCCAGGGCCTCGCCGTTGCCGGAGACTTTGGCCGGGCTGGCGGGGGCGTCGGCGGCGGGCGCCGCTGCGGCGTCGGCCGGACCGGCGTCTTCGGAGAAGGTCATCGCCGAGTCGAGCTTCTCGTCCTCGTAGAGGGCCTCCTCGGCCTTCTTCTGCTCGACCAGGAAGGCGGCCAGGTCCTTGTCCGACCGGAAGGCCGCCATGGTCGCGCCGGCCTGGGCCGGGCGCGGCGACAGGAAGGCCGGGGCGGCGATGACGCCGACCGTCGCCGTCAGGCTGAGCAGGACCGCCAGGGTCCGTTTCGACGCACCGTCCATTGCCGCGCTCCCGTTGCTGCGGCCCATAGTGATCGTACAATTGTAAAAATCAAGGGGGCGTCAGCGGCCCTTCAGCCAATCGACCAGCAGCCGGGTCACCGCCTCGGGCTGCTCCTGCTGGGTCCAGTGGCCGCAGCCTTCGAGCACGGTGGCGCCGCGCAGGCCGGGCAGGTGCGGCTTCATGAGGGCGATCGGATCGACGCCCGGCAGCATTTTCAGCACCAGGTCGCGGGAGCCACCGATGAACAGCGACGGCTGCTCGATCTTGCGGTCCTTGAAGCCCTGCAGCCAGTCGAAGTCACGGCCCCAGTTTCGGTAGCGGCAGAGGGGACCGAAGAAGCCGGAACGCTCGAACTCGGCGGTGAAATAGTCGATGTCGGCCTCGGTCAGCCAGGCCGGGAAGGGGTCCGGGTCGGGCAGGCGGTCGAGCAGGCTGGCGCCATGCGGCTTGTCGGCCGGCCAGGTTCCGTCGGGAGCGTCGCCGCTGATGGCGTAGTAGAATTTCCGCAGGCCAGCGCGGGGGTCGGCCTCCAGCTCGACCTCGGCGACGCCGACGTCCTGGAAGTAGACCTGGTAGAAGAAGCGGCCCTTGTCGGTGAAGGCGACCTTGATGGCGTCGAGGAAGTTGAAGGCCGGCACCCCGGTGTAGGGCACCGACAGGCCGGCGACGGCGGTGACGCGGTCAGGACGGGTGAGCGCCGTGTTCCAGACGATTGGCGCCCCCCAGTCGTGGCCGATGAGGACGCCCGTGCCGTCGTCCGACAGGGCCTCGATGACGCCGGCGACGTCGGCGGTGATGTTCTCCAGGCTATAGTCGGCGACCTCTTTCGGCTTGTCGGAACCGCCATAGCCGCGCACGTCGATGGCGCAGGCGGTGAAGCCGGCCTGCGCGATCGGGCCGATCTGGTGGCGCCAGCTGTACCAGCTCTCCGGAAAGCCATGGACCATGACCACCAGCGGGCCGGAGCCCTGCACGGCGGCGCGCAGCTTGATGCCGTTGGTGTCGATGATGCGGAAGTCAGGCATGGGCGTTTCCTCGTTTTCCGCACAGGACCACGGTTGTCGTGGCGTCAGCAAAACAGTTCCTCCCCCTCTCGGGGGAGGTGGCAGTCGCGCAGCGACTGACGGAGGGGGTCCCCACCGGCGGTCGAGAGGCCTGTGGGCAAAGCCACCGTTCGCGGTGACCCCCTCAGTCAGCGGCTTCGCCGCTGCCAGCTCCCCCGAGAGGGGGAGCAACCTGCATTATGCTCATCCCACCATCCGCTCCCGGCCCTCCCAGAACGGCGCGCGCAGTTCGCGGCGTAGGACCTTGCCGGAGGGGTTGCGGGGCAGGGTGTCGATGACGTCGATGGACTTGGGGCATTTGTAGCCGGCGATCAGGCCCCGGCAGTGGGCGATGAGGTCTTCGGCGGTGGCGGTCTGGCCGGCTTTGAGGACCACGATGCCCTTCACAGCCTCGCCCCAGCGGTCGTCGGGGACGCCGATGACGGCGGCGTCGGCGATGGCCGGGTGGCTGAACAGGGCGTTCTCGACCTCGGCCGGATAGACGTTCTCGCCGCCGGTGACGATCATGTCCTTCACCCGGTCGTGGATGTAGAGGTAGCCCTCGGCGTCGAAGTAGCCGGCGTCGCCGGACTTGAACCAGCCCTGCGGACAGATGGCGTCCCTGGTGGCGTCCGGGCGGTTCCAATAGCCCTTCATCACCCCCTTGGCGCGGATCTGCACCTCGCCCACTTCGCCGACGCCGCCGATGGAGCCGTCGGGCTTGATCACCTGCACCTCGAAACCCGGCCAGGGCTTGCCGCAACTGCGCAGCTTGTCGCGATCGGGGGCGTGGTCGGCGGCCGACAGATGGGTGGCGCCGCCGATGGTTTCGGTCAGGCCGTAGAGCTGGTGGAAGTCGCAGCCGAACATGGCCTGGGCCTTCCGCAGCACCGCCTCGGAGATCGGCGAGGCGCCGTAGAAGATGCGCTCCAGGTAGGAAAAGTCGGCCTCGTCGATACCGGGCGTCTGCAGCAGCATGTTGATGATGGTCGGGGCGAGGAAGGCGTAGGCCACCCGCTGCTCGGGGATCAGCTTGACGATTTCGGCCGGATTGACCTCGCGCAGGATGATCTCACGCACCCCCTGCAGCAGGCCGAGCAGGCCGCAGTTGACGCCGGCAACGTGGAACAGCGGCATGAGGACGAGATTGGTCTTGCCGGCGTCGTATTTCGCCCAGCCGGCGGTCAGGGCCGTGTCGAACAGGGCCAGATAGTTGGCCTGGGTCAGCTGCACGCCCTTGGGCAGGCCGGTGGTGCCGCTGGTGTAGAGCTGGATGACGTCATCGTCGTCGCGCGGGGTGAGCCTGGGGTCGTCCGGATAGTGGCCGCCGATCCAGTCGCGGAAGGCCGGCCAGCGCGGGTGGCCGGGCTCGAACTGCACCAGGCCGCGGACGCTGGGGATGTCGGAGGCGATCATGTCGACGACGCCGGCGAAGTCCTGGCCGACGATCAGCAGCTTGGCGTTGGCATCTTTCAGGATGAAGGCGATTTCCGGCGGGGCCAGGCGCCAGTTGACCGGGGCCAGGCAGACCCGCGCCTTGATGCAGCCCAGCCAGAGGGCGAAGAAGTCGTCGCTGTTCTTGGCCAGCACGCCGACCCGGTCGCCGGGCTTGAGGCCCTGGGCCAGCAGCGCCTGGGCGCAGCGGTTGGAGGCCTCGTTCCACTGGGCGAAGGTGGTCTCGCGGCCCTCGAACCACAGGGCGACGGCGTCGGGGCGCTCGGCCGCCTGGATGCGCGGGATGTCGGCGACGTTGGTCAGGGTCGTCATGGGTTTCCTCAGGTGTGCGCCTCTGGCGGGCGCGTTGGCGGCATCTTCGTCCGGGGTCGTGGTGGCTGTCGAGGGCCATAGTTCCTCCCCCTTTCGGGGGAGGGGGACCGCGCGCGCAGCGCGTGGTGGAGGGGGTCCCCACCGGCGGTTCGGCTTCAGCAGGTTTACCCGCCGACTTGGGCGGTGACCCCCTCCACCATTGCTGCGCAATGGTCCCCCTCCCCCGATGGGGGAGGAACAGAAAAAAGGCCGCCCGGATTGCTCCGGACGGCCCCAATCGCTTCAAAGGCGCGAGCCCTACTCGGCCGCCACCGGCGTCGAATAGCCCAGCACGGCCTTGGTCTCGAGGAACTCACCAAACGCGTGGTCGCCCCATTCGCGGCCGTTGCCGCTCATCTTGTAGCCGCCGAAGGGGGCCATCATGTCCGGCGCGGCGCCGTTGATGTTGACCTGGCCAGCGCGCAGCTTCGACGCCACGGCCTTGATCTTCGCCGGGTCGGTGCCGGAGATGTAGGCGGCCAGGCCGTATTCGGTGTCGTTGCCAACGCGAACCGCCTCATCGACGCTGTCGTAGCCGAGGATCGACACGACCGGGCCGAAGATCTCTTCCTTGGCGATCGACATCTCATTGGTGACGTTGGCGAAGACGGTGGGCTTTACGTAGTAGCCCTTGTCCAGGCCGTCCGGCAGGCCGACGCCGCCCGACACCAGGGTGGCGCCCTCGTCGATGCCCTTCTGGATCAGGGTCTGGATCTTCTTCCACTGCACCTCGGAGACGACCGGGCCCATCTTGGAGTTGCCGTTGGGGTCGCCGACGGTGTGGGCTTCGGCGGTCGCCTTGGCGATGGCGATGACCTCGTCCATCTTCGCGGCCGGCACCAGCATGCGGGTCGGCGCGTTGCAGCTCTGGCCCGAGTTCATCATCACCGAGCCGACGCCGCCGGCCACGGCTTTCGCGAAATCAGCGTCCTCCAGGATGATGTTGGGGCTCTTGCCGCCCAGTTCCTGGTGCACGCGCTTGACGGTCGGGGCGGCGTTCTTGGCCACCTCGATGCCGGCGCGGGTCGAGCCGGTGAACGACACCATGTCGACGCCCGGATGGCTGGAGATGGCGGCGCCGACGGTCGGGCCGTCGCCATTGACCATGTTGTAGACGCCGGCCGGAACGCCGGCGGCGTGCAGGATCTCGGTCCAGATGTAGCCGCTGAACGGGGCCACTTCCGAGGGCTTCAGCACCATGGTGCAGCCCGTCGCCAGGGCCGGGGCGACCTTGCAGGCGATCTGGTTGACCGGCCAGTTCCACGGGGTGATGAAGCCGCAGACGCCGATCGGCTCTTTCACCAGGCGGGTGGTGCCGCGGTCTTCCTCGAACTTGTAGTCCTTCAGCACGGCGACGGCGGTCTGCAGATGGCCGATGCCCATGGCCGCCTGGGCGCGTTGCGCCAGCCAGGACGGGGCGCCCATTTCCTCGGTGATGGCCTTGGCCATGTCCTCGTAGCGCTTCTGGTACTCGACGATGATCCGCTCGAGCAGCTCGATGCGCTCCTCGCGGGTCGTCTGGCTGTAGGTCTCGAAGGCCTTCTGGGCGGCCTTCACCGCCAGGTCGACGTCGGCTTCCGAGCCCATCGAGATCTTGCCGGCGACCTCTTCATTGGCCGGGTTGATGACGTCCAGCGACTTCGGCGTCACCGGATCCACCCATTTGCCGTCGATGTAGAATTTCGAGTAGTCGCGCATGGCTAGCTCCCTGAGGGTTCTGGCGGTCGGGGCCGCTTTGCGGGCCTCGTTCAAACGATAGTTTAGTTATCGCGGTTCACCCAGACAACCCGATCATTCCCGCGAAGGCGGGAATCCATGCGCGAGCTGTGGCCGGCGCGACTGCTGCCAGTCCTGGGACCGGACTGGCCTATGCATGGATTCCCGCCTACGCGGGAATGATCGGTGGAGAAGGGTGGCTAAACGCCACCGGCCACCCTACCTGCAAGCTTCAATCGCCCCGGGGGCCCCGTGCAGTCCGATTCCGCCCAGCCGATTATCCAGATCAGCAACCTCAACAAGCGTTACGCCACGGGCCACGCGGCCCTGAGCGAGGTCAACCTTGACATCAAGCCGGGCGAGATCTTCGCCCTGCTCGGCCCCAACGGGGCGGGCAAGACCACGCTGATCAGCATCATCTGCGGCATCGTCAATGCGACCGAAGGCGTGGTGATCGCCGACGGCCACGACATATCCAAGGACTACCGCGCCGCCCGCACCAAGATCGGGCTGGTGCCGCAGGAACTCTCGACCGACGCCTTCGAGGCGGT
This sequence comes from Caulobacter sp. GW821-FHT11A05, assembly GCF_058809015.1. Classification (NCBI taxonomy): domain Bacteria; kingdom Pseudomonadati; phylum Pseudomonadota; class Alphaproteobacteria; order Caulobacterales; family Caulobacteraceae; genus Caulobacter; species Caulobacter sp. GW821-FHT11A05. Next base: position 37,826 of record NZ_JBXASF010000001.1, on the reverse strand, counting down.
CATCGACACGGTGAAGTTCAGCCGCGGCCTGTTCGGCAAGGCGCCGAACAACGCCTACATCGAGAAGATCCTTCGCGACCTCAGCCTCTGGGACAAGCGCAACGACAAGATCATGACCCTCAGCGGCGGCATGAAGCGCCGGGTGATGATCGCCAAGGCCCTCAGCCACGAGCCGCGCATCCTGTTCCTCGACGAACCCACGGCCGGGGTCGATGTCGAGCTGCGCCGCGACATGTGGGAGATGGTCCGGGGCCTGCGGGAGACGGGCGTCACCATCATCCTGACCACCCACTACATCGAGGAGGCCGAGGAGATGGCCGACCGCATCGGGGTGATCAGCAAGGGCAGGATCATCCTGGTCGAGGAGAAGGCGCAGCTGATGCGCAAGCTGGGCAAGAAGCAGCTGACCCTGCATCTGCAGACGCCGCTGACCGCCCTGCCGACCGAGCTGGCCGGCGAGCCGCTGGAGCTCAGCGCCGACGGCCAGGACCTGGTCTACACCTTCGACGCCCAGGCCGATGAGACCGGCATCGCCGCCCTGATCCGGCGTCTCAGCAGCCTCGGCATCGACTTCAAGGACCTCAAGACCCACCAATCGAGCCTGGAGGAGATCTTCGTCTCCCTGGTCCACAGCGACGCGCGGAGCGGCCAATGAACATCCACGCCATCCGCGCCATCTACCTGTTCGAGATGCATCGGACCTTCCGGACCCTAATGCAGTCGATCGCCAGCCCGGTGCTGTCGACCAGCCTCTATTTCGTGGTTTTCGGCTCGGCGATCGGCGGACGCATGGGCCAGATCGACGGGGTGCCCTACGGGGCCTACATCATCCCCGGCCTGTTGATGCTCAGCCTGCTGACCGAGAGCATCTCCAACGCCAGCTTCGGCATCTACATGCCCAAATGGAGCGGCACCATCTATGAGGTGCTGTCGGCCCCGATCAGCTGGCTGGAGGTGGTCTGCGGCTATGTCGGGGCGGCGGCCAGCAAGTCGATCCTGCTCGGGCTGATCATCCTGATCACGGCGCGCTTCTTCGTGCCCTACGAGATCCAGCACCCGGTCCTGATGATCGGCTTCCTGGTGCTGACCGCCATTACCTTCAGCCTGTTCGGCTTTGTCATCGGCATCTGGGCCGACGGCTTCGAGAAGCTGCAGATCGTGCCCATGCTGGTGGTGACGCCGCTGACCTTCCTGGGCGGCAGCTTCTACTCGATCAGCATGCTGCCGGAGGTCTGGCAGAAGATCACCCTGTTCAACCCGGTGGTCTACCTGGTCAGCGGCTTCCGCTGGAGCTTCTACGGGGTGTCGGACGTCGGGGTCGGGGTGAGCATCGCCGCGACCCTGGGGTTCATGGCGCTGTGCCTGGTGGCGATCTGGTGGATCTTCAAGACGGGGTATCGGCTGCGCGCATGACCTGGCGGCAGCGGATCGCATTCTTGCAGGACTGGCTGCGCGAGAACGCGGCGTCGCTCGGCGTTCCCATCGCTCTCTCGGTCCTCGGCCTGCTGTTCCTTGGAATCGTCCTGCTGCGGCCGGCGGCGACCGGCCCCGACGAGCGCGTGACCGGTCGGGTGATCTTCCTGATCCCGCCGGCTGATCCGAGGGTCCACAACCAGGCCGACGTTGTCGTCGAGCTGGCCGACGGGCAGCGGCTGAACCTGTCCACGCCGCTCATGCAGACCTGCCCGATCGGTGCGAAAGCGGTTGTACGCCGCACCCCGATCAAAGGCAGCCAGCTGCATCGCCTGCTGTCCTGCACGACTGTCAAACAGAAGAGCGATGACGGGCCGCGACAAGCCGGATAGGTTGCAGTCTTCTCCCAACCCGCGAGCGTACCCCTGTCCACCCTCCCCCCAGACCTGCGTCTCGAGGCCGTTCTGGAGTCGATCTCCGACGCCTTCTACGCGGTCAGCCCGGAGTGGACCTACGTCATCTTCAACGGCGCCGCCGAGCAGTACTTCGGGGTCACCCGCGACCAGGTGCTGGGCAAGAACATGTGGGAGGTCTTCCCGCAGGGCATCGGCACGCCGTTCGAGACGGTCTGCAAACGGGCCATGGACGGCCGCAAGGGGGCGGCGTTCGAGAGCCCGTCCCGCTGGCGGCCGGACCGTTGGGTGGAGATCCGCATCACCCCGATGATCGACGGCGGCATCGGCGTGTCGCTGCACGATATCACCGAGCGGCGCCGGGCCGAACAGGCGCGGGAGCTGCTGGCCCGTGAGGTCGACCACCGCAGCCGCAACGCCCTGGCCGTGGTCCAGGCCATCGTGCGGCTGACCGAGGGGCCGGACCTGGAGAGCTACAAGGAGGCGGTGTTCGGGCGGGTCAATGCGCTGGCCCGGGCCCAGGGAGCGCTGGCCGACCGGCGCTGGGAGGGGGCGCCGCTGCAGGAGCTGGTCGACGAGGCGATGGCGGCGCTGAGCGGGCCCGACCGCTATAGCCTGCAGGGGCCGGCCGTGCGCCTGAGTCCCGAGCAGACCCAGCCGCTGAGCATGCTGATCCACGAACTGGCCACCAACGCCGCCAAGTACGGCGGCCTGTCGACGCCGGAGGGCCGGGTGGCCATTACCTGGACGCAGGGCGAGGACCGGGCCATCGACCTGAGCTGGCGGGAGACCGGCGGGCCGCCGGTGACCGCGCCCCAGAAGCCCGGCTTCGGCACCCGGCTGATGACCCAACTGTCGCGGCAGATGGCGGCTAGACTGTCTCCGGTGTGGGAGCCTTCGGGTCTGGCGGTGAGCCTGGCGATTCCGGCTCCTCAGGCGCCCCGGGAGGCGGCGGCGAAAGACTGACGGGCTCCATGCCTTCGTAGATCTGGGCCCGCTCGCGCGGCAGGCCCTGGCCGGTATCCGGCGGTTCGCCGCCGGCCGGGCGATCGTCGGCCAGCATATGGGCCTTCCTCCAGCGGCCGGTGCGGTAGTAGGCGATCGACAGGGCCAGGGCGACGGCGGCCCCGAACGGGAAACTCCACCACACCGCGTCCGGCCCCCAGACCCCGACCAGGCCATAGGCGAACGGCACCCGCACCCCGATAAGCGAGAGGCTGAAGATGACCAGCGGCGGCCAGACGTCGCCGTTGGCCCGCACGGTGGCGAACAGGATGATGGTCACGCCGAAGGGGATGAAGGTCCAGACCACCAGCTGGTTGATGTGGACGGCGATGGCCACCGCGGCGCTGTCGGTCGGCAGGAACAGGCTCATCACCGCCCCGCCGACGACGTAGAGCACCGCCACCATGACGCCGGTGAACAGGATGTTGAAGACGATGCCGGAGCGGGTGATGCGCGCCACCCGGTCCCAGCGGCCGGCCCCGATGTTCTGGGCCGCCATCGAGGACACCGCCGCCCCGACCGCCATCGAGGGCATCTGCACATAGGTCCACAGCTGGGCGGCGACGCCGTAGGCGGCGGCGGTGCGGGAACCGAAACTGTTGACCAGGCTCATGGTCACCAGGGCGGCGGCCGAGATGACGATCATCTGCAGCCCCATCGGCAGGCCCTTGGCCACCAGGGTGCGGATCAGCATCGGGTCGGGCTTGAGATAGGCCAAGTCGGGGCCGACGAGGCGCAGGGGATGTTTGCGGGCGTAGAGCAGGACGAGAAGGGCGACCAGGCTGACCGCCTGGCTGATCAGGGTGGCCATGGCGGCGCCGGCGATGCCCATCTCCGGGAAGGGGCCCAGGCCCAGGATCAGCACCGGGTTGAAGCCCAGGTCGAGCGCCACGGCGAGGATGCTGAACAGGAAGGGCGTGCGGCTGTCCCCCGCCCCGCGCAACAGGGTCATCAGCAGGGTCGCGAAGTTCATCAGCGGCAGGGCCAGGAAGATGACCCGCAGATAGGCGCCGGCCAGCGGCACGGCGTCGTCCGGCGTGCCCATGGCGGCCAGGATGGCGTCGGTCCCGAACCAGCCGCCGATGGCGAACAGCACCGAGATCAGGGTGAAGAAGGCGACGCTGGAGCCGACAGCCCGCTTGGCCAGGGTCAGGTCGCGGCGGCCCATGGCCTGGCCGACGACGATGGTCGCCGCCATGCCGACCCCGAACACCGTGCCGAGCAGCAGGAACAGCACCAGGTTGGCGTTGGAGGTCGCCGCCAGGGCCGCCTCGCCGAGGAAACGGCCGACCCAGACGGCATTGATCGAGGCGTTCAGCGACTGCAGCACGCTGGTGCCCAGCACCGGCAGGGCGAAGACCGCCAGGGTGCGGGCGATCGGCCCCTCGGTGAGGTCGCCGGTCCGGCCAGGGGGGCCTGCGGCGGGTGCGGGTGCGTCCATGGTCGCCCCCTAAAGCACAAACGCCGGGCCGGGTCAGCCCTGAGCGGAGCCGGCCCGGACCTTGATCGTGTGGGCGAGGATCAGGTCGGCGGCGTTGAGCCGGCCCAGGCCCGGCTTCATGATCTCCAGATGCACATGGTCGGTGATGCCGGGGTAGTGCGACTGCAGGCTGGCGACCGTGCCGATGGTTTCGCCCAACCGCAGGGCCTGGCCGACGGCGACGCTGGGATCGACATAGAAGGCGCGGGCGACGTAGCCGATGGCCGGGTTGGTGATCTCGACGAACTGCAGCGAGGTGTCGTTGCCGTAGGCGTAGCCGATCTTGGTCACGAAGCCGCTGATCGGGGCGGCGACGGCCTGGTCGGCCCGGGCCGTGTAGTCGACGCCCTCGTGGTGGCGCGAGCCGCCGTCACGCGAGGCGCCGAACTCGCCATTGCCGAAGGCGTCATGCTGGCGCGGCGCCTGGCCGGTCGGGTTGACGAAGTCGCCGGCCCCGTCGCCGTCGACGTCGAGGCCGTTCCAGACGGTTTTGCTGACCATCGGCGCCGGCAGGTCGGCTTTCGGGTTCACGGCCTTGATCAGCCGCGCCATCGGGCTCTGTCCAGCCGGACCTTGCGGGACCTTGCCGCCAGCCACGGCGAGGGCGGCGACCGGGGTGAACACGAGCACGAGCCCGACCGTCTGGGCCAGCGCCGAGCGCCAGCCCTGCCAAATTTTACGCTGCAATGGGTGACCAATTCTCTGGGGGAGGGAGGATGATGCAGGGCGGCTTATACACACAAAATGAGGCGCCCGCCGGGCCACAATGTTGCGGCGTATCGACGCTTTTTGAACGTTGTCAGATGGTTAGTTGAAGGTTGACCTTTCTGGACGGCGCGGGCGCCGGGCCGCGAAATCTCGGCTATGATCCCGGGACCCTCGCGCTTTGGAGTTCGCCATGGCCGCTCGCCGACCGATCGTCGCCCTCGTCCTTGGTCTGGCCGCGACCGGGGCGGCGCTGACCTTCTGGTCGCCGCCGGCCGCCGCGAGGATCAAGGTCATGCCGGTCCGCGACGTGGTCTTCGCGCCGCCCGCCAAGGCCTATGCCTGGCTTGGCGGCCCCGGCGGCTACTTCCCGGACCGCGCCGCGCGACAGGGTGTCGGCGGCCAGGTCCTGCTCAGCTGCATCGTCGAGGGAATCCGTCAGCTGACCGACTGCCAGGTCACCCATGAAGAGCCGGCCGGCTACGGATTTGGCGAGGCGGCGCTGCTCATGGCCCGGCGCGGCGCCATCACCGCCTCGCCGGTCAACCCCTACCCCTCGCCGAGAGGCGACCGGGAGCGGTTCCGCGTGGACTTCCCCAAGCCCGGCCCCAGGCCCTGCCCGCCAGGCTCACGCCAGCGTCACTGCTGATGCAGCATCGCCAGCCCCGGCACCGGTGAGCGGGCCTTCAGCACATAGTCGGCGCGGATCGAGCCGATGTAGAGGTCGCGCAGGTCGTCGCCGCCCCAGGTGACGTTGGTCGGGTGGTTGATCAGCACGCCCGAGGGATCGTGGCAGACGGTCTCGACCTGGCCTGACGGGCTGATGGCGACCACCTTGTTGGCGGCCGGCAGGCAGACCCAGAGGTTGCCCTCGGCGTCCAGGCCGACGCCGTCGGTGTAGCCGAGGTCGTCGTGGTGCTGGTGGGCGGCGGCCGCCTCGACCACGTCGCCCGCGGCGACCAGCCTGCCGAGCACCGGGCCATAGCGGCGGCCCGTTCCCAGTTTGCCGCCAGGCTGGATATCGAAGGCCAGGACGTCGGCGCCGCTGGTCTGGGCGCAGTAGAGGACCCCGTCGTCGGCGCTGAGGGCCATGCCGTTGGGAAACTTCAGACCGTCGGCGACGATGTCGGAACTGCCGTCCGGGCGCAGCACGAAGATGAAGCCGTCGGCGCGGCCGTCCAGGGCCTGGGGCCAGGTCTCGGCGTGGGTGGAGTTGGCGCACCAGATGTTGCCGGCCCGGTCGATGACCGGATAGTTGGCGCTGGTCAGCCGCTTGCCGCCGACCTCGGCCAGCAGGGTCTCATGCAGGCCGGTGGCCGGATCGAACCGCTGCAGCGGGCCTTCCTGGCGGTCGTAGATGCCGAAGTTGGCGATCAGGATGCGGCCCTGGCTGTCCATGTTGATGCCGTTGGGAGCCCCGCCGGCCGGGCCCAGGCGGGTGAAGGAGCCGTCGGGATGGATCTCCGCCACCGCGCACTGGTGGTCGGAGGCGAAGACGCGCCCGTCCTTGCCAACCACCACATCCTCCGGCCGGTCGATGCCGACCGCGATCTTCGAAAAGGCCGAGGTTGCGATCCAGGACATGGCGTCTCTCCCTTTGGCCCGCTTCTGTGAGCGGTCATCCCACTATTCTCCCAACTTCGGGAACCTACCAGTGGGGTGTGAGGTCGGCGCCGAGAAAGGCCTCCTCGATCCGCCGCCGGTGTCCCGGCCGCAGTCCCTCGGGCAGCGCATCGAGTGCGAACCAGCCGACCTGGGCGATCTCACCTTTCGAGGTCGCCGGGCAGGGCTCCCAGTCGGGGCAGAGGTAGGTCAGCACATGGTCGTTCGGGTGATGGGCATGGTTGGAGTGAATCGAGACCAGCCTCGGCGGGCCGGTCAGCCGCACGCCCGCCTCCTCGACCAGTTCGCGGGCCAGGGCGGTCTCGGCCGTCTCGGCCTTTTCAACGCCGCCTCCGGGCAGGTGCCAGCCGTCGACATAGGTGTGCTCGATCAGGAGGACGCGGCCCTCGGCGTCCTGGACAATGCCGCGCACCCCCAGGGTCAGGCCGCGCGCCAGCTTGAACCAGGCGAAGACAAAGGGGCGGGCGAAGGGTTCGACGGCGCGGCGCCAGAGCATGGCGGCGAGCTTGGGCCAGGCGGCGATCCGGCGCAATCGCTTGCCCTTCATCACGCCCGGCGCTAGGACCGCCGCAACGGATTTTCGGAGCCTAAAGCCATGGTCGCCATCGGCGTCATCGTCCTGTTCATTGCCGTGCTCGCGGGCCTCAACCTGTTCGAGTTCGGCCGTCTCGACTAAGCGCCCGCCTTTGCGCGGCGTCGCCCTGGTCACCGGCGCCGCCCGGCGCATCGGCCGCTCGCTCGCCCTGGCGGCGGCGGCGGCCGGCTACGACCTGGCCATCCATCACCGCAGCCATCCCGAGGACGCCGACAGCCTCGTCGAGGAAGCCGCCGCGCTGGGAGCCAACAGCCTGACCCTGACGGGCGATCTGGCCGATCCGGTGACTGCGTCGGCCCTGATCGACGCCGCCTCGCGGCTCGGCCCCGTCACCCTGCTGATCAACAACGCCTCGCTGTTCGAGGACGACAGCCTTCAAAGCCTGAACGCCAACGGGCTGAACGCCCACCTGGCGATCAACCTGACCGCGCCGGTGCTGCTGAGCCAGGCGTTCGCGGTGCGCCTGCCGGTCGACAGACAGGGGCTGATCGTCAACGTCCTCGACCAACGGGTGCTGCGGCCCAATCCCCAGTTCTTCAGCTATTCCCTGAGCAAGGCCGCCCTCTGGCAGGCGACGAAAACCATGGCCCAGGCGCTCAGCCCCCGCATCCGGGTCAACGGCATCGGGCCGGGGCCGACCCTGGCTTCCGTGCACCAGGTCCCCGGCGAGTTCGAGGCCGAGGCGGCCGGGACCCTGCTCGGCAAGCCCATCGATCCGGCCGAGATCGCCGCCGCCCTGCGCTATCTGATTGACGCCCCCTCGGTGACCGGCCAGATGATCGCCGTGGACGCCGGTCAGCACCTCGGCTGGCGCACCCCCGACATTATTTCCTGACAGGCTGTCGCCTGTCAGAGTCTTTTTTGGTCGCTCTTCCTGATCGACAAAGTGGTTCCCACTTTGTCGGGAAACGCTTCGCTAGAGGGGCCTTCATGGCCGTAACGCCCGCCACCCAGTCCGATCTCCAATCGACGCTCGTCCTGACCAGCAAGGTGGTGGTCAGCAAGATCTTCGTCCACGGCATCCGCATCGACGCCGAGGTCGGGGTCTATCCCTCCGAGCGGGGCCGCACCCAGCCCCTGATCGTCGATGTCGAGCTCGACGTCGCCTGGGCCGGGGCCGACCGCCTGGCCGACACGGTCAACTATGAGACCATCGTGACGGCCGCCAAGGCCGTGGCCGACGAAGGTCATATCGAGCTGGTCGAGATTTTCGCCGAGCACCTGGCCGGCCGCTGCCTCGCCGACCCGCGCGTCACCCGCGCCCGCATCCGCGTCGACAAGCCCGAGGCGCTCAGCCCTCAGGCGGCGGGGGCCGGCGTCGAAATCACCATGGTGCGGGCCTGATCGCCCATTCGGCCAGGCTTGGCCCCATGCAGCCGCTGACCAGCTGGCGGCTGGAAGACGGCGTCCTCATCGAACAGCGCGGCAAGCGCGAGCGCCGGGTGGCGCTGAACACCGTGCGACGGCTGCACCTGACCCCGGCCCGCGGGCGACTGGCGGCGGGGGCCATCCTCGGCCTGCCGCGAGGCCAGCTGGGCATCTATTCGGGCCAGGCCCTGTCGCTCCGCCCCACAGCCGCGCCGGAGACCTTCGCTCCCTTCGTGGCGGCGCTGGCCAGGGCCGTGGCCGAGGCCAGTCCGACGGCGCGGTTCACCGTGCCGGCTATGGCGACCCAGGGGACGGTGATCGGGGCGGCGGCCCTGCTCGGCGGCGGCGCGCTGGCCGTCGGCGGTTTCGCGGCCATGGCCGGACAGGTCGACATCGGCCTGGCCCTGGCCTCGCGGATGGCCTTCGTCGCCATCCTGGCCCTGGCGCTGATGCCCTGGCTCGACCGGCAGACCGGGCGGTTCGATCCGCTGGCCATCCCCAGGGGGCTCCTGGGCGGGTGACAGCGTATTAATTTGCGGAACGGGACCGGGGTCCCAACATTAGGTCCAGAGCGCCACTTCCGGCGCGAGGAGCGAAGAAACCCCACGATGACTGACACTGTCAGCGTTGCCCGACCGCACGAGGACCGCGTCATCCCCTCGGTGATCTATGGCCTCTACTTCATCGGCCCCTTCACCGGCTTTCTGACCACCTTCATCGGTCTGGTCATCGCCTACGCCCAGCGCGGCGGGGCCGGGCCTCGCATGGAAACCCACTACACCATGCTGATCCGCACCTTCTGGCTGACGCTGGGCTGGTTCCTGGTCGGTCTGGGCCTGGTGATCGTCGGCGGCATCCTGTCGCTGGTGGTGGTCGGCATCCCCGCCTTTATCCTCGGCCTGATCATCCTGGGCGTCTTCGGCCCCGTCATCCTGGTCTGGAAATACATCCGGCTGGTGCTTGGCGCGAGCTACCTGGTCCGGGACGAAGCCTATCCCCGGCCGATGAGCTGGCTGTTTTAGTGGCAGAATGGCCGCCCGGCGCCCGCCGGGCGGTCGCTGCCGTTAACGACTTTCCCCCGCCAGTTGTGGGGTTTTGACGCCGGCTTGATTGCACAGCCCTTTTCGGCCCCTACTAGGGGACGGGGAGTGTCGACCATGGCCGCAAGGCTCATCGGACTTGTGCTGGGGCTGCTGATCGCCGCCGCCGGCTGGATCGTGGTCCGGCCACTGGTCGGCAGCATCGGGCCGGCCGTGCCGGGCCTGGACCTGGGCGATTTCGAAAGCCTGAGGCCGTTGATCGGCTGGGGAGCGCTGGGTCTGGGCGGGCTGGCGGTGCTGGTCAACCTCTGGCCCAGCCGGCGCAAGAGCCGCCGGCCGCTGCCGTCCGGCATGGACCACCCGATCACCTTCTCGGATGATCCGCCCGTCGGCGTGCCGGTCTCCAATCCCAATCCGTCTCCGGACCTGAAGCTGAACCTCGCGCCGATGGCGGCGGGGCCGTCGCCCTTCCCGATCACCGCCGCCCCGCCGACGCCGATGGCCGAGCCGGTGCTGGCCAAGCCGGCCGATGTCACCCCCACCCCGGTCGCCGTGGCCCAGCCGGTGCGCCGCGACCTGCCGCCGGTGGCCCCCGGCCCCGACCCGCAAGGTCCGCCGCAGGAGACCTTCGGCCAGCTGCGCGCGGCGCTGAAGGGCAAGGTTCGCGACGAGAAGTGGGGCGAGGCGGCCGAGATGCTCAAGCGCCTGCCGAAGCTGGCTCTGACCCACAACGACCGCATGGTCGCCGCCCAGGACCTGGGTGACTTCGCCCGCGGCCAGGGGCGGATCGACGACGCCGCCGAGGCCTATGGCCACGCCCTGTCCTACGCCCGGCTGCTGCATGAGATTGAGCCGGCCGACCCGGTCGCCGCCGCCGACCTGGCCGGGGCGCTGATCAATGTTGGCGACATGGCCGCCGACGAGGGCCGACTCGACGCGGCGCTCGGGGCCTATGAGGACGCCGTCGCCCTGCGCCGCAAGCTGATCGCCAACCACGGCTCCCGCCGGCTGGACCGCCGGGCCCTGAGCATCGCCCTGGAACGGCTGGCCGACGCCCGCGAGGATCGCGGCCACCGGGTGCGGGCGCTGGACCTCTATCGCGAGAGCGTCGAACTTGCCGGCGCCCTGGCCGCCGAGGACCCGCAGCGCTACGGGGCCGAACTGCAGGGCACCCGCACGCGGCTGGCGGAGCTGGAAGCGCGGCTGAGCGTCTAAAGGCCAGTACGGGTCGGCCCGACGCCGCCTCACTCCCCGCTATCGTCATCCTGGGCCTTGTGCCCAGGATCCCGCGTTCCGCTCGTCCAAGCCCGTGCTTTGGGGGCGCGGCCGCGCCCCCACTCCACCGTGAGAGACGCCGCGGGCCGGGATCCTAGGGACAAGCCCTAGGATGACGATAGCGGGAGATGACAGTGCGGGATTTCTCCCTGCAACGAGAGACGTCGCTCTACGCCATCGCCGGGACCTGCCCGCGCACCAGCCGGGCGTAGTCGTCCATCAGGGTCAGCGAAATCGTCCCCGGGGTGAAGCGGAACTCGCCGACCTCGGCCACCGGCGTCACCTCGGCGGCGGTGCCGGTGATGAACAGCTCGCTGAACGTGCCCAGCTCCTCGAACGGGATGTGGCGCTCGATGATCTGGTAGCCGCGCTCGGCGGCCAGCTTCATCACCGTCTGGCGGGTGATGCCGTTCAGGAAGGCGTCGGGCGTCGGGGTGTGGATCACCCCGTCGCGGACCAGGAAGACATTGGCCCCGGTCGCCTCGGCGATATAGCCCCGGTAGTCCTGCATCAGGGCGTCGGCATAGCCGTCGCGCTCGGCGGCGTGCTTGGAGATGGTGCAGATCATGTAGAGGCCGGCGGCCTTGGCGTCGGTCGGGGCGGTCCTCGGGTCCGGTCGGCGGAAGAGGGCGTGGGCCAGGCGGATGCCCCGCTTCTTCTCTTCCGGGTCGAAGTAGCTGGGCCAGTCCCAGACGGCGATGGCCAGGTGGATCTTGGTCTGCTGGGCCGAGACGCCGATCATCTCGCTGCCGCGCCAGGCGATGGGCCGGATGTAACAGTCGGTCAGGCCGTTCCTGGCGCAGGTCTGCTTGCAGGCCTCGTCGATCTCCGCCACCGTGTAGGGGATCTTGAAGTCGAGGATTTCGGCCGACCGATGCAGGCGCTCGGTGTGGGCCGTCAGTTCGAAGATTTCGCCGTTGTACATCCGCTCACCCTCGAACACCGAGGAAGCGTAATGGAGCCCATGGGTCAGTACGTGCACCTTCGCCTCGCGCCAGGGCACGAATTGCCCGTCCAGCCAAATCCAGCCGTCACGATCATCGAAGGGAACCAGGGACATCGGGGTAATTTCTCCTCAGAAAAACCAGCTTATCCCAGACCCTGCCCAGGGGTCCAAGCCAAACCGCGCGGCTCCTTAGCATGAATGCGTCCGCTGATCCCCGTCTGATCCTCAGCGAATCGGAACTCGACCTCGGATTGGAGCTGGTCCTGCTCGCCGAGACGGCAATCTGGACCGCTGTCGATGCCGCCATGGACACCGAACCCAAGGGATTGGGCCGCTCGCACTGGCGCGCCGCCTTCCTCATTCGAAGGAGACCGGGTGTCGGGGTGAAGGAGATCGCCCGTCTCACCGCCCTGACCAAACAGGCCGCCAGCCGCACCCTGGCCGACCTGGAAGCCCACGGCCTGGCCGAAAAAGTCCCCGGCGAGCTGGACGCCCGCCGCCGCCCGGCGCGGCTGACGGCGGCCGGCCTGGCCTTCGAAGCCCGGGTCGCCGAGCAGCTTCGCGGCCTCATCGCCATGGCCTATCGCGATGGGGGCCTTGACGGGGTGGGCGCGGGGCGGCGCATTCTCGCCTCCCTGGCGGGTCCCCGTCTCACGGCCCGTCGTGAAGAAACTTGAGGGGGGAGGAGACATGAGCGACAGACACCTGCTGGTCGTCGACGATGACGACCGCATCCGCGATCTGCTCCGCCAGTTCCTGACCCGGGCCGGGTTCCGCGTCACCGTCGCCGCCGAAGCGGGGGCCGCCGGGCGGCTGCTCGACACCCTCGACTTCGACCTGGTCATCCTCGACGTGATGATGCCGGGCGAGGACGGCATGAGCTTCGCCCGCCGCCTGCGCGGCACGCCGGGGCCGGCCTCCAAGGCGCCGATCCTGATGCTGACCGCCCGCGGCGAGACCGCCGACCGCATCGAGGGCCTGACCGCCGGGGTCGACGACTACCTGGCCAAGCCGTTCGAGCCGCAGGAACTGCTGCTGCGCATCGAGGCCATCCTGCGCCGGGCCGGCCCCCGGCCGAGCGACGATCAGCCGGTGTCGCTGGGCCGCTGCCAGTTCGATCCGGTGCGCGGCGAGCTGACCCGCGACGGGACCCTGGTGCGGCTGACCGAGGCCGAGATCGACCTCCTGCGCACGCTGGCCAAGGCGCCCCACGCCCCGATCGACCGCTACACCCTGGCCCGCGACGACGCCGACGCCGCCGGCCGGGCGGTGGACGTGCAGGTCACCCGCCTGCGCCGCAAGATCGAGGACGACCCCAAGACCCCGCGCTACCTGCAGACGGTGCGCGGCGTCGGCTATCTACTGGCCCCCGATTGACATGAAGGTCCGCGCCCTTCGCATCTTCATTCCGCGCGCCATCAAGCGGTGGCTGCCGCAGAGCCTGTTCGCCCGCACCCTGCTGATCATCGTCCTGCCGGTGGCGATCATGCAGGGGCTGATCACCTGGATCTTCTTCGACCTGCACTGGCAGGCGGTGTCGTCGGGCCTGACCGACAGCCTGGCCGGCGACGTGGTGTGGATCGTCGAGACCTATGAGCAGAACCCGGCCGGCCTGCCCCAGCTGGCCGAGCGGGCCGAGCGGACCCTGTCGCTGTCGGTGGCCTTCAAGGCCGGCGACAAGCTGCCGGTCGGCCGCAAGCCGGCCTATTTCGCGCCCGAGGACCGGGCCCTGGAGGCGACGCTGGAGCGCAAGCTCGACCGGCCCTTCTGGTTCAACAACCGCAGCTACAACAGCTGGGTCGGCATCGAGGCGCCGGTCGAGGGCGGGGTGCTGCGCATCTATGCGCCGCGTGAGCGGGCCTTCGCGCCGTCCGGCTGGATCTTCATCCTGTGGATGGGCGGCGCCACCCTGCTGCTGACCGCCATCGCCATCCTGTTCATCCGCAACCAGGTGCGCGCCATCGAGCGTCTGGCCGAGGCCGCCGAGGCCTTCGGCAAGGGGGTCGAGGGGCCGGAACCCTTCAAGCCCTACGGCGCCCGCGAGGTGCGGCAGGCGGCCCAGGCCTTCCTGTCGATGAAGGCCCGCATCCAGCGGCATCTGGAGCAGCGGACCGTGCTGCTGGCCAGCGTCAGCCACGACCTGCGCACGCCGCTGACTCGGCTGAAACTGGAACTGGCCCTGGCCGAGCCGTCGACGGCCGGCGAGGCGATGAAGCGCGACCTCTCCGAGATGGAGCATATGATCGACGAATACCTCGACTTCGCCCGCGGCGAGGGGGCCGAGGCGGTCGAGAGCACCGACCTGGCGGTGCTGCTGCAGCAGTATTGCGAGGATGCGCGGCGAACGGGGGCGGCGGTGGCGCTGGACGTCGAGCCGGGGCTGTCGGCGCTGGTGCGGCCCAACGCGCTGAAGCGGGCGCTGGATAATCTGGTGTCCAACGCCGTGACCCACGGCAAGACCGTGCAGGTCACGGCCGGGCCGACGGCGACCGGCGGCGTCGAGATCGTCGTCGAGGACGACGGGCCGGGGATTCCGGAAGACCGCTACGAGGAAGCCTTCAAACCGTTCAGCCGGCTGGACGAGAGCCGCAACCAGAACCGCAAGGGCGTGGGGCTGGGGCTGGCCATCGCGCGAGACGTGGCGCGGAGCCACGGCGGGGATGTGACCTTGGGCAAATCGGCGCTGGGCGGCCTGAAGGCGACGATCCGGCTGCCGGGGTAGTGGTTCCTCCCCCTCTCGGGGGAGGGGGACCGCGCGCGCAGCGCGTGGTGGAGGGGGTCCCCACCGGCGGTTCAGCTTCGAACAGGTCACCGCCAACGTGAGCTGTGACCCCCTCCGTCAGCGGCTTCGCCGCTGCCACCTCCCCCGAGAGGGGGAGGAACCTGTTACTCCGGCCACAGCTCCGTCACGCCGCCCTTGCGGTTGAGCATGTGCGTCGCCCGTTTGATCACCGTCAGCAGGCGCTCGACCCGGGCGTCCTCATCGTACGACAGGTCGGCCCGCGCCAGGCCCTCCAGCATGAACCGCGCCAGGTCGCGGCTGGCCTGGAACCTGGGCCCCGCGCCGGCGTGCAGCATCTTCAGGAAATGATCGCCGATCTGGGCGCGATCGAACTCGGCCCTCGCCGGGGCGATCAGGTTGGCCACCACCGGGTCGGTCCTCGCCGCCATCTCCAGTTCCATGAAGGCGGTGAAGGCCGGGTGGCGCAGCAGGTCCCAGTAGCTGTCGATGGCGTGTTCGGTGACGTCGGCGCCGGGCGGCAGGTCCTCGGCGGCGCGGCGGAACAGCTCGGCGCGTTCGGCCTGCAGGAAGCCGATGACCCCTTCCAGCAGGTCCTCGCGGGTCGGGAAATGGTAGAGCATGGCCCCGCGGGTGATGCCCGCCGCCTCGGCCACGGCGGCGTTGGTCGCCGCGGCATAGCCGCTCGACGCGATCACCCTCACCGCCTCGTCGAGGATCCGGGCGCGCGTCCGCCGCGACTTGGGCGTATCCCGATCCTTACGCTGTATATCCATGCCTTCGATCTAGGTAACCACCGATCATCTCGCAATGCACAAAGTTCCGTCTGCAACCGGTTTCATTGCAGTGACATGAAATCAGCCTAGCCCCCGCGCGTTTCAGGGGCATTGCGGTGGGTCAAAAATGAGCAGCCAGGAAGCGGTCCAGCGCTACCGCAGCATCTTCATCAGCGACATCCACCTGGGCACCGCCGGCTGCCAGGCCGAGCTGCTGCTCGACTTCATCCGCCATGTGGAATGCGACCACCTCTACCTGGTCGGCGACATCGTCGACGGCTGGAAGCTGAAGGGCGGCTGGTTCTGGCCCCAGGCCCACAACGATGTCGTCCAGAAGATCCTGCGCATGGCCCGCAAGGGCACGGTGGTGACCTATGTGCCCGGCAATCACGACGAGTTCGCCCGCGACTTCTGCGGCGTCCACTTCGGCGGCGTGGTCGTCGCCCGCGACTGCCTGCATGAGACCGCCGACGGCCGCCGCTTCCTGGTCACCCACGGCGACGAGTTCGACGGGGTGGTGCAGCACGCCCGCTGGCTCGCCTTCCTCGGCGATTGGTCCTATAGGACGCTCCTGATGCTGAACACCCTGCTCAACCGCGCCCGGCGCCGGATGGGTCTGGGCTACTGGAGCCTGTCGGCTTTTCTGAAGGTCAAGGTGAAGAACGCCCTGCAGTTCATCGAGAAGTTCGAGGACGCCCTCGCCGAGGAAGCCCGCAGGCGCGGCGCCGACGGGGTGATCTGCGGCCATATCCACAAGGCGGAAATGCGCGATATCCAGGGGATTCTCTACGTCAACGACGGCGACTGGGTGGAAAGCTGCACCGCCGTCGTCGAGGATTTTGACGGGTCCTTGAAAATCATCGATTGGGCCAAGGCGCGTTCCTGGTCCATGATCGGCCGCTCGATGCCCGATTCAGCAGAGCCCGCCGTCGCCTGATGCGTATTCTTTTGGCCACCGACGCCTGGGAGCCCCAGGTCAACGGCGTTGTCCGCACCCTGACCCGGGTGATCGCCGAGCTTCGCGCCATGGGCCACGAGGTCGAGGTCATCAGCCCCGACCAGTTCAAGACCATCCCGCTGCCGACCTATTCGGAAATCCGCCTGGCCATCGGGGCCGACGAGGCGGTGCGCGAGCGGTTCAAGGCCTTCGAGCCGGAAGCCATCCACATCGCCACCGAGGGCACCCTGGGCCTGGCCGCCCGCCGCGTCTGCCTGGAGTGGAAGCTGCCGTTCACGACCAGCTACCACACCCGTTTCCCGGAATACGTCAGCGCCCGCCTGCCGCTGCCCCTGGCCGCCGGCTACGCCTACATGAAGTGGTTCCACAAGCCGTCGGGCCGGCTGATGGTCGCCACCCCGACCATGCGCGACGAGCTGGAGGCCCACGGCTTCCGCAACATCTCGCCCTGGTCGCGCGGCGTCGACACCGACACCTTCAACCCCTCGCGACGCGAGCCGGACATCTTCAAGGACCTCAAGCGGCCGATCTTCCTCAACGTCGGCCGGGTGGCCGTCGAGAAGAACATCGAGGCCTTCGCCTGCCTCGACCTGCCGGGGACCAAGGTGGTGGTCGGGGCCGGGCCGCAGAAGGACGAGCTGGCCGCCCGCTATCCGGAGGTGGTGTTCGCCGGGGCCAAGTTCGGCGACGAGCTGGCCGCCTATTTCGCCTGCGCCGACGTCTTCGTCTTCCCCTCCCTGACCGACACCTTCGGCCTGGTGATCCTGGAAGCCATGGCCGCCGGCACCCCGGTGGCGGCGTTCAGCGCCCCCGGGCCGATCGACATCATCCCGAACAGCAACGCCGGCGCCCTGGCCCCCGGCAAGGTCGAGGGCCTCCGGGAGGCCTGCCTCGCCTGCCTGGACCTGGACCGCAAGGTGGTGCGCGCCTTCGCCGAGAAGTTCAGCTGGCGGTCCTGCGCCGAGGAGTTCCTCAAGAACCTGCAGCCCTATCCGGAACCGGAAAAGACCCGCTTCTGGCGGCGGCTGCGGCGGCTGGCCCGGCTGCGCCGCAAGGAAAAGCCGGCGGCCTGACTTCGCGCGTGAGCTGCGCAACACCCTGAAGTTGACAGTTCCCGCATGTGAGCGAACAGTGTTCGCCTCACAAAGAGGGGCGGATTCATGTTCGGCTCGGACGTGTTGGAGGTCGGTCTTGGGCTGACCTTGTTCTTCCTGCTGGCCAGCCTGATGGCCACCGCAATCCGCGAACTGATCGAGGCGGTGCTCAAGACGCGGGCGATGGATCTCGAGCGGGGCGTGCGCGAACTGCTCGACGATCCGCGGGGCGTGGCCATGGCCAAGTCCTTCTTCGACCACGCCCATATCTTCTCGCTGTTCCGCGGCGTCTATGACCCGGCCAAGCTGAAGAGCGCCGGCCTGCTCCGCCGGTTCCTGCCCACGCATCATGCCCTGGTGAAGGATCAGGTCGGTTTCGAGATGCCGCTGGGGGCCCGGCGAGCGCTGCCGACCTATATCCCGGCGGGACAGTTCGCCACCGCCGTCATCGATCTGGTCGGACGCGGCAGCGGCTCCTGGCCCTACCCGGTGAGTTCCGAGACCCTGACCCTCGACCTTCTGCGCCAGCGCGCCGCCGGCCTCTCCAGTCCCCGGCTGCAACGGGCCGTGCTGTCGGCCATCGATCATGCCGATGGCGAGATGGCCAAGGTGAAGGCCAACCTGGAGGCCTGGTTCAACGGCAGCATGGACCGGGTCTCCGGGGCCTACAAACGGCGCACCCAGGCCTGGCTGCTGGCCATCGGCCTGATCATCGCCGTCGCCTTCAACCTCGACGCCATCACCGTCGCCGGACGGCTGGTCAATGATCCGGTCCTGCGCAAGGCCGCGGCGGCCCAGGCCCAGAAGCTGAACGACGAACACAAGGCCGACGCGGCCGCCGCCGCCCCCGCCGAAGGCGCGACGCCGGAAGCCCAGACTCCGCCCGCCCCGTCGATCGTCAAGCAGGTGGAGGCGACCGGCAAGACGCTCGACGGCCTGAGGACCGACCTGACCGCCATCGGCTACCCCATCGGCTGGCGGTTCACGGGCGACCCGACCGACAAATGGTACAGCCGCAAGCCCATCCCCGGCCCGCAGGGCTGCGCGGTCATCGGCGAGGGCGATCGCTGCCTCAAGGCGCTGCCCGGCTCCGGGATCAGCTTCGGCCTGCTGCTCGGCTGGCTGATCTCCGCGATCGCCATCTCGTTCGGAGCGCCTTTCTGGTTCGATGTGCTCAACAAGATCATGGTCATCCGCTCGACCGTGAAGCCGCGCGAGAAGAGCAAGGACGAAGGCTCCGAGGATCGCCAGCCGCCCGGACCGCCCGGTGGCGGAGGGGTGGTGCTGGAAACCTTCGGAGCCGCCGCGCCGCCCCCGCCGCCGCCCGCCGCCGACCCCGTCAAACCCCTGCCCGTCGCCGGCTTCGAGCCGGAGGAATGGAAGCCTGGCCATACCAACCCGGGAGAAGTGCTGTGACCGACGTCTCCGTCGCCAACCGCGACCTCTCGCTACTCGCCCCAAAGTTCCGCGAGGCGGTGGCCGCCGCCCTGGCCGACTGCGCCGCCAAGGGCTTGACCGCCAAGGTCAACGAAGGCTTCCGCAGCAACGCCCGCCAGGCCTGGCTCTACGCCCAGGGCCGCACGCGGGACCTGGACCAGCCAACGGTCACCAATGCGCCGACCTCGCTGACCAGCTGGCATGGCTACGGCCTGGCGGTCGATGTCATCCACCAGACCAAGGCCTACAAGCCCTTCGGCGCTGACCGCGCGGCCAATGACAAATGGTTCGCCGACGTGGCGGCGGTGTTCAAGCAGCACGGCTGCGCCTGGGGCGGCGACTGGAGCAAGCCGGACACGCCGCACATGCAGTGGGGCAAGTGCCGGCCCAGCCCCTCGGACCGGGCCCGCGAGCTGATCGCCAGCGGCGGGGTCGAGGCGGTGTGGCAAGCGGTGAGCGCGGTCTAGCCCCGCTCGTCCAGCTCGCCGAGGATCATGATCTTCTGCCAGACCTTGCGGCCAAGGTCGGTGCAGAGGTTCTCCACGTCGCTGGCCCCGGCGATGATCACATGGTCGCTGCTCTCGCCGGCCATCACCGCCGCCAGCTTGCCGGTCAAGGCCAGCATCTCGGCGCAATACTCCAGATAACGGGCCAGTTCGAAGCGGGTCATGGTCCGGTCCGGCGACGACGGCGTCCGCGGTCCGGGACTGAGGATCACCGTCGGGTCCTTGGTCAGCTGGTGCATGTCGACGACATGGGCGAAGGCCCGCAGCCGGTGCAGCCAGGCCTGCACCCGCGACCGGCGCAGCCGCTCCTCGAGGGTCAGCAGGAACCAGCAGCCGGCGGCCATCAGCAGCAGCAGGTTGACCGCCGACTCGATGACCGGGGTCAGGGCCACCGGATCGTTGGACCCCAGCACCCTGCTCCAGTCGACCATCCGCGCCGCCCAGACCTGCGCCCCGATGCCGCCGGCCACGACCAGGAACACCAGGGTGCGCAGGCCGTAGTAGGGACGGGTCAGGGCGTGCGCCTGCTTGCCGGCCAGGCGGGCGCTGCGGGCCAGTTCGTCGGCGACGCCGGCCAGGCCGGAGGCCGGGAAGCGCTCGGCCACCCGGTCGGCCAGCTTGACCGCCGTGCCAGCGACCATCTCGGCATCAAGCCGACGGTAGCTCTGGGCCGGTCCCTTGGTCATCGATCTCCCCCTCGACACCTGTGAAGGGTGATCCCGCCATCGCCGACCTGACAAGCGAATTCGCGCGTCGGAGGGGGACTCAGCTCTCTTCCTCGTCCTCGTAGCCGACCAGGGCCAGGGCCCTGGCCGGCTGGCCGTTCAGCTCGCACCAGCGCAGCAGGCCCTCCTCGCGCCCGTGGGTGATCCAGACCTCGCCGGGCGACAGTTCGGCGATGGTGCCGGTCAGTTCGTCCCAGTCGGCGTGGTCGCTGATGACCAGCGGAAGCTCGACGGCCCGCTGGCGGGCCCGGGCGCGGACGCTCATCCAGCCCGAGCAGAAGGCGCTGACCGGGTCGGCGAACCGGCGGCTCCAGCGGTCGGCCAGGGCCGAGGGCGGGCAGACGACGATCTCACCGGCCAGGTCGCCGCCCTTCTCCTCGGTGGCGGGCGCCAGGGGACCCAGGTCGACGCCGTGGCTTTCGTAGAGGCGGTTGAGCTGTTCGAGGGCGCCGTGGACGTAGAGGGTCCGATCCCAGCCGGCCTCGCGCAGCAGGCGGATGACCCGCTGCGCCTTGCCCAGCGCATAGGCCCCCAGCATGTGGGTGCGTTCTGGGAACTGGCCCAGGCTGGCGATGACCTTGCCGATCTCGCCGGCGTCCTCGGGGTGGCGGAAGACCGGCAGGCCGAAGGTGGCCTCGCTGATGAAGACGTCGCAGGGCACCGGCTCGAAGGCCTGGCAGGTCGGATCGCGGCGGCGCTTGTAGTCGCCGCTGACCACCATGGTCAGGCCCTTCCACCGCACCACCGCCTGGGCCGAGCCGAGCACATGGCCGGCCGGGGCGAGGCTGATCTCGACGCCGTTGTGCTCCGTCGTCCGACCATAGGGCGAGGGGTGGCGCGCAGCCGCGAAGTCCTCGCCGTAGCGGGCGGCCATGATGTCGAGGGTGGCGGGGGTGGCCAGCACGCTGTCATGGCCCGAGCGGGCGTGGTCGGCATGGCCATGGGTGATCACCGCCCGCGCCACCGGGACGACCGGATCGACATAGAAGTCGCCGGGCGGACAATAGAGGCCCTTGGGCGTCGGGCAGAGCAGCTGTTCGGGTTTCAGCATGGCGACTCTTACGTCTCACCTCACGGAAGGCTCCGCCGAGACCCTTTTCAAGGGTCTCTGTTCTAACATTAAGAGCGTGTCCGGGCGGCCGAACCGCGCACACTTCGGCCTGACACGCTCTGAGACTGGATATAGGGGCCCGCCCGCCGTAAGACCGAGGCATGAGCGATCAGGACGCCATCCGGCACAACATGGCCCAGGGCATGACCCAGGGCAGCCCCTACGCCCGCGAGATGGGCTTCACGCTGGTCAGCATGGAAGACCGCATCGCGGTGATGAAGGCCGACTACAAGGACATCATGGTCGGCGACCCCGACACCGGCGTCATCGCCGGCGGGGTGGTCACCGGATTGCTGGACCACTGCTGCGGCTCGGCGGTGCATCTGGCGATGAAGGAATTCAAGATCATCGCCACCCTCGACCTGCGCATCGACTACATGCGGGCCGCCAAGCCCAACATGCCGATCTTCGCCAGGGCCGAATGCTACAAGGTGACCCGCTCGGTCGCCTTCGTCCGGGCCCTGGCCTACGACGAGACGCCGGACGACCCGGTCGCCGCGGCCAGCGCCGCCTTCATGCTCGACAGCAGCAGCGGCCGGCCGCGCACGCCCAAGCCGGAGGCAAAAGGATGAGCGACGCCTCCGATCGCCTGAGCGCCATGCTCGAACGCATCCCCTACGCCCGATTCCTGGGGGTGCGGGCCGAGCTGGCCGGGGACGAGATGACGATGATCCTGCCGTTCGGCCAGCACATCGTCGGCAACCCGGTGCTGCCGGCCATCCATGGCGGGGTGCTGGGCAGCTTCATGGAAATGACCGCGCTGGCCCAGCTGCAGGTCAAGGAGGGCCAGGCCAAGCAGCCGCGGGTCATCGATGTGTCGATCGAATACCTGCGCTCGGGGAGGCCGCTGACCACCTTCGCCCGGGCCGAAATCAAGAAGGTCGGGCGAAGGATCGCCAACGTCCACGTCGAAGCCTGGCAGGAACAACGGGCCCAGCCGATCGCGGCGTTGAGGGCGCACTTCCTGCTGGAACAGGGGGAGACGTAGCCCCCCACCCCCCCGTCATCCTAGGCCTTGTGCCTAGGACCCACGTGTCCGCCGCACTCACGGTTGGGTGGAGGCGCGGCCGCGCCTCCAGGGCAAAGGCTCGCGGCGGCTGAACCGTGGGTCCTAGGCACAAGGCCTAGGATGACGATGGTGGTGGAAGCCGGAAACTCAAACACTCACTCCGATGATTACATCCGCGTAACTTACTTAAACTGACGTCATTCTCTTACATCGACGTCATGACGCAAGCTTAACAAGCCTTTTCAGACCTCATTCAGTATACCTCAAATCACAGCAGCGCAGGGACGCGCCGCCACACACAAACAGAGGGACTACTGAAATGACCGTTCGTATCGCCAACCTGGCCAGCCTGCTTCTCG
Source organism: Caulobacter sp. GW821-FHT11A05 (assembly GCF_058809015.1). NCBI lineage: Bacteria > Pseudomonadati > Pseudomonadota > Alphaproteobacteria > Caulobacterales > Caulobacteraceae > Caulobacter > Caulobacter sp. GW821-FHT11A05. The sequence goes on along the minus strand of NZ_JBXASF010000001.1, from coordinate 15,248 downwards.
CCGCGCTGCCCGTCGTCGCCATCCTGGGCATCGCCCAACTCGAAGCCACCGCGCGGGCCTTCGGCGCTTGAGCCGCCGCGCCCACCTCCACCGGGTCTGACATCCTCCCCCCTGCTCAGATCCGGTGGAGCACCGCGCTCCAGAACCCGACAAAGGCGCCCTTCACGGGCGCTTTTTTCGTTGTAGACAGGGGCCATGATCGCACCCGGCCCGACCCTGACCACCGCCCGCCTGATCCTGCGCCCGACGGCGCGCGAGGACTTCGACGGCTGGGCCGAGCTGATGGCCGACGAGGAGAACTCCGGCTTCATCGGCGGGCCGCAGGAACGGCCGACCGCCTGGCGCGGGATGATGTCGATGGGCGGGGCCTGGGCGCTGGAGGGCTTCGCCATGTTCAGCGTGCTCGATCGTGAGACCGGCGAATGGCTGGGCCGGGTCGGGCCCTGGGTCCCGGAAGGCTGGCCGGGCACCGAGGTCGGCTGGGCCCTGCTGAAGAAGGCCTGGGGCAAGGGCTATGCGGTCGAGGCGGCCGAGGCCAGCATCGACTGGGCCTTCGACACCCTGGGCTGGACCGAGGTCATCCACACCATCGACCCGGCCAACACCGCCAGCCAGGTGGTCGCCCAGCGGCTGGGCTCGACCAACTGGGGGCCGAGCCGGCTGCCGCCGCCCTATGAGGACAAGCCGGTCGACGCCTGGGGCCAGACCCGCGAGCAGTGGAAGGCGCGGACCCGGTGAAGGCCGGGCTGGCCCTCGTCCTGGCGGCCTTGCTGGCGGCGCCGGCGTTCGCCCAACCGCCCCAGGAGCCTGGCGAGACCGGCACGCTGGCCATCGAGTTCACCGGCGTGAAGGGCCGCAAGGGGACGGTCATCGCCGCCCTGTTCGACAGCCGCGCCGGCTACGACGCCGACAGGCAGCCGGTGCGGCTGTTCCGCCTGCCGGCCTCGGAGGGCAATTTCACGGTGACGGTGGGCGGCCTGCCGCCCGGCCGCTACGGCATCAAGGCCTTCCACGATCGCGACGACAGCGGCACCATCACCATCGGCCCGGTCGGCCTGCCGACCGAGCCCTACGCCTTTTCCAACAACATCCGCGGCTTCGGCCCGGCCCCGTGGAAGAAGGCCAACTTCGCCGTCGCCCCGGGACCGAACCTGCAACGTCTCAAGCTGATGTAATCAGGCCCAGGCGCCGTACGGATCGACGAACGGCTTGCCGAGCGCCTCGGCCACGGCCGGGTGGGTCAGCTGGCCGCCCAGGACGTTGAGGCCCTTGGCCAGGTGCTTGTCCCGCTTCAGCGCGTCCAGGCCATGATCGGCCAGGGCCAGGCCGAAGGGCAGGGTCGCGTGGACCAGGGCTTCGGAGCTGGTGCGCGGCGCGGCGCCCGGCATGTTGGCGACGCAGTAGTGGACGACGCCATCGACGGTGTAGGTCGGCTCGGCGTGGGTGGTCGGGTGGCTGGTCTCGAAACAGCCGCCCTGGTCGATGGAGACGTCGACCAGCACGCTGCCGGGCTTCATGCGGACGAGGTCGGCGCGCTTGATCAGCTTGGGCGCGGCGGCCCCGGCGGTCAGCACGGCGCCGATGACGACGTCGGCTTTGAGGATCTCTTCCTCGATGGCGTCGAGGGTCGAGTAGCGGGTCAGCACCCGGCCCATGAAGATGTCGTCCAGCTCGCGCATCCGGGGGATGGAGCGTTCCAGCACCACCACCTCGGCGTTGAGGCCCATGGCCATGCGGGCGGCGTTCATGCCGACCACGCCGCCGCCGAGCACGGCCACGCGGGCCGGGGGCACGCCGGGGACGCCGCAGAGCAGCAGGCCCATGCCGCCGTTGTGCTTGAGCAGGGTCTCGGCGGCCGAGAAGACGGCGATGCGGCCGGCCACTTCGCTCATCGGAGCCAGCAGCGGCAGGCCGCCCTTGGCGTCGGTGACGGTCTCGTAGGCGATGGCGGCGCAGCCCGAGGCGATCAGGCCTTCGGTCTGGGCCGGGTCGGGGGCCAGGTGCAGGTAGGTGAAGAGGATGTGGCGCGCTTCGAGGCGCTCCCACTCGACCTTCTGCGGCTCCTTGACCTTGACGATCATGTCGCTGCCGGCGAACACGGCGGCGGCGTCCGGAGCGATGGTCGCCCCGGCCTTGACGTAGGCCTCGTCGGCATAGCCGGCGCCCGTACCCGCGGTGGTCTCGACCAGGACCTGGTGACCCCGCGCGACATACTCGCGGACCGCCGTGGGCGGCAGGCCCACGCGATGTTCGCCAGGTTTGATCTCCTTGGGCACGCCAACGCGCATGGGCTTTCCTCCTTGGGGCCGCTTTCGGGGGCCGTTTGGCCCCTTCATACCGCTAGGTCAAGGACAGTCTTTCGCCGGCAAGCCCGCACGGGCTCGAAACGGAAAGGGTCTACCCCGGGTTGGCCGCCGCGCAGACCGTCGCCCGCGACTCGGCGATGGCCTCGCGGTCGTATTTCAGCTCGCTGAGCAGGCCGAGCACGGTGGCTTCGTCCTGCCCCTCCAGCGGAATGCCTTCGCAGACCGAGAGGTTGCGCCTGTCGTCCTGGAGGATGGCGTCATGCTTGGTCATCGCCGCGCAGAAGGCCCTGTAGTCGGCGCCGGGCAGATCCATGCCGACGCCGTCAGCCAGCGCCGCCTCGGCATGGTCGGTGGCCGGCTCGAGCACGGTCATGCACTGTTTGAGACGCTTGGCCGTCAGCTTGTCGGCCTTGTTGGCCGCCTGGACGGGGACCGGGTTGATCACCGATCCGCCCAGCCCCGCCAGCGCGATCCCCAGAACGGCCAGCGCCGTCAGTTTCGCCTTGATCATCAGCTTCCCAACCTAAAGGGCCCAATCCGATGATCTGGCCGAACTAAACGTCAATTTGGCGCCCCGCCGCGCCCCACGAAAGGGGGGCGTCCAAAGCCCGCCGTCCCGCCCCGCGCCGGCCGCCTTATCGAAGCGCCGGGCAGTATAGCAGGTTTTCGCCGGGGTCCAGAATGTAAGCGATTGAAAACCCTGCGATTTGCATCGCGAAAAGGTGGTGGTCGAGGCGGGATTCCGTGGGGTTATGCTTGGGATTCCGTTCGGGCGCCATGCGGATTGTATGGGGTGGGTTGCGCGAGGTTATGGCGTTGCCCCTCCCCGCGAACAACGGCAGGGCGTTCCCCGAATTGGGGGATCAACCCGACGAGGACGCCGCCCAGCTGTACGCTCGGCGACCTGGTCGACTACATCGCCGGCTCCTGAGGCGGCGGCGGCGCGGCACCGGTGACGGCGTCGCGCGGTGCAGGTGGGCGCTCTCCCGGCTCATTGACCGTATCGGGCCGGCCATCGTTCGAGATCAGGATCGCCAGCCAGCGCAGGTTGCTGTGCTGCGACAGGTGGACCATCAGCGCCAGGGTCAGCGGAACCGCCAGGAAGGCGCCCGGGACGCCCCAGAGGACTGTCCAGACGCCGACGGCGACGATGCTGACGGCCGGATCGATGTTCTGGCTGTCGGCCTGCATCTTGGGCAGGACGAGGTTGCCGACCACGGCCCCGACGATCTGGATGCCGCAGAAGATGGCGACGGCCGGCCAGGCGCTTTGAAACTGAAGCAGCGCGAACAGCGCCGGTCCCACGGCGCCGAGCGCGACGCCGACCACCGGCAGATAGGCGAACAGGAAGATCACCACGGCCCAGAACAGCGGGTCGTGAAGGCCGGTCGCCAGCATGACCGCGCCGGACCCGATCGCGATGACCAGCCCTGTCACGGTCTGGATCCAGGCGTAGGTCTCCACCCCCCGGACGGAGCGCTCCAGCAGCGCCAGGCCGCGTCCGGCCCCGTCCGAACTGGCCACTTCCAGCAGCTTGGCTTCGATCAACGGCCGGCAGGCCAGCAGGAAGATGAGGAACAGGGCCGTCAGCGCGGTCGCCGAGAGGGCGTCCTGGGCGGCGGCGACCGCCTTGGCCGTAAGGGCCGGCGCATCAAGGCGAGCCGCCAGGGCCTCCAGGCCCAGCGGCGTGCGCAGGCCCGCCGCGCCCGTGGCGTCACGGACCAGCTGGTCGAGGACCGGGACCAGCCGTGGAACCGACGCCGCCGTCCGCGCAACTCCGTCGGCCAGCACCGCCGCCCCGGCCAGCAGGACGCCGACGACGATGGCGCCGGCGAGCAGCCGCGCCGACCGACCACCGCCGCCGGGCAGCCGCCGGCCCAGCGCCCGGACCAGGGCCTCGATCAGGATGGCGATGACCAGCGCCAGGGCGAACGGGGCCAGGACCGACCGGAAGGCCCAGAGCAGCGCGCAGGCGGCCGCGACCGTGACGAGGTTCAGGCGGCGCGAGGTGTCGGTCTGGGTCATTGCCGGCCTCCGGCCCTCGGGGGTGGTCGGGGCGCCTAGTGCGCCCCGCTGGTGTCGATCGGGCCCTCGGGTTTCGGCGCCAGCCAGATGATGGCGGCGGCGATGCCGAAGCAGACGGCGATGACGGCGAACATGTTGAGCGTCGCCAGCATCACGCTCTGGCCCTCGACGACGCCGCTCAGCATGGCGGTGGCGACATCCCGGGGCGCGCCCTGGGCGGTCATGGCGTCGACCACCCTGTCGCCGTTGTGCATGGCGCCGGCCAGCTCGGTCTGGTTCTCCCGCGCCGCGTTCGACCATCCGGTCTGGATGAGCGAGGTGGCGAAGGCGCCGGCCAGAGTCCGCATGAAGTTGGAGATGCCGGCGGCGTTGGCCTGTTCGTGCGGCTCGACGCTGGCCATCGCCAGCCCGGTGACCGGCACGAAAAACATGACCATGAAGACGCCCGTCAGCAGCGTCGGCCAAGCCATCTGCAGGAAGGTGACATCCGGGTTGAACCCCATCCGCCAGACCATGATCAGGCCAAGGCCGACGATGCCCAGCGAGACGACCAGACGGGCGTCGAACTTCTCCACCGCCTTGCCGACCATCGGCGCGCAGACCACCGCGAAGATGCCCATGATGCCGGTGGCGTAGCCCGCCCAGGTGGCCGTGTAGCCCATGTTGGACTGCAGCCAGAGGGGGAGCAGCACGATGCTGGCGAAGAAGGCCCCGAAGCCGACGGAGTAGGTCGTGGCCGCGGCCGTGAAGCCCCGGTGCCGGAAGATGCGCAGGTCGACGATCGGGTGCCTGGCGGTCAGTTCCCAGATCACGAAGGCGACGAAGCCCACCGCCGCGATCACCGCCAGGGCGACGATCTCATGCGATGCGAACCAGTCGTGGTTGCGCCCCTCGTCGAGCATGATCTGCAGGGCGGCCACCCAGACGACGAGCAGCGCCAGGCCGACGGTGTCGATGAAGGCCTTGATCCTTGGATCGGCCTGGCCCCGCAGCAGCCACATGAGCGCCAGCCCGCCGGCGGCGGCGATCGGCACCTTGATGTAGAAGATCCACTGCCAGCCGACGCTGTCGCAGATGATGCCGCCCAGGATCGGTCCGGCGACCGGTCCGACCAGGGTGGTCATCGCCCAGATCACCGTGGCGAAGGTCGCCTTCTCCTTGGGGAATATCCGCAGCAGCAGCATCTGCGAGAGCGGCATGATCGGTCCGCCGATCAGGCCGAGCAGGACGCGGGCCCCGATCAGCATGCCCATCGAATTGGCCAGGCCGCAGAGCAGCGAGATCGCCGCGAAGGCCAGGAAGCAGGTGAGGAAGACCCGCTGGGCGCCGAACCGGGCGGCCAGCCAGCCGGTCAGCGGCACGGTGATGGCTTCGGCCACGGCATAGGAGGTGATCACCCAGGTGCCCTGGCTGGCCGAGACTCCGAGGTCGCCGGCGATGGTCGGCACCGAGACGTTGGCGATGGTGGTGTCGAGCACCACCAGGAAGTTGCCGAGGCCAATGAGGACAGCGGCCAGGATCAGCCGGCCGCCCGTGAGGGGACCGGCCGGCGCCCGCTCGGCGGGCGCGGCGATTGCAAGGGTCATGGCGGCGTTCCGTCAGTGCGAGACGTCGATGGTGGCCTTCATGGACAGGCCGACCTTGAGCGGATGGGCCTTCAGCTCCGCCGGATCGAGGGCGACCCGCACCGGCAGGCGCTGCACGACCTTGATCCAGTTGCCGGTGGCGTTCTGGGCCGGAACGACCGAGAAGGCCGCGCCGGTGCCGCCCGAGAAGCCGGCCACCCGGCCGTGGTAGACCACCTTGCTTCCGTACAGGTCGCTCTCCAGCTCGACCGGCTGGCCGACACGGACCTTCTGCAGCTGGCCTTCCTTGAAGTTGGCGCTGACATAGGCCTGCTGGACCGGCACCACGGCCATCAGCGGCGAGCCCGGCTGGACCATCTGGCCGACCTGGACGGTGCGCTTGGCGACGATGCCGTCGACCGGGGCGCGGACGACGGTCCGCGACAGGGCGACCCTGGCCTGTTCGACGCGGGACCGGGCGGCCGCCACCTCGGGGTTCTGGTTCAAGGGCAGCCCGGCGATCAGCATCCGGTTGGCTTCCCGCGCGCCATCGGCGGCGCGCAGATTGGCCTCGGCCTGGGCGACGGCGGCCTGGGCCGTGTCGACCGAGGTCCTGGCGGTGCCGAGTTCCTCGGCGGAGATGGCGCCGCTGCCCGCCAGGGGACGGCGGCGTTCATACTCGCTGGCGGCCCGGGCGTAGTCGGCGCGGGCGCGGGCCAGGTCGGCGCGGCGGGCCCCGAGCTGGCCGCCCAGGGCGTCGTCGGTGGCGGCGATGCCGCGCACCCGGCGCTCGATCTGGGCCAGGGCGGCCTCGGCCTGGGCCAGTTCGAGCCGGCGGTCGGTGGCGTCGAGCACGACCAGAATATCGCCCCTCTTCACCGCCTGGGTGTCGACCACCTGGACCTGCGCCACCGGGCCGGAGGTCAGGGCCGTGACCTGGGCGGCCTCGGCCTCGACATAGGCGTTGTCGGTCTCGACGAAGCCCGAGGCGATGAGCGCCTCATAGGCGGCGAACCCGCCGCCGGCCGCCACGAGGATGGCGGCGAAGCCGGCGAACAGCTTCTTGCGCAGGCCGTTCGGCGGCGTCGTGGGCGGCAGTTCGTGGTCGATGACCAGGTCTTTGGGAGAGACGTGCTTGTTCATGATGAGGGTCCTGGATGGGATCTGGACTGGGTCAGGCGCCGTAGCCGCCGCCGAGCGCCCGGACGAGGGCGACATCGAGGGTGAAGGCGCGGGCTTCGAGCGCGGCGAGGGCGCGGCGGTTCTGGATCAGGGCGTCTTCGGCGGTGAGGACGTCGAGATAGGTCCCGAGCCCGCGGGCGTAGCGCATCCGCACGAGCTGATAGGCCGCCTCGGAGGCGTCGTAGGCTTCGCGGGTGCTGGCCAGCCGGCCGCCCAGGGCCCGGGTGCTGACCGCCGCATCGGCGACGTCCTTCAGCGCCTGGGTCAGGGTCTGGTTGTAGGCGGCGACGGCGATCTCATAGTCGGCGCGGGCGCCCTTGTAGGCGCCCTCCAACCGGCCGCCGCTGAAGATCGGCAGGCTGACGGCCGGCCCGATCGAGCCGGCGACGGAGTCCGACTTGGCCAGCAGGTCCAGGCCGAACGCCTCCAGGCCGATGAAGCCGGTCAGGTTGACGTTCGGATAGAAGTCCGCGCGGGCCACCTTGATCCGCTGGCCGGCGGCCTCGGCCGTCAGCCGGGCGGCGACGATGTCGGGGCGACGGCCGACCAGATCGGCCGGCAGGGTCCCGGGCAGGCCGAAGGCGCGGATGGCGCCGGGCGTCGGGCGGCCGATGGACAGCCCCCGGTCCGGGCCCTGGCCCAGCAGGGCGGCGATGGCGTTGCGGGTCAGGCCGATGGCCTCGTTGACGGTTTCGAGCTGAGCCTGGGCGGCGGCGCGGCCGGCGTGGGCGCGCTCGACGGCGGCGCGGGTCTCCAGGCCCCGGACCTGGCGCTGGGCCAGCAGGTCCTCGGTCGCCGACCGGACCCGCAGCGCCTCCCGCGCCGCATCCTGTTCGGCATACAGCTGGGCGAGCCCGGCGTAGGCCTCGGCGACGGAGGTCGACAGCATCAGCCGGGCCGTGGCGGCGTCGGCGCGGGCGGCCTCGGCCTGGGTGGTCGCGGCGGCCAGCAGGGCGCGATTGCGGCCGTACAGGTCCAGCTGCCAGTCGAGGCTGAGGCCGAGCTGGCCGGCATCGTTCCAGCCGTCGGGCACGGCCGCCTTGGGCGCGCCGTTGTTGGCGCTCTGCCTGACCGCGCTGGCCGAGCCCTGGGCCGCGACCTGCGGGGCCAGCGCAGCGCCGGCCTGGCGGGCCAGGGCTTCGGCCCGCATCACGCGGGCCTGGGCCGCCGCCAGGTCGGGGGATCCGGCCAGGGCCTCGTCGATCAGGGTGTCGAGCTGGCTGTCGCCATAGGCCCGCCACCAGCGATCCGCCGGCCATTCGGCGGTGGGCGACGCGAAGGACTGGCTGGCCGCATAGGCCTCGGCGGGTTTCGGCCCGGGCGCGGCGCCGAGGTCGGGAACCGAGGCGCAGGCCGACAGGGCCATGGCGGCCGCGCCCAGGAGCAGCGCTGTCCGGCCGGCCTGAGCAGATCGTGTTTTTAAAGCCAGCATGAGCGGCCCCTTCTTGAAAACCGTACGTTATGGTTTAGATATGGGGACGCCCTTGCACCGTCAAGCGAAAAATGTACGGTCGGGTTCAGATAAGGAGCTGTGTTGTAGATGCGTGTGAGAACCGATGCCCGCCGACGGGCCATCGTCGAGGCGGCCTGGAGCGTGTTCCGGGAGAATGGCTACGAGCGGACGACGATGTCCGAGATTTCCGAGAAGGTCGGCGGCTCGAAGGCCACCCTCTATGGCTACTTCCAGTCCAAGGAGCAGCTGTTCGCCGCGGTCCTGGAGGACATCATCGAGGACCAGGCCGACCTGGCCTTCACCCAGCTCGAGGGCGATGGGGATCTCGAAGCCCGGTTGCTGGCCTTCGCCCGCCGCTACCTGGAAATCCGCATGTCGCCGGACAACATGGATATCGAGCGTTCGCTGGTCGCCGAGGGCAAGCGGTCGGACCTGGGCGAGCGCCTGCGGACCCGTTTCGTCCGGCCGCACTGGCGCAGGTTCGCGGCCATGCTGGACCAGGAGATGCAGGCGGGGCGCCTGCGCAATGCCGATCCCAATGTGGCGACCCTGCATTTCCGCGGCCTGATCGAGGCGGATCTGGTGGAGCGGCGGCTGCACGGCGACCCGGCGATCACCGCCCATGAGATGGAGGCCGCGGTCACCGCCGGCCTGGACGTCTTCTTTCGCGCCTACGGGGTCTGAAAGCCCGGCCCGCGGCCAGTGGCCTTGCCGGCCGGCCGCGGGCGCTAGACGCCGCGCTTCACCCGGCTCCATTCATCCCGGATGATTGCGCGGCCAAGGTCTATGACCTGCTCCCGGCAGGCCGCCAGTTCCGCCTCGTGCAGGGCCTCTTCCTGCAGATAGCCGACCGCCTTGGCGATCATGTCGTTCAGGGCCAGATGCCGGGGATCGGCGGGGTTGGTGAGGAGCTGAATCTGGGCGATGGCGAGGAAGGTCTTTTCCAGCTTTTCAGCCAGGACGTGACCGCCCTTCACCGGGCCGGCGCCGCCCCGCCAGCGGCCGGCGGAGGCCCGCTTGACCACCTGGGCGGCGTTCATCACGGCCAGCAGTTCGGCCAGCCGGTCGCGGATGGTCTCGCTCCACCGCTGGCGGTTGGCCGACAGGACGTCGGCGCTGAACCGCCGCCGCGAACCGGTCAGCGAGGCATAGGCCCCGATCATCGAAACCGTCAGCGCCGTGAAGACGGTGATCAGGCCCAGCGACTGGGGCAGCAGCGGAAGCATGGCTCACTCCTGGCGCGGGGAACGCCTGTCCCTGAAATGAGGCCGGCGCCCCCGTCGAGGACGGAGGCGCCGGGTCAGATCCCGAGGCTTGGGGAGGGGGGGAGGGCCGCCTCAGGAACCGAGCTTGTAGCGAAGGCCGACGGTGATGGCCTGGCTGTTCAGGTCGCCCTCGAACGTGGCGCCGACGTTGCCCTGGACAGGCCAGTCGGGCTCCGCGGCATGGGTGCTGGCGGCCGCGAGAACGACGACGCCAAGCGTGGCGACCGGCCAGATCAACTTGAACATTATTCGAAAATCTCCTGTCGAACCGGTATCGTAAAAACCGTACCGTACGGTTTGATATTCCGGAGTGCGGAGGAGAGTCAAGCCAAAAGTGTACAGTCGGGTACTTTTATAAGAGCCGTCTGGAAGGGGCGCGAGGTTGCATCCCGCTGGCCGGCGTATGGGTCCGCTGGGGCGACTGTTCGCAATCGCGATGCCTGGCCGCGCGGCCCTTGTCGCCAGCGGCGCCGGCGGCCCTAATCGCCCGATGAGCGCCATCGAATTCACCGGCCAGGCCGCCATCGTCACCGGCGCGGGCGACGGCATCGGAAGGGCGACGGCGCTGGCGCTCGGCGCGCGCGGCGCCGCCGTGCTGGTCAATGACGCCGACCCAGAGCTGGCCGGCGCCGTCGCCGCCGAGATCAGGGCCGCGGGCGGCGTGGCGCAGGCCGAGGCGACCCCGGTCGGCGGGCACGACGCGGCCCGCGCCATCGCCGGCGCGGCGACCCAGGCCTTCGGGCGCATCGACATCCTGGTCAACAACGCCGGCATCGCCAGCCCCGGCGCCTTCGGCGTGGTCGCCGATGAGGCCATCGACCGGGTGCTGGAGGTGAACCTGTTGGGTTCCTTCGCCCTGATGCGCGCCGTCTGGCCCGCGATGATCGCCCAGGGCTACGGGCGGATCGTCAACACCAGCTCCAACGCGGCGCTGGGCACCGGCATCAGCGGCCCCTATGCGGCCTCCAAGGCGGGGATCATCGGCCTGACCAAGGACGCGGCGCTGTCCGGCGAAGCCCTCGGCGTCAAGGTCAACGCCATCATGCCGTCAGCCTCCACCCGCCTTCTGGACAAGCATCCGGACCCGGCGTTCCGCGACTGGATGGCCCGCCACATGCCGGCCGATCTGGTCGCCGTGGTGACCGCCTACCTGGCCAGCCGCGCCTGCGCCGCCACCGGCGAGATCTTCACGGCCGGCGGCGGCCGGGTCTGCCGCATGGCCTTCCTCGAAAGCCCGGGGATCCTCGACCCGGCCCTGACCCCCGAAGCGGTCGCCGCCGCCATGCCTCGCATCTGTGACCTCGCGGGCGGGTCGCCGGTGACGTTCCTGAGAGACCACTGGGCGGGGATCGAAGCGGCCTTTCCGGAGTGAGGACGCCCGGGACCAACCATCCTCGCCTCTCGGCCGCCTTATCGAAGCGTCAGCCATTATAGCAGATTTTCGTCGGGGCCTAGAAGGTAAGTGGTTGAAAAAATATGGTATTTGCGTTGTGAAAGGATGGTGGCGGAGGCTGGATTCAGTAGGGTTGGCGTTGGGGTTTCGTAGGGGTGGCGTATGGGTTTTGTTGTGCTGGGTTCAGGGCTCTTGGCGCTGTCCGCCGCGACGGCGGGATGCTGAGCCGGGAAGCCCGGTGAATATGTCCAGACATATTCATAAGGGGCCTGGCGTTGGAGGACAGGTGCGGCCGTCCCCTGAGCTCGGCGTTATTCCGCGACTTGCCAGGCCAGTCGCGGGCATACATTGAGCGTCCTGACGCGGGCCCCTGCCAGGAGGACGGCGATGACGCTGGAACTGCACGGCTATCACTACAGCGTCTATACCCGCATCGCGCGGGTGGCCCTCGCCGAAAAAGGCCTGTCCCATCGCCACGTCGAGGTCGATCCCTTCGCGGACGCCGTTCCCGAGCGATATCTGGCCATGAACCCGTTCCAGCGTGTGCCGACGCTGGTCGACGGCGATTTCGTTCTCTACGAGACCGGGGCCATCACCCGCTACATCGACGAGGCGTTCGATGGGCCCGCCCTGCAGCCGACGACGGCGGCCATGCGGGCGAGGATGCAGCAGATCGTCTCCATCATCGACAGCTATGGCTATCGGCCCATGGTGCGTCAGGTCTTCTCACACCGGGTTTTCAGGCCGCATCTCGGCCACGACGTCGATGAAGACGAGGTGCGCCGGGGATTGCAGACGTCGGCCACCGTCCTGCAGGCGCTCGAAGGACTTTCAGGCGACGGGCCCTGGCTGCTGGGCGAGCAACTGACGCTGGCCGATATCCACCTGGCCCCGATGATGGCCTATTTCGCCCCGGCCCCGGAGGGCGGCGTCCTGCTGGCGCGGTTCCCGCGTCTGTCAGGGTGGTGGAGCCGGGTCGCGGCGCGGCCGTCCATGGTGCAAAGCGCGCCGGGACTGCCGGAGCCGGGAGGCTGAGGGGCGAACGCTGGCCTCGATTTCGCTGACCGTGCGCTTATTCCGACGACCCTTGCCGCGGCGGCTATTGCCGAGATCGAGCGTCCAGAATTGAGGGCGCCGTCACCATAATTGGGGTTTACGCGCAGGGGGGCGGGCGGGCCTGTCCCCCCGAACTGGCCCGGCCCTGAGGCTCGGCCCCGCTCACTGGACTCTCACCTAGGTTGAAGGATAGGTTTCTTCGACATTGGGGGGAATTCAATGGACCTGCAAACCAAGCTCGCCGAGCTTCACAAGCGCACCGTCGACCATCGGGAAGTCCTGCTGACGGAGGAGGCCGCCAAGAACGCCCTGGTCATGCCTTTCATCCAGATGCTGGGCTACGACGTCTTCAACCCGAAGGAGGTCATCCCGGAGTACACGGCCGACGTCGGCACCAAGAAGGGCGAGAAGGTCGACTACGCGATCTGCGACGAAGGCAAGATCCGCATCCTCGTCGAGTGCAAGCCGGCCAGCGCGCCGCTGAACATTAATCACGCCAGCCAGCTGTTCCGCTATTTCAGCGTCACCGACGCCCGCCTCGCCATCCTGACCAATGGCGTGGTCTATCAGTTCTACTCGGACGTCGAGACGCCCAACCGGATGGACCAGAAGCCGTTCTTCACCTGCAGCGTCGACAGCCTCAAACCCGGCGACATCCGGACCATCGAGAAGTTCACCAAGCAGTCGTTCGACATCGACAAGATCGTGCAGGAGGCCGGGCTGCTGAAGCTGCAGTCCCTGCTGCGGATCGAGTTGGAGCGCGAGATCGCCGAGCCGTCCGAGGAGTTCGTGCGGCTGATGGCGGCGCGGGTGCAGGACGGCCGGGTCACCGCCCAGGTGCGCGACACCTTCGGCAAGCTGATCGTCGCGACCTTCAGCGCCATCATCCGGGACTCGGTGAACAACCGGCTGTCCACCGCGCTGAACGCGGCGGCCCCGGCGGACGAGACGGGCGCCGATGTCGCCATCGGCTCGGAGGAGGAGGTCGTCACCACCCCGGAGGAGATTTCAGGCTTCCACATCGTCCAGGCCATCGCCGCTCGCCTGGTGAAGCCGGGCCGGGTGGTGATGCGGGACGCGAAGTCCTACTGCGCCATCCTGCTGGACGACAACAACCGCAAGACCATCGCGCGGCTGCACTTCAATGGGGTGACGACGAAGTATGTCGGCACCTTCGTGGACAAGGCGGAGGAGCGGCACCGGATCGGGGATTTGACCGAGATTTACCAGCTGACCAAGCAGATCGAGGGACGGATTCAGGAGCTTGAGGCGAAGGGCGAGGCGTAGCGTTCCGGTTGCCTGGACTGAGGGCCCGACAACGCGCGTGCGTCCGACTGAAACCTATATAGTGTCCCCGGATTTCCGTGTGCATCCAGCTGACTACACTGTCACGGCAATCCTCGTCGTCGAGGAGCTTTCGCTCGAGGTTTTTTCGTAGGGCTGAAAGGACGCTACCCGGTCCACGCCGCGATCCGTTCCACGATCGCCTCGGGGGCTTCGATGTGCAGAAAGTGACCGACGTCGGGGACGACTTCCATCGCGTGCCGGGCGGCGAACCGATGTCGGTCGTCGACCTGCGCGGGGAGGATGCAGCCGTCGTTGGCGCCGTGAAGCTGCAACAGGGGCACCTCGATCGGCTTAGACATGCGGCGCGTCGCCGCAAGCATGCCGGGTCGCAGCATCGCCCGGTAGTACTCTAGAGGCGCGGGCATGCTCGCCCGCAGGTGCTCGTGCAGCTCCGCCTGGAGAGCAGGATCAAGCGAGAAGCCGGGCGACCACTGACGCCAGAGGTAGTCGATGAGGGCGAGATCGCGGGCGGTGGCCACCCAGCCGCTTCCAGGCAGTTGAAAGAGCCCCATGTACCAGCTCCGGCCTAGCTGAGCGGGGTGCGTCAGCCGGCTCATGAACGTGAGTGGGTGAGGGATTGCGAGCGTGACCGCGCGTTTGATCCGCTCCGGCGCCGTGACGCAGGTATCGTAGGTGATCAGGGCGCCCCAGTCGTGGCCAATCAACTCCACGGGTCGCCCCGGAGACCAGCGGTCGATCAGCGCGAGCACGTCGCCGGTGAGGGCCGCGAAGTCAAACGGCCCCGCGGTCGGGGACGGAGCGTAACCCCGAAGCCAGGGCGCCAAGACGTGACGTCCACGGCGGCCGAGCTCGGCAAGGAAGGGCTTCGCGGTCGGCGGATGGTCCGGGAAGCCGTGCAAGACGATCGTCGGTTGACCATCGGGATCACCACCCTGCAGCGCGTGAAAGGCGCCGTGTGGCAGATCGAAGGTGACGTGTTCGAACTCCATGTCTGTCTTCTCAAACCAGCATCGACTGCTGGGCGAAGATACCCGCCATCGCGCCTTGCCATGACGCCGTGGTGACCGAGGGCAAGGTGGGGTTGGTGAGGTCGCCGGCGGCGTAGACGCCGGCCGTGCTGGTTTCGCGGCGCTCGTCGACCTTGAGGACGATGCCGAGGGGCGTATCGACCGTGGCGAGGCCCAGGGATTCATGCAGGCTTGCCGACGGCCTGTTGCGCGGATGCGCGAACAGGATGTCGACCGCGACATCGGGGCCGGTATCAAGCTTGACGGTGGCGTTGTGGTCGCCGTGACGGGCGATCCCGGTGATCCGGCCATCGACGACCGGGACGTTGCGGCGCGCCAGATCGGCCCGGATATCGGGCGAGAGGTCGTGACCATCGGCGAAGACCGTCAACCTGTCGGTCCAATCGTGGAACAGCCTGACCTGATTGTGCGACTGCGGGCCGGACCAGACGAGGCCCCAATGCTGGCCGGCGACTTCAAAGCCGTCGCAATAGGGGCAGGGCACGATGGATGCGCCCCAGCTTTCGGCGAAGCCCGGAACATTAGGCATCTGGTCGACGATGCCATAGCTCAGGATCAGGCGGCGCGCCGCAAGGCTTTGGCCATCGCCGGTGAGGACGGAGAAGTCGTCGATGGCGCCGGAGACGCTGTCGGCCCGGGCATTGACCAGCCTGATCGTCGGATAGCG